>CAZJYU010000003.1:0-180023 GCA_964550305.1 uncultured Vicinamibacteraceae bacterium | reverse complement strand
ACGAAGTCGAAGCCGGGCGCGAAGGGGCGGGGCCGCATCTACGGCACGCAGGAGACGGCGGGCAATGGGGTGGAGCCGCTCTGGAAGGACGACGAGCTGCCGGTGTTCCTGAACGGGGACGACGTGCTGCTCGCGCTCCAGGCCGGCGCCGTCGAGACGCTGAGCGACATCCGACTGCGGCTGAGCGGGCCCTACATGGACCTGGGCGCGACCCGCGACGATCAGGAAGTCCTCCACGCGCCGGTGCGTGAACTCGAGAACGAGATCGTCACCACGACCGTGGGCCGCGTCATCTTCAACAGCGCGCTGCCGGACGAGATTCCTTTCGTGAACGGGCTGCTGAAGAAGAAGGGCCTGCAGCAACTCGTGCAATACAGCTACCTGCGGCGCGGGATCGAGCTCACCGTCAGGATGCTGGACGGCCTGAAGGATCTGGGCTTCCTCTATGCCACGAAGTCGGGCCTCTCCATCGGGATCAACGATCTCGTGATCCCCGACACGAAGGCGGGGCTCGTCGATCAGGCGAAGAACGAGGAGATCGTCGTCGAGGAGCAGTACCAGCAGGGCGCCATCACCGATCGCGAGCGCAAGAACAAGGTGATCGACATCTGGTCGGGCGTTACCGACCGGGTCGCCGACGAGATGTTCGCGAGGATGGAGAACATCGACGATCAGGAGCAGGCGTTCAACCCGGTCTTCGTGATGGCGGACTCGGGCGCGCGCGGCAGCAAGCAGCAGATCAAGCAGCTCGCGGGGATGCGGGGCCTGATGGCGAAGCCGTCGGGGGAGATCATCGAAACGCCCATCACCTCCAACTTCCGCGAAGGGCTGACCGTGCTGCAGTACTTCATCTCGACCCACGGCGCCCGCAAGGGTCTGGCCGACACGGCGCTCAAGACGGCGGATTCCGGCTACCTGACCCGGCGGCTGGTGGACGTCGCGCAGGACGTGATCATCTCGGAGATCGACTGCGGCACCAGCCAGGGGATCGAGGCGCGGGCGATCGTTGACAGCGGCGAGATCATCGAGCCGCTGCGCGACCGGATCATCGGCCGGGTCACCGTCAACTCCACCGCGGGAGATGAAGTCATCGACCCGGTGACGGGCGAGGTGCTGGCGTCGGCGAACACGCTGATCGACGAGGAGCTGGCGTCCGAGATTCAGGAGGCGGGCATCGAGAACGTCCGGATCCGGTCGGTCCTCACCTGTGAGTCCGAACGCGGGGTCTGCGCTCGTTGCTACGGGCGGGATCTGGCTACCGGCAAGCTCGTCGAGCGGGGGCTCGCGGTCGGCGTCATCGCGGCGCAGTCGATCGGCGAGCCGGGCACGCAGTTGACGATGCGGACGTTCCACATCGGGGGCGCCGCGTCCGGCTCCGAGCAGTCGACGCACCGCAGCAAGCATGCCGGGACGGTGGACTTCGACGGCGTGCAGACGGCGGCGACGGTCGACGGTTCGCTGGTGGTCATGAACCGGACCGGATCGTTGATCGTGCGCGATCCGCAGGGGCGCTCCCGGGAGCACTACGAGCTGGTCTACGGCGCCCACCTGCACGTGGCGGACGGCGACGAGGTGGAAGTGGGGACGACCCTGGTCGAGTGGGATCCCTACACTCGCCCGATCCTGACGGAGAAGCGGGGCCGCGTGCGCTTCCACGACATCGACGAGGAAACGATGCACGAGGAGGTGGACGAGGTAACCGGCCTCATGCGCCGCATCATCATCGATCCGCCGTCCGGGTCGGGGGAGGAAAAGCCGTCTGCGGCGAAAGCGGCCAAGGGCAGGAAGGACAGCAAGCGGGAAGAGAAGGAAAAGAAGCACAAGCAGCCACGGATCGAGGTGCTGGACGGACGGAGCCGCGTGCTGTTCCATCGCGACTTGCCGTCGCGCGCCCACCTGATGGTGAACGAGGGCGACGTCGTGAACGCGACCGACGTCCTGGCCAAGATTCCGCGCGAGACGACCAAGACCAAGGACATCACCGGCGGCCTGCCGCGCGTGGTCGAGTTGTTCGAAGCGCGGAAGCCGAAGGAGCCGGCGATCATCAGCGAGATCGAGGGCACCGTCAAGCACGCCGGCATCGTCAAGGGGATGCGGAAGATTGTCATCGTTCCGGACGAGTCCGACGCCGAGCCCCGCGACTACTTCCTGCCGCGCAGCGTGCACGTCAACGTTCAGGACGGCGACCTGGTGCGCGCGGGCGATCCCTTGATGGAGGGGCCGCGCAACCCCCACGACATCCTCGACGTGCTGGGTGAGCAGGAGTTGTACAGCTACCTGGTGAACGAGATTCAGGAGGTCTACCGGCTGCAGGGCGTGGCGATCAACGACAAGCACATCGAGGTGACGGTGCGCCAGATGATGCGCTGGTTGAAGATCGAGGAGGTGGGAGACACCGAGTTCCTGGTCGACGAGCAGGTCGACAAGGTCCGATTCCGCAAGGAGAACGAACGCGTCGTCGCCGAGGAGGGGCAGCCCGCAACCGGCCGCCCGCTGCTGCTGGGGATTACGAAGGCGTCGCTCTCGACCGAGTCGTTCATCTCGGCCGCGTCGTTCCAGGAGACGACGCGGGTGCTCACCGAGGCCTCCATCTCCGGCAAGGTCGATCACCTGCGGGGACTGAAGGAAAACGTCACCATGGGCCGGCTGATACCGGCTGGCACCGGCTTCGATTACTACCGCCGGGTCCGGGTCGAGCCGGACGAACCGCCGGCGCCGGTGCTTGACGACGCCGAGGCGGAGGACTTCTTCGGTCTCGAGACGGGCCTGTCGGACAGCCCGGTCGGGTCGTTGCGGACCGTGATGTCCTACGATCCGGCGGCGGACGAACCGGAACCGGCGCCGTCGGACGACGGCGAGGCCTAGGAGGGAAGTTATCTAGGTCCGGCGAGTTGCACCTGAGGCGTAGCAGGTGCTAAGATTTGCGGTTTGCGTCGGGTTCGGGATACCCTATGTGGATCCGATCAGTCCGAGGGGGGCCGTCGGTCGTATGAGGTCCCTTTCACGCGTTGGTTTCCCGCGGGCGCCGGCAGGCGTAGCGGGGCGCCTGCACGACGAGTACAACGAATAGGGTCAACCGGTCGGGGCGCCAGGTGGCCGCCGGGAACGGCAGCCGCTTCAAGGCCTCGGCCACAACGGGTCGCGTGTCAGCCGCGCCACGCTCCGTCCCTTGGGGCGGGGTGACGCGGCGTCGAGCGAGGGAGCAGACGTGCCGACGATTAGCCAACTGGTACGCAAGGGGCGCACGCGGATCGTCAACAAGACGAAAAGCCCGGCCCTGCAAAGCTGCCCCCAGAAACGGGGAGTTTGCGTGCGCGTCTTCACGCAGACGCCGAAGAAGCCGAACTCGGCCCTCCGCAAGGTGGCCCGGGTCCGCCTGACGAACAGCATCGAGGTGACCAGCTACATTCCCGGTGAGGGGCACAACCTGCAGGAACACTCGCTGGCGCTGATCCGGGGCGGCCGCGTCAAGGATCTTCCCGGCGTGCGGTACCACGTCGTGCGCGGCACGCTCGACACGGTCGGCGTGGCCGGCCGAAGGCAGAGTCGCTCGAAGTACGGCGCAAAGCGGCCCAAGGCGTAGCCGGCGCCCAGTCAGGACAGAGTCATGCCACGCAGACGTGAGGTTCCGAAGCGGGAAGTGCCGGCCGATCCGGTGTACGACAGCACGCTGGTGACGAAGTTCGTCCGCATGATCATGAAGAGCGGGAAGCGCAGCGTCGCCGAAGGGATCGTCTACGGCAGCCTCGACCTCATCCGCGAGCGGACCGGCGACGAGCCGCTCAAGGTGTTTCGCAAGGCCGTCGACAACGTGAAGCCCACCCTCGAGGTGAAGTCGCGCCGGGTGGGCGGTTCCAACTACCAGGTGCCGATCGAGGTGTCGCAGAATCGCCGGCTGTCGCTGAGCATTCGCTGGCTGTCGTCGTACGCCCGGGCGCGCGGCGACGGCAAGACGATGCGGGAGAAGCTGGCGAACGAACTGATCGACGCAGCCAACCTGCGCGGCGCGGCGGTCAAGCGGCGTGAGGACACGCACCGTATGGCGGAGGCCAACAAGGCATTCGCCCACTACCGGTGGTAGACGGACGGCAGTGACGATGCAGAAGGCGGGGGCGCATAGCAGATGAAGGGTGGTGCCAGCACGTTGGTCGTCCCCGGGTCGACCATGCGCGCGGCGGGACGGACGGAACGCACCATGTCCAGGACGGTGGCGCTCAATCGGACGCGGAACATCGGCATTATGGCCCACATCGATGCCGGCAAGACGACGACCACCGAGCGCATCCTTTTCTATACGGGCATCACCTACAAGCTGGGCGAGGTGCACGACGGCACCGCGGTCATGGACTGGATGGCGCAGGAACAGGAGCGCGGCATCACCATCACGTCGGCCGCGACGACCTGTGACTGGCGCGGGCGCCGGATCAACATCATTGATACTCCCGGCCATGTCGACTTCACGGCCGAGGTCGAACGGTCGTTGCGCGTGCTCGACGGAGCGGTCGCGGTTTTCGACGCGGTCGCCGGCGTCGAGCCGCAGTCGGAAACCGTCTGGCGCCAGGCCGACAAGTACCGCGTGCCGCGGATCTGCTTCGTCAACAAGATGGACCGCGTTGGCGCGGACTTCGGGCGCACGATCGATCAGATCCGGACCAAGCTGGGAGCCAACCCGATCGCGGTGCAGTTGCCGCTGTTCGATGGCGATCAGTTTGGCGGCGTCATCGATCTGATCGACATGGTGGCGATCCGCTACGCGCAAGACACCCTGGGAGCCGAGCCGGCGGTCGGCGAGATTCCCGACGCGTACCGCGCGGCGGCGACGGAGGCGCGCGAGCAGCTTGTCGAGAAGGTGAGCGAGGTGAACGACGATCTGCTTCACCTCTACCTGCACGGTGAGCCGTTGCCGGCCGATGCGATCCGCGAGACGCTGCGCCGGCGCACCGTCGAATCGCTGCGCGCCGAGGAGGCGCCGTTCGTGCCCGTCCTGTGCGGATCGGCGTTCCGGAACAAGGGGATCCAGCCGCTTCTCGACGCGGTGGTCGACTATCTGCCTTCACCCGAGGACGTGCCGCCGATCTCCGGCGTCAATCCGCTCCGTTCCGAAGGGTCGGACGATAGCCTGGTGGATCGTCCGGCGGACGATCGGGCGCCGTTCTCGGCGCTCGCCTTCAAGGTGATGACCGACCCCTACGTGGGCCAGTTGACGTTCATCCGGGTCTACTCCGGCGTGATGACGACCGGCGCGACCGTCCTCAACGCCGGCCGCGGCCAGCGGGAACGGATCGGCCGCCTGCTGAAGATGCACGCCAACAAGCGCGAGGAGATTCGACAGGTGTACGCCGGCGACATCGCCGCCGCCGTCGGTCTCCGGAGCGTCGCCACCGGCGAGACGATCTGCGATCCGCAGCATCCCGTCCTGCTGGAGTCGATGGAGTTTCCGAAGCCGGTCATCAGCCTGGCCATCGAACCCAAGACGAAGGCGGATCAGGAGCAACTGGCCGGGGCGCTGGCGAAGTTGACAGCAGAGGATCCGACGTTCCAGGTGCGGACCGACGAGGAGACGGGCCAGGTGGTGATCTCCGGGATGGGGGAGCTGCACCTGGAGATACTCGTCGACCGGCTGAAGCGCGAGTTCAGCGTGGATGCGGCCGTCGGCCGACCGCAGGTCGCCTACAAGGAAACGCTGACGCGCCCGGCTGAGGGTGAGGGGCGGTACGTCAAGCAGACCGGCGGTCGCGGGCAGTACGGCCACGTGAAGATACGTGTCGCGCCGATGCCGGCGGGGCACGGCTTCGAGTTCGTCAACGATATCGTCGGCGGCGCGATTCCGCGCGAGTACATCCGGCCGGTCGAAGAGGGTGTCCGGGACGCGATGACCACCGGCGTGCTGGCGGGTTTCCCGTTGGAAGATGTGAGCGTGTCGCTGTACGACGGTTCGCACCATCCGGTCGATTCGTCCGATCCGGCGTTCCGCATGGCGGGTGTCATGGCGTTCCGTCAGGCGGCGCAGAAGGCGGGCGCCACGCTGCTCGAGCCGATCATGCGGATCGAGATCGTGGTGCCGGAGGACTACATGGGCGAGGTGATCGCCGATCTGAACGGCCGGCGGGGCAAGGTCCGATCGATGGAGGCGCGCGGCGGCAGCCAGATCGTCAACGCGCGGGCGCCGCTGGCGGAGATGTTCGGGTACGCCACCGACCTGCGGTCGCGCACACAGGGGCGCGCCACCTACACGATGCACTTCGACCGCTACGAGCCGGCGCCGGAGGGCGTCGCGGAACAGATCGTGTCGCGTATTCACGGCATCTGACAGGGAACGAACGATGGCGACCTTCAGTGACAAGATTCGGATCCGCCTCAAGGCGTTCGACCATCGCCTGCTGGATCAATCGACGACCGAGATCGTCGACACCGCCCGGCGAACCGGCGCGCGCCTGGCGGGACCGATCCCGCTGCCGACCGGCACCCGGAAGTGGACGGTGCTCCGTTCGCCGCACGTCGACAAGAAGTCGCGCGAGCAGTTCGAGATCCGGACCCACAAGCGGCTGATCGACATCTTCGAGCCGACGTCCCAGACCGTCGATGCGCTCATGAAGCTCGATCTGCCGGCGGGGGTGGACGTGGAGATCAAGGCGGACAGCCGGGAGCCGGCCTAGCCGGCGGACGCTGCGGAACGAGCAATGGTGAACGGGATCATCGGACGGAAGATCGGCATGACGCAGGTGTTTGCGCCAGACGGCGCGGCGCTGCCGGTGACGGTCCTCAAGGCGGGCCCGTGCGTAGTGGTGCGGCGCAAGACGGCGGACCGCGACGGGTACGATGCCGTGCAGCTCGGACTGGTGGAAGAGCGGCCGGCGCGTGTGTCAAAGGCGGTTGCCGGGCTCTTTGCGCGCGCAAACGTGCCGCCGACGCGCGTCCGGCGCGAGATGCCGCTCACCGGTAGCGAGGAGCCGCCCGGCGAGGGCGAGCGGGTGGACGTGTCGCTCTTCGCGGCGGGCGACCAGGTGGACATCACGGCGGTGAGCCGCGGCCGGGGTTTTCAGGGAGTCATGAAGCGGCACGGCTTCGCGGGCGGCCGGGCGACGCACGGGTCGATGTTCCACCGGGCCCCCGGCTCGATCGGCCAGTCGTCGTATCCGTCACGCGTCCTCAAGGGGATGCGCTCGCCTGGCCGGATGGGCGGCGACCGCGTTACCGTCCGCAACCTCCGGGTGATTGAGGTGGACGCCGAGCAACACCGGCTGGTGGTGAGGGGGGCGGTGCCGGGCGCACCGGGCGTCTGCGTCGTCATCCGCAAGGCGGTGGCGCCTCGCCGGAGCGCGGGGAACGAGACGAAGAAATGACGCTCGACGTCGTGAACGGGCAGAACGAGAAAGTCGACACCCTTGAGGTGAACGACGAGATTCTCGCCGGCGCGCCGGCCCTCGGCCTGGTGTGGGAAGCGGTCGTGCAGGAACAGGCGGCTCAGCGTCGCGGCACGCAGGCCACGAAGACCCGGGGCGAAGTGAGCGGCACCGGCCGAAAGCCCTGGCGCCAGAAGGGAACCGGTCGTGCGCGGGTCGGATCGGCGCGCAACCCGCTCTGGCGGAAGGGTGGCGTGGCGCTGGGGCCGCAGCCGCGCGACTACGGTTACCGCCTCCCGCGCAAGGTGCGGCGGGGCGCGTTGCGTGCCGCGCTGCAGGTAAAGCTGACCGAGGGGCGCGTGATCGTGATCTCGGCGTTCGAGTTGGCGGAACCCCGGACGCGGCTGGCCAACGAGCTGCTCGATGCACTCGACGTGTCCGGCAAGGCGCTGCTGATTGACGTCAGGCCGAACGACAATCTCGACCTCGCAATGGGCAACCTGCCCGGAGTGGAGGTGACGCTATCGAGTCTCGTGACGGCCAGAGACGTGATCGACGCGGGGCATGTCGTTGCCACGAGGCCGGCGATGGAGCATCTCCTGCGCGTCGTCACGGGCGCCGCGGGGTCGCGTCCGCGCGGATCGTCGGAGGAGTCGCCGCAGGGCGCGGAGACGGAGTCGTCATGAAGCCGACCGATGTGATCCGGCGGGCGATCATTACCGAGAAGTCGACCATCCTGCGCGAAGCGGGGTCACGCGAGGCCGGGCAGGTGATTGCGTTCGAAGTGGCGGTCGCGGCGACCAAGGTGGATATCCGGCATGCCGTCGAGCAGTTGCTGGGCGCGAAAGTGGCCGGAGTGCGGACCGCTATTGCGCACGGCAAGGAGAAGCGGCAGGGCCGGTTCGTCGGTCGTCGACCCGACTGGAAGAAGGCCTACGTCCGGCTGCAGCCGGGACAATCGTTGCCCGAGTTCCTAGAGGGTGCGTAGCGCGGAGGAACACGAATCGAGATAGACGATGGGGATTCGCAAGCACAAGCCCACCTCGTCGGGCCGCCGCTTCCAGAGCGTGCAGACGTTCGACGAGATTACGACCACGACGCCGCACCGGCCGTTGCTGCGCCCGCTGAAGAAGTCGGGCGGCAGGAACAACACCGGCGCCATCACCGTCTGGTGGCGCGGTGGCGGCCACAAGCGCGCCTATCGCGTCATCGACTTCAAGCGGGACAAGGTGGGGAGCGACAACCAGGGCGTGCCGGGTCGCGTGGCGACGATCGAGTACGACCCGAACCGGTCGGCGCGGATTGCGCTGGTCGTCTACGCCGACGGCGAGAAGCGGTACATTCTCCACCCCGTCGGGGTGAAGGTGGGCGACACCGTGGCGTCGGGCGAGCGGGTGGACATCGTTCCCGGCAACGCGCTGCCGCTCCGCAACGTTCCGCTCGGCACGCAGGTGCACAACGTCGAACTCCGCCCCGGCAAGGGAGGGCAGATGGCCCGCAGCGCCGGCTCGTCGGTGCAGGTGATGGCGAAGGACGGCAAGTACATCACGGTGCGGCTTCCCTCGGGGGAGACCCGGCTCGTGCAGCCGGAGTGCCGTGCGACGATCGGCCAGGTGGGCAACGTCGAGCATGAGAATGTCCGGGTCGGGAAGGCGGGCCGATCGCGCTGGCGTGGTCGCCGTCCGCATGTGTGCGGTAACTCCATGAACCCGGTGGACCATCCGCTCGGGGGTGGAGAAGGGCATGCCGCCGGCGGGCGGCACCCGGTGTCGCCCTGGGGCATGCCCGCGAAGGGCTACCGGACGCGCAAGAAGAAGCCGTCCGACCGATTCATCGTGTCGCGGAAGAAGAAGCGGTAGGCAGGGATCAGCTATGAGCCGTTCGTTGAAAAAGGGGCCGTTCGTCGATCTTCCCCTCCTCGAGAAGATCGAGGTGATGAACCGGACGGGTGACCGGCGGGTGATCAAGACCTGGTCGCGCCGGTCGACGGTCGTCCCGGAAATGGTCGGGCACACCGTTGCGGTTCACAACGGGAAGAAGTTCGTCCCCGTTTACGTCACGGAGAACATGGTGGGCCACAAGTTCGGCGAGTTCGCGCCGACGCGGCTCTTCAGGGGGCATCCGACCAGGAGCGAGAAGTCGGCTTCACGGGGAGGCGGGCGGTGATCGAAGGACGCGCCACGGCGCGGTACGTCCGGACGTCGGCGCAGAAGGCGCGGCTGGTGCTCGACCTCATCCGCGGGCTCGACGTCAATCGGGCGATGTCGACGCTGCGCTTCACCCGCAAGAGCGTCGCCAAGGACGTCGAGAAGGTGCTCCGCTCGGCTATCGCCAACGCGCAGCAGGAGGAGGGCGCGGGCGACGTGGAGCAACTTTTCGTCCGGGAGTGCTACGCCGATCAGGGGCCGTCGATGAAGCGGATCCGGCCGCAGCCGATGGGGCGGGCGTTCCGCATCCAGAAGCGGACGGCGCACCTCACGATCACGGTTGAAGAGCGGCCCGAGCCGGCAGGCTCGGGCGAAGGATCCGGGGCGCGCCGGCGGCGTTCGAAGTCGCCGCGGCGGCGGCGGAAGATCAGGCGGCCGGCCGGGGCGTCCCGAACCGGAGCCGGGTTCGCCGCAGGGACAGCAGAGTAGCGGGAGCACCAAGTATGGGGCAGAAGGTTCATCCGTACGGATTCCGTCTGGGTTTCAACCAGACGTGGCGGTCCCGCTGGTACGCGGACCGCGATTACGTGAAGTGGCTGCACGAGGATCTCGTCCTGAAGCGGGAACTCAAGCAGCGCTTCTCGCACGCCGGTGTCTCGAAGATCGAGATCGAACGGGCGGCCAACAAGCTGAAGCTCGACATCCACACGTCGCGCCCCGGGATCATCATCGGTCGCAAGGGGACCGAGGTGGACAAGCTGAAGACGGAGATTCAGAAGCGGACCAAACGCGAGGTGTTCATCAATATCCAGGAGATCCAGAAGCCGGAGCTCGAAGCGCAGCTCGTCGCCGAGAACGTGGCGCTGCAGCTCGAGAAGCGGGTCGCCTTCCGGCGCGCGATGCGCAAGGCGGTGGAGGCGGCGCTCCGGTTCGGCGCGCGCGGCATCAAGGTGCGAGTGGGCGGTCGCTTGAACGGCGCCGAGATCGCCCGGTCGGAGTGGTACCTGCACGGCCAGCTTCCGCTGCAGACGCTGCGGGCCAACATCGATTACGGCCTCGGTCAGGCCCGCACGACGTACGGGGTCATCGGGGTCAAGGTGTGGTTGTACAAGGGCGAGCGGCTCACGCCGCAGATCGGCCGCGAGGAGGAGTACCGCACGCCGCGCCGGCGCGTCCGGTAGGAGTGACGCCATGCTGCAGCCGAAGAAGGTCAAGCACCGCAAGCAACATCGGGGCCGAATGACCGGCAAGGCGTGGCGCGGGTCGTCCGTGGCATTCGGGGACTACGGGCTGCGGGCCATGGAGGCGTGCTGGATCACGGATCGGCAGATCGAGGCGGCGCGGGTGGCGATGACCCGGTTCGTCAAGCGCGGCGGCAAGATCTGGGTCCGCGTGTTTCCCGACAAGCCGATCACCAAGAAGCCGCAGGAGACCCGGATGGGTAAGGGCAAGGGGGCGCCGGAGCAGTGGGTGGCGGTGGTTCGCCCCGGCCGCATCCTGTTCGAGATGGAAGGGGTCAGCGCCGCCGACGCGAAGCGGGCGATGCAGTTGGCTGCCGCCAAGTTGCCGATCGAGGCGCGGTTCGCCACTCGGTTCGGCGAGGCGGAATCGTGATGGCGAAGGCGTCCGAGTTGCGTGAACAGGGGACGGACGGTATCCGGCAGCGGGTGCGCGATCTGGACGATCAGGTGTTCCGCGCGCGGCTGCAGGCATCGATGGGGTCGACGGATGCGGCCAACAAGATGCGGAGCCTCCGCCGCGACCGGGCGCGGGCGCTGACCGTGCTGCGCGAGCGGCGGTTGGCGGAAGCGCCGGAGGAACCGGAGGCGTCCGGCGCCGGGTAGCGGCGGACAGGGGACACGAATGGGAAATCAGCGTGAAGTGACGGGCGTCGTGGTCGGCGATCGGATGGACAAGGGCGTTACGGTGGCCGTCGAGCGGCGCGTGAGCCACGAAACCTACCAGAAGATCCGTCGCCGCACGCGGAAGTTCATGGCGCACGACGAAGAGAACACTGCCCGCGTGGGCGACCGCGTCGTGATGGTGGAATCACGCCCGCTGAGCCGCCGGAAGCGGTTTGTCGTGACCCGCGTCGTCAAGCGGGCGGAGACGGTGTAGGAGTCCCGGACCGATGATCCAGATGCAGTCCGTGCTCGATGTCGCGGACAACTCGGGGGCGCGGCGCATTGCCGTCATCAACCCGCTGGGCGGGGCGACGGGCCGGTATGCGCGGCTCGGCGATGTGGTGAGCGCCGCGGTGAAGGAGGCGGCGCCCGACGCCACGGTCAAGAAGGGCCAGGTGGTGAAGGCGGTGATCGTGCGGACCCGGAAGGAGCACCGGCGGCGGGACGGCAGCTACATTCGGTTTGACCGGAACGCGGCGGTGCTCATTAACGAACAGAACGAGCCGGTCGGCACCCGCGTGTTCGGACCGGTGGCGCGGGAGCTGCGCGAGCGGCGGTTCATGAAGATCGTTTCGCTCGCGCCGGAAGTGCTGTAGGTCGGGGAACGAAAGATGTCGCAACTGCGCACGCCCGTCCGGAAGAACGACAGCGTCATCGTCGTCACCGGCAAGGACCGCGGCAAGAAGGGCCGCGTTCTGAAGGTATTCCCGAAGCAGAATCGTGTGGTCATCGAAGGCGTGAACTTCATCAAGCGGCACACGCGCCCCAATCCGCGCGCGAACATCAAGGGAGGCATCGTCGAGCGCGAGGCCTCGGTGCATGCGTCGAACGTGCAGATCGTCTGCCCGGAGTGCGGGGCGCCGACGCGGATCGGCCGGCAGCTCCTGGGGGACGGCCGGAAGGTGCGGATTTGCCGCAAGTGTGACGGAGCCGTGGACAAGTGAGCCGCCTGCTGGAACGTTATCGGAACGACGTGGCGCCGGCCCTGACGAAGGAGTTCGGCTACGCGAACGCGATGGCCGTGCCGAAGCTGGAGCGTATCGTCGTCAACATGGGACTGGGCGCCGCGACGCAGAACCCCAAGCTGATCGACGTGGGGGCAAAGGAGCTGGCGCTAATCACCGGGCAGCGGCCGGTCACCCGCCGCGCGCGAAAGTCCGTGGCGCAGTTCAAGGTGCGCCAGGGGATGCCGATTGGCACCATGGTGACGCTGCGGGGCGCCCGAATGTACGAGTTCCTCGACCGGCTCGTGTCGATCGCGCTGCCGCGCGTGCGCGACTTCCGGGGCGTGTCGCCCACCGGTTTCGATGGGCGCGGCAACTATACGCTGGGACTGAAGGATCAGTTGATCTTTCTGGAGATCGACTACATGCAGGTGGACCACGCGCGGGGAATGAACGTGTCAGTTGTGACGACGGCGACAACCGACGAGGAGGGTCGCCGCCTGTTGCAACTGTTGGGTATGCCGTTCCGCCGGAATTAGCGCGGGACCGACCGGGAGATTGCCATATGGCCACGACCGCGAAGATCGTCAAGGAGCGGAAGCCACCGAAGTTCCGGGTGCGGCAGCGCAACCGGTGCCGGATTTGCGGGCGGCCCCGGGGCTTCCTCCGCAAGTTCGGCCTCTGCCGCCTGTGCTTCAGGGAACTGGCACTCGACGGCGAGATCGCGGGGGTGACCAAGAGCAGTTGGTAACCGGGAGCGTTCTGAGGAGTAGTTGACAGAAGCCATGGCCGATCAGATTGCCGACATGCTCACGAGGGTGCGCAATGCGACGATGAGTCGTCGCCCGCGTGTGGACGTGCCCGCCTCGCGGCTCAAGGCGGATATCGCACGGATTCTCCAGAACGAGGGCTATATCGCGGGATTTCGCCAGATTCAGTTGAAGAATCCGCGCGGGCGCTATCCCCTGCCGGTGCTCAGGTTGTACCTGAAGTACGGACCGCACGGCGAACGCGTGCTGACCGGTCTTCAGCGGGTGAGCCGTCCCGGCCGTCGCGTCTATTACGGACACGACAAGGCGCCGCCGGTGCTGGCGGGCCTCGGGACCAGCATCCTGACGACTTCGCGCGGCGTGATGACGGGCCGTGATGCGGCCCGCGCCGGGGTCGGTGGCGAGGTGCTCTGCAATGTCTGGTAGGGGGATTGGATGTCGCGGATAGGGAAGCTGCCGATTCCGATCCCGGCCGGGGTAACGGTGTCGGTCAGCGCGGAGGCGGTCGAGGTGAAGGGCCCGAAGGGGTCCATGAGCCAGGCGCTGCCGCCGGGGGTGCGGATCGAGGAGTCGGAAGGCCAGTTGCTGGCGCGGCCGCTTCGCGACGATCCGGGTCTCGGCAAGTTTCAGGGGTTGGCCCGCAGTCTCGTGGCGAACGCGGTGCATGGGGTGTCGGAGGGATTCCGCAAGGAGCTCGATATCGTCGGCATCGGTTACCGCGCGGAGGTGTCGGGGCAGCAGGTAGTGTTTCAACTCGGTTATTCGCATGCGATCCACTTTGCGATTCCGCCGGGGATCGACGTGGCGGTCGAGAAGCAGACCCATATCACGGTCAGCGGCATCGATCGTCAGCGAGTGGGTCAGGTGGCGGCGGACATGCGGTCGCTGCGGAAGCCGGATCCGTATAAGCAGAAGGGCATTCGGTACACCGGAGAGGTGTTGAAGAAGAAGGTGGGCAAGACCGGCGCGTAGGCCGGCGACGAGTGAGCGGGGCGACGATCGTGCGAGTCAAGACCAAGAAAGATCGCCGGACGAGAGTGCGTTTGCGGCAGCGGCAGCGGATCACCGGCACGCCGGACCGTCCCCGGCTGGCCGTGAACCGGAGTCTGGTCCACATCTCCGCGCAGGTGATCGACGACCTGGCGGGACGGACGCTCGCCTCGGCGTCGAGCACCGAACCGGCGATAAAGCAGCAATTCACCAACGGCGCGCGTGGCGGCAACCGGGCCGGCGCCGCGGTGGTGGGAGCGGTGGTCGCGGAGCGGGCGCGCCAGGAGGGAGTCACGCGCGTCGTCTTCGACCGCGGCGGCTTCCCGTACCATGGCCGCGTCCAGTCGGTGGCGGAAGCGGCCCGTAAGGGTGGACTGGAGTTCTAGGAGGCGCATGAGCGAGGCATACGTCAAGATCGATCCGAGCACACTCGATCTGAAGGACTCGGTGGTATCGATCAACCGCGTCACGAAGGTGGTGAAGGGAGGCAAGAACCTCAGCTTCAGCGCGCTCGTGGTGGTGGGAGACGGCGCCGGCCATTGCGGCTACGCGGTCGGCAAGGCGAAGGAGGTTCCCTCGGCCATCAAGAAGGGGATCGAGGCGGCAAAGAAGGCGTTGATCCGAGTGCCGTTGCAGGCCACATCGATACCCCACCCGATCCTCGGGCGCTTCGGCGCGGGGCAGGTGCTCTTGAAGCCCGCCCCGGAAGGGACCGGGATTATTGCCGGCGGCGCCGTCCGCGCGGTGGTCGAGCTGGCCGGCGTGCACGACATCCTGACGAAGTCCCTCGGATCGGACAATCCGCAGAACGTGGTGCGGGCCACGTTCGCGGGGTTGGCCGCACTCAAGGATCCGGTCAAGGTGGCTCGGCTGCGCGGGCGGTCGCTCGAGGAGCTGGAGGCGGAGACAGCGCCCGCCGGCGCAGGCGCGGCCGCAACCGAGGTGGCGGCGGCCCACGCGTCGCCGGATGAGGCGCCGGATGAGGCGCCGGCGGAAGGACACGGGGATGAGACCTCCAGCGAGGCGTAACGACACGGCGCCGCGGGTGCGGGTCACGCTCGTCAAGAGCTGGATTGGGTACAAGAAGCGCCACGAGCAGATCGTGCGCGGCCTGGGCCTGCGCCGCATCGGCCACTCGGTCGACGTGGTGGACAATCCGTCGGTGCGGGGGATGATCCGTGCGGTGCGGCACCTGGTGACAACGGCGGAAACGACGGAACACTAAGAACCATGGCGACGTCCGACGAATCGAAGGATCTGAGCAACCTGCAGCCGCCGCCCGGTGCGAAGCGGAACAGAAAGCGTGTCGGCCGTGGAGAGGGCTCCGGCCGAGGCGTGACCGCCGGGCGGGGACACAAGGGCCAGCAGTCGCGGTCCGGATACTCACGCAAGCGGGGCTTCGAGGGTGGGCAAATGCCGATCCACCGGCGCCTGCCGAAGCGGGGCTTCCATAACCCGTTCCGGATCGCCTACGACGTCGTGAACCTGGAAACCCTGGAAGCGCGTTTCGACGCCGGCGCCGAGGTGACGCCGGACGTCCTGCGCGCGGAAGGACTCGTCGGCAAGCGCGCGCTCGTCAAGGTGCTGGCGCGCGGGGAGTTGACGAAGGCGCTCACCGTGACGGCGCACCGTTTCAGCGCGAAGGCGAGCGCGGCGATTGCCGCAGCCGGAGGGCGGACGGAGCTGGCCCCGGACGCGCCTCCGTTCAAGAAGGCGAAGGGCGCGGCATGATCGACAGCCTCAAGAACGTCTTCGCGATTCCGGACCTGCGCAAGCGGGTGCTCTTCACGCTGGGCATTCTGGCCGTGTACCGCGTCGGCAGCGTCATTCCGACGCCCGGCGTCAACACCGAGGCGTTGCAGATCCTGGTCGAACAGGCGGGCAACACCATGTTCGGCCTCTACAACATGTTCTCGGGGGGCAACCTCGCGCAGGCGACGATCTTCGCGCTCGGCATCATGCCCTACATCAGCGCGTCGATCATCCTGCAGTTGCTCACCGTCGTCTGGCCCTATCTCGAGCGGCTGTCGAAGGAAGGCGAGCTGGGCCGGCGCAAGATCACGCAGTACACCCGCTACGGCACCATCGTGCTCTGCGTAATCCAGTCGATGGCGATCGCCATCTTTCTGGAGCGCCAGACGAACATCGCGGGCGGTCTCCCACTGGTCTACGAACCCGGCTGGTCATTCCGCCTCATGACGGTGCTGACCCTCACGACGGGCACCGGCTTCATCATGTGGCTGGGCGAGCAGATCACGGAGCGGGGCATCGGCAACGGCATGTCGCTCATCATCTTCGCCGGCATCGTCGTCGGCCTGCCGACCGCCGTGCTGACCACGCTCGAACAAATGCGGAGCGGCGCGATCGGGCTGTTCACGCTGATCGCACTGGTGATCGTCATGGTGGCGGTCATCGGGGCGGTGGTCTTCATCGAGCGCGGCCACCGGCGGGTCACCGTGCAGTACGCCAAACGCGTCGTGGGGCGGCGCATGTACGGCGGGACGAGCACCCACATACCGCTCAAGGTCAACACCGGCGGCGTCATCCCGGTGATCTTCGCCTCGTCGATCCTGGCGTTCCCCGCCACGGCCGCCACCGCGTTCGAGACCGGCGGCTGGTTTCAGCAGATCACCGATCAACTGATGAACGGGATGCCGGGCTACTACCTGCTGTTCGTCGCCGGGATCATCTTCTTCGCCTACTTCTACACGGCAATCATCTTCAACCCGGACGACGTGGCGGAGAACATGCGCAAGCACGGCGGGTTCATTCCCGGCATACGGCCGGGGAAGCGGACGGCCGAGTACATCGACACGATCCTGACCCGGATCACGTTCGTCGGGTCGATCTATCTGGCCCTCGTGGCCGTGATGCCTGACCTGATGATCACCGGCTTCCGCGCGGATGCCGTGCCCTTCATCGGGGATCAGCTCGATGTCATGCTGCCCGGCTTCATTACCAACGGGCTCGGCGTCACTTTCTATTTCGGCGGCACGTCGCTGCTGATCATTGTCGGCGTCTCGATGGACACGGTGCAGCAGGTGGAGTCGCAACTGATCATGCGGCACTACGACGGGTTCATGAAGAAGACGCGCATTCGGGGGCGCCGCGGCTGAGCGCGGTGGGGCGGAGAAACCGTTGACGCAACTCAACCTCGTGCTGCTCGGGCCGCCGGGCGCGGGCAAGGGTACCCAGGCGCGCCGCCTTGCCGCGGCGTGGGAGATCCCGCACGTGTCGACGGGCGATATCCTGCGCGAGGCGGTGCAGGCGGGGACGGAGCTGGGCCGCGCCGCCAAGGCCGTGATGGATGCCGGCCGACTGGTGGACGACACGATCATGATCGGCATCGTCCGCGAGCGGCTCGAACGCCCCGACGCGGCGAGCGGCTTTCTGCTCGACGGTTTTCCGCGCACCGTGCCGCAGGCGGAGGCGCTCGATGCCATGCTGGGCGATCGCGACCCGCTGATCGTGGTCGACCTCGCGGTCGCGGACACCGAGTTGATCCGGCGCCTGTCCAGGCGGCGGACCTGCGGCGAGTGCGGCCCCATTGTGGGCGCGGCCGACGGGGAGCCACCCGCCACCTGCGGCGAGTGCGGCCGTGCGCTCGAGCAGCGGAGTGACGACCGTGAGGACGTGGTGCGAGAGCGCCTGGCGGTGTATCGCGAGAACACCGCGCCGCTGATCGAGTACTACCGATCGCGGCCGACGTTCCGCGCGGTGGATGGTGGGCTGGCCGAGGAGGCGGTGGCCGCCGAGGCAGCCGAGGTGGTGAGCGGGCTGGTTGAGCGACGGGCGAGCGCGTAGAGGCGACAGCAGATGATTGGCTGCAAGACCGCGGACGAGATCCGGCGCATGCGCCTGGCGAACGCCCTGGTGGCGGACGTGCTGGGGGAGCTGCGGACCCTCGTCTCGGACGGCATCTCGACGCGCGAGCTGGACACCATCGCGCAGGAGCGCGTGGAGGCGGCTGGGGCGATTCCGGCCTTCAAGGGCTATCACGGATATCCGGCGACGCTGTGCACGTCGATCAACGACGAGGTGGTGCATGGGATCCCGTCCGGCCGGCGGTTGCGGGACGGCGATGTCGTCTCGATCGATCTGGGTGTCGTGCTGGACGAGTACTACGGCGATTCCGCGGTAACCGTGCCCGTCGGGGCGATCGACGAGGCAACGGCTCGGTTGTTGCGCGTCACCGAGGAGGCCTTGCAACGCGCCATCGAGCGCGCACGGCCGGGCGGCCGGGTATCGGATCTCGGCCATGCCGTGCAGCAGCATGTCGAGGCCCACGGCTACTCGGTGGTGCGCGAGTTCGTCGGGCACGGGATCGGTCGCAGCCTGCACGAAGAGCCGCAGGTGCCGAACTACGGGATGCCGGGGCGGGGTCCGCGGCTCGCGGCCGGCATGGTGCTGGCCATCGAGCCGATGGTCGCGATGGGTGATGCGCAGGTACGGGTGCTGGACGACGGCTGGACGGCGGTCACTTGCGACGGCAGCGTGGCGGCCCATTTCGAGCACACGGTGGCGATTACCGAGACCGGACCGAGCGTGTTGAGTAGCCGTCTGGGGCCGGCGGCCGACGCGGGCATACCCGCCGCGGCGGGACTGGCGGCGCCCGACGGCGTGTGATGAGGAACGGAGACCGGTTGCGACCGGGGGAGCAGCGATCATGAAGGTGCGGGCGAGCGTTCGTAGCATGTGCAGCAAGTGCAAGATCGTCCGCCGGCGCGGAGTGGTTCGCGTGCTCTGCACGAACCCCAAGCACAAGCAGCGTCAGGGATAGGACGGGAGCAGGAGAGGAGCACGCATGGCACGCATTGTGGGCGTGGATCTGCCGCAGTCGAAGCGCGTCGAGGTTGGGCTGACGTACATCTACGGAATCGGGCCGACGAGGTCGGCCGGCATCCTGGCCGCGGCAGGCGTCAGTCCGGACACGCGCGTGAAGGACCTGACCGAGGATGAGGTGCGGACGATCAGCCGCACCATCGAGGACGAGGGGCGCGTGGAGGGCGATCTCCGCAAGGAAGTGTCGCTGAACATCAAGCGCCTGCTGGAGATCGGCTGCTACCGCGGGCTGCGCCACCGGCGCAACCTGCCGGTGCGCGGCCAGCGGACCAATACCAATGCGCGGACGCGAAAGGGTCCGCGGCGCGGCGCGGTCGCGAAGAAGAAGACAACCTAGTCCCATGGCAAAAGCCGACAGTACCGAACCGCAGAAACCCGCTGGGCGTCCGAAGCGGCGCAAGAAGGCTTTCAAGAAGCGGGGCGAGAAGCGGGTGGTGCCTCACGGCATCGTCCACATTCAGGCGTCGTTCAACAACACGATCATTACCGTGACCGACGTGGAAGGCGCGGTGCTGTCCTGGTCGAGCGCCGGCGGCATCGGCTTCAAGGGGTCGCGGAAGGGAACGCCGTTCGCGGCGACCCAGGCGGCGATGAACGCCGGGCACGCGGCAAAGGCGTTCGGCGTCCGCACGGTGGAAGTCCGGGTCAAGGGGCCGGGCGCGGGGCGCGAGTCGGCCATTCGCGCGCTGCAGGCATCGGTGGGGTTGGAGGTCAAATCGATCCGCGACGTGACTCCCATTCCCCACAACGGATGCCGACCGCCGAAGCGGCGGCGGGTGTGACGGCGGCATCGACGGAAGGCTGAAGGAGGATCGAAGGAATGGCACGTTATGTCGGTCCCGCCTGCCGGTTGTGCCGGCGCGAGGGGATGAAGCTCTTTCTGAAGGGTGAGCGCTGCTACCATGAGAAGTGCGCCGTCGAGCGACGTAATGTGCCGCCCGGCCACCATGGGAAGGGGCGGAAGGCCAAGTTGCAGGGCTACGGTCTGCAGTTGCGGGAGAAGCAGCGCGTCAAGCGGATGTACGGCGTGCTGGAGCGGCAGTTCCGCCGGTACTTCCACGAAGCGGACCGGCGGCGCGGCATCACCGGCGAAACGCTGCTGCAACTGCTCGAGAGCCGCCTCGACAACGTCGTCTACCGGCTCGGATTTGCGGTTTCGCGACCCCAGGCGCGCCAGCTTGTCCGGCACGGGCATTTCCTGGTGAACGACCGTCGTGCCAATATCCCGTCGTTCGGCCTGCGGGCCGGGGATCGGGTGAGCGTCAAGCCGTCGAGTGCCAGCAATCCTGCGATCGCGTATGCGCAGGAAGAAGTCAAGGGACGCGGCGTTCCGGAGTGGCTGGAGTTGGATGCCCCAACCCGGTCGGGCCGCCTGGTGGCGGTTCCGACGCGGGAGCAGTTGAACCTGCCGGTGCAGGAGCAATTGATCGTGGAGCTGTACTCGAAGTAGACAGCTTCACGCCTGAAAGGACTGCACGTGATGTGGACGGATTTTCAGCGGCCCAAGGTTCTCGAGTGTGACGTGTCGACGCTCACCGAGCGCTACGGGCGGTTCTATGCCCAGCCCTTCGAGCGAGGCTTCGGGACCACCATCGGAAACGCGTTGAGGCGCGTGCTGCTGTCGTCGATCGAGGGTGCGGCGGTGACGGCAGTCAAGATCGACAACGTCTTGCATGAGTTTTCCCCGATCCCCGGGGTGGTGGAGGATGCGACCGACATCATCCTCAACCTCAAACAGGTTCCCATCAAGCTGCACGGCAACGCCGTGAAGACGGTGACGCTCGCGGCCTCGAAGGCGGGCGCGCTGACGGCGGGCGATATCCGGACCGACCCGGATGTCGAGATCCTCGCTCCGGACGTCCATATCGCCACGGTGGAACGCGGCGGCGAGCTGAACATGGAGATGCGGATCAAGCAGGGCCGCGGGTATGTGTCCTCCGACAGGAATCTCGACGAGGACATGGGCATTGGCTGGATCCCCGTCGATTCCGTGCACTCGCCCATCAAGAAGGTGAACTACGTCGTGGATGCGGCGCGTCTCGGGCAGACCACCGATTACGACAAGCTGACGCTCGAGGTGTGGAGCGATGGAACGGTTGGCGTCCGCGACGCCGTGTCGGCCGCGGCGGACCTCGTGCGGGACCACCTCAGCATCTTTGTCGCCCAGGACGATCCGCAGGTGCCGGCCGAGCATTCGGCGCCGTCCGGAACGCCAGTCGAGGAGAACGTGCATCTCGCCAAGAGCGTCGAGGATCTCGACCTGTCTGCCCGTTCCTACAACTGCCTCCGCAACGCAAACATCCAGACCGTCCGGGAGCTGGTGCAGAAGACCGAGGCCGAGCTGCTGGGGACGAAGAACTTCGGGCAGAAGTCGCTCACGGAGATCGTCGGTATCCTGGGGGGTATGGGACTGACGCTCGGGATGACGCTCGATCAGACGACCGAGGCGTCGGTCTAGGCACAGGAGACGGCAGACGATGCGTCACCGCGTTGCACATCGGAAACTCGGCCGCGTGACGGAACACCGGATTGCCCTGCTCCGCAATCAGGCAACGGCCCTGCTGCGCCACGAGCGGATCACCACGACCGTGGCCAAGGCGAAGGAGTTGCGGCCGTTTGTCGAGCGGTTGATCACGGTGGCGAAGCGGGGCCTCGCGGACGGCGCCGACGCCGCGCGCACGGTCCACGCGCGCCGCCTGGTCCGGCGCGATGTCGCGGACAAGGCGGTGGCGGCGAAACTGTTCGACACCTTGGCGCCCCGCTTCACCGAGCGGCCGGGGGGCTATACGCGGCTGTTGCGGGTGGGCCGCCGTGTCGGCGACGACGCCGAGCTGGCGCAGGTGGAACTGATCGGCAGCGAGTACGACCCTGCTGAGGATGCTCCCGAGGGTGACGAGGCGAAGCAGGCTGCGGAGGCGTCCGAGGCGCCGGGCGGGCGGCTCCGTCGCGTCGCCCGCCGCTTCCGTGGTCGCGATGCGGGCCCGGGCGGAGCTTCCGCACACGACGGCGGCGCGAAGACTCAGACGAAGCGGCTACGCAAGAAGGTCTAGCTTCTAGCTAGCCGGGGCCTTGGCTCAGTTCGGATAGCGGCAGGTTACTCCTCGGAAGAGGAGTCGTGGCCCTCTTCCGCCTTGGCATCGGCGATGATCTTCGCCTGAATGTGCACCGGTACCTCTTCGTAGTGCGAGAACTCCATGTGGTAGCTCCCGCGGCCACCGGTGGCTGACGTGAGCTGCTGCTCGTAGGTGAGCATCTCGGCCATCGGCACCTGTGCCTTGATGAGGGTGGAGGTGCCGCGTGTCTCCATCCCGCCGATCCGGCCGCGGCGGCCGTTGAGGTCGCCCATCAGGTCTCCGGCGAAGTCGTTCGGCGCATGCACCTCCACGGTCATCACCGGCTCGAGCAGTGTAGGCCGCGCGCGCTCCATTGCGTCGCGAAAGGCGAGGCGGCCCGCCATCTTGAACGACATCTCGTTCGAGTCGACCGAATGGAACTGACCGTCGGTCAGCGTCACCTTGAAATCCACCATCGGATACCCGGCCAGGTAGCCGCGTTGACGCGCCTCCTGAATGCCCTTCTCGACCGCCGGGCGAAACTGCTGCGGTATGGCGCCGCCGAAGATCTGGTCCACAAAGGCGAAGTCCTCTCCGCGCGGAAGCGGTTCCACCTTGATCCGGCAGTCGCCGAACTGGCCGTGGCCACCCGACTGCTTCTTGTGCCGGCCATGCGCGTCGGTGGCGGCGCTGATGGTCTCGCGGTAGGGAATACGCGGCAGCTTGACGTTGACGTCCACACCAAACCGGCTCCTCAGCTTGGCGACCGTCACCTCGATGTGCAACTGACCCTGGCCGGCGAGCAGCAACTGGCGCGTCTGCGGGTCGCGGGTGAAGCGGATTGTCGGATCCTCCTCGTGCAACCGTTGCAGCGCGCCGCTGATCTTCTCTTCGTCGCCCCGGCTCTTTGGCTGGATGGCGTAGGAGAGAACCGGTTCGGCAAAGGCAATCGGCGGGAATCGCAGCGCACTGCCCTTGGGCGCCAGCGTATCGCTGGTCTGCGTCACCTTCAGCTTCGCCACCGCACCGAGATCTCCCGCCCGAAGCTCCGGGACGCCGGTCTGGGTTGTTCCCTGCCGCACGCCCAGGGCGCCGATCCGCTCGGCCGTGTCGCGCGTAACGTTGTGGATGGCGGAGTCGGACTGCAGCGTACCGGCCGCCACGCGGAAGAGCGTGATCCGTCCGGCGTGGCGGTCGGCCACCGTCTTCCAGACGAACGCTGCGGGTGTCGCATCCTCGCCTGTGTCGTAGACGGCCGGCTCTCCATCCTCCGTCGCGGCCGCGGCAGGCAACGGGTGTTCGTTGGCTGGCGGCACGTAGGCAAGAATCGCGTCGAGGAGCGGCGGAATGCCGACATTCGCCTGCGCCGACGTGCAGACCAGCGGGAACACGGTCCGATTCCGGGCCGACGCGGCCAGACCGGTCTCGATGTCGGCCTGATCCAGGGTCCCCTCATCGAAGAACTTCTCCATCAGCGCTTCGTCCGCTTCGGCCACCATCTCGATCAGCGCCTCGCGCGCATTGCCGGCGGCGTCCGCTACCTCGGCGGGCACTTCACCCGCGGTTGCCGCACCGTCGCCCCCCTCGAAGGTGAGAGTCCGCATGCCGACGAGGTCGACCGCGCCACGGAAATCCTTCTCCGCACCGAGCGGCAGTTGCACCGGGACCACCTCGCGGCCGAATGCCCCGTGGAGTGATTCCAGCGCACGGTCGAAGCTGGCGCGCTCGCGGTCGAGCAGGTTGAGGACCACGAGGCAGGGAAGGTTGAACTCCTCGGCGATGGTCCAGACCTTCTCGGTTTGCACCTCGATACCGGCCACCGCGTTGACGACCACCACGGCGGCATCTGCCACGCGCAGCGCGGCCCGCGTCTCGCTGAGGAAATTGCCAATCCCGGGGGTGTCGATCAGGTTGATTTTCGTCCCGGCCCACTCGACGAACGCCGTGGTGGAGGACAGCGTGTGCTTGCGCGCCACCTCCTCCTCGTCGAAGTCGGTTACCGTGTTGCCTTCGTCCACGCTGCCCAGGCGGGTGACCGCCTTCGCATCGAACAGGATTGCGGAGATCAGTTGCGTCTTGCCCGCACCGATGTGGCCGACCACGGCGACGTTGCGGATATCCGACCCGCTGTACACCTTCATCGTTGCTACTCCTTCTGTCCGATCCCACGGGACCGGGACGAAACGCCGATCGTACTTGACCGGACAAATGGCTTACAAGTGACGGTGACGGCGCCTGTGCTCCGGGTTGGGCCGACCGCGGCAACAGCGGCGCCGGACTATTCGTACCGGAGCGCCTCGATGGGGTCGAGGCCGGATGCGCGGACGGCCGGGACAATGCCGAAGACGATGCCGACCGCCGCCGAGAAAGTGATTCCCAGCGCGAACGACCACCAGGGGAGTGCGACGGGAAAGCCGGTGCCCAGGTTCACGCCCACGCCGATCGCGCTGCCGAAGACGATGCCGAGAAGGCCGCCGATGGCGGTCAGGAAAACCGCCTCGAGCAGGAACTGCCAGAGGATCTCCCGCCGTCGCGCGCCGATCGCCTTGCGGGTGCCGATCTCGCGGGTGCGTTCCTTGACCGAGATGGTCATGATGGCCATCACGCCGATGCCGCCCACCAGCAGCGCGATCGACGAGATGGAGACGAGCGCCAGAAAGACGGCGCGGCTCACCTGATCCCAGAGGCGGAGTGCCGCGTCCTGCGTGATCAGGTCGAAGTCGTTCGGATCGTCGAGACGCAGTCCGTGCCGGATCCGCATCACCTCGGTGACGTCGCGCACGGCCTCGTCGCGCGGCACACCCGCCCGCGGCTGCACGGCAATCATCAGGGACTGCAACCGGCCGCGCCGCGAACGCTCGAGACGCATGCCGTACTGCCGCTGGTACACGGTGTAGGGCAGGACGGCGATGTTGTCCTGGCCGCCATCAAGGCCGCCGAAGCTGGCGCGCGGACCGAGAATCCCGACGACGGTATAGGGCTGGTTGTCGATCCGGATCGTCTTGCCGAGCGGAT
This sequence comes from uncultured Vicinamibacteraceae bacterium, assembly GCA_964550305.1. Lineage (GTDB taxonomy): Bacteria > Acidobacteriota > Vicinamibacteria > Vicinamibacterales > UBA8438 > VXRJ01. The sequence goes on along the minus strand of CAZJYU010000003.1, from coordinate 155,015 downwards.
CGATGTACTGAAAAAGGGCCTCGTACGGCCCTTGGCCCAACACGACCACGCGCCGGCCGTGACTCACTTCTCCCTCGGTAAAGAAGCGGCCGGTATCGACCGTCAGGCTGTAGACATCGGGATAGTCGTGGGATGCCCCGACGATCGTGAGCGCCAGCGTGCGTTCCCCCCTGTACGACATCGGTGAGCGGATGGAACCGGGACCTCCCTCGCCGATGGCGACGCTGGCGCGGGCGACCGTATCGCCGGCCTGCCGCTCGATCGCGCGCGCGTCGGCCGGCGTCAGCGTCGGCCGCTCGAGCAGCTCCCGGAACTCGGCGCCGGACATCACGCTCAATCCGGAGAACTGCGTGAGGAAGACGGTCTCCGGCCCCAGGGCCTGGATCGTGTCGCGGAGCGATTCGTCGAAGCCGAGAATCAGCGACGTCATGCCGACCATCGACGTGATGCCGATGACAATCCCCAGAATGGTGAGTCCGGAGCGCATCCTCTGCGTCCGGATCGTGGTGGCCGCCATCAGAACGATTTCGGTGAGGAGTGACGTGCGCATCGTCCGTCGGCGTTGCGGAACGGGGGTCAGTTGGCGTGACTCAGCGCGTCGATCGGATCCAGCGCGGCGGCGCGCGCCGCGGGATACAGACCGAAGAACAAGCCCACCACGGCGGTCAGGGTGATGGCGAGCAGGACCGACCAGACGTGCACCGTGGCGGGCACCGGGGCGAACTGGTCGATCGCGAGGGCGGCGGCGGCGCCCAGCGCCGTGCCAACGATGCCGCCGGCGAGCGAAAGGAGAATCGACTCGGAGAGCATCTGCCACATGATGTCGCGGCGGCGCGCTCCGAGGGCCTTCCGGAGGCCGATTTCCTTGGTCCGCTCGGACACCGCCATGAGCATGATGTTCATGATTACGATACCCGCCACGACCATCGCCAGGCCGACCACGCCCACCAGAACGGAGAAGATGCCGTTGGTCGCCTGCCGAAAGATGTCGAGCGCGGTGTCGGACGTAAAGATGCCGAAGTTGTCCTCGTCCGCGGGCTTCAGGCGCCGCTGCATTCGGAGGGCCACGGTCGCTTCGCCGATCGCCGTTTCGATAGTGTTCGGATCCGACGGCTGCACGCGAATGCCGAGCGACGCGCGGCTTCCGAACAGCCGCTGGTAGGCGCCGAGCGGGACGATGGCGTACTCGTCCTGCGATACGCCGAACGTCGATCCGATCGGACGGCTGACGCCCACGACACGGAACGGCACACCCTCAATCCTGACTTCACGGTCTATCGGATCGAGGACATCGAACAGGCGTTCGGCGGTCACCGCGCCGAGCACCGTCACGTTGCGCCTTCGCCGCACTTCGGTTGGCGTCAGCAGCCGCCCCACCTCGGCGTTGTAGGTGGAGAACCGGACGAACTCTTCGGTGACCCCCTGAATGGAGGCCGCCTCGAGCACGCGATCGCGGTAACGCACCTCGCCGTTCTGCCGTGCTTCGGCCATCACCGCGGCAACGTTGGTCGCATAACTGCTGACCGCGTCCATGTCGGCCAGTGTGATGCGGGGGTTGTTCCGCATCCGCTCAAAATCGTCGCGGCTGCGGACTATGCCACGCCGGTCGATCATGAAGGCATCGGCCCCTACTTCCGAGAGGATGACGTCGGCGACCTCGTCGGTGATCCCCTGGATCAGCGAAACCAGTGTGATGATTGACGAGATCGCGACAATATTGCCCAGAACGGTCAGAAAGGAACGGAGTCGGTTGGCCCAGATCGCGCTCAGCGCGATCCGGAACATCTCAGCGATCAGCGTCAGGCGCATTCATCTGGACCGGATCTCCGTCGTTCAGGTTACGCACCACCTCGAATGGTCCGGTAATCACGCGGTCGCCCACTTCCAGTCCGCTTACTGCCTCGAAGTAGCGTTCGCCCGCGATACCGGTGTCGACCGGGACGAAGACGGCGCGCTCCTGCCGGACGACGAACACGCCTTCGAGTTCCTCCATCGTGGCGCCGCCACCGCCGGTGCTGGCGGTTGCCCGCGGGACGCCGCCGAAGCGATCCGTGTCCTCGCCGAGGCGCCGGACGATGTTCCCGCCGGCGTCAACTTCGAACTCTCGGACGGTAGTGGCCTGGATCGGCACGGCGACCACGTCTTCGCGCGTGGCCGTCGTGATCTCGGCCGTGCAGGTGAAGCCGGGGCGGACGCTCGGGATGTTACCGTCGAGGGTGACCACGACGAGGAAGTTGGTCGCCTCCTGCGCCCCCGCCGCGGCGGTCTGGATCGGACTGTTGCCGATCTCGGTGACGGTGCCGGTCCAGGTGTCGTCGGGTAACGCGTCGATAGTAATCTCGGCCCGCTGACCCAGCGTGACCGACGGTATGTCCGTCTCGTCCACTTCGATCTCCGCCTCGAGGATCGAGAAGTCGGCGATCGTCAGCAGCACGGTGCCCGGATTGTTCATCGTACCGATGACGACGGTCTCCCCCTCCTCGATGTTGCGTCGCGTGACGATGCCCGCGATGGGAGAGGTGATGGTGACCTGGGTCAGGTCGTAGCGGGCGCTGGCAAGCGCTGCCTCTTCCTGCCGGATGCGCTGCTGGGCGCCTTCCACCTCCACCTCGCGCTGGCGCAATTCGGTCTCGCGCACCTGGACGTCCGCGCGCGCCTGGTCCAGCGCCTCGCGGGCGATCAGTTGGAGCTCCCACAGTTCTTCCTGGCGCTCCAGTTGCTCGCGCGCCAGTTCCAGGTTCACGCGCGCCGTTTCCACCGCCACCAGCGCCTGCCGGTGAGCGGCCCGGGTGGCCTCGACCGCCGCCTGACCCCGGTTCACCTGCGCCTGCAGGTTCTCCGGATCGATCTCCAGCAGGAACTGACCCGCGGTGACCCGGTCGCCTTCGTCGACGGCGAGGCGCGTGACCCGCCCCATCGTGTTCGCGGACATCTCGACAAGCAGTTGCGGCTGAATCGTCCCGGGCGCGGACACAATGGCGGTGAGGTCGCGCCGGTCGATCCGCTCGACGTCCACCGTGGCGGTGTCGTCGCGGGTATGCCAATAGCGGCCGCCCGCCGCTGCGGCGGCTGCGATGGCCGCAACGATAAGGATGATGACCAGTCGTTTATTCACGTCAAACAGTCCATTCTACTCGCATCAACCGACGACTGCCGTTCCGGCCTTGGAGGACGCGTGCTCTTCTCTGCATACGACTTCCGGTTCCGTAGGGTTCCCGCGCCGGGTGACGGCACTTGACGCGCCGGAGCCACCGGCCTTACGATGCGTCGCTTTTTTTCGCTGGCCGCCGCCGCCAAGGGTGAACTGCAGATGATTGGATTCGTGCCGCGAGAGCTCTTCTTCACGAAGGGCGTCGGTAAGCACCGGGAGAAACTCACGTCGTTCGAGGCGGCCCTCCGGACGGCGGGAATTGCCGCCTGTAATCTGGTTCGTGTGTCGAGCATCTTTCCGCCCGGATGCAAGATCATCTCGCGCCAGGACGGCGTCGAACGGCTGCAACCGGGCCAGGTCACGTTCGTCGTGATGTCGGAGGCGGCCACGCGCGAGCCGCACCGGCGAGTCGCCGCCAGCATTGGCGTCGCGATCCCGCGCGACCGCAAGCTTTATGGCTACCTCTCGGAGCACCACAGCTTCGGTGAGGACACCAGTCAGGCGGGCGACTACGCCGAGGATCTGGCGGCCGAGATGCTGGCCACCACGCTCGGCTTGAAGTTCGATCCCGAGAAGAGCTGGGACGAGAACAAGGAGGTGTGGCGGCTCTCCGACAAGATCGTCCGGACGAAGAATGTCACACAGGCCGCGGTTGGCAGCCCGGAGGGGCTCTGGACGACGGTTGTCGCGGCGGCGGTCCTGGTCGGCTAGGCAATCTGCGCCGGATCCTCGCGCATTGAACCCGGGGCGGCCGCCCGATATACTGGGATCGACTGCGGCCTTCGGACCCCCGACAGAAGGTTCCCGGCAGTCCTGTGGCCGATCGTTCCGTAACGCCCGTCCATTTCGCGGCGGAAGTGCAGGATGACGACCCGACGCTTGCGCTGAGTGCACGGCACGGCGTGCCGTCGATCGACCTGGGCCGATTCGATCTCGACCCAGCGGTGATCCAGTTGATTTCAGCCGGCGCCGCGCGGAAGCACCGCATCGTGCCGGTGCACCGGCATGGGCCGACGCTGACGGTCGCGATGGCCGATCCGCGGAACGTCCAGGCGATCGACGATCTCGCTTTCGCGACCGGCTGCCGCGTCACGCCGGTGGTGGCGCAGGCGTCGGCGATCGATGACGCGCTGGCCCGCTACTACCCGGATTCGTCCCCTGCCGGCGTTCCGGCGCGCGCCGCATCGGTGGAGAAGCCGCTACCGGGAATGGCCTCGGCGCCGGCGCCGCGGGATCTTTCGCCGGTGGTCCGGCTGGTGGATGACCTGCTGGCATCCGCCATCGAACGCGGTGCCAGCGACATCCACGTCGAGCCGTACGACGGGGAGTTCCGCGTGCGGTTCCGGATCGACGGAGTGCTCCATCCCGTCCTGGCGCCGTCCGCTGGCCTGCGGGATGCCGTCACCGCCCGTCTGAAGGTGATGGCGAAGCTCGACATCGCCGAGAAGCGGCTGCCGCAGGACGGCCGGATTCGGTTGCAGCATGCGGCGGGCGGGAGCGGTGGGCCACCGCGCCCGATTGACCTGCGGGTCTCCAGCCTGCCGACGCTCTTCGGCGAGACGATGGTGCTCCGCATCCTCGATCGGAAACAGTTGCAGCTCGACCTGACGCAACTCGGTTTCGGGGCGGAGGCCCTGGAGCGCTTCAAGGCGGGTATTCGGAAGCCATGGGGAATGGTGTTGGCGACGGGACCGACCGGCAGCGGCAAGACGAGCACTCTGTATTCGGCGATCGCGCAGCTCAACCGGCCGGAGGTGAACATCATGACGGCCGAAGATCCGGTCGAGTTCAACCTGAACGGCGTCAATCAGGTACTCGTCCGCGAGAGCATCGGCCTCACCTTCGCGGCGGCCCTCCGGGCCTTTCTGCGGCAGGATCCCAACGTGATCCTCGTGGGGGAGATTCGCGATGGCGAGACCGCCGAGATCGCCGTCAAGGCGGCGCTGACCGGCCACCTGGTGCTGTCGACCCTCCACACCAACGATGCGCCAGGCGCGATCCACCGTCTGGTGGACATGGGGATAGAGCCGTTCCTGGTGGCCGCTTCCGTGCACCTGGTCTGCGCGCAGCGCCTCGTGCGGCGCGTCTGCCACGGTTGCGCGGGGCCGTCGCCGGTCAGCCGAGTCGCGCTGACGGAGCTCGGCTTCGGCCCCGAGGAGGCTGCCACGGTCGTCCCGCGAGCCGGTTCCGGCTGCGAGGCGTGCGGTGGAACCGGCTACCGGGAGCGCGTCGGGCTGTACGAGGTGATGGAGCTGACCGATCCCTTGCGCGACCTGATCCTCGAAGGCGGGTCGGCGCGAGCGTTGCGCGCGGCGGCCACCCGGGGCGGGATGGTGACGCTGCGCGAGAGTGGCCTCCGGAAGATTGCCGCGGGGGTTACCACCATCGACGAAGTGCGCCGCGAGACCATGGCCTGAGGGGAGGATCAGGACGCGCGATGCCGATCACGTTGACCAGCCTGTTGCAGCGTGCCGTGGCACAGGGCGCCTCGGACTTGCATCTGAGTTCCGGCACCCCGCCGCGAATGCGGTTGCACGGCGAGTTGCAGGCGCCCGACGACCTCGCGCCGCTCTCGCCGGACGAGTCGAAACACTTGATCTACAGCGGGCTGACCAGCGCCCAGCGGCAGGCGTTCGAGGAGAACCGGGAGCTGGACTATGCGTTTGGCGGGGCCGACTCGGCCTGCGGCGCGCGCGTCCGCGCCAACGTTTTCCGAGAGCGCGGGCACGTGGCTGCCGTCTACCGGCTGATCCCGAACCGTATCCCGGACCTCGCGGCGCTCGGCCTGCCGCAGTCGGTCGTCGATCTTGCGGACCGGCCGCATGGACTGGTGCTGGTCACCGGGCCGACCGGCAGCGGGAAGAGCAGCACCCTTGCCGCCATGGTCGACCGCATCAACCGAGGGCGCCCCGGCCACATCCTGACCATTGAGGATCCGATCGAGTACGTCCATTCGCACCGGCGCGCGGTGGTGCATCAGCGCGAGGTGCACGCCGACACGGCTGGCTTCGCCGCTGCCCTGAGAGCGGCCCTGCGCGAGGATCCGGACGTCGTGCTGATCGGCGAGATGCGCGATCTGGAGACGGCCGAGGCCGCGCTCCGGATCGCGGAGACGGGGCACCTGACGCTGGCCACTCTCCACACCGGGTCGGCGGTTCAGTCCGTCAGCCGGATCATCGATCTCTATCCGCCGCACCGGCAAGGCCTCGCCCGAACGCAGCTCTGCCAGGTGATCGAGGGAGTGGTCTGCCAACGCCTGGTGCCGGCAGTCGGCGGCGCGGGACGGGTTTGCGCGGCGGAGGTGTTGATTGCCACGCCCGCGATCCGAAACCTGATCCGGGAGGATCAACTGCACCAGGCGTACTCCGTGATGCAGACGGCCGGCGCGTCCGCCGGCATGCAAACGCTGACGCAGGCGCTTGCCGCACTCTGCCGCCGCGGCGCCATCACGCGCGCGGCGGCGATCGCGAACGCGCCGCGGCGCGCGGAACTGCTCGCGCGGCTCGACCGGGAGCGGTCGCGGTGAATCTGCCGGGGCTGCGTCCGCGAACCGTGCCGGCGTCGAGCCTTGCGATTGCGACGCGCCAGCTTGCCGTCCTGCTGGGAGCGGGCGTCCCGCTCGTGCAGAGTCTCGACCTGCTCGGCCGCGAGGAACGGGACCCGCTATTGGCGGAGACGTTGCGTGGGGTGCGCGACGACGTAGAGAACGGAGCGTCGCTGGCCGCCGCTCTCGGCGCGCACCCGCGGATCTTCGACGAGCTCTACGTCGGAATGGCGATGGCGGGAGAGGCGGGGGGCGTGCTGCACACCATGCTGGATCGCCTGGCGGATTGCACGGAGACATCGGTCGCGCTCCGAGGCAGGGTCCGCGCGGCAATGATGTACCCGGCGGCCGTCATTCTGATCGCGGGGGCGGTGGTGGGCGTGATCCTCTGGACCGTGATTCCGACGTTCGCCGCCTTGTTCGAGGGACTCGGCGCGGTTCTCCCGCTCCCTACCCGCGCCGTGATCGCGGCGAGCGAATCGCTGCCACTCGCCGCTCCGGTCGCGTTGCTGGCGGCGGCCGGCGGCACGTGGATAGGACGGCGCTGGTACGCCACGCCACGCGGGCGGCGCGCGATCGATGCGGCGTGGCTCCGGCTGCCGGTCATCGGCCCGCTGCTCCGCAAGTTGGCGATCGCCCGCTTCTGCAGGACGTTGGCGACGCTGTTGGGAGCAGGGGTGACGGTTCTGGACGGGCTCGGCATTACGGCCGGCACGGCCGGAAACGCGGTAGTGGCGGACGCACTGCTGTCGGCTCGGGACGCCATCGAGCGCGGCGCGTCGGTGGCGGCGCCGCTCGGCGCCACCGGCATATTCCCGCCAATGGTGACGCAGATGGTGGGAGTCGGTGAGACGACCGGCGCGCTCGATACTCTGTTGTCGAAGGTGGCGGACTTCTACGAGGCCGAGGTCGACCGCGCCGTCGCCGGCCTGACCTCACTGCTGGAACCGGTCCTGATGGCGGTGCTCGGCGTGATTGTCGGCGGCATCGTCGTCGCGATGTACCTGCCGGTCTTCGATCTGATCAGTCGCCTCGCCGGATAGTCCCCGGGCCGGAGTCGAAAAGCCCCGGGTTGCCGACGCGGACGCGGGTGCGCGCGTGCAACGAGCGGATAAACCGGTCGGGCGCCCATCGGGGTATAGTTGGCATGCGGATTGCTCAGTTTCCCGGGAGGGGAGGGGCGCCTGAACAGGGTCGCACCGGACCCCCGGAAAGGGAGGCAAGAGGGATGAGAGCGATGGCTGCAACAGCCGGAAATCGCGGGTTCACGCTGATCGAACTGCTGATCGTCGTGGCGATCATCGGGATTATCGCCGCCATCGCGGCGCCGGGGCTGCTCCGGGCGCGGATGGCGGGGAACGAAGCGTCGGCGATCGGATCGCTCCGCGCGATTAACAGCGCCCAGTCCACGTATGCCGCCAGTTGCGGTAACGGCTTTTATTCGCCGTCGCTGGCCAATCTGTCGACAGCGCCCGCCGTCGGTGGCGGCGACGGCTTCATCGGCACCGACCTGAGCCAGGATCCATCCGTCAAGAGCGGCTATACGGTCACGATGACGGCGGGACCGGCGGCGACCGGCGCGCCCACGTCGTGCAACGGAGGGGATGTAGTCACGACGTATTTCGTTGGCGCCGACCCCAATCCGGGGGGCGGCGTCCGGCACTTCGGGACGAATCAGGGCGGCACGATCTACCAGGCGACCGACGCGATCGCGGTGACGCATAGCGGCGCCCCGGGTGGTTCCGCGACGCCGATCCAATAGCGTCGGCCGGCCGAGCCTTCGCGAGCGAGGCAGCGGCGATACGTAACCCTGGTTGCGGCTCGCGGGCCGGGACGGTGGAGTTGATCCGGTCGAGCACCGCACTGACGCGACGTGGAGCGACGCGAAACGGAAGCGTAACCAGGGTTGACACGAGGTTGACATGAGTGAACGCGCACGGACCTGGCTGGTACTGCTGGCGGTGGCGGGACTGGGTGCTTCCGCCGCCTCCACCTGGGTGCATCTGCAGATCCTGACCGACCCCACGTATGTCAGCGTTTGCGACGTCAACGCGACGGTTAGTTGCTCGCAGGTGTACGAGAGTCGGTACGGCAGCGTTTTCGGCGTTCCCGTCGCCCTTGGCGGCTTGATCTGGTTCGTCGGTGTCTTGCTCCTGGCGCTGGCTGGCGCGCGCGCGCCGGCCGCCGCACAGGCCAATGTCGCCGGCTATCTCCTCGCCTGGTCCACGGTGGGCCTCGCCGTCTCCATGTACCTGGCCTACTCGTCGTTCTTCGTGTTGGGCATGGTCTGCCTGTTCTGCGTCGCCGTCTACGTGACCGTTATCGGCATCTTCATCCTGGCGGGCAACGCGCCGGGGACACCGACGCTGAAGCTGCCGGCGGCGGCGCTGGGCGATCTGCGGCTGCTCGCACGGAGTGGGACCGGCCTTGCCCTCGCACTGCTCTACGTCGTGGGAGCGGTCGGCTCGACCACCTGGTTCCAGGGTCTCTCCTCGACCGACCCGATCGCGCTGCAGGCCACGGCGGCTCTACCGGCTCCCGCGGAAGACGCGGGAGGCGCCGGCGAGTTGCTGACCGATGCAGAGCAGCAGACGGAGTTCGAGCGCTACTGGTCGGCGGAGCCGCGCGTGGAGTTGGAGCTGCCTCCCGCGGCGGTCGCCCTGACCGAAGACGCGGATGTCGTCGTACTCAAGTTCAACGACTACCAATGCCCCGCCTGCGCGAACGCGCACCGCTTGTACGGGCCGATCTTCGCGAAGTACGCCTCCTCGCATCCGGGGCGGGTGAGGCACGTGATCATCGACTTCCCGCTCGATCCGTCCTGCAACGCCGCGACGCCGCGCGGCCTGCACGAGGGCGCCTGCGCTGCGGCGGTTGCGGTCCGCCTGGCGGCCGCGCGGGGAGACGATCTCCGCGAGGACATGGAGGAGTGGCTTTACAACCATCAGGACGGTCTGACGCGTGAGTCGGTAGTTGAGGCGATTCAGGACGTCGCCGGCATCGATCAGGCCAGCTACGACGCCGCATACGACGAGACGGTCCGCGCCATCGAGGCGGACATTGCCGTGGGCGTCGCCCTGCCCGTCGAAGCGACGCCGACCTATGTGATCAACGGCGTGGTGGTTCAGGGGACGCTCGCTCCCCGCTGGTTCGACGCGGCGATCGCTTACGAGCTGGAGCGGGCCGCCGGCGAGTAGCGTGATCCCGGCGCCGCTCGTTGTTTTCCTGCTCGTTCTGGGCGGTCTGGCGGTTGGCAGCTTCCTGACCGTCTGCATCCAGCGCCTGCCGGATGGCGGCTCGATCGTCACGCCGAGGTCGCACTGTCCTGCCTGCCGCCAGCCGCTCTTGTGGCGGGACAACGTTCCGGTCTTCGGCTACCTGCGGTTGGCCGGCCGTTGCCGTCGTTGCCGCGCGCCGATCAGCGTCCTGTATCCATTGGTGGAAGTCGCGACGCCGGTCCTCTTCTTGCTCGTCTACCTGCAGGTCGGCCTGCAACCCCTGCTGGCGCCGCGTCTGGTCTTCGCGGCCGCGCTGATAGTCCTGTTCTCGACGGACGTGCGAGACCGCGTGCTTCCGGACGTCATCACCCTGCCGGGGATGGCGGCAGGCCTCCTTTCGGCGCTCTGGCTGCCGCCGGGAATCGTCGATGCGGCACTTGGCGCATTCGGCGGGGCCGGGCTGCTGCTGGTCATCGCAGAAGCCTACCGACTGGTCCGAGGCGTGGAGGGCCTCGGCTACGGCGATGCCAAGATGCTCGGCCTGATCGGCGCGTTTCTCGGGTGGCCCCTCATGGTGGTTACCGCCGCCATCGCCTTCACCCTGGGTGCGGCGGTCGGCCTGGTGCTGCTCGCCGCCGGCCGGGCGGGGCCGCGGACCGAATTGCCGTTCGGGTCCTTTCTTGCGGTGGCGGCGATGGTGGCGACGGCGGCGGGTGAACCGATCCTGAACTGGTATCTCGGTTTTTCCTGATTGCCGCAGTTCTCTCCGCGTTCGGGCGGGGCGGTCCCGGACCGTCTTGAGATGGCGCGGATCTTGCTTCCGGATCGTGCTGCCGCATTCTGCTCCGGTGTCCCGTTTGGCAGACGGCGAGAGAGGGGTCCCATGCGGAGGTTCGAGGCCGGACAGGCGCTTGTCGAGACCCTCGTCGCGTCCGCGGTCATCGTCACCCTGGCGGCGGGCGCGGCGCAGGTTGCAGGAATGACCGCCGCGTCGATCCGAACGGGAGGCGCTCAGGGCATGGCGATCTTCCTGGCCGCGCAGAAGATGGAGCAACTGGCGTCGCTCGCCTGGACCTACGACGCGTCGCTTCAGCGGGTGTCGGACACCACCACAAGCCTGGCCGTCGATCCGCCGGCGCCGGGCGGGACGGGGCTGCTGCCCTCCGGGCCCATCGCGCGAGCCGGAGCGGGCCATACGGACTATCTCGACCGGGACGGCGCCTGGATCGGAAGCGGAGCGAATCCGCCGGCCGGCACTGCGTTCGTTCGACGCTGGTCGATCACGCCCGTCGCCTGGGCGCCCAACGACACGCTTCGGTTGGAGGTGGCGGTGGCGGCTACCGGGGGCGGCCAGGTGACGTTCGGGGCCAATCCGCGGCCGGGCGACCCGGGTGTCGTCTGGTTAGCGACCGTCCGCTTTCGCGAGTGAGGGTGTCCAATGTTGATCGAGTTGCTGGCATCGGCCGGTATCGTCCTGGGACTGCTGGGGGTGGTCTTCGGCCTGGTCGACCCTGGCGCGGGCGTGCTGGCGGTGCAGTCGCAGACTGCCGAACTGCACCAGCGCCAGCGCGCGGCGCTCGCCGAACTGCACCGTGACCTGTTGGCGGCGGGGAGCGGGCCGCATCCCGGCATGCTGGGGACGGTGGCGCACCTGACACCGGCAGTGGCCCCGCGGCTCCGGGGGAATCCGCGGACGCGCGGTGCCGGGAGTGATCGATTGTCCGTGATCTATGCCCCTGCGGGGGAGTCGGGCGCCCGTCTCACGACGCCGGTCGCCGGCCCGGGCGGCGATGTCACCGTGACCGCCGACAACGCCTGCAGGGCGGCGCCGTGCGGGCTGACGACGAGTGGAGGTGGCCTGGCGATCATCTACGACGACACCGGTCGATCCGACCTCTACCGAGTCGTGCGGCGGCGGGGCGCGGCGATCACGCTGGCGCATGCCAGCGGCAATCCGCCGGGCGCGTTTCCGGCCGGGTCGCGGATCGCGCCGGTCCGGATCCGAGGCTACTACTACGACGCCGGCCGCGAACAGCTTCGTCTGCACAACGGCGCCGGGAGCGATCAGGTGGCGGTCGAAGGCGTAATCCGGTTTTCGGTGCGTTACTACGGGACCGATCAGCCGACGTCGCCGCCGCCGACGGTGGTGCCGGCGGGGCCGCTCGTCCCGGCCCCGGGCTCGCCGCCGCTCCCGGCGGCCACGCTGGCCGCTCCCTGTCTTGACGCCGCGGTTGCCGCCAGTGCGGATCCCACCTGGTGGAGCGCGCCGATCCCGCAGGCGGAACTCGTGGACGGCCCCTGGTGCGGCGGTGGCTCGGTGATTGACGTCGATCAGTTCCGAATCCGGCGGGTGCGGGTGGAGATTGCGCTCCGCGTAAGGAACGAGGCCTGGCGCCAGCCGCGGGCAGGAGGCTTGCGTTGGCGCCGCTCTGGCGCAGTACGGGATGCGACGGCGACGCTCGACGTCACGCCGCGGAGTCTCAGTGGCTGGTAGCCGCGCGGCGCTTCGGCGCCGGAGCGAGCGGGGCATTGCGTTGGTCGTGGCGCTTCTCGCCGGACTGCTCCTGGTAGCCCTGATGGCGGCGCTGGTGCCGCTTTCCACGATCGAGACCGAAGTCGTGATGAACCACCGGCGGGCGGTGGAAGGCGCGTACGCTGCCGAGGCAGCGCTGGCGTTGGCCGTGACGGAGCTGGCGGCCTTGCCCGACTGGACCGGGGTAGTGCGCGGCGGCGCCCGTTCGCCGCGGCTTTGGGGCGCTTCGTTGAGCCCGGTCCTGCCGGATGGCGGGTCCGTCGACCTGGCTGCGGTCGCCGGACGGCTCAACACCGGCGGCGCGGGGGCAGACGGCGCGGGCCGAGGACTCGACTGGGCACTCTACGCGCACGGTCCCCTCGGTGTCTGGGCGACCGGCTTGCCGGCCACCTACGGACCCTGGCTCGTAGCGGTGTGGGTGGCGAACGATGCGGCGGACGCCGATCCGCTGGTGGACGGCAACGGCGCCGTTGCCGTCCACGCCGCCGCGTACGGCCCGCGGCGGACGACGCGCGCGGTGCAGGCGACGGCGGTCCGCCAGGATGTGATGCCGGCGCCGCCAGCGCCGCGGCTCGAACGGATCCGCGTCGTCTCGTGGCGCGTCGTGCAATGACGCGCGACGTCATGCGGCGGTGCCGATCGCGCGGAGCGAGCGGCTGAACTGCGCTTCCGTGACGTCATCCACGATCTCGGTGGCGCCGAGGCGTGTCGGCAGCACGACGTGCAGCCGCCCGCCGATCACCTTCTTGTCGCGCCGCATCGTCTCGACCAACGTCTGGGCCGACAGGTCCGCGATTGCCGGCAACGGACCGAGCCGGGTTATCAGGCCGGACAACGCGGCCCGGTCTTCCTCGGGGAACATGCCGCGCCGCACCGCGACATCCGCCGCCGCCAGCATGCCGTAGGCGACGGCCTCGCCGTGGCGGAAGCGTCGATACCGCGTGACCGCCTCTATCGCATGTCCCGCCGTGTGTCCGAAGTTGAGGATGCGCCGAAGCCCGGCTTCGCGTTCGTCCGCCGCCACGACGCGCGCCTTCACCCGGCAACTCGCGGTAATGAGCGGCACGATCGCCTTTGCTTCGCGCCGGACGACCGCATCGAGGTTGCTCTCGAGCCGCCGGAACAGGCGTGGATCGGCAATGACGCCGTACTTGATCACCTCGTACAGGCCAGCGCGGAACTCGCGGCGCGGCAGCGTATCGAGGAGTAATGGATCGGTCACGACGGTAATCGGCTGGTGGAACGCGCCGATCAGGTTCTTGCCCAGTGGGTGATTCACACCCACCTTTCCGCCGATGGAGGAATCGACCTGTGCCAGCAGTGTCGTCGGCACGTGGACCAGACGGACACCACGGAGCCAGGTGGCGGCGGCGAATCCGGCGACATCCCCGACGACGCCGCCGCCGACCGCGACGATGGTCACGGTTCGGTCCGCCGCCGCCTGCGCTAGCGCGTCATGGATCAACCCGACGGTGCGAACCGTCTTCGCCCGCTCGCCGTCCGGCATCAGGACGCGCTCCGCGCGGGGAAGGATGGCGCCGATTGCATCGCCGTGCGCCCGCCAGACGAGCGGGCTGGAGACGATGAACCGCCGTCCGTGTCCGCCTGCCTCGGTGATCCATCGATCGAGCTGCTGCGCCGCACCGGCGCCTACGCGGACCCGATAGGCACGCGACGCCGTGCCGACCCGTATCACTGCATCGCGCATGGCGCCGGCTAGGATAGCACCACCCTCGCGGGCGGCCCCGGAACGATCTATACTGCGCGGTTCCGCCGGAAGGGATCGGCGCGGCCACGGGACGGGACCGGCGAGAGATTAAGGACAGGAACCAGAATGGCGCCCAGGGAGCAGGCATTCGTTACCGAGATCACCCCCCGGTCGGACGACTTTGCCCGCTGGTATACGGACGTGATCCGCCGCGCCGAGCTGGCGGACTATTCGCCGGTGAAGGGCAATATGGTGATCCGGCCGTACGGCTATGCGATCTGGGAACTGATGCAAGCGGGGCTGGATCGGCGCTTCAAGGCGACCGGCCACGTCAATGCCTACTTCCCGCTGTTCATTCCGGAGAGCCTGCTGCGGAAGGAAGCGGCGCATGTGGAGGGATTCGCGCCCGAAGTGGCGTGGGTGACGCACGGCGGAGACGAGCGGCTCGAGGAGCGCCTGGTGGTACGTCCGACGTCGGAGGCGATCATCGGGACCATGTACGCCAAGTGGGTGCAATCGTGGCGCGACCTCCCCATCCTGATCAACCAGTGGTCGAACGCCGTCCGATGGGAAAAGGTGACGCGGCTGTTTCTCCGCACCACCGAGTTTCTCTGGCAGGAAGGGCATACGGCGCATGAGACGGCGGAAGAAGCCGAGGCCGAGGCGCGACGGATGCTCGGGGTCTACAAGGAGTTCCTCGAGACCGAGCTTGCCATGCCGGTGATGGATGGGCGGAAGACCGAGAGCGAGAAGTTCGCCGGTGCGGCGCACACCTATTCGGTGGAGGCGCTCATGGGTGACGGGCGCGCGCTGCAGGCGGGAACGTCCCACAACCTCGGCCAGAACTTCGCGAAGGTGTTCGACATCACGTTTCAGGCGCGCGACAGGTCTGTGCAACACGTATGGCAGACGTCATGGGGAATGACTACGCGTCTGATCGGAGGCGTCATCATGACCCACGGCGATGACAGCGGCCTGATCCTGCCGCCACGGATCGCGCCGCATCAGGTGGTCATTGTCCCAATCCCGCGCGGGGACTGGAGGGTCACGGTGCTGCCGGTCGTCGAGCGGATCGCCATGACGCTTCGCGAGGAAGGGATCCGGGTGGTGGTCGACGACCGGGAGGAACATAAGCCCGGCTGGAAGTTCTCGGAGTGGGAGATGCGCGGCGTGCCGCTACGCGTCGAGATTGGGCCGCGCGACGTGGCCCAGTCGCAAGTGGTTGTGGCGCGCCGCGACACGCGCGAGAAAACGTCGGTGCCGATGGAGGGGATTGCCGAACACGTGCTCGATTTGCTTGCACGGGTGCAGAACGATCTGCTCGGCCGGGCCGTGGCGTTTCGTGACGCTCACACTATCCGGACCACCTCCGGCGAGGAATTCCGCCGATCGTTCGAGGGACGCCCGGGCTTTGTCGTAGCTCCATGGTGCGGTCATGCCGACTGCGAGGCCCGCATCAAGACCGTTACCCAGGCGACCATCCGCAACCTGCCGCTGGAGCCAGCCGAGGCATCGGGCAACTGCGTCGAGTGTGGACAACCGGGCGTGACGGACGCCTGGTTCGCGAAGGCGTACTAGAACCGCCGGACAGTCCCGGTCTACTGCTCAAGCCCCGAACGGGCCGATGCGCCTGGCTATTGCTGCAGGCGGACCACCAGCGCGGCGCGACGGTTCAGGCGGCGCGTCTCCTCGCGGGCGTTATCGTGCTCGGGCCGCTCCTCACCGTACGTGATGGTCTGCAGCCGGTCCCCATCGACCCCGCGATCCGTCAGGTACGACTGCACGGCGTCGGCGCGCCGATCACCCAGCGCGAGGTTGTACTCGTTGGTGCCGATGTTGCAGGTATGCCCTTCGACCTGGATGGTGAAGCTCGGATCCTCCATCATCGCGGCGACCACTTCATTCAGCACTTCAAGTGCGACGGGCCGGAGCGTGTAACGGTCGAAGTCGAAGTGAACATCCTCGAACACCCACTCACGCGGCGGCGGCGGCGGCGCGTTGACGGTGATGTTCGCCGTGTCGGAAGCCGAACCGCCGTTGCCGTCGGTGACGGTCACGCTGATCGGTACCGAACCCGGGTCGTCGGGCGCCTGCCAGGTAGTGGTCGCGCCGCTGGTGCCGCTCGTGAACTGCCCGGCCGGTGCGTTCCACCGGTAGGTGAGGGGGTCGCCGTCGGGGTCGGAGGCGTCCGCGCGCAGGTTGACCGTCTCGTTCGTCTCGACCTCGCACGGATCGCATGACACCGTGACGGTCGGCGGACGGTTGGGCTCGGGCGGTGGCGGCGGCGGCGGCGGCGGCACGTAGACGCGCACGCCTGGGTGGTAGCTCAACCGGAGCAGGAACGACAACGGCTCGCTCCGCGGCGGATCCAGCCCGATGGACGACCGCGACTCGTGGAGGGGGGCCCAGGTGACGCCACCGCCGAACGAGACGCCTCTCCCCTGAACCTGCAGGCCCAACACGACGTCGAGGGGCGAACGGATCGGCGAGCTGAGACCGCTCATGCTGCCGTCTGCGGCGGTCAGCGGGTTGTCGAGCGTGATTTCATTACCGAGCAACTGCTCGCCCAGCAACTCACCGAAGAAACGCACGGCTCCGCGGACCGGCGCGCCCAGGCCGACACCCCACCGAATGCCGTTCGGGAGATCGATTCCGGCGGGGTCGCCGCGGAACCGGAAGCCACCGTGGGCTGCCACCTCGGCCTGACCCGCGTCCTTGCTTACCACCAGACCGATCCCGCCGCCGACTGTCCCGGTCGACGCCCCGACCGCCTCGGAACCGGTCGGCAACTGCGCCCAGCCCCGAATGGCGGCAGCGGCCGGCGCCTGCGTGCGCTCGGACGCCAGATTGATCTTGATGCCCACCACGACGTCACCCATCGCGTTGCCGCTGAACGGCTCCGTGGCGAGCGGATAGTCGAGTGCCGGCCCGCCCGTCGCGGCAGGGCTCGACCGGAACAGGGGACGGACGTCGCGGTCGATCCGCGTGACGAACGGGATCGAACCGAAGATCTCCGCCCGGTCCCCGATGCCGGCCGCGAACGTGGCGGCGGCGGTCTGAATTGCAGTGAAGCCCTCCTGCCGGTTGAGTGTGGCAAGCTGACCGCTGGCGGAAACTCTGCCGTGCGGCACCACTTCCGCGGTCGGTACGAACCAGAGTCCCGTGTCACCCAGGAACGTCACGCCCGCAGGCCGGGTCTCCTCCGCCTCCTGTGCCGCAGCGGGACCGGCCACGGTCAGGGCAAGTAGAACCGCGAGCGCTGCGCCGCGGAACCAACGCGTCATTTGCATCGGATGGTGCCTCTGAAGGTGCATGGGACAACGATTCTATGGTTGCCGCCCCGGCAAGTCAACGGGGCGCGCGCTTCCCGGCGCGCGGGGTTGCGGCTGTCCTACTCGCCATCCGGTCTCCGCTTCTGGAAGGCCCAGGCGATGCCGATGCTCAGCAGGTAGAGCAACAGCATCGGCCCCGCCATGAACGTCATCGTCACCGGATCCGGTGTCGGCGTGATGACGGCTGCGAAGATGAAAATCAGGAGGACGGCGTACTTGAAGTTCCGGAGCAGGAAGCGCGGGGACACCACGCCCATCCGCGCCAGGAAGAACACGACCGTCGGCAACTGGAAGACCACGCCACAAGCCAGCACCAGGCGGACGTACAGCGAGAATGCGGGCTGCAGTCTCGGTGTGAACGCGACGTATTCGGACTCGGCCCCGAAGCTGGCGAAGAAGCCCCACGCGACCGGGAACAGGATGTAGTGCGCGAAGACGACGCCGCCGATGAAGAAGAACGATGCCAGACTGATGAACGGGATCGCGAACCGCTTCTCGTGCGCGTACAGCCCGGGCGCGACGAAGAGCCAGAGCTGCGCCGTGATCATCGGCGTGGCGAAGACGAGCCCGGCCAGCGCCGCCATCTTCAGTCGGAGGAAGAACATCTCCGTCGCGTCGGTGTAGATGAGGGTGCCTCCGGCCGGCAGCACCAGGGCAAGCGGCTCCATGATGAAGTCGAAGATCGGATCGATGAAGCCCAGACAGGCCAACAGGCCGACACCCAGCGCGATGAACGATCGGATCAGCCGCCGGCGCAGTTCGTCCAGATGGTCGAGGAACGACATGCGCCCGCCGGAACCGTCGTCCTCTTCATCCGCCGCGTCGGAGTCAGGGTCGTCGGGTGGCGGCGGCGGGGTCTGCGGGTCGGCCACGGCAGGAGGCTCGGCCGTGGCGGTCGTGGTGAGCGCGCCGGCGGGGGGATCCGGCGGATCGGGCGGATCAGTCGGTGGCTGCGCGGGCGACGGAACGTCAGCCATCAGGTGGCGGGGCTACGCGCCTACGTCAGGCTCGGTCGGATGGGCGCCGCTGGGCGCCGTGCTGGCGGTGGCGGACGCGGGCTGGACGGTCGGCGCTGCCGCCGGCTTGGGCGTCGTGGTGCTCGTCGCGGTGGCGGACGGCTTCGGCCTGGCGTGTTCCTCGACCCGGATTTCCTGGTCGAGGGTGTTGCGCAGCTCGTTCGACGCCCGCTTGAACTCGCCCAGGCTCTTGCCCAGGGAACGGCCTAGTTCCGGCAGTTTGCGCGGACCAAAGACGATCAGCGCCACCACCAGAATGATGACCATCTCCCAGATGCCGATTGGCCCGAACATTGCGTTGCTCCTTGACTTTCCCTGGACCGTCAGTAGTGCGATAGCGGACTTTTATTGAGTATAAGAGCGCCCCAGAGGGTGGTCAAGGCGCGCCGGCGCCCGGCGTGCCGGCTTGTTCGTTGCGGTATGCCAGCCGGTCTGTTAGCATTCCACCAGATAATCTACCAGCCCATGCGGACTGCCGCCTCCCTTTCCGTCGGCGTTGCCGCCGTCGTCATAGCTGCTCTGGTCGGCGGCCTGTTCGGCGGTCGTGTGGCGGCGCGCCAGGACGAGATGGCGCGGCAGTTCGAGGCGTTCGCGTCGGCGGTCGCCGTCATCGAGGCGAACTACGTCGACGAGGTGGATGTCGAACAACTGGTGTCGCGCGCCGTCTCCGGGATGCTGCAGACGCTCGATCCCCACTCCAGCTATATGGATGCCCGCTCGTACGCGAGGCTGCGCGAACGGCAGGAGGGGCGGTACTACGGCCTCGGGATCTCGATCAACGTCCTCAACGGACGCATCACGGTGATGAGCCTCTTCGAGGGATCGCCGGCCTACCGAGCCGGCCTCCGCCGCGGCGACGTCATCGCCAGAATCGAGGGGGACAACGCGATCGGCATGAGCAGCGATCAGGCGGTCGGGCGCCTGCGCGGTCCTCGGGGCACCGAGGTCAACATCTCGATTGAGCGACCCGGCTACAGCGAATTGATCGATCTTTCCGTCGAGCGGGACGAAATCAACCTCACGACGGTCGAGGCGGCGTTCATGGTGGACGACGAGACGGCCTACATCCGTCTCGGTGATTTTGCGGAGACCAGCAACGAAGAGTTGACCCGCGCCCTTTCCGCGCTGCGTGACGAGGGGTTCGCGCGGCTGATGCTCGACCTGCGCGGCAACCCGGGGGGGCCGCTCGATCAGGCGATCCGGGTGTCGAACCAGTTCCTGCCGAACGGCGACATGATCGTCTACACGCGCGGGCGGGTGGCCAACTCGGATCAGGACTACTTCGCGCGTGCGGCGGGCGAGTACACCGAGCAGCCGCTCATCGTGCTGGTGAACCGGAACAGCGCCAGCGCTTCGGAGATTGTCGCCGGCGCCGTTCAGGATCATGATCGCGGTCTCGTGGTGGGGGAGACGACGTTCGGGAAGGCGCTCGTGCAGTCGATCTTCCGCGTCAGCCACGGCGCGGGACTTGCGCTCACCACTGCGCGCTACTTCACCCCGAGCGGCCGCATGCTGCAGCGGCCGTGGGACGCGGCATTCGACGAGTATCTGACGTATTCGCTACGGGAGCCGGAGACGCCGCAGCACCGGGCGGCGGATCGGAAGTTCACCGATGCGGGGCGCGAGGTATACAGCGGCGGTGGCGTGGAGCCGGACTACTTCGTGACCGGCCCCATCTCCGGGTTCGACCCCTCCCGTTTCGGCCGGCTGCTGGCTGCGCGCCGCGACTTCGCGAGCTTCGCGCAGCGGTTCTCGGCGGCAGGCGACACGCGGGTCAGCGTGGAGGGCGCCGACCGGGTGGTCGTGGACCGCGGATTCGTTATCGACGACGCCGTGCTGGCCGATTTCAAGGCCCACGTCGAAGAACGGGGTCTGACGGTGGACGAAGAGGCGTTCGCAGAGGATCTCGACTTCATCCGCGCCATGATTCACTACGAGATCGACACCGACCTGTTCGGTGAAATGGAAGCCCGCCGCCGTCTGTTCGACCACGACCCGCAGGCGCAATACGCCGTCACCCTTTTCGACGAGGCGGCGGCCCTGCTGCGCCTTTCGGACCGTTCGGCAACCGCCGCCGCGGCTCCCTGAGGCGGCCACGCCGCGTTCCTCGTAATCCGTGTTTCCCGGGCGGTTTCTTGCCCCGGGCGCCGCGTCGTTGCTACACTCCAGTGTCGGGCCACGAACCGGCGTTGTTTTGCGGAGTGTCGGGTCGAGCGTTCCCAGCCGCTTGACAGGTAGCTTCAGGAAAGTAGTCCTGTCGATGCGGCTGTTGCCACGTACGCGGCCCCTGCGGACCCGCGCGGAACGTCCGTCGATGGACGGCATCCCCTAACGGCCGGTATCCATGCACCTCTCCCAGCTTGAGATCGACGGTTTCAAGAGTTTCCCCGAGCGTGCCGCCCTGGTGTTCGACCACGGCGTGACGGCGATCGTGGGTCCGAACGGCTGCGGCAAGAGCAACGTCATCGACGCGATTACCTGGGTGCTGGGCGAGCAGAGCGCACGCAGCCTTCGCGGAGAGCGCATGGAGGACGTGATCTTCAGCGGCAGCGACGTCCGGCGTCCCACCGCCACCGCCGAGGTGCGGATTCAGCTTGCGGATGTCACTGCCGCACTGCTCGGGGGGAACGACGGAAACGGTGGGCCGCCGGCGAACGGCAACGGTCATGGCCAGCCGGGGGCGCGTGCTGGCGCCAACGGCCGGAGTGCGGGCAACGGAGCGGTTCCGACGAATGGGGCCGGCCAGGCTTTGCCTGCGAGTGCCCGACTTGACGGTGGCGACAAGGTTCCCGCGATCACGCGCGACGTGGAGGTCGGCCGCCGGCTCTACCGCTCTGGTGAGAGCGAGTACCTGATCGACGGCCGGGTCTGCCGCCTCCGGGACATCCAGGACCTGCTGATGGACTCCGGCCTGGGCGTGAAGGCCTACGCGGTCATCGAGCAGGGCCGGATCGGACAGATCCTGAGTGCCCGGCCGACGGAGCGGCGGCAACTTCTCGAAGAGGCGGCGGGCGTCACGAAGTACCGGTCGCGCCGCCGTGCGGCGGAGTTGAAACTGGAAGCGGCGCAGCAGAATCTCACCCGGGTCGACGACATTGTCTTTGAGGTGGAGAAGCAGCGCGGCACGCTGAAGCGTCAGGCGGCCAGGGCGCGCCGCTACCGCCGGTTGCGGGACGAGTTGCGACGCTGGCAGAAGGTGGCGTTTGCACGCCAGAGCCGGATCCTCCAGTGCGCAGCCGATGAGGCGGAGCGCCGTCTCGCCGAGGCTGCCGCGCAGGTGCAAGGGACTGCGGCCGCGCTGTCCGGCCTTGAAGCTACGCGCGAGCGGCTTCGACTGGAACTGGCGGAGGCGGAACAGCAGGCGGGCGCCGTCCGGGACACCGCCCACCAGCGCGAGCTCGCGATCGACCGATGCGAGCATCGGATCGAGTACGACGACCAGCGGGCGGTGGCCCTGGAAAAGGAGTTGGCCGACGGCAGGGCAGCGCTCGACGCTCTGGAACAACGGCGCGGACCCACCGAAACGGAACTGGCGACCGAAGGCGAGTCGCACCGCCGGTGTGTCGAAGAGCGGGCCGCCGCGGCGGCCCGCCAGACCGAAATGGAGCGCGAGTTGGCCGGGGCGCGGCGCAGCGTCGAGACGCGCGAAAGTGACGTGGAAGCCGCGCGCAGCGAGATGTTCGCAGCCAGCAACGCGGCGACCGCACTGCAGAATGTCGTCGACAACGTGATCGCCGCGCAAGGGCGGGTGGCCGATGCGCTGGCGAAGCTGGATGCCGAGGGGGCTGACCTGGCCCGGCGGACGGCGCGCGCCGCCGAAGAGCGGGAATCGGCCGCCGGTGCGGCAGAGACTGCGCGTGGCCAGCTCGAACGCGCGCGCGCGCGGCGGGCCGAGGCGGAAGTCGGGCTTGCCGCGGCGCGCGATCGCGTCGCGACCGGGACCGCCGACTGCCAGGCGCGCGCGCGGGATATCGCCGCCTTGCGGGCACGGCTGGAGTCGCTGGAAGAGATGGAAGCGGGCCGCGCCGGCTACGACGAAGGCGCCCGTGCGGTGTTGACCGCCGACGGCTCGTTCACGCACTACGGCTCGGTTGCGGATCATCTGGAGGTGGGGCCTGCCGGCGAGCAGGCGGTAGAGGCCGCGCTGGGGGAGTTGTTGCAGTTTGTCGTCGTGGGGTCGCGTGCCGACGCGCTCGCCGGCGTTGCGCTGGCGGCGTCGCAGGAGGCGGGCCGTTGCGGCTTTCTCATTGATGGCGACGGCGCGCCCCCATCCGATACGCCTATCGCAGCGAGGCCGGAACCGGCCGCGGAGGCCCTGACGTCGCCCCCCCATCCGCCGCATCCGGCGCTCCGTTCGCTGACGGAGCTGGTGACGGTGGCCGGCGCCGGCGAGGCGGTCGTGCGGCGCCTGCTCGGGCGCCGGTGGCTCGCCTCGTCAATCGACGAGGCGACTGCCGCGGCCGCAATGACGGACGATCCGGTAGTCACGCCGTCCGGCGTCGTCGTGCGAGGCGCCACACGCATGGAAGGGGGCCGGTCGCCGGGCAACCGCGGCCTGCTGAGAGCACGGCGCACGATTAGGGAACTGCACGAGCGGCTGCGAACGGAGGACGCGGCGCAGGATCGCCTGGCGACGGAAGTAGCGAAGTGGGAGGCGGAGGCCGGTCGGGCAACGGACGCGCTGCAACAAGCCGAGACAGACGTGCATGCGCTCGAGAAGGAGTTGTTCGGGTGTCACATGCGTCTGTCGCGTCTCGACGACGAGCAGGTCCAGTTGCAGGCACGGCAGCGGCTGATCGACACCGATCAGCGCCACATGGAGGAAGAGCGGGTCGGTCTGGAAGCCAAGGAGGCGGAGGCGCGGGCGTCGATTCTCCGCCTCGAGGCGACGCAGAAGTCGGCGGACGAGCGCTTCATGGGAGCGCAGGGTAGCTTGCTCGAGGCGCGCGACGCGATCGACGGGCTCGGGCGGCGACTGACGGATGCCAAAGCGGGGCACGCCGCGCTCAGGGAGCGAGAAGAGGCACTGGCTGCCAATGTCCGGCGGATTGGGGACCAGTTGCAGGACCTGCGCCAGCGGATCGCAACCCACCGCGAAGGAAACCGCCGGGCGGAGACGGAGCGGCAGCGCCTTCTTGCTGGCGTCGCCGAGTCGAGAGCAACCCGTGACGGCTACAACCGGGCGCTGGCGCAACTTCGCGGAGAGATCGGGCGTCTGGACGATCGGGCGGCCGCGCTGCACGAGCAGATCGCCGCGCGCGATGACGAGGTGAAACGGGCGCGGGCCGAACTGAATATGGCCCGCGAAGCGGTCGGCCAGCGCGAAGTGGCGCACGCTACGGCGAGCGCGGAGCTGGCGCACCTGGCGGAGGCATGCCGGGATGTGCTGCAGGCCTCGCTGGCGGATGTCGTGGCCGAGATCGGTCGGATGGAAGCGGACCCGGACGGAGCCGACGCGGGAACGCCTCGGCTGGCGGACGACGTCAGCGCCGACGACATGGTGCGTGCGGTCCGAGACCGGCTCGAGCAGGTCGGGCCCGTCAACATGATGGCGATCGAGCAGTTGGACGAACTGGAGGAGCGGCATGCGTTCCTGACCTCGCAGCGTCAGGATCTGCTTGACTCGATCACGGCGACCGGCGATGCGATCAAACGAATCGATGCCACGACGCGCGAGCGGTTCAGCGTGGCGTTTGCGGCCGTCAACGAGTACTTCCAGAAGACCTTCTCGACCCTGTTCGGCGGCGGGCGCGCCGGGCTCGTGCTGCTTGACGAGACCGACCTGCTGGAGAGCGGCATTGACATCATTGCCCAACCTCCCGGCAAGCGCCTGCAGAACATTCAGTTACTGTCAGGCGGGGAGAAGGCGTTGGCGGCCATGGCGCTGATGTTCGCCATCTTCCAGTACCGCCCGAGCCCGTTCTGCCTGCTGGACGAGATCGACGCGCCGCTGGACGACGCCAATATCGGCCGGTTCGTGGAGATGCTGCGGGGGCTGCTCGACCGGACGCAGTTCGTGCTGGTGACTCACAACCGAAAGACCATGGAGATCGCCGATCGTTTGTACGGCGTCACCATGGAGGAACCGGGCGTATCGAAGCTGATCTCCGTCAAGCTGTCCTGACCGTCCCCGCGTCCGCCGTCAGGATGCCCGCACGTGAACGAAGACAAGGCCGCCCGGTATCAGCGCCTCGCGCGGCGCGGACGCGCGCTGGCCGTGGTGTCGCGGGGCGGGGTTCTGATCGGGTCGATCGCGGTCGGCTTCCCGCCTGATGTCGTCGCCCCGGCGTTGGCTCGCGTCCTGCCCGCGTCGGTCGCCGTCGAGTCACTGGTCGCCGCGGTCTCCGCCACCCTCGGCGCCGTCGCGCTCGGAGTGGCCGCCGAACTGGCCGCCCTGCCGTTCATCTGGCATGTGGAGTTCGCGCTCGAGCGCCGTTACCGCCTGTCGCGCGAACCGTTTCGCGCCTGGCTGCGGGACCACGTGGTGCATGTTTCGGCGCGGCGGATCGGCTGGTGGGCGTCCGCGGCGGGCATGCTCTTTCTGGTGATGGCATACCGGCCGGACGACTGGTGGTGGCTGGCGGGCGGCGGGTTTCTGGCGGCGACGGTGGTGCGGGCAACGCTGGCGCCGCGTCTGCTGGCGCGCTGGCGGTTCGAGAGTCAGCCGCTAGGACGCCCCGTCCTGCGCGAGCGGCTCGAAGCGCTGGCCCGACGGTCGGGCGCGGCGGGTATCGGCATCCACGAATGGTGCATCGGCGGACGGAGCGATACCGCCAACGCCATGGTGGTGGGTATCGGTCCATCGCGCCGCATCCTCGTCTCGGACACCCTGCTCGACGACTACAGCGAAGCCGAGATCGAGGTAGTGGTGGCTCACGAACTGGCGCACCATGCGCACCGTGACCTGTGGCAGGCGCTCGCTGTCGACGCAGGGGTCGTCACGACGGCCTGTGGTCTGGCGCACTGGATACTGACCGGACCTGTGGTCCGTGCCGGCCTGCCGGGGTTGGGCGAGGTGGCGGGTCTGCCGCTACTGGCGTTGATCGTGAGCGGGCTGGTGGTGGCTGGCACCCCCCTAACGCGGGGTCTGTCGCGCTGGCACGAGCGACGCGCCGACCGCTACGCAATCCGGATCACGGGCAACCGTGACGCCTTCGTATCGGGTCTGCGGCGCCTGGGCGCGCAGCACCTGGCCGAAGAACGGCCCTCCCGCCTGGTGGAATGGCTGTTCTACTCTCACCCTCCGCTCGGTGCGCGTATGGCGGCGGTGCGGGCGCCGGACGGCCATCTGGCGCGGCACTAACGAGAGCCTGACCGTGCGGACGCCGCCGCCCGCACGGCCGTGACCGTCCGCGCCGGCCTGACGTTCGCGTACCCTCAGGGGTCAGCGGCGCGCCGAGTCGCTGCGGCGTTCGCCCTCCTGGTGCCGCCGGGGCGGGCGGCGGCCACCCCGGTCACGGTCACGGTCGCGGCCGGGGCGGTTTCCGCGGGCATCGGAACGCGGCGCTGCATCGGCGGGCTCGCCGTCACCCTGCTCGGGTGCGCCTGGCAACAGCGCTCTTCGGCTCAGGCGGACCTTGCCCGTCGGGTCGATGTTGATCACCTTGACCAGCACTTGATCGCCTTCGTTCAACTCGCTCCGGACATCGTTCACGCGGTGGTGCGCGATCTCCGAAACATGCAGCAGGCCATCAATGCCGGGGAGTATCTCGACGAACGCGCCGAAGTCGGCGATCCGCTGGACCTTGCCCAGGTAGCTCTTGTTCAGTTCCGGACTGGCGGTCAGCTCCTCAATGATCGCAATCGCCTGCTTCGCCGCTTCCCCGTCGGAAGACGCGACGTTCACGGTACCGTCGTCCTCAACGTCGATCTTGACGCCGGTCCGCGCCGTGATGCTGCGGATCGTCTTGCCGCCCGGACCGATGACGTCGCGGATCTTGTCGATCGGGATCTGGAGCGTGACAATCCGCGGCGCGTGCGTGGAAATCGACTCGCGCGGCGCCGCAATCGTCGTTTCCATCCGCTGGAGGATGTGCAGGCGGCCGGCGCGGGCCTGGTCGAGGGCCTCGCGCATGATCGCGGTCGTAATCCCCGACACCTTGATGTCCATCTGCAGCGCGGTGATCCCCGCGCTCGTGCCTGCGACCTTGAAGTCCATGTCGCCGTAGTGGTCCTCGGCGCCGGCGATGTCCGACAGGATCGCGTGGCGGTCATTCGCCTCGTCAAGGATCAGACCCATCGCGATACCCGCCACCGGGCGGGTGAGCGGCACTCCGGCATCCATCAGGGCCAGCGCGCCGCCGCAAACGCTGGCCATCGACGACGAACCGTTCGATTCCAGGATGTCGGAGACAACCCGGATCGTGTAGGGGAAGTCCTCCTCGTTCGGGAGCATCGGCGTGAGGCTGCGCTCCGCCAGATGGCCATGACCGATCTCGCGCCGGCCGGGGCCGCGCAGGAACTTCACCTCGCCGACCGAGAAGGGCGGGAAGTTGTAGTGGAGCATGAAGCGCTTGAAGCGCTCGCCGTCCACCTGCTCCACCTTCTGCTGATCGTCGGAGGTGCCGAGGGTGGCCGAGACAAGCGCCTGTGTCTCGCCGCGCGTGAAGATGGCCGAGCCGTGGACGCGCGGCAGCACCCCCACCTCCGACCAGATGTCGCGCACCTGATCGAACGCGCGCCCGTCGAGGCGATGGCCCCGGTCGAGCACTTCTTCACGGAGCACCTTTTCCTTGAGGTCCTTGAACAGCGCCTTGGCGTCGGCCCGCTTCTCGGCCGCGTCTTCCGGGATCCCGGCGAGCAGATCGCCCTGCACCTGGTCGACCTGCGCGTAGCTCTCCAGCTTGTCCGTGATGCGCATCGCCGCCGCGAGCGGGGCAAGTGCGCCGGCCTCGACCTCTTTCGCGAGGGCTGGGTCGATCGCGCGTGATGCGACCTCGGTCTTCTGCTTGCCGACCGCCGCCGCCAAGTCCTCGATGGCCGCCACAATCTGCCGGATGGCGGCGTGGCCAGCCTCGAGCGCGCCGAGCATCACCTCCTCGGTTACCTCGTTGGCGCCTGCCTCGACCATGACAATCGCGTCGCGGCTGCCGGCGACGATCAGGTCCAGCTCGCTGGTCTGCCGTTCCGGAAAGGTCGGATTGATCAGGAACTCGTCGTCCACCCGCCCGACGCGCACCGCCGCGATCGGATGGGCGAACGGAATGGACGATAGGGAGAGCGCCGCCGAGGCGCCGGTCAGGGCCAGCACATCGGAGTCATTCTCGGGGTCGGCCGACAGCAGCAGCGCCACCACCTGGGTCTCGCGGTTCCACCCCTCCGGGAAAAGCGGACGGATGGGGCGGTCGATCAGTCGGCTCGTGAGCACTTCCTTCTCGGTCGGCCTCCCCTCGCGCTTGAAGAATCCGCCGGGAATCCGGCCGGATGCGTACGCGTACTCGCGGTAATCGACGGTGAGCGGGAGGAAGTCAATCCCCTCCCGTGCGCTCGGCAAGGCGCAGGCGGTAACGATGACGACGGTGTCGCCGTAGCGGACGGTAACGGCGCCATCGGCCTGCTTGGCCAGCTTGCCAGTTTCTATGGTCAGGGTGGATCGGCCGACATTCACTTGGGCCGTGTGCATGGGAATCGTGCTCCTCTCAGGAACCAGTGGGAACCGTCCGTCAGGTTGTCTGGTTCGGTAGTTGGCGGGCGCAGGTGATCCGCTGGGGCGAATCACGGTACGGCGCGGGCGGGTGCGGTCTTTGCGGAAGACCGGAGCTTACGGTGCGCGCCGTTACTTGCGGATGCCGAGACGCTTGATCAGTTCCGCGTAGCTCTCGGTATCCTTGCCCTTGAGGTAGTCGAGGAGGCGACGGCGGCGGCCGACCATCTTCAGGAGGCCGCGTCGCGAATGGTGGTCCTTCGCGTGCGTCTTGAAGTGTTCGGTCAGGTAGCCGATCCGCTCGCTCAAGATCGCGATCTGCACCTGCGGCGACCCGGTGTCGCTCTCGTGCAGCCGATAAGAGCCGATCAACTCCGTTTTCCGCTCCTTCGCCAGTGCCACGTCGACTCCTCGCTCCTTCCAGTCTGTGTCTCTGGTGTTTCTTGTCCTCTGTTCAACACGCCATGCTATACCAGAACGATCATGGGGTGCAAAACCCGGGCCGCGTGGCTTCGGGCCACCGCCAGGAGTGCTCCGTCGCTGTCATACAGCCACGCCAGCGCCTCGTGCGCGGGCAGCGGCGTGCCGATCCACTCCCGGTCGGACGAGACGACATCCGCCGCGGTCAGGTCGTTGCCATGCCGGGCGCGCTCGGCGGCGCGGGTCGTGAGGATCAGCCGGGGCGCTTCTGGCAAGAGGTCCCCGATAGGGATCAGCCGCCTGGCGATGATGGCGGCGGGCTCGTCCAGCTCCACGAACGGGAGGGCCGACGAGAGATCGAACGTACCGTTTCGTTCCCGCCGCAGCGACGTCAGACAGGCGCCGCAGCCGAGGGCCGCGCCCAGATCGTGGGCGAGCGCCCGCATGTAGAAGCCCGCATCGCACGTGACACGGCACCGGACGTGGCTCGGCGTCACTTCGAGCACGTCGATGTCATGGACGGTGACCGTGACCGGTTCCGGCGCCACCGGCCGCTGCCGTCGCGCCAGCCGGTACGCGCGCACGCCGCGCACCTTCTTTGCGGAATAGGGCGGTGGTTGCTGCAGGAATGTGCCGGCGAACGCGGCGCTTGCCCGGACGACGGCGTCGGGCGTGGGCGGCGCGGGATTACCCTCCGCCATCCGATCGCGGATGTCGGCCGTGATCGCTCCGGTCGCATCATAGGTGTCGGTCACGACGCCGAGCTGCATGACCCCGTCGTAGGTTTTCCGCGCCGGAGCGAGGAGCGAGGCGAGGCGGGTCGCCCGGCCCACCACAAGCGGCAGCACCCCGGTCGCCATCGGGTCGAGCGTGCCGAGGTGGCCGACGCGCCGGATGCCGAGCGCGCGCCGGACCTTCGCGACGACGTCATGCGACGTCAGGCCGGCCGGCTTGTCGATCACCAACACCCCGTCCATGGTTCCGGTGTTCCCCCGCCCGTCAGGCCCCAGCCGCGGTGTCGACTGCCGCAACCGTCCGGGCTACGACCGCCGCCGCCTGGGTCGAGGGCGCGTCGAGCGAGCAACCCGCCGCGTTGCGGTGTCCGCCGCCGCCGAACGCGGCAGCCACCGACCGGACATCGACCTTCCCCTTGGAACGGAGGCTGACGCGCGTCACGCCGTCGACCGTCTTCACCATGATCACGGCCGTGACGTCGCGCGCGGCCAGCGGGAGGTTGATCACGCCGTCCAGATCGTCCGCCGGACACCCGGTTTCTCGAAGCAGCGTGTCGTCCAGTTCGAGCAGCGCCACGCGTCCGCCGCCCTTGAGCTGCATCGCATCGAGCAGGCGGCCGGTCAGTCGGAGCTTGCCAAGTGTGCTGCTCTGATAGACGTCGGACGCGACGCGGGCGACGTCCACGCCGCACTCCGCGATGCGACGGCAGATGTTGAATGTCCGCGCGGTGATGTTCGCGTGGCGAAAGCCGCCCGTGTCGGTCAGGATGCCGGCGTAGAGCGCTGTACCGATGGCCGGGGTCAGATCGACACCGAGCACTGCGATCAGATCGTGGACCAGTTCCGCGCATGCGGCGGCACTCGTATCGAACCAGTTGATCGCGCCGTACATGGCGTTGCCGGCGTGATGATCGATGTTCAGAACGGGCTGGAGATCCAGTCCGCGTACCTCGGTCCGGTCCAGCGTGCCGCACTCCAGGACCACTGCCGCGTCGAACGGGCCGGCGACGTCCACCGGGACTGCGTTGGCCACCTCGATCCGACCGGCGCCCGGCAGCGTCGCGAGGTATGCCGGAGGAGCATCGTGATTCACGATGCGGACTTCCTTTCCCCGTGCGTCAAGCGCTTGGGCCAGCGCCAGTTGCGACCCGATGGAGTCGCCGTCGGGACGGGCGTGCGAAGAGAGGACGAACCGCCTGCCTTTCTCGAAGGCGGCAATCAGCGCGGCGGGCGGGTCAGGATTCATCGGTCTCGCTCGGGTCCCCGGGGGCCCGCTCCCGTTCGAGTTGGTCGAAGATGCCGGCGATCCGCGACTGTTGCGCCGCCGAGTCGTCGACCAGGAACTGGAGGTCGGGCGCCCGCCGCAACTGCAGCCGTTCCCCCACGGCGCGCCGGAGGAAAGGCCGCGCCCGACGCAGGCCGCGGGCGGCGTCGCGGCGGTCGGCGCCCTCCGCCACCGTGTACCAGGCGCGGGCCAACTGCAGGTCGGCGGTCATCCGCACCTCGGTGACGGTAACGCCGGCAAGGCCGGGATCGCGGACGGACCGGGCAAGCAGCGTGCTCAGTTCCTTTCGCACGCGCTCGGCGATGCGCAGCGTACGGGTGCCGTGTGCCACGCTCAGACGGTGACGGCGACCGTCTCGACTGTGAACGTCTCGATGACGTCGCCCACCTTGAGGTCCGCGAACCGTTCGAACGCGATACCGCACTCCAGGCCGTTCTTCACTTCGGTCACGTCGTCCTTGAAGCGGCGCAGCGATCCGATGCGGCCCTCGTGCACCACGACGCTGTCACGGATGAGCCTGGCCCGGGCGTCGCCCGATCGGGTCATCACTCCTTCGGTCACCAGGCAGCCCGCGGCGGTGCCGAACTTGGGCACCTTGAAGGTCTGGCGCACCTCCGCGCTCCCGAGGCGCGTCTCCTTGGTCGTCGGCTCGAGCAGTCCGGCCAGCGCCTTTTTCAGCTCGTCGATTACGTCGTAGATGACGGAGTGCAGGCGGAGATCGATCCCCTCCTGCTCGGCCATGGAAGCGGCGTTGCGATCGGGACGGACGTTGAATCCGATGACGACCGCGTTGGACGTGGAGGCGAGCAGCACGTCCGACTCGCTGATCGCACCGACGCCGGTGCGGATGACGCGAGTCTTCACGCGCTCGTCCCCCAGCTTGCCGAGTGAATCGGCCAGCACTTCGGCCGAGCCCTGGACGTCCGTCTTGATGATGATGGGCAGTTCCTTGGCGGTCCCCGCCTCGAGCTGCTGCTGCAGCGACTCGAGCGTCAGCCGCTGACCCCGTGCGCCGAGAGCCTTCTCCTTCGCCTGGGCCTGGCGCAGCAGCGCGATCTGCCGCGCCTTGGCGGCGTCCGACACCGCCTGAAACGCGTCGCCGGGCTGGGGCAGCGCCGTCAGTCCCAGCACCTCGACGGGGCTCGACGGCCCTACTTCGCGCGTTGTCTGCCCCAGATGATCGTGCAGCGCGCGCACCCTGCCAACCACGATGCCGGCGATGAAATTGTCGCCGACACGCAGCGTGCCGTCCTGCACCAGCACGGTCGCAACCGGACCGCGCCCGCGGTCAACCTTCGCCTCCAGAACGGTGCCGGCGGCGGTCCGCTTCGGGTTCGCCTTGGTCTCCTCCAGCTCGGTGACCAACAGGATCATCTCAAGCAGCCCGTCCAGGTTCTGCTTCTTCTTGGCGGACACCGGCACGGTGACGGTGGTGCCGCCCCAGTCCTCCGGGGCGAGACCGCGTTCCGCAAGTTCCTGCTTTACCCGGTCCGGATTGGCGTCCGACTTGTCGATCTTGTTGATCGCGACAATGATCGGGACACCGGCGGCGCGGGCGTGATCGATCGCCTCCTGCGTCTGGGGCATGACGCCGTCGTCGGCGGCCACCACCAGCACGACGACGTCGGTCACCTGGGCGCCGCGCGCGCGCATGAGGGTGAACGCCTCGTGGCCGGGAGTGTCGAGGAAGACAATCCGGCGGCTGTTGATGTCGACGGCATAGGCGCCGATGTGCTGCGTGATGCCTCCCGCCTCGCCCTCGGCCACTTTCGTTTCGCGAACCGCATCGAGGAGCGTGGTCTTGCCGTGGTCGACGTGCCCCATGACGGTGACGACCGGAGCGCGGGTCACCATGTCCTCGGGATTCGCCTCCTCGGCCTCGATGACCACCATCTCTTCCTCGAAGGTGCGCATCTTGACGTCGGCGCCGAAGTCCCTGGCGATGGTCGTCGCCGTCTCGGCATCGAGCGTCGTGTTGATGGTCATCATCACGCGCCGCTCGATCAGCTTCTTGAGGATCTCCTTCGGCGTCACGTCGAGGCGTTCGGCGAGGTCCTTGACCGTCATCCCCTCGGCGAGGGTGATCGTCCGGGTGACCGGCGGCGGCGCCGCGGGCGTTGCCGGCGTGACGGCGGCCTTTGCGCGCCGGTACTGCGACCGGCGGCCCCCCGGACGGTGGTGGGGTCGTTGGGGCGGACGGTAGCCTCCAACCGCCGGGCGGGGCGGCAGCGGGCGAACCGCGGGCGGGCGGACCGGTTGCACGGGCATCGGGCGCGGTCCGCCGGCCGGAGCCGCGGCGCGGGGGGCCGGACGGGCCACAGGCCGGGCAACCCGTTTCGGTTCCTCGACGCGCAGGCGGAGTTTCGACGGGACTACCCGGCCGGTCTGGCGGACCCCTGTGCTCGACCGCGCCGCGCGCGCGGCGGGGGGGGCGGCCGCCGGAGGCTCGCCCATCGGGCGGGCGGCTGCCGGCACTTCCGCTACGGGTGTGACCGCCGGCGCTTCCACTGCCGGAGGCGGCGCAGGCGCTTCGACTGTGGGCGTGGCTGCAGGGACTTCGGCGGCAGGCGCTTCCACTGCCGGCGCCTTGGCTTCCGGTTGGGCCGCCGGCGCCTTGGCTGCGGGGGTGGCCACGGGAGCTTCTCGTGGAGGTTGGGCGGCCGGCGCCGCAACTGCGGGACTGGCCGCCGACTCCTCGGCCGCAGCAGGCGTGACGGCTGGTGAGGCAACCGCCGGAGGTTCGGTGGACGGGGCTTCGGTGGCCG
This sequence comes from uncultured Vicinamibacteraceae bacterium, assembly GCA_964550305.1. Lineage (GTDB taxonomy): Bacteria > Acidobacteriota > Vicinamibacteria > Vicinamibacterales > UBA8438 > VXRJ01. Next base: position 121,666 of record CAZJYU010000003.1, on the reverse strand, counting down.
CCGGCGCCTTGGGTTTCTTCGGTTCGGACGGAACCGGTGTGGCTTCCACTGCCGGCGCGGGCGTTGGCGCTGGCGCGGGTGGAGGCGCGGTGACCGCGTCGGCTTCGATGTTCAGCCGCGGCCTGGGAATCCGTCTCGGGGCGGGGGTGGGCGGCGGCGCGGGAGTTTCCACCACGGGCGGTGGCGGCGCAGTGGCTACCGGGGGTGTCTCGGCGACCGAGGCCTCGACCGCGGCGGCCAGCGTCGGCGCCTCCGGCGTCGCGGGAGCTTCGACGGGCTTGGGTCTGGGCGCCTTCACGAGGCGCGGTTTGCCCAGCGTTGGTCGAAGAGTGGGAGCCGGTTCCGGAACACCCTTCCCGCGTGCGCCCTTTCCCCTCGCTCGGGTTGGCCTCTGCGTAAAGAGCTGACCCTCCCGCAGTGCGAGGTTGCGTTCCTTGGCCACCCGTTCGGTGAACTGCCTTGCGACAATCTCCTCCACCGTGCTGGACGCGCTCTTTGCATCAATGCCATGCCGCGTCTGGAGCAGAGCCACCACCTCCTGAGTCTCGATACCCAGCTCCCGCGCGATCAGGAAAAGTCGAATTTTTGCCACGTCAAGAAATCAGTCTGCTGCCGGTGTTTCCTCGCCACTACCTCCGCTCGCGGTGGCCGCCGCCGCGCCTTCGGACGGGGCGCCCACAGCTACCGGAGCGTCCGCCGCCGCCGCCCGTTCCACCGCGTCGACCTGTTCGCGCACCGCCGTCTGCAACTCCGCCGCGGTCGTCCCGTCGACGCCCGCGACCTCTGCCAGCCGGCCGGTTTCCACCTCGAGAAGCCTCTCTGCCGTGTCGAGCCCTGCCTCGCTCAACGCGATCAGTTGCGGCTCCGTCAGCCCGGGCAGCGTAAGGGCGCCCTCACCTTCCTCGAGGTCGTCGAACTGAGCCTCGACCTCCTGGCGCTTCTCGTTTTCGCTCTTGATGTCGATACGCCAGCCGGTCAACCTGGCTGCCAGCCGGACGTTCTGTCCCTTCTTGCCGATCGCGAGCGAGAGCTGGGAGTCGTCCACGACAACCTCGACCGCCGGCTCGTCTCCCTCCACTACCGCGACGCGCTGCACGCGCGCCGGACTGATGGCATTGGTGACGAACGTCGCCGTGTCGTCCGACCACTCGACGATATCGATCTTCTCTCCGCGGAGCTCGCGGATGATAGCCTGCACGCGCGTCCCCTTCATGCCGACGCAGGCGCCGACGGGGTCGATGTCCCGTTCGACCGAGTGGACCGCCACCTTGGCCCGGTCGCCCGCTTCGCGTACGGCGCCCTTGATCAGGACGAGACCGTCGTAGATTTCCGGCACTTCCTGCCGGAACAGTTGCACGAGGAGCGCGGAGTCGGTCCGCGAAAGGATGATCTGCGGTCCCTTGGTGTTCTTGTTTACCTCGCGGATCACGGCCCGGATCCGGTCGCCGGCGGTGTAATTCTCGGCCCGCGACTGCTCGCGGTGGGGCAGGAGGGCCTCGATCCGGCCTGCCTCCACGATGATGTCGCCTTTCTCAAAGCGCTTGACGACCCCACCGATCACCTCGCCCACCTGATCGTGGTATTCGTCGTAGATATTGTCCCGCTGCGCCTCGCGCACCTTCTGCGTGATCACCTGCTTCGCGGTCTGCGCGGCGATCCGTCCCAGCGCGTCGGTCGGTTCCGGGAACTCGATCTCCATATCCACTTCGGCCTCGTCGCCGTACAGCTCCTGTGCCTCGGCGAGCGAGATTTCCGTAATGGGATCGCTTACCGCCTCGACGATCTGACGGACCGAAAACAACTCCACCTGCCCGGTCTCGGGATTGAACCGCGTCCGCAACACATGGTTCTCGCTGAAGTACCGGCGTGACGCAGTCAACACTGCATCCTCGATCGCAGTGATGATCACGTCGGGGTCGATCCCCTTCTCCTTGGCAACCGCTTCGATCGTCTGCTGCTTCAGATTGTTCATCACCGTCGTCCCGCTACACGTCCACTTCCAGTCGAGCCCGCGTCACGAGCGACCACGGAATGCGATAGGTTCGCCTACCGGCCTCGACCACGACCTGCTCTGCGCCGCCGCCCTCCTGCGCCGCGGATGTGGGCGCCGCACCGTCTTCCACCCCGGCTATCCGACCGAGCACGAACCGCTGGCCTTCTACTGCCTCCGACGTTACGAACCGGGCCAATCGTCCGCGAAAGCGGCGGCAGTCACCTATGTGCCGAAGTGGGCGATCCAGCCCAGGCGAGGACACTTCGAGCGTGTATGGGTGATCGAACGCGAACTCCGCGTCGAGCACGGCGCTCAGGTCCCGGCTGACGCGCTGACAGTCGTCCACGGTCACTCCCTCCGCCGACGTGTCCGACGGGACACCGGCCGCCTCCTCGTTCCGCTCCGGCGCGCGGTCGATCACGACCCGCAGCACCCAGCCAATCGCCTCGCGCCGGAACTGCACGTCAAAGAGTTCCAGCCCGAAGTCCCGCGCAATTCGCGCTGCCGCCGTCCGCACGCGCGCCACCCGGTCATCGCGGGTCATCGCCGCGCTCACCCTCGCGCAACCGTCAGAAAAGCCCCATAAATGCAAAGAAGTGGGCGAAAGCCCACTTCTTGCAGGAACTTCGCTCCGAACCGCCAGTGACTATATCACGTCGCAAAACAGCGCTGCAACCAGCCCCGCCACGACGGTGCGGTCGGTTCCCGGGATTGCAGAACGGCCCGAAATCACGGGGTGAGGCGGTAGAGCATCCGAGGGAACGGGATTGTCTCGCGGACGTGCTCGATCCCGCAGATCCAGGCGACCAACCGTTCGATCCCCATGCCGAAACCGGAATGCGGGACGGTGCCGTAGCGGCGGAGGTCGAGGTACCACTCGAACGCCTCCTGCGGCAGCTCGTGCGCCTGGATCCGTTCGAGGAGCAGGTCGAGATCGTCGAGGCGCTGGCCGCCCCCGACGATCTCGCCGTAACCCTCCGGGGCGAGCAGGTCGAATGAGAGCGACAGTTCTGGCCGGTCGGGATCCGGCTTCATGTAGAAGGCCTTGATTCTGCTTGGGAAGCACTGGATCGCAACGGGGCGATCGAAGTGTTCGGCAAGGGCGGTTTCGTCCGGGCCGCCGAAGTCGCCCCCCCATTCGAACGGGAGGCCGCGGTCCTGGAGGATCGTGACCGCCTCGTCATAGCTGACGCGGGGGAATGGCGCGGAAATCCGTTCAAGCGGTGCGATGTCGCGCTCGAGGAGGTCGAGCTCGGTGCGGCGCCGGTCGAGCACGCGCGCGACGACGGACGTCACGAGCGCCTCGGCCAGGTCGGTAGCATCGTCGAGCGAGGCGTAGGCGATCTCCGGCTCCACCATCCAGAACTCGGTCAGGTGCCGGCGCGTCTTCGACTTCTCGGCGCGGAACGTCGGGCCGAAGCAGTACACCTTCCCGAGCGCCGCCGCGGTCGCCTCGAGGTAGAGTTGCCCGCTCTGTGCCAGGTATGCCGTCCGGTCGTCGAAGTACTGCACCGGGAACAACGTGGTCGTTCCCTCGCAGGCCGCCGGGGTGAAGATCGGCGTGTCGGTCAGGACGAAGCCCTCGCCGTTCAGGTAGTCACGGATGGCGTTGATCACCTCGTGGCGCACGCGCAGGATGGCGGCCTGCCGCCGGCTCCGGATCCAGAGGTGGCGCCGGTCGAGCAGGTAGTCGACGCCGTGTTCCTTCGGCGAAATGGGGTAGTCGGACGACCGTCCAACAATCTCGAGGGTCGCCACGTCGAGCTCGTACCCGCCGGGCGCGCGCGCATCCGCGCGGACGACGCCGGTGACGAGGAGCGAGGTCTCCTGGCCGAGATGGTCCGCCCGTTCGAAGATCGCGTCTCCCACCGCCCGCTTCGACATCACCGCCTGCAGAAAGCCGGTTCCGTCGCGCAGCGTCAGGAAGTGGATCTTTCCGCTCGACCGGCGGCGGTGGAGCCAGCCCCGAATGATGACGGTGTCGCCGGAATGGCCAGGGACCTGGGCGATGGAGGTGGTGGTGGCGGCGCTCATGAGGTTCGCCTGGGATCCAGTGTACTCGCAGCCGGCCCTTCTACTCGCCGTGGTTGCTCCTGCCGGCCTCGAAGAGTGGAACCAGGAGCTCGCGCAGGCGCCGCCGGCCGGGATCCCTCGCCAGCGCCTGGCGCGCGTAGCGAGTCGCGCGGGTGATCGCACTGGCGTAACGGAGGTTCCGCCGGACCGTTACCTGGTAGCCGAACGTTCCGAGCGCCTTGAGCGTGCGCTGAACCGTCGTCCGTTCGAAACGGCGCCTCAGGGCGGCGCCGTCGGCGACGGCCATCGCCTGTCCGTAGCGATCGAGGCACTGATCGGCAAGCGTATCGTCCACGTCGACGTAGGCATCGCGCAGCAGCGAGGCCAGGTCGTAGGTGTCGGGCCCCATGCGCGCATCCTGGAAGTCGATCAGGTGCAGTCGGCCTCCGTGAAGCATCAGGTTGCGGCTGTGCAGGTCGCGGTGACACAGGACGCGCGGCTCGTCCGCCATTTCGTCCGCCAACGACTGGAATTCCGCATCGAGCGCCTGGCGGAGGCCCGGCGTCAGCGCGTGCTGCCGGTATGCGCCGAGGTAGTGGGCCGTGAAGAACTGCAGTTCCCAGGTAAGCCTGGCGGCATCGAACGCCTGGCGAAATGGAAGCGCATCCGATCCGGCATGGCGCGCGCCGCCCCTCTGCAGCGCAACGATCAGATCGACTCCCTCGCGATACCAGGCGTCGCGCGCCCGGGAGGACGCGCCGGTCAGCGCCGTTTCGAGCATCGTGTCCCCGAGATCTTCGAGGACGACGATCCCCCGCGCGGCGTCCGCGTCGAGGATGGCCGGGACCGGTACGGGCAGGGCGTGGAACAACCGGGCGACGGTGACGAGCGCCAGCGTTTCCGGATCGATCGCACCGCCGTGAACCACGAGGATGCGGGACGGCCCACGGGGTGGCGTGACCCGCAGAAAGCGCCGGTCGGAGGCGTCACCCGCAAGCCGGGTCACCACCGTGGCTCCCGGCAGGCCGGCCTGTTCGGTCCAGGCTCGCGCCCTTCGTTCGACTTCCGCCCATTCCGGCGGTGCGCCCGGCTCACCCGGTTTCGTCTCAGGCATCGATCGGGAAGGCGACGGCGTTGCCGATCGGCTGTCCGCCGGTCGTGGCCGGTGCGCGTCCGACGGCGTCTGCCTCGGCGGCCGCCACCGCGGCACTCACGACGACGCGCCTTCGCAGCTCGGCGCCCGACGGCAGCGATACGTCGTCGGCCACGATGCACTCCTGCAGTCGTGATCCTGGGCCTATGGTCACCCGGTCCCAGACGACGGAGCGGACCACCGATGCCGACGGATCGATGACCGAACCGGAGCCGGGCATCACGCGGTCTTCGGGCGCGAGCGCCAGCGACGCGGCAAGGTAGTCCGCCGGCGTACCGACATCCAGGAAGCGCCCCTCCACGAGGTGAGCCCCGATCTTGCCGGTTGGGCGCCCGTCACGGTCGAGCAGCAGTTGGTCGTACACGCCGCCAATGGTCGTTGCCGGTTCGCCCGCCGGCAGGCTCGTGAAGACCGATGCCTCGGCCAACTGCACCCCGACGAAGTGGAGCGGCGACAAACCTCCGGCCGCCCGGAAGGCGCACACGCGACCGTCGCGGTCGGCGACGATCCCGCCGTAGCGGGCCGGGTCGGGATGGGGGGTGACGGCCAGCGTCACCCCGGCGCCGGAGCGCTCGTGGACCCTGGCCAGGATGGCGAGGGCGTCGGGTGCGAGTTCGGTCAGCGTGTCGCCGTTGACAATGAAGAAACGTGGCCCGAGCAACGGCAATGCCTGCCTCGGTCCGCCGGCGGATCCGAGAACCACCGGCTCCCACGAGTACCGGACACGGACGCCGGAGGCGCCGCCATGTCCGATGGCGCGGGTCAGCGTCTCCGGCCGGTGGTGCAGGTTGACGACGACATCGGAAACCCCGGCGCGGGCGAGCTGCTCGATAATCCGGACGACGATCGGGCGCCCGCCCACCGGCACGGCCGGCTTTGCCCGCACCAACGTCAGCGGCTGGAGCCGCGTTCCCAGCCCGGCGGCCAGCACGAGCGCAGGTGGCAGCGAAGCGGATCCGGTCATCGGCGTCCAGCACGATCATTCCACACCCCGCGCGCGGGCGCGCCGTGCCGTGTGCGGATGGTTTCGAGTCAGCCGAACACCATATCGCCGACCGGGATGCCGCGCGATTCGCAGTGCTGTTCCCAGAGGTTGCGGTACGACCAGGCGATGTAGTCGTCCTCCGTGCGTCCGAGCGCCGCAGCCAGGGCGGTGATGTCTGCCTCCTCCCCCTCGAGCTCGACAAAAACGCCGCAGGGGGTCTCGTCTATGGTGATGACGGTCCCGTCGCGCTTGAATTCCTCCCGGTACTTCTGGTACCGCCAGGTGACGGTGAAACCCACCGCTTCCAGAATCACCAGCATCAGGGCTCCGTCGGAGACGTCGGTCTCGAGTTCTTCGCGCACCTTCATCACGTCGGCTTGCGGAGGGCCCTTGAAGGTGATCGACGCGGTCGAACCGACGCGATCAGGCGCCCGGCCACGACCGGCGGCGGGCGACTCGATGCGGACCCGGAGCGTCGATCGCGCTGCCGCGAGGCGACCGTCCGGCGTGTCGAACAGCCGGTCGTCCTGACGCCGGCGGGCGCGCTGGGGCGCCGCGCCGAGCCCGGCCACCGCTTCACGGGCCGCCTTGGCCGATGCGAACTCCAGCTTTATCTCCCGCTCGACGTGCCGCTTCGAATCGTTCACTGGGTTGTACGATCTTATGCCGGCCGAGCGGAACGGCATCCGTCCCGATGTGTCCGGCGCTCAGGTGGCGCGCCCGGGGTACGAGCAGCCGGCCAGTGCCGGTGTGCCGACACCCTTGCCGAAGAGAAGCACCTTGTGCGTGCTGCCCAGGCCGCCCGGGAGGAGGAGCGTCTTCAGGGCGAGCCGGCCTCGCAGGGCGGCAATGCCGCCGGCGTCCGTGGAGTCGTCGAGAGCGCCCAGCCCCAGCAGAAAGTAGACCTGATCGAGCACGCCGAGCGTCGTGGCGCCCCCCCGTTCGGCTGCCTCGCGGACCGCGGTGAGATCGACGTGGGCCGTGATGTCGCATCCGCCAGGGTCGGTCAGCCAGGGCGGCGTCGCGCCGTCACCGGCGGCGGCCGCGCGATGCCCGCGGTAGGTCGTCAGGGTGCCCGCGGCATGCGTGGCGGAATAGAGCTCGTGAGCCTCGTGACCGTAGTCGATCACCAGCAGGACCCCCTGATCGATCGAGCCAACGGCGTGTTCGACCCACTCGGTCGCATCGGGTGTCACCTCGACTCGCCAACCCGGCTCGAGAACGATTCGGTGGCGATCGAGGTGCGCCCGCGCCCGCGCCGTGACCGGCCCCTGGCGTTCGACAAAGCGGCTGCCCCCCGGAGCGTTGTCCACGTACACCTCGCGCAGACCCCCGTCGGTCATGACGACGACATGCGGTGGCAGCGCATCAAGCAGTTCGTTGGCGAGGACCACGCCCTGGATGTTGCCTGGCAGGTAAGCGCCGGACGATGCGAGCCGCGAGGCGTGCGGACCCAGGGTCGACCGGTGCGCGGCGCACGCGGCGGCGCTCCGTTCGACCAGGTGGAGGCGAATCGCGTCGTAGAAGTCGGGATCGTCTGCGGCCGCGGCGTCGAGCAGATCCCGCGCAAGCCGACCGTTCCCGGCCGCCGCCTCGACCAGGTCGAAGACTGCCGGCCCGGCGCCCTCGCGGGCCGTCGAGAGCAGACGCCATACCTCCGCACACTGGCGTGACAGCAGGCGGCCGAAGACGGGACCGACATCGACGCTGGTGTAGAAGTCGCCGTTGCGGCCGGAGCGTTGCGCTGCGCTCGCGTAGTACCCGAGCTCGGGGTGGTAGAGGGCCAGGTCCGCGAAAGCGGGAAAAGGGATCGGACCCTCCCGCCGGATCCGATCCCGGATCGCCTCCCGCAGCGTCATTTCATGCCGCGCCGCTCAACGCAGCGGCCGGCGGCCCGCCTTCCGGGGGTCAGTCTTTCTCCACCTGGAGGAAGACGCGGTCCTCGCCGCGCTGCACGAGCAGAAACGCGGTGCGTCCCGATTCGATCGCGTCCAGCCGTTCGATCGCTCCGCCGACGGTGTCGACCTCGGCCCGGTTGATCCGCAGGATCACGTCACCCGGCTGCACGCCACCTGCCTCGGCGTTGGCGCCACGCTCAACATCGCTTACCACGACACCGGAGGTGTCTTCCGGGATACCCAGTTGGCGCCGGGCTTCGGGCGTGAGGCTCTGGAGCGTCATGCCGAAATCCTCGCTCGTCTGCTCGTCGGTGTCGGTCTGCATGACCGCCGCCCGTTCGCGATCGAGATTCAACTCTCCGATGGTCACCGTAAGGGCCATCGGTTCGAGGTCGCGGATGATGTCGACTTCCACTTCCGTCCCGGGCGCCGTCGCCACGACGCGCGACTGCAGGTCCTCGGTGTTCGTCACGTGCTCGCCGTTGTAGCCGACGATGACATCACCGGGCCGTACGCCCGCATCGTCCGCGGGGCCGCCGTCGTTCACCGAGTTGACCGTCACGCCGTTGGGTTCGTCGAGCCCGAGCACTTCGTAGCCTTCGCGCGGGACGTCGGCGATCGACACACCGATGACCCCGCGGGTAACCTTGCCGTCGCGCAGTTGATCCAGCAAGTCCAGCACGGTGTTGATCGGCACCGCGAACCCGATGCCGACGTTGCCGATACGGTCCGTGATGATCGACGTGTTCATGCCGACCACCTCGCCACGAACGTTCAGCAGCGGCCCCCCGGAGTTCCCCGGGTTGATGGCCGCGTCGGTCTGCAGCATGTCGATGTTCCGCCCGGGCACTGCCCGCACACCCCGGCCGATTGCCGAGATGACGCCGACCGTGACCGAGTGGCCCTGGCCGAACGGATTGCCGATGGCCATTACCCAATCACCCGGCGCCATCTGGGACGAGTCGCCGAAGGAGGCGGTCGGCAGTTCCCAGTCCGGCTTCTCGACCAGCTCGAGCAGCGCACTGTCCGACAGCGGGTCGGCCCCCAGCACGCGCGCCTCGTAGAAGTCACGGTCGTCGTCGCCGAAGAAGTCGACCTCGATGGTCGTAGCCTCGTCCACGACGTGGTTGTTCGTCAGGATCAGTCCGCTCGGGTCGATGACGAATCCCGTGCCGGCGGACCGGATCGTCTCGTCGCGCGGCTGCTCGGGCGGATCGCCGAAGAACCGGCGAAAGAAGTCGTTGCCCCCCCCGAAGAAGTCGTTCAGGTCGGTCGACCGCTGGGCCGCGATCCGAATGTTGACGACCATGTTGGTCTGGGCCGCCGCGATCTCCCGGAAGGTGGTTGCGGTCAGCTCCCCGGTGATCGGCGCGTTGTTCACGGGGGCCTGAACGGTCTGAGCCGAGGAGGCCGGCGTGATGTTGAATCGGGAGGCAATCACCATGCCGATTGCCATGAAGGTCACGGCGATCAGCAGGGCGGAAACGAACGTGGTTCGCGCGGTCGATTTCATGGCCATCTCCTCCAGCTCCTCCGACGGGCGGGCCGCACGGCGCACCCTCATAACTTACCGCAACCCGGCGCGCGCAGCCAGCCGGGGCCGCGCTCATGCCAGCGGGACGATCGCGTCCTGCCGCGGACCGGTCACCTCCGCCGTCGTCCGGTTCACATACACGTTGATCTCTGTCCGTACGCCGAAGTCCTCTCCGTAGATGCCGGGCTCGATCGTGAAGCCGGTTCCGGGAAGCACGCGGCGTTCATCGTGCGTTTCGTAATCGTCCATGTGGACGCCGTTGCCGTGCACCTCCTCGCCCAGGCTGTGACCCGTCCGGTGGATGAAGTGCGAGCCCCAGCCGGCGGCCTCGATGACGTCGCGCGCGGCCCGGTCGACCTCCCAGCCGGCAAGCGACCTCTCCTCGGCGACCCGCCGCTCCACCACCGCCACCGCGGCGTCCCGCGCTGCGCGGGCCACGCCGAAGCGCTCGACGACAGCCGGTGGCGCCGTCTCCCCGGTGTAGCCCATCCAGGTGATATCGGCATAGACCGCGCCGGGTTGGTCCAGCTTCCCCCACAGGTCGAGCAACACTACGGTGTCGGTCCGGATCGGGCGGTGCGCTTCCGCCGTCGGCAGGTAGTGCGGATTGCCGCTGCTCGGGCCGGCCGCGACCACCGGCGGGCAGTCGGTGACGAGGCCTGCCTCCCTGAACCAGCCGACCATCTCCTGCTGCACGCCGTACTCCGTGAGTCCGCCGTTCGCGGCGCGGTCCCGGATGAGCGCGAAGGCGCGATCCTTGATCGCGTACAGGCGCGTGGACGCCGCCCGGTGGCTTGCCAGCGCCGCGTTGTCCCAGACCGCCTCGAACCGCTGCACGAGGTCGCCGGACGACACGACGTCGGCGCCGAGCGCGCGCACGCGGTCGACGGTTCCGGCGTCGACGCGGGCGATATACGGAATGGCCCCGCCGGGCGAGAATTCCATCGCCACGCGGCGGATGCCGCCCAGCAGGGAGGTGAGGCCAGCGTCCAGCTCGTCCCGCGAGGCATAGACGCGGCGTTCGCCCGGCAGGTGGGCCAGACTTTCCCGCTCTATGCCGTGGACCAGAGCCCGCGGCGCTCCCACCGCGGGCACCAGGTAGTACCAGCGCCGGGTCGTCAGCTTCGTGTTTCCGTCAAGGCCGGCAACCCGGCGCGCAATCGGGTTAGCGCCGTGGAAGTCGTAGAGGAGCCATCCGTCCAGCCCCTCGTCGCGAAGTGCGGCCTGAACGGCCGCGACGTCTAATGCCATAGGTGCGCTACGTCCGGTGTCACCCTTTACGACGCCGGACGGCGCCCGATGGTTGGCGGGCCGGAGCGGCTGCGGACGCGACGTCGGCCTACTAGGCCGCGGGTTCCTCGTCGGCCTCGCCCTCCGCTTCCTCGGGCTCGGGCGGCGCCTCGATTTCGTCCATCAGCGTCGTCACGATTTCGCCGTGCTGGTGGGAGAATTCGTAGTTGCTCCGGTCCATCGACCCGACGCGCGGCACGCGAAGCTCGATGTCCCGCACGCCATCCACGAGGATGGGTTCGCGGAAGCGGACTTGATCCCCGGTCACGGTGTTGCCGTCCGCGTCGAACCAGAATTCGTCTACGGTGAAGCCGGCGATCGCGTTCTGGGAGGTGTTCCTGACGCGGAACGTAGTGACGATGAACTCGCCCTGGGTCTGCGTCCGCGGCTGCGTGTAGCCGACGTTCGCCGTCCCCCGTTGCGTCGGCACGAGTTCCACGCCGCCCCGGAGCCTTTCGGCCAGGCGGTTGGCAGCGGCCACCGCGCGCGGGTCGACCGGCGCCTCTTCGACCACGGCGGCCTCACCTTCCATCTCCGCTTCGCCGCCGCCGCAGGCAACGGCTACCAGCGATGCAACGACGACACCAAACACCAGCAGGCGATTCAGACGGTCCATAACACCTCTCCTCTGAGGCGCGCCCAACGGGGCCACGCGGAAACCGGATTATAGGCCGCGTCACGCGAAAGCTCAACCTCCGCCCGTGCGACCGGCGGGGAGGCCGGCCGTGTCACATTTCTCCGTTCCACTCTTCGGGTTCCGCCATCGCGGAACGGAACACCTCCAGGTGCCACTTACCGCCCCCCCACGGCTCGATCACGTCGGCGGCGAGGACATCGATGAGCAACTCGGCGAACGATCGCCCCTCGGGATCGCCCTTCAGATGGTAGGCCGGTTCGTCCCAGGCGAAGACCGGGTACAGGATCAGGTTAAGGAACAGATCGTAGCCGTCATCCACCACGATCAACTGGCCGCACGGCCGTTTCTGCGTCGTGTGGTAGACGAGGTACTTCTCGGCGCTCTGAGCCCGAATGTACCGCTTGATGGTGAACTCCTGGGCCACCACTTCCTCGACCGCCATCTTCTTCGTCCAGCACTCCCGGCAGTACATGGCGGTGTCACGCGGCTCGGAGACCTCGGACGCGCCGCAGAGCGCACAGACCACCGTGTCGGTCGACCGTGGAGACATCGCACTAGGCTACCATGTCGCCGTGGTGCGTCGTGAGAGCCGAGCCGCTCATGTCACGGTGAAGGTCACGTCTCCCGCGCCCCGGTCCGGCGGCGCACGTGCGGGAGGTCTCGGCGGGGTATGGGGCGCAGCACGCGGACAGGGAGAGGGACGGAGCACGAGAGGCCCGTCTGCACGGCCCGGCTCGGGCTGGAGCTGCATCCGGAGAAGACCCGGGTGGTCGACCTGACGGACGGTCGTGAGGGCTTCGACTTCCTGGGGTGTCATCTGCACAAGCGCATGAGCGGACCCATCTGGGCTCGCCAGCGGCGGCGGGTGTACTTCCTGCACCGCTGGCCGTCTCGGCGCGCGATGCAGCAGGTGCGCGCCCGCGTGCGGGAAATCCGCACGCACGGTTTGAACGGGGGTCTTTCTCTCAGCCGGTCGGTTCCACCGACCGGTGCCCAGTAGGATCTACCGATGACCGCGCCGCCCGCCCCCACCCGTCCGGCCCACGGCGGCCTCCGGCACCTCGCGCTGCACGCCCGGGCGTTCGAGGCCATGCGCACCTTCTATGTAGACGTGCTGGGCTTCGCGGTCGAATGGGAGCCGGACGCCGACAATGTGTATCTCACGTCCGGCGCCGACAACCTGGCGCTCCACCGGACGGCAAGCGGCACCGGCGGAGAGGGCGGCGCGGTGGCCGACGCGCCGGGGGCGCTCGATCACCTCGGCCTGATCGTCAAGACCGCGGAGGACGTCGACCGGTGGGCCGCCTGGCTCGAAGCGCGTGGAGTCCGGCTGGACGCGCGGCCGCGGACCCACCGCGACGGCGCCCGCTCGTGCTACTGCTCGGATCCCGATGGGAACCGGATCCAGATCCTGCACCATCCCCCGATCAGCGGGGGATGAAGGTCATCGGCGCCGGGCGGCGCCGCAGCGCCTCCGCCGCCATCGGAGCGGGAGCTCGTGCTCACCCGTCGCCCCACGCCAGCTTCTCGCGGAGGACGCCGAAATAGTGGCGCGATTCGCTACGCACTACGCGCAGTGGATGGGCCGCGCGCTCGATGCGCACTTCGTCGCCGTCTGTCAGCCCCACGCTCATCTGGCCGTCGAACGTCGCCGCCGCCTCATGGTGATCGCGGGCGAGGCCGGGCCGGAGTGTGACCGGCGCATCGTCCGGGATCACGACCGGTCGTTGGGTTAGCGCGTGCGGCGCGATCGGGGTGATCAGGAGGGCGGGGACGGTCGGGAAGACGATGGGTCCCCCCGCCGCCAGGTTGTAGCCGGTCGATCCGGTCGGCGTCGCCACCAGCACGCCGTCACCGCGGCATCGCGCGACCAGATGCGTGCGCACCATGATCGCGACCTCGATGATGCTCGAGCGGGCCGAGCGGAGCACTACCAGATCGTTCAGTACCGTCCGGTTGGCAAGTTCGCGTTCGCCCCGTCGGATTCGGGCGCGCGCCATCGGCCGGAGGTCGACCACCGCGCGTCCATCCAGCGCGGACGCGAGCGCGTCCGTCATCTCGGGGCGGGTGATCTCGGTCAGGAAACCGAGGCTTCCGCAGTTGACGGCGAGAACCGGCGTGTCGGACGCGCTCTCCGCCACGACATGCGCGACGCTCAGCAACGTGCCGTCGCCGCCGAGTACGACCAGCAGGTCCGAGACCGCCGGGAGCTCCGCGCGCGGGCACGTGTCGACGCCGGTGAGACCGGTGCCGCGCGCGGTATCGTCGTCCAGCACGACGCCGACCGACCGGCCTGCGAGCCAGCGCACGGCGTCGCGAACCGCACCTGCGGCCGGTTCCGAGTGCGACTTGCCGACGATGCCGACACTCGAGACCGGACCGACCGATCCGGCCGGCGGGGCGGGTCCAAGAGCCATGACGTTACGGGGTGTCGCGGCCCCGGAGGTGCAGGAAGATCTCCTGATTGCCCCCGGCGCCCCGTAGCGCCGACGGTGCGTCGGCCACCCGCGCCAATCCTAACGCATCGGCGGCGGCCGCCACGTCGCCGGCCACCCGTTGCCGGACGGCCGGATCGCGGACGATTCCGCCCTTGCCGACCTCGGCGCGAGTGGCCTCGAACTGGGGCTTCACCAGCGCGATGATATCGCCGCCGGGCGCGAGGATCGGTGCGACGGCGGGCAGGATCAGGCGGAGGGAGATGAACGCGACATCTATGGTCACGATGTCCGCGCGGCGCGCCGGCGGGGGCAGCATGGCCGGCGTGAGATGCCGCGCGTTGATCCCGTCGAGCACGGTGACGCGCGGGTCGGTGCGGAGCCGCCAGTCGAGCTGACCCCGCCCGACATCGATCGCCACGACGTGTCTGGCTCCGCGCTGCAGCAATGCGTCGGTGAAGCCGCCGGTCGAAGCGCCGATGTCGACCGCGGTGAAGCCGGCCGGATCGAGGCCGAACCGGTCGAGCGCGTCGGCCAGCTTGACGCCGCCCCGGCCGACGTACGGGTGGTCGGGTGCGACGAGGGTGATCGCGGCGTCGGCCGCAATCGGGGCGCCCGCCTTCGAGGCGACCGCATCGCCGACGCGGACCTGGCCAGCGAGGATCAGCGCGCGCGCCCGCGCTCGGGTTTCGGCCAGCCCCCGCTCGACGACGAGCGTGTCGAGTCGCGTGTGCCTGGTCACCTGGTGCGGCGCAGCACCCGGTCGGCGATGACCGACAGGCGCCCGCCGATGCCGCCGGCGGCGAGTGCGGCGTGCGCGGCGTCGACCGAGCTCGCTGCGAGCCGGCGTGATTCCTCGATCCCGAACAACGCCGGGTAGGTCGGCTTGTCGGCCGCGGCGTCCTTTCCGCCGGTCTTGCCCAGCTCTTCCGAGACCCCCTCCACGTCCAGAATGTCGTCGATGATCTGGAACGCGAGGCCGACGTGCCCGGCGTACCCATCCACCGCCGCCACCGCGCTGTCGTCACCGCCCCCCATGATCGCTCCGGCCGCGGCGGAAGCGCGGATCAGCGCGCCGGTCTTTCGCGCATGCATGGCGCCCAACGCGTCGGCATCGAGCGACGCCCCGCCCTTGCCGGCCGCCTGGAGGTCGATGACCTGGCCACCGACCATCCCCTCGGCGCCGACCGCCTGTGCGATCCGGCGGAGCGTCCGGAGCTTCCGGTCACGCAGGTCACCACTGCCCGGTACTGCGTCCGGTGGGCACCGCGCGAGTACGCCGAACGCCTCGGTCAGCAGCGCGTCGCCGGCCAGAACGGCAATTCCCTCGCCATAGACGACATGCGCGGTAGCGCGTCCGCGCCGCAGCGTGTCGTTGTCCATCGACGGCAGGTCGTCATGGATCAGCGAGTAGGTGTGGATCATCTCGACGGCGCAAGCGGCGGGCAGAACGACCGCATGGTCCTGCGGCGCCCCCTCCGGACGGACGCTGTCGGCCGCGGCCAGCGCCAATAACGGGCGGAGGCGTTTGCCGCCGGGGAAGATGCTGTACCGAACCGCCTCCGCAATCAGCGCCGGACAGGCGGGCGGCGCGGGGAGCAACCGATCGAGTGCGGCATCAATCGCCGTGCGGGCCGACTCTGCGTACGCCTCGAACGTCTCCGGCCCAGAGGCTGTCGGCATGGGATTTCAGAAGGGAATGTCCTCGTCGCGGCTGTCGTCGGCTGGCTCTGTCGTCGGCGGAAGCGCCGTTTCCTGCTTCGGCGCCGTTGCGTTGTCCGTTTCGGCGCCGGCGCCGCCCGCCAGATCGTCCGGCGCCGGAGTCAGGTCGCCCCGCTCGGTCAGTAGTTCCACCCGCTTCTCCGCTTCCGTCAGCCGGTCGTGACAATAGCGCGACAGCGTGATCCCCCGCTCGAACTTCGCGAGCGATTGCTCCAGGGTCAGTTCGCCCTTCTCGAGCGTGTCGACGATGGCTTCCAGTTCGGCGAGCGCCGATTCGAAGTCGTTGATGTTCGGATCATCCATGACGGCCATTCCCAGTGATCTCCCGTACTTCGCAGTGCAGTTCTCCCTCGTGCAGCGTGACGCGGATCCCCTCTCCCGCGCGGACGTCTTGCGAGCGCCGGACGATGGCTGTCCGGTCCTGGTTCCAGCAGACAGCGTAGCCGCGCGCCAGCACGCCCAGTGGACTGAGCGCGGCAAGCTGCGCGGCGGCGGTTTCCAGGCGCCCGCGCCGGGCGGTGGCCCGTTCGCCGGCTGCCTGCGTCAGACACTGCCGAGCGGCGTCCGTCCGGCGCCGCCAGCCGGCGGCTCGGTCGGCGATGCCACGCGCCAGGCGATTGTCCGCCAGCGCGAGCGCGGTTCGGATGCGGGCCAGGCGAATGCCGACGTCGAGCTGGTCGAGCCGCTGGCGGAACGCGCGCAAGCGGCGTCCACGGGCCGAGACTGGCCCCCGGCACGCATCCTCCAGCCGGTCCGCCAGTTCGCTTACCTGTCTGCCGGCCAGGGCCAGGCGCGCCGGCATCGCCGCCATTCCGGGACGGTGCGCCGCACGCTCCAAGCGCCCGCGGCGCGCGCGCAGACGGTCTCGCATCGCGTCGGCGAGTCGGTCGGCGGCGCGGACGATGCGTCCTTCGAGGTCCGTCTTGCGAGCGACGACGATCTCCGCCGCAGCGGACGGTGTCGCGGCACGGACGTCCGCCACGAAGTCGCTGATCGTGTAGTCGGTCTCGTGGCCCACCGCCGAGACGACCGGCGCCGGGAAGCCGGCGATCGCCCGAGCGAGCGTCTCGTTGTTGAACGCCCAGAGGTCCTCGGCCGAGCCGCCGCCGCGGCCGATGATCGCTACGTCGAGACCGGGCACGCCCGCGAGCCGGCCGAGCGCGGCGGTCAACTCGCTCGCCGCGCCATCCCCCTGCACGCGCGCCGGGCTGATGACGAGGCGGGCACTGGGGAAGCGGCGGTCGAGCACCGTCAGGATGTCGTGCAGCGCCGCGCCGTCGCGGGACGTGACGATGCCAATCCGCTGCGGCAGCATTGGTAGGGCGCGCTTCCGTTCGGCCGCGAACAGCCCCTCCCGTTCGAGACGTTCGCGTAGCTGATCGAAGGCAAGCTGGCGGGCTCCGACGCCCGCCGGCTCGAAGTGTTCGGCGACGAGTTGGTATTCCCCTTTCGGCTCGTACACGCTGACGCGGCCGCGGGCGACCACCTGCAGTCCGTCCGCCGGCTCGAAGCGCAGCGTGCGCACCGCCGACCGGAACATCACCCCGCGGATCTGTGCATTGCCATCCTTCAGCGTGAAGTACAGGTGACCGGTCTTCCAGCGGCGCGCATTCGACAACTCTCCTTCCACCCAGACGGTGGGCCAGGCGGATTCAAGCTTCAGGCGGATCTGCGCGGTCAGCTGGCTGACGGTGAGCACCCGGCGCGCGGGCCGCGTGGGGGGTTGGGTCGCGGTCCCGAACGGCAGTCGTCCGGCCGTCACGTCGCTGCCTCCAGTGCATCAAGGTCGTCGGCCGACAGGTCGACCCGTTCGATCGCCTGCGCGCGGCCGGTCTCGGGATCGGCGGCGATGACGACCGCGTTCAGCCGCGGGTTGGCGCGCGCCGTCTCGAACTTCGCCGGCATGGCGTCGATGAAGCGTTGAATCGCGGGGCCGAGCTCGACACCGATGATCGAGTCGTGCGGGCCGGTCATGCCAACGTCGGTCAGGTACGCCGTACCCTTCGGCAGAATCCGTGCATCGGCGGTCTGCACGTGCGTATGCGTACCCACGACCGCGGTCACCGCGCCGTCGAGGTGCCAGGCCAGAGCCTGTTTCTCGGAGGTGGTCTCGGCATGAAAGTCGACAAACACAATCCGCGCCCCCTCCGCTCGCACCGCGGCAATCTCGTCATGGACCACGCGGAAGGGGTTGTCGAGCGGTTTCATGAAGGTGCGCCCCATGACATTGATGACGCCGACCGCAACGCCGGCGGGGGTGGACGCTACGTAGCGGCCGAGACCCGGGGCGCCGCTCGGATAGTTGGCCGGCCGCAGCAACCTCGGCTCGTCCTGAATATAGGCAAGCGCCTCTTTCTTGTCCCAGATGTGGTTGCCGCTGGTCATTACGTCGATGCCGTCGTCCCGAAGCGTCTCACCGACCTCACGCGTGATGCCGTTTCCTCCGGCGGCGTTCTCGACATTGGCGACTATCAGGTCGATGCCGTGACGGGCGATCAGGCGGGGGATCGCCTTGCGCGTCATGGTTCGGCCCGGCTTGCCGACAATGTCCCCGATGAAGAGCAGCGTCGTTGCCCTTGCCATGCGGCCCATGATCGCACACCTGCATGCCCGGCGTCCGGTAGCGCGCGCGGGCGCACTCGCACCAGATCCCGGATTCGCGTATCCTTGGAGGTTATGGTGAAAGTGGTGGAATCCGGAGTAGCGTCGGCTGCGGGGCGTGAGAAGCAGGAAGAGGTCCTGCCCGCGCCGCCCGCCGTCGGGAGTCAGGAGATCGAGAGCCGTTTTCTCTACGTGGACGTCGCGGCGCAGCGGGCGAAGCAGTTGCGCCGGGGGGCGCTTCCCCGGCTCGATGACATCGCATCCGTTCCGGTTCCGGATCCGTCGCTGCCCGGACCGAAATTCGAGCGCGTCGCGATGCGCGAGGTGGACGCCGGAAAGGTCCATTACGAACTGCCGGACGACGAGCCGGCCCACACGGATTGACCATGAGTTCCGATGCGGATGCGATCGTTGCCGGCGCCATTCAGGCCTTGACCGGCCTTGCCGTCTCCACCGGCTTCCTGCTGGCGCTCTTTGTCGGCTTTCTGGTCGTCGCGGGGTTCTTGAAGTTCCGGAAGACCGGACGCCGCTCGCTTGTCGTGCGGAACCTTGTCGATCGGATGGGTGATACCCGCTTCGAGTACCTCAGTCCTGACGCTCCCAGCGGCGGGACCGATCAGCTCAAGACCCCCGAGCTGCTGGAACAGTCGCGGAAACCGTCGTCGTAACGGTTTCCCGGCGTTGGGCCGGCCCACCCAGCCGGGAGGCCGGCACGCCGTCAGGCCGCCGGGCCGACGCCCGCCTTTCGCTCAAATGCATCCGCCAGCCGCACCAGCGTCGCTTCGCCGAACGCGGGTCCGGTCAACTGCAGCCCGATCGGCAGCCGCGCTGACGTCATCCCGGCGGGCACGCTGATCGCCGGCAGCCCGGCCAGATTGGCGCTTACCGTGAAGACGTCACCGAGGTACATGGCGAGCGGATCCTCGAGCCGATCACCCAGCCGGAACGCCGCCGCGGGTGTCGTGGGCATGGCCACGGCGTCGACGCGGCTTGCGAACACCACGTCGTAGTCGTTCCGGATCAGGCCCCGCACCCGCTGCGCCCGCAAGTAGTACGCGTCGTAGTACCCCTGGCTCAGCACGTACGTTCCCAGCATGATCCGCCGCTTCACCTCGGCTCCGAATCCCGCGTCGCGCGTTCGGTCGTACATCCGGCCGAGCGGCGTCGAATCGTCTTCGGGCGGGCCGCCGCCGTCCTCCGCCGCCCACCGCGCGCCGAACCGGACGCCGTCGTAACGCGCGAGATTGGACGACGCCTCGGCGGGCGCCAGCAGGTAGTAGGCCGGCACGGCGTACGCGGCATGCGGCAACTCGATGTCAACCAGTGTCGCGCCCGCCGAGGACATCGTCTCGAGTGCCCGGTCAAACGCGTCGCGGACCTCATCGTCGATGCCGCCCTCGGCATCGTCCAGCATCCGTCGCGGGACACCTACCCGCAGGTCGTCCGCCACGCCGGTGAGTGACGCCGTGTAGTCGTCCACCGGCCGCGCGGCCGACGTGGCATCGTGCGGGTCGTGTCCGGCCAGCACGCCCAGCACCAGCGCGGCGTCCGTTACGGTCTGGGTAACCGGGCCGATCTGGTCGAGTGACGAAGCGAACGCGAGCAATCCGTAGCGCGACACGCGCCCGTACGTGGGTTTCAGCCCGACGACGCCGCAGAAAGCCGCTGGTTGACGGATCGATCCACCGGTGTCGGATCCAATCGCGACCGGGCCGCAGCACGCCGCGACGGCTGCCGCCGCGCCGCCCGACGACCCGCCTGGCGTCCGATCGGCGTCCCATGGATTGCGCGTCGGCCCGTAGGCGGAATGCTCTGTCGACGAGCCCATGGCGAACTCGTCGCAATTGGTGGCGCCCACGATCACCGCCCCGGCGCCGCGCAGACGCGCCACGACGGTTGCATCGTAGGGCGGCCGAAAGCCATCGAGGATCCGCGACGCCGCGGTCGTCAGTTTTCCGCGGACGCAGATCACATCCTTCACGGAAACCGGCACCCCCAGCAGGGGCCGGTCGAGTCCGGTTCCGGCCGCGCGCTCGCGATCGATCGCGGCCGCCTGGTCGAGCGCGTCGTCGCGGTAGACGGCGGTAAACGCGTGCCAGTGTTGGTCCTCCGACGCGATCCGGTCGAGGCAGGTCTGGCATGCCTCTACCGCGGTGCGCCGGCCGGCGCGGACGTCTTCGCGGATGCCAAGGGCGGTGTCGCGCGGGTTGGAGTTGCGTGCCGGGGCCGAAGCGCGGGTCATGACCCGAGGACGCGCGGCACGCGGAAAAAGCCGCCACGGTTCGAGCGTCTGTCCGCGATGCCGTCCGGGGCGTTGCCAAGCGTCGCGTCGCGTCGGAGCGACGGCGAGGGCGCGTCGTCACGCTGCGGACACGCGTCGCCTCCCGGATGCCAGGAGGCATCACCCGCGGCTGCGCCCGGATCCACCTCCGCCAGCCGCGCCGCGTACTCCAGAATGTCGGCGAGTTGCGGCGTGAACCGTTCCACTTCGTCCGGTGTCAGCTCGAGGTGGGCCAGCGCCGCGATGCGTTCCACGTCGGCGGTCGTCAGGCGATCGGGCATGACCAGAACGAATGCCGGTCAACTGCGGCAAGCACGCCGGCGGTGTCGCCATGGCGCCGGGGGCGTCGCAGCATCACGGAGCGAGTGTATCAGGATGCCAGCGCAGTCGGCCGGCCGCCTGCCTTGCGCGCGGGACGGCCGGTGGACGATCATTTAACCGCCCCGTCCGCGGCGGCGCGGCCCGCGGCGGCGGAGACGATAGCGCAGTTCCATCGAGCGTCCCTGTCCGTGTCTGACGTCGACGTCTATCTTGTGCCGATCGGTCCAACCTTGTACGAGCTCTATTGCGAGTCCGTCGAGGCGGGGGATACTGAGTCCAGCGCCGGCGGCGGTCGCAGCAGGTGGTACGCGCGCTTCCGCCAGATGGTGGCCGAGGCACAGGACGCACGGCGCGCGCGGCGTCTCGCGACGCTCCCGTCCGACCCTCACCAGCGCCGCCCGTGGCTGGTCCGCCTGCGCGACGTCATCATCGGTTGGGTGGCGGAGGCGCTGGTCGACTGGCGGATGCTCTGGCACCTGCGCAGCCGGACCACGGTCGCCCTGGTTCACCCCGACGATATGCGGCCCGAAGACGCGGTTGCCGTCGCCCGCGCGGGACTCCAGCGGGATGCCGACCGACACATGCGGCAGCTCATCGGATCGAGCATCGCGGCGGTGATCCTGGGGCCGCTGCTCTTTTTCGTGCCGGGTCCCAACCTGATCGCGTACTACTTCATTTTCCTTGCCGTCGGTCACCTGTTGGCCTGGCGCGGGGCGCGCCACGGGCTGACCGGGGTGGAGTGGCGCCCGCGGTCGAGCGGACCGCTGACCGAGCTGCGCGGCATTCTGCGGGACGATCCGGAGGCGCGAGCGGCCCACGTCCGCGACATTGCAGCCCGGCTCCGGCTGGACCATCTTGCCCCGTTCGTGGAACGGATGCTGGGCCGCCTGCTGGTGTTCGTGCTGCTGGCGATCGGGTGCGCCGCGCCCGCGGCGGCCCAGGTGGTGGGAGGGCCGCGCCCGGCGCAGACCACGGAGCCACAACTCGGATTCCTGACGCGCTACGCCGCCCATGTCGAGGGAGCGCGCCTGTCGGGTAAAGGCGACCGCCACTTCTCGTGGGAAAGCGATCTCGGCGTCGACATGGACGTGTTCGACCTTCGATTCGCCCGCGGCAACGTCTTCCTGAACATGGAAACGGTAGTGGGAGACGAGCGGCGGCCGATCGACCCGCGACAGACGGCGTACACCATCGATCTGTCGGTCTTCGCACGGGTATGGCGCGGCGAGCTGGGCGTCACCTTCCATCACGTCTCGCGCCACCGGACCGACCGGGAGCATCCCGGCGCCCCCGCCTGGAACATGTTGGGACTGTCTTACGGCAACCGCTGGGGCGTCGGCCGGTTCGACTTCGCTCTCTCCGGCCGGTGGATGCACCGGATCACGTCGTCGCAAGTGGACTACGAGCAGGAGTTCAACGGCTCGCTGCGCGTCCTGCGCCCACTGACCGACCGCGTGTCGTTCGTCAGCGAACTCGAGGCGGCGGGGCTTCGCACCGATCCGCGGGTGTTCGGACGGCGGTCGGAATTGGGAGGCGTCGTCCAGCTGGGTCTTCGGTTCCGGGGGGGAATCGGCGCCGGCGAGCTGCTCATCGGCCGGGAGCGCCGCATCGATCCGGACATCCATGTCCTCCGGCCGGCGCACTGGACCCGTCTGGCATTCCGCTTCGTGCTCGACTGACCCGCCGAATCCCGGGCCCCTGTGCCATAATCGAGCGATGAGCGGACTGCGTCGGGCCGCCGCCGTGTCGTTCGCGACGCTCGCCCTCGCGCTCGCCGCCGCCGCGTTCGAGCCGACTGCCGGGGCTGCGGTTCGTCCCACGAAGTTCGACTACCGGCTCGTGACGCTGGACAACGGCCTGCGGGTGATCCTTTCGGAGGACCGCTCGACCCCGATCGTCCACCTGCAGGTCTGGTACCACGTCGGTTCCCGCGACGAGCCGCCCGGCCGCACCGGATTCGCGCACCTCTTCGAGCACCTGATGTTTCAGGGTTCGCACAACCTGGCGCGCGGCGAGCACCTGGCGATGATCTCCCGGGTAGGCGGCGACGCCAACGCGTACACGACGGAGGACGCGACCGTCTTCCACGATACCGTGCCGGCGCACTACCTGCCGCTGGTGTTGTGGATGGAAGCGGATCGGATGGCGACGCTCCGAATCAGCCAGTCCGGGCTGGATGCCGAGCGCGAGGTGGTGAAAGAGGAGCGGCGGCTCCGCTACGAGAACGAGCCGTTCGGTCTGTTGAACGAGATCCTGTACGAGCACGCATTCACGACGCATCCCTACCGGCATCCGACAATCGGGTCGATGGTCGACCTTGAAGCGGCCCGGATCGAGGACGTGCAGGAGTTCTTCGACACCTACTACGTCCCGGAGAACGCGACCGTGGCCCTGGTCGGGGACTTCGACACCGATTACGCGCTGCAGTTGGTCGAGCACTTCTTCGGGCGGGTGCCACCGGCAACGCGGCCCGTGCCGCGCGAACTGCCGCGCGAGCCGCCGCCGGCGGGACCGCGCAGCCTGACCGTGGAGGCCGACAACTGGCCCCTCCCGGCGGTCGTGGTGGCGCACCCGATTACCTACGACGGCCACCCCGACGCCTACCCGCTGCACATCCTCTCGAAGATCCTGTCGGACGGCCAGAGCGCCCGGATCTACCGGCGCCTGGTGTATGAGGACCAACTGGCCGTCTCCGCCTTCGGCCAGGGGGTGCTCATCGAGGATCCGAATCTCTTTTATGCGGTGGCGCTGGTGCCGCCCGGGCGGGGCACGGCGGAGGTCGCCGATGCGCTGATCGCGGAGCTCGATCGCGCCAAGACGGATCCGCCGACCGACGCCGAACTGCAACGGGCGAAGAATCAGTTCGCGCGCGACTACGTCATCGGCCGGGTCACGATCGAGCAGAAAGCGATGCACCTCGCGCACGCGGTGGTGGCCCACGACGATGTGACGACGGCCGATGCGGAGTTCGACATCTTCATGAACGTCTCCGGCGACGACGTGCAGCGCGTCGCCGAGACCTACCTGCGGGACGATACCCGGCTCGTGCTGACGATCCTTCCGCGGGGCAGCGGGGGCGGTCCGTGAGGCGCCGTCTGGCGCCGGCGGTCGCGGCGCTTGCGGCGATTCCGCTCGGCCTGGTGGCGCCAACCTCGGCCCAGCGAGTCGACTGGCCGCGCGAGCAGCCCCCGCCCCCGCTGATCCGGCGCCACGTGGTCTTTCCCGAGTACGAAGTCCGGACCCTCCCCAACGGCCTCGATGTGGTCTACGTCGGCCACCACGAGCAACCGGCGGTCAGCGTGCGGATGATCCTGAGGGCCGGCGCCGCCTCTGACCCGGCCGGCAAGCCGGGCGTGGCGTCGCTTGTCGGGCAACTCCTCGATCAGGGTACGCAGTCCCGCTCCGCCCAGGCGATTGCCGACGCGATAGACGGCGTGGGCGGCGTCCTGGCGGTTGGCGCGGCCCGCGAGTTGAGCTTCGTTGATGTCCTCGTGATGAAGGACAGCTTCGACCTCGGGCTCGACCTGCTGGCCGACGTGGCCCGGCGCCCGACGTTCGCGGGCGAGGAGATCGACCGGGTCCGCAACCGCGTTCTGTCGAGCTTTCAGGTGAGCTACGACGATCCGTCCTACGTCGCCGAGGTCGTTTTCAACCGGCTGGTCTACGGCTTCCATCCCTATGGCATGCCGCAGGGGGGGACGCCGGCGTCGGTCCGCGCCATCACCCGCGACGACCTGGTGGAGTTCCACCGGACCCACTATCTGCCCAACAACGCCGTGGCGGCGGTAGTGGGCGACGTCACCGCTGAAGAGGCGTTCGCGGGCATCGAACGGGCTCTCGGCGACTGGGAAGCGGGAGAGGTCGCGCCCCCTGCGGCGCCGCCGGAGGAAATCCCGACGCCGACGCGGCGCCTCGTCGTCGTGAACCGTCCGGGGGCTGTCCAGACCGTCATCCATGCCGGCAACCTGGCGGTGCCGCGCGCCCACGAGGACTTCCTGGCGTTCGATCTGGCGATCAAGATCCTGGGCGGGGAAGGGGGCAACCGGATCGGCAGCGTGCTTCGAACCGAGCGTTCACTCACGTACTCCGCCTCGGCCGATGCGGCGGGGCGTCGGCTGTCGGGCCACTTCCTGGCTCGCACCGACACGCGGTCGGCGGTCACCGCCGAGGCGTTGCGGTTGACCGTGGACGAGATCGCGCGGCTGCGGCGAGAGCAGGTCCGGGCCGGCGAATTGAGGGCCGCCCAGGATTATGTGGCGGGCAGCTTCCCCCGGACGATCGAGGCGCCGAATGCGATTGCCGCCCAGGTGCTGGAAGCGCTGCTCTATGGCCTCGACCTGAAGGCGATCGAGCGCTATCCGGAACGCGTCAACACGGTCACGCCACGGGACATTCAGCGGGTCGCGGAGGCCTACCTGCGTCCGGGGAATCTCTCCATCGTGCTGGTGGGCGACGCCTCAGCCTTCGTCCGCGACCTG
Organism: uncultured Vicinamibacteraceae bacterium; assembly: GCA_964550305.1. Lineage (GTDB taxonomy): Bacteria > Acidobacteriota > Vicinamibacteria > Vicinamibacterales > UBA8438 > VXRJ01. Next base: position 96,325 of record CAZJYU010000003.1, on the reverse strand, counting down.
CCCGGGCTCGGGTTCGATCGGATAGAGGTGGTGCCTATCGCGCAGCTCGACCTTAGCGCCGCCGACCTCCGCCGGGGCGGTCCGTAGGCGGCGCCCGTGATCCTGATTTCGTGCGGCGAGCCGTCGGGTGACCTGTACGCCGGCGCTCTGACGCGCGCACTGCGCGAGCTCGATCCCTCCGTGACGGTCGGCGGCCTGGGAGGCGACCACCTGCGCGCTGCCGGCGCGGAACTCCTCGGCCACTACCGCGGCCTCGCGGCGACCGGTCTCTCCGAGGCGCTGGCCGTCCTTCCCAGGTCGTATGCGATCTATCGGCGGATGGTGGCGCATGCCCGCACCGATCCCCCCGACGTCTTCGTTGCGATCGACTTCCCCGAGATCAACTTCCGCCTCGCCCGGAGGATGCGCCGCCTCGGCGTCCCCGTGGTCTACTACGTGGGCCCGCAGCACTGGGCGTGGCGGCGCGGGCGGATCCGGACCATGGCGCGTCTGGTCGAGCGCGCCCTCGTGATCTTCCCGTTCGAGGAAGCGATCTATCGCGAAGCGGGGATCCCGGTGGAATTCGTCGGACATCCGTTGCTGGATCTCGCCGTGCCAACGGTAGCGCGCGATCCGTTTCTGCGCTCGATCGGTCTTGCTCCGGCCGCGCCGACCATCGCCCTCCTGCCGGGGAGCCGGAGCAACGAGTTGCGTGCGATTCTGCCGGACATGCTGCGAGCGGCGGCGGCGATCCGCCAGCAAAGCCCGGCCTCGCAGTTCGTGGTCGCGAGGGCGCCGCACCTGGATGACGCGCTGTTCGCGCCGGTCGCCGCCTCGGGCGTCGCGGCCGTGGTGGAGGGGCGGACGGATGACGTGCTTGCCGCCGCCGACGTGGTCGTCACCGCATCCGGCACGGCGACGGTGCAGACCGCGATGCACGAGAAGCCGATGGTGATCGTGTACCGGCTCTCCCCGCTGACGTTCCGGATCGTGAAGGCGGTCTCGCACGTGCCGAACGCCGGCATGGTGAACCTGGTCGCGGGCGAGCCGGTGGTGCCCGAGCTGCTGCAGGACGCCTTTACGCCGCGGGCGGTAGCCGCAGAGGTGGTCCGGTTCCTCACCGACCCGGCGCACGCCGCAGCAACACGGGCGGCGCTCGGGCAGGTCCGAGCACGGCTGGGCGAGCCTGGCGCCAGTCGCCGCGCCGCGGTGCGGGTCCTCGAGACGGCACGACAAACGCAGTAGGGCGGTCGCCGCCGTAGTTCCGCCCCGGCGAAATCGACGGCATCGGCGACCCCGGTGGCGGCTGGCCTACCGGCGCCTCCGGAGTGGTTGGTATACTGCTCAATCATGTTTTTCTGGATGTCGACTGTACGAGCGACGGCTGGCGCCACCAGTATGCTCTGCGTGGCCGTCCTGTTGGCCACGTCCCCCACCACTGCCTACGGCCAGGCCAATACCGGTGAGCTGGCAGGCGTGGTTCGCGACGAGTCGGGCGGGGTACTGCCGGGCGCCACCGTTTCGGCTACCCACGTCGAGAGCGGCTTTGCCGTCGAACGGATCACCGGGGTCGACGGCCGCTTCTACATGGCCTCGCTACCCATTGGGGAGTGGACCCTCGCCGCCGAACTGCCCGGTTTTCGCCGCGTCGTCCAGACCGGCATTTTCCTCGACCTGGGCCGCACGATCGATCTTGCGTTCCAGCTCGACCTGGGGCAGCTCACCGAAGAGGTGACGGTGACGGCGGAGGCGCCGCTGATACAGGCCACCACGGCGGAGATCAGCGACGTGATCGATACCCGGGAGGTGGAACAGATCCCCCTGAACGGCAGGCAGTTTCTGCAACTCGCCCAACTGAGCGACGCGGTCGTGATTCCGCCGGGAGGAACGCGCGGCGCGGCGCTGCAGCAGGCAGGACCGCTGCCGAACGTCGGCGGCCAGCGCGCTGGCCACAACATTTATCTGCTCGACGGCGTAAAGGTCACCGACGAGCTGTTCAACAACCTGGTCATCAACCCGTCGGTCGATTCGATCCAGGAATTCAGGATCCAGAAGTCGATGTACCCGCCCGAGTTCGGCGGCAAGGCATCGGCGCTCATCAACGTCGCGACGCGCGCCGGGACGAACCTGATCCATGGCAGCGCCTTCGGATTCGTCCGCGACGAGCGGTTCGACGCGCACAATTACTTCGACCCGAGGGACGAGCCGGTGCCGCCGCTGGACCAGGGCCAGTTCGGCGGCAGCCTCGGCGGCCCTCTCGTCCGCGACCGGACCTTCGCGTTCGTCAGCTACGAGGGCCAGCGGACGACACGGTCGCTCACGAAAACCTTCTCGGTGCCGTCGGACGCCGTTCGGGGCGGCAACTTCGCCGGGCATGCGCCGATCTGCGATCCGTTGACGCGCGACCGTGTCACCGGCGCCTGCGGTGCGTTCTTTTCGGGGAACCGGATCCCGGCAGGACGCATCGATCCCGTTGCCACTGCGCTCCTGGGGGCGGTGCCGCTGCCGACCGGCCACGGCGAGGTGCAAAACCTCACGTCGGTGGAGCAGTCCGAGTCGCGCATCCATCAGTTCAGCGCGCGGCTGGACCACCGCTTCGCGGGGAGCGACCAGTTCTTCGCGCGGTTCTCGACGTTTGATGCTGACGAACTGCAGCCGTTCGGCACGAGCGTTCAGCAGGAATCGCTCATGCCGGGCTTCGGCCGGACGCTCACGACGCGCACGCGGAACCTCGCGCTGAGTTGGGCGCGGCCGATCGGCACGACGCTCCTGAGCGAGACCCGGTTCGGCTGGATGCGGGTGGATGGCGGACAGGCCAGCCTGAACCGCGGCGTCGACTTCGCGGGTCCGCTGGGGCTCTCGGGCGTCACGCGCGATCCCCGCGATGTCGGCTACCCGCAGGTCAATACGGCCGGGCTCTACAGCACGATGGGCGATCCGACCAGCTTCGTCTACCGCAACAACGAGCACTTCGAGCTGTACCAGAACGTGCTGATCGATCGGGGCGCCCACCACCTGAAGTTCGGCGGCTACTGGTTCCACTTGCGCTTCCGTCCCGAGAACCCCGACACCCCGCGCGGAAGCTTCGTCTACACGGGGCGTTTCAGCGGGAACCCGTTCGCGGACTTCCTGCTCGGCTATCCCGTCTCCGCAAGGGCCGGCATCGGCGGCCGGGGGGCGCAGGACGCGCGGACCAACTGGGTGCACCTCTTCGGGCAGGACGACTGGCGCGTGAACGACCGTCTGACCATCAACATGGGGCTGCGCTACGAGTACAACCAGCACATGCGGGACGTCGACAACCGGCTGTCGAGTATCGACCTGTCGGTTCCCGGCGGGCGGTACGTCCTTGCAAGCGACGATGCGGGAAACATTTCGCCCGCGGCGGAGGAGCTGCTGCCGCTCATCCCGCTTCCCTGGGTCACGTCGGCGGAGGCGGGGTGGGATCGCGGGCTGCTGCGTCCCAGCAAGCTGCGGCTCGCGCCACGACTCGGCTTTGCCTGGTTGCCCGACGGGAGCGGCGGGACCGTCGTGCGAGGCGGCTACGGCGTCTTCCTGAACCAGTGGGCCTACAGCGTGCAGACCGCGTTCACGCGCAATCTGCCTTTCTTCCTGATGAAAGAGGTGGATGTGCCGTTGGGGCAGTTCGTTCCGACGTTCGATACGCGGACGATCCTGGCGTCGGACTCGACCGGCAGCCTCGGCGGGTCGATCATGGATTACGACTACTTCGTGGAATACACGCAGACCTGGAGCGGCGGCGTGCAGACCGAGATTGGGCCGAGCCAGATGCTCGAGGTCTTCTACATGGGGTCGTACACGATTGGCGCCGACAACTCGACCATTCACAACGTACCGGTTCCGGGTCCCGGGCCGATCAGCGCCCGCCGTCCCGTGCCGCAGCTTGCCAGCATCCGTGCCATCCGGTTCGACGGCAAGTCGATTTATCACGCGGTAACGGTCAAGACGGTTCGCCGCATCCGCGACGGCCTGGCGTTCGACCTCGCGTACACGCTGTCCCGGTCGGAGGATGATGCGTCGAGCCCGGGAGCTACCGCGTTCGAATCGAACGTGCCGCAGGACGTCCGGAACATCTTTCCGGGCGAGGTGGCGCTGTCGAGCTTCGATCACCGCCACCAGTTCGTCGGGAGCGCGACGTACGAGCTGCCGTTCGCAGCCGGCGCCGGCGGGGTGCGTGAGGCGCTGCTGGGCAACTGGCGGCTGAACGGAATCGTCACCGCGCAGTCGGGAGCGCCGTTCACGGTGAACGTCACGGACGACATCGCAAACATCGGCGCCGGTCCGTCGCAGCGGCCCAACCTGGCCGGCGACCCGAACCTGCCACGCGGCGAGCGGACGCCGCAGCGTTGGTTCAACACCGGCGCCTTCAGTCTGCAGGATCCGTTCACCTTCGGGAGCGCGCCGCGCAACTCCGTCTTTGCGCCCGGCTACTTCAACGTCGACATGTCGCTCTCCAAGACCTGGTTCGTGAACGATGGGGACCGCGTGGAGTTCCGCTGGGAGATCTTCAACCTCCTCAACCGCGCCAACTTCGATCTGCCGAACCGCTTCTTCGGATCGCCCAACTTCGGCCGCATCTTCAGCGCGCTGAACGCGCGGGAGATGCAGTTCGGCCTGCGCTGGGCGTTCTAGAATCGTTTTCCCCGGTGCGCCGCGCCTTCAAGGCCGTCGCCCCACGTCGCGTCGCCACGTCAGTCGCGCACCGGGATGACCGACATTGGGAACCCTCGCAACCGCAGGAGGTCTCATGGCACGGACGAGAGTCGCGACGGGAGTCCTTGTTGTTCTGTGCTTGAGCGCATGGCTGCCGGCGCCTGGCGCCCAGGAGCCCGCGGATGCCGAAGGCGAGCCGATCACCATCCGGGTCGGCCGGATGATCGATGGAGTGGGCGGCACGCGCGAGGAGGTGCGCGTCACGGTCGCCGGTAACCGGATCACGCGCGTCGACAGGTTGCGCGGGGCGGTTGACCACGAGCTTCCGGATCTCACACTGATGCCGGGGTGGATCGACACGCATGTCCACCTCGGCTCGCACTTCGACGCCGGCGGCAGGGTGCATGGCGCCCCGGGGGCGCCGGAAGAGAGCGAGGCGGAACGGATGCTGCACATGGTGGCGAACGCCTGGCGCACGCTGCAGGCGGGCTTCACCACGGTGCAGAGCCTCGGCGGCGAAATCGATGCTCCGCTCCGCGATCGCATTGCCGCCGGCGAGATCCCGGGGCCGCGGGTGCTGACGTCACTGCGTCCGGTGACGGCCGCCACCGGGAATGTCGAAGCCATCCGCGCGTTCGTTCGGCAACTGAAGACGGACGGCGCGGATGTCGTGAAGATCTTTGCCTCCGGCAGTATTCGCGACGGCGGCGGGCGAACGCTGAGCGACGAGCAGATCGAGGCGGCCTGCGGCGAGGCCCGCGCACAGGGACTCCGCTCCACGGTACATGCCTACGGTTCGGAGGTGGTGAGTGCGGTTGCCCGGGCGGGTTGCACCCAGGTGGAGCATGCCAACCGGTACGACGCGGACACGATCGCCGTGCTGGCCGAGCATGGCACGTTCGTCGGCTTCCATACCGGCCTGCTCTGGGACAACTACGCGGCGAACCGCCAGCGGTACATCGGCGTCGGAAACTACACCGAAATCGGCTTCGAACGCATGCGCGAGGCGCGCCGCATCGGCCTGGAGACCCTGCGCGAGACGCTCCGCAACGAGGATGTCCAGATCGTCTTCGGCACCGATGCGACCGCTGGCGCGCACGGGCGCAACTTCGAAGAGTTCATCGTCCGGGTGGACGAAGCGAGGCAGAACCCGATGGACGCCATCATTTCCGCCACGTCGCGCGCGGCGCGGTCGATCGGCATGGAAGACCGCCTGGGTCAGATCGCGCCGGGGTTCATCGCCGATCTGGTCGGCGTCGAAGGTAATCCCCTCAGCAACATCACCGCCGTCAGAAACGTTCGCTTTGTCATGCGGGACGGGATCATCTACCGCAACGATCCGTAGGCGGCCAAGGTGTCCCAAGGGTGAACCGCGGTGTTGGGCTAATTTGCGACGGGGGGGTGAGACCCCGCAAGGAGGACGGCGTCAGCGGTCGGTTTCTGCAAGGGCCGGCCAGTTCTCCGAATCAGCTAGGGAAACGGTGACGGTATTTCTAGGCCGCGCATACTGATATGGGCTTCTACGACGTTCCAGGTGCGCCGGCCGTCAGTATCGGCTCCTCTCCGGACGTGTTGCTCGACGCGGATCAACGACAGATCCGAGACGACCTGTGGGCTGACGAAAGAACAATCAGCGCCTGTGTCAACCAAGGCGCGCACCGGAGTCAGGTTGGTCTACGGCCGGTCCGATTTGAATGTCTACCAGGGGGCCGCTACGCAGTAGGTTGTTGCTCGTCTTGCTATCAAGAACCAACATAGCTACCGACCATCAAGGAGGCCGGCGTCGCGATCTCCCCCGGGTGTCGTTCGACCTTCCGGATCAGAATCTCCCTGCGCCGGAACACGGGCCGTGCGGCGTTGCTCGCTGCCTGGAAGCTGTCGAACGACCTCTCCCGCCACAGCTTCCCATCCGCGATCACGACCCAGCGATCCTCGTGGTCGCGCTCCAGGTCGCCACGCATGGCCTCGAACGCTTGTAGCTCCCGCTCGAAAGGATCGTTTGCCTGCCCTCCACTCATCATCTGTACCTCCATAAGAGTGTGTGCATCGGCCGCACGATGCGGGCCGATGGGGACAGAATCAACGATCCGGCGCAGGGAAGGCGCCGCCGCCAGGAAGGGTCGATCAGGAGGGTGTGAGACAGGTCGTTCTTGGGTGTTGGAGGAAGAATTCATGACCCCAAGAACAGCACCTTTGGGCCGGATTCTAGCACGTTCAGGTGCTACTGCACGGACTTTCGCTCCCTCAGAGGAGGTTAGCCCAGCAAGCGAACCGCCGCTCAGTTGACGGCGGTGCCGCCGGTCTGGAGGAGCGCGGGATCGGCGCCCATGCTGCGAATCACCGCTTCCCACATCCGATCGGGATCGGTGTCGAAGATGAGGTCGAGGTCAACGTCGGCGTTCAACCATGACGACAGGGCGAGTTCGGCGTCGAGCTGCCCGGGGCCCCAGCCGGCGTAACCCGTCAGGAGGCGGGTCCGGGGTGGCGGTGGCGACTCGAGCAGCCGCCGGAGCAGATCCTGGGACGTTGAAAGGAACAGGCCCTCGCAGACGCGGACGGAGTCAACCTCGTGCGGCTCGGCGCCCAGCAGGATCCAGCCCCGTTCCGGCGAGACGGGCCCACCGAACCAGAGCGTCAGCTCGCTCCGGCCGGCCAGCGGCGGCGACATGCGGACGACAGCCGCCGCCGGGGTGGTGGTGGGCCGGTTCAGTACCAGTCCGAAGGCCCCCTCCTCGCCATGCTCGCAGAGCAGGATCACGGTCTTGTGGAAGTTCGGATCGGCAAGCTGCGGCATCGAAACGAGCAGCGACGGCGCGAGCGGCGCGATGGATTTCTCCGGAGGGTCGGCGTCAGCCATGGGCGCTTCTATTGTCTCACGGCTGGTTGCGCGTGCGCGCCCAGTCGACGTGCCCCGCCACCAGCGAGTGATGGCGCGACGCGTGCTCGGCGTCGGCCGGCTCGGCGAGCGCCGCGCGCGCGGCCGGCGTTCCACTATTCCCCAGGGCGACGGCGACGTTCCGCCGGAATCCGGTCAGTCGCGCGCGTGACAGGGCACTCCGACCAAGCAGCGTTCGCGTGTCGGCGTCGGACCGGCGCCAGAGGTCGACCAGGGTCGGGCGGTCGAGTGCTGCCGCAGGCTGCCAGGCCGAATCGCTGGAATGCGGCGCCGGGTGGTTGTACGGACAGACGTCCTGGCAGATGTCGCAGCCGTACACGTGCGTGCCGAGGTCGCGGCGCCACGATTCCGGAATTGCCCCGCGCAGTTCGATCGTCAGGTACGAGAGACACCGTGTCGCATCGAGGACCCACGGTTCTCGAAGCGCGTCGGTGGGGCAAGCCTCGAGGCACAACGTGCACGAGCCGCACTGATCGAGCTGTGGCGCGTCCGGTTCGAGGGCCAGACTGGTGATGATCTCCGCCAGGAAGATCCACGACCCCTCCTCGGGGTGGATCAGACAGGTGTTCTTCCCAATCCAACCGAGCCCGGCGTACTGCGCGTACACGCGTTCCTGCACGGGTCCCGTATCCACATACCAGCGCGCTTCGAAGTCCTCGCCGCCCGCGTCCCGCATCCGCTCGATCAGGGTCTGTGCCCGCCGCCCGAGGACATCGTGGTAGTCCTCCCCCCACGCATACCGCGAGATGAGCGCCGCATCCGGATCGTGGACCTCTGTCGAGTACGGCCGGTCCGTGTTGTAGACGACGCCGAGGGCAATTACCGATCGCGCGGACGGCACGACGTTCCGCACATCGCGCCGGCGTTCCGCCGACCGCGCCAGGTACGCCATCTCCCCTGCGTATCCGGCATCGAGCCACTCGTCGAAGTACTTCAGCTCCGGAAACGCTTCCGCCGCCGCAATGCCGCACAGGTCGAACCCGGCGGCCGCCGCGAAGCCCTTGACGTGATCCGCCGTCAACATCCCCCTGACCGTCACTCCTTCAGGCAGTCGTTGAACCAGTCGAGGGCCATTTGAGCGGACTGGTCGAACGCCTCGCGGTAGATGCCGTAGTGGCTGATGCCGGGGATGACGCGGTACTCCGCTTGTGCGCCGTTCGCCTTCGCGCGCTCGACGGCGAGTTCACCGGACCGGTGCCGGTCGAAGAGTTCCTCGTCTTCGGCGTCGATGACGAGCAGGGGAATGGTGATGCGGTGGGCGTCGTTAACCGGGCGATACTCGAGCACCTTGTCGAGGTGGGCCCAGCCGTTCAGGTTGGGGGCCTTGTCGCTTCCCTGGGGCAGCGGAGCGATCTCGCCGCGGGCGCGCCGGATTGCCTGTTCCCGTCCGTACTGCTCTATGTCGATGCCGGTGTCCCTCCAGGACGTCTGCGCAAGGTCCAGTGAGTCGGCTGCGGCGACCTGGCCCACGGCACAGGCGGCGCGCGGCTCGTTCGCGGCAACCCAGATGGCGTGCGCGCCGGAGTAGCTCGATCCCCAGTACCCGAGGCGGTCGAGGTCGGCACTCGGCTCGCCCTCGATGAAGTCGAACGCACGGCGGATGTCGAGCGTCTGGTCGATCGGATCGACGACGGTCCGGATTTCCCGCGCCGTCACCTGGACTAGACCGTCCGCATCCGGCTCGGGCATATCGCCCACCACCACGAGCTTGCCGTCGCTCTCGCCCCAGCCTCGATAGTCAAACGCGAGGACGACGAAGCCGTCGGCCGCGAAGATCGCCGCGTTGCGGCGCAGACCGGCTTTCGTGCCGCCCCAGCCGTGGCTCATGACGATGGCGGGCAGACGGACATCGTCAGGCGCGCTGGCAGGCCGGTACAGGTCGCCCGCCATGCGCGTGCCCTCGCTCCAGATGTCGACCGGTGTGTGGTGAACGGTGTCGGGTAGCGTGAAGTTCCGCTGGGCCGCGGTGGAAGCAGAAAAGAGGATGCAGGCGAACAATAGCGGTGCGGTAGCGCGGATTAGTGGCACGGGGACCTCCCGGAGTACGTAGTGTCGGTCATTCTCACACAAGGGGCGTCGCCACCGCGCGGCCGCATGCCGGCCTGGAGCCCGGCCCGCGCTACCGCCGGTTGCGTGTCGGTGTCCGCTCCTGGAGTCGAGCCAACTCCTCGCGCCGCTGCACGAGCCGATTGCGTTCGTCCGCGAGTCGATGGTAGTGGTCGAGCCGGCCCGGGTCGAGGGCGGCGCCATCGATGGCCGCGCGGACCGCGCAGCCCGGTTCGGTGCGATGCTGGCAGTCACGGAACCGGCAGGCCTCGGCAAGCTCCACGATGTCGCCAAACGCGTCCTCCAGGGCGCCGTCGCTGTCCCAGACGTGCAGTTCGCGCATCCCGGGTGTGTCGATGATGATGCCGCCGCCGGGCCGGAGGATGAGTTCCCGGTGGATGGTCGTGTGACGGCCGCGCTGATCCTGCGTGCGAACCGGTCGCGTAGGCTGGCGCTCCTCTCCCATCAGACGATTGATCAGGGTCGACTTGCCAGTGCCGGACGATCCGAGCAGCGCAACGGTGCGGCCGGGAGCCAGGTAGGACTCGAGACGGTCGACGCCATCGCCTGTGGCGCCGCACGTGGCGTGAATCGGCGTATCCGGAGCGATGTCGCTCACTCGGGCGATGGCGGCGGCGGTATCGCGGCACAGGTCGCGTTTGTTGAGCACGATGACCGGGCGCGCCCCGCTCTCGGCGGCGGCGACGAGGTAACGGGAGATACGCCGCGGGTTGAAGTCGCGGTCGAGGCCGGCCACCAGCAGCACCACGTCCACGTTGGCGGCTACCACCTGGCGAACCGTCGGATCTCCCGCCGCCTTGCGGGAGAAGCTGGTCCGGCGCGGGAGGACGGAGCGGATGGTGGCAGTGCCGCCGCTCTCGTTCACCACAACCGCCACCCAGTCGCCCACCGCCGGGAGTTCGTCCTGGCCTGCCGCCTCGTGTTTCAGTCTGCCCGCCGCCTGGGCCATCCGCTCGCCCCGCGCCGTCAGGACGCGGTAGATGTGGTTGTGCTCGATTCCGACGCGGGCGGGGAGTAGCGCCGCGTCATCAAGGGCCTCGAACGCTTTCGCGAAGCGAGGGTCCCAACCGAGGTCTGTCAGGCGAGGAAGCGCGGGGCGGCCATCCATCGGTTCGGAATCGCGGCTGGTGATCTGGACGCGGACGTTCAGAAACCGGGAAAGGGCATCAGGTATGCGCCGACTCCCCGGCCGGCGGGTCCCACAGCCGGGGCCAGGCGGCGTTGGTGTCGGCCGCCTCGGCGCGGTCCGTCTCCGCCGGCGCCAGGCAGCTCACGCCAACGCCGAGCAGGCGGACCGGGCGCACGCCGGCTTCGGTCCGGTCGATCAGCCTCTGCGCGCGGTAGGCAATCGCGTCGGCGTCGTCCGTGGCGACACGCCCGGTGTCGCTCCGCGTGACCGTAGTGAAGTCCTCGTAACGCACCTTCACGGTCACCGTGCGGGCCCGGGTGTCGGCACGGTGCAGCCAGTCGACCGATGCGCGCGCCATGCGGTCGATCTCGGCGCGGATGGTCTCCAGGTCGATCAGGTCGAGCGCGTAGGTCTGCTCCGAGCTCTTCGATTTTCGCTCGCGATGCGCCACGACCGGACGCTCGTCGATGCCGTGCGCGAGGCGCCGGAGCGACGGGGCGTGGCTGCCAACCAGTCCGCGCAGCGTAGCGTCGTCCACGTCGCGCACGTCCACGAGCCGCTCGATCCCTGCCTCGCGCAGCCGCCGCTCCGTCACCGGGCCGACGCCCCACAGGGCGCCTACCGGCAACTGCTGCAGGAACGATTCCACGCGGTCCGGCGACACCACCGTCAATCCGTCCGGCTTCTGCCAGTCGGACGCGATCTTCGCCAGAAACTTGTTCGGTGCAACGCCGGCCGATGCGGTGAGTCCGGTCGTTTCCCGGACTTGCGCCTTCAACCGTTTCGCCACGCGAGTCGCGTACGGCTCGTCCCAGGCGTTCTCGGTCACGTCGAGGTAGGCCTCGTCGAGCGAGAGCGGCTCTACCAGGGGCGTCACCGCGCGAAAGAGGTCGAACACCTGCTGCGAGACGGCGCGATACTTCGCGAAGTCGGTGCGGAGAATGACCAGCTCCGGGCAGCGACGGACCGCCGCCGCCATCGACATTGCGGACCGGACGCCGAACCGTCGCGCCTCGTAGCTGGCTGCCGCGACGACGCCGCGTCCCTCCGGGCGACCCCCCACCGCCACCGGCTTGCCACGCAGTTCCGGCCGGTCGCGCTGCTCGACCGACGCGTAGAACGCGTCCATGTCGATGTGCACGATGCGGCGTCGCCGATCGGTCACGGGCGAAGTCTACTACCATGGTGGTGCATGCCCGAGGTTCCCGAGGCCCGCAGGAAACGCAAGCTGACCGCCACCGCATGGGAGGAAGCGCGTGGCGTGATGTGGCGCTACCGGTACCGGTTGGGCCTCGGCCTGGCGTTGATCCTGGTGAGCCGCCTCGCCGGCCTCGTGCTGCCGGCGATGTCGCGCTACATCCTCGACGAGGTGGTGCCGGCGCAACGGACCGGCGAGCTGTTCATGCTGGCAGGCATCGGCCTCGGCGCCGCGATCGTGCAGTCCGCAACCGGGTTCGCCCTGTCGCAGGTGCTGGGCGTCGCTGCCCAGCGCGCCATTACCGAGATGCGGAAGCAGGTGATGGCGCACGTCTCGCGCCTGCCCATCCGCTACTTCGACTCCACGCAGACGGGCGTCCTTATCTCGCGGATCATGACCGACGCCGAGGGCATTCGGAACCTTGTCGGTACCGGGCTGGCCCACCTGGCCGGCGGGCTGCTCACCGCGTCGATCGCCCTGGTGTGGCTCTTCTGGCTCAACTGGCGGCTGACGCTATTGACGGTCGTCGTGCTCGGGCTGTTCGGCATCATGATGGCGGTCGCCTTCTCGCGGATCCGGCCCGTCTTCCGCGAGCGCGGAAAGATCAACGCCGAGGTCACCGGACGGCTCGGCGAGACCCTCAGCGGCATCCGGATCGTAAAGGCGTACGGCGTCGAGAAGCGCGAGCAGCTCGTCTTTGCGCGCGGTGCGCACCGCCTGTTCCGGAACGTCGCGAAGACGGTGACCGGCGTCTCCGCCGTCACCTCGATCTCGACGTTCGTGATGGGACTGATCGGCGCGATGATGATCGTCCTGGGCGGAAGCGCGTTGATGTCCGGTTCGTGGACGACCGGCGAACTGCTGCAGTACCTCATCTTCACTGGCCTCGTCATTGCTCCGGTGATTCAGATCTCGCAGATAGGCACGCAGATCACGGAGGCGTTCGCCGGCCTCGACCGGATTCGGGAAGTCCGCGAGATGGCAACCGAGGATCAGGAGGACGAGGCCCGCGAGTCGCTCGGCAGTCTGGGCGGCGAGATCCGGCTGGAGAACGTGTGGTTCGAGTACGAACCGGACGTGCCGGTCCTCAAGGGCGTGTCACTCGACGCGGCCCCCGGTACAACCACCGCCCTCGTCGGGTCGAGTGGGTCCGGCAAGAGCACGCTGATCAGCCTGGTGATGGCATTCAACCGTCCGACCGCCGGGCGCGTCCTGATCGACGGACACGACCTCCAGACCGTCAGCCTGCAGGACTATCGCGCCCATCTCGGCGTCGTCCTGCAGGAGAACTTCCTCTTCGACGGCACGATTCGCGCGAACCTCGCGTTCTCGAAGCCGCGGGCGACAGACGCGGAGATCCGCGAGGTCAGCCGCCTCGCCCACTGTGACGAGTTCATCGACCAGTTCCCCGACGGCTACGACACGATCGTCGGGGAACGGGGCGTCAAGCTCTCCGGCGGCCAGCGGCAGCGCGTCGCGATTGCGCGCGCCATCCTTGCCGATCCGGGCATCCTGATTCTGGACGAGGCGACATCGAGCCTCGACAGCGAGAGCGAGGCGCTGATTCAGGACGGGTTGAGCGCACTGCGCGCGGGGCGGACCAGCTTCGTCATCGCGCACCGGCTGTCGACGATCCGCAGCGCGGACCAGATCCTGGTGCTGGAGGCCGGAGAGGTGGTCGAACGAGGCACGCACGACGAGCTCATGGCCCTCGACGGGCGCTACAAGCAGCTCTACGACCGGCAGTACGGCATCGAGCGGAACCGCTTCATCAATCCGGGCGAGGACTTTACGCCCGAGCTGGCGCCGGTCGCGATCCCAGGCCGGCACGGGTAACGGCCTGGATATCGTTCTCGATATGGAGTCGGCGCCAGGCGTCACGCGCGGGTCAGCTTGCGGAACCGGATCCGGTGCGGCTGATCCGCCTCCCGGCCGAGCCGCCGCCGCCGGTCCGCTTCGTAGTCGGCGTAGTTACCGGCGAACCAGACGACCTCGCTGTTGCCCTCGAACGCAATGATGTGCGTGGCGATCCGGTCGAGGAACCACCGGTCGTGGCTCACCACGACGGCGCATCCGGCGAACTCCACCAGGGCGTCTTCCAGGGCGCGAAGCGTGTCGACGTCCAGGTCGTTCGTCGGCTCGTCCAACAGCAGCAGGTTCGCGCCGCGGCGCAGCAGGCGGGCGAGGTGGACACGGTTGCGTTCGCCGCCCGAGAGCGTTCCCACCTTCCGTTGCTGATCGGCGCCGCGGAAGTTGAACCACGAGACGTAGGCGCGCGAGGCGACGGTGCGTCGCGCCAACCTGATTTCGTCGTGCCCGTCGGAGATCGCCTCCCATACGGTCTGGTCGGCATCGAGTTCGCGGTTCTGATCGACATAGCCGATCTGCGCCGTTTCGCCCAGGCGGATCGTGCCGGCGTCCGGCTCCTCCGCGCCGGCAATCAGTCGCAGCAATGTAGTCTTGCCGGCGCCGTTCGGTCCAACCACGCCGACGATGCCGGCGGGCGGGAGCGTGAACGACAGCCTCCCGATCAACGCCTGCTCGCCGTAACCGTGGATCAGACCATCGGCTTCCACCACGACATTGCCAAGTCGGGGGCCGGGTGGAATGTAGATCTCCACCTGCTCGATCTTCCTGGCGGCGTCCTCGGAGAGCAGCCGTTCGTAGGCGTTCAGTCGCGCCTTCCCCTTGGCCTGCCGTGCGCGGGGCGACATGTTGATCCACTCGAGCTCGCGCTCCAGCGTGCTTCGCCGCCTGGCCTCGTGTCTCGCCTCGACGCCGAGCCGCTGCTGCTTCTGTTCGAGCCACGATGAGTAGTTGCCCTGCCACGGTATGCCCGCGCCCCGGTCCAGCTCGAGGATCCAGCCCGCGACGTTGTCGAGGAAGTACCGGTCATGCGTCACCGCCACCACGGTGCCGGCGTAGTTGGCCAGGAACCGCTCCAGCCAGGCGACGGACTCGGCGTCCAGGTGATTCGTCGGTTCGTCCAGCAGCAACAAGTCGGGTGATTGCAGCAGCAGCCGGCACAGCGCCACCCGACGCCGCTCGCCGCCCGAGAGCCTTGTGACGTCGGCCGAGCCGGGGGGGAGCCGCAAGGCGTCCATCGCCATGTTCACGCGCGAGTCGAGATCCCATGCGCGCGCGGCGTCGATCTTCGTCTGAAGCGTCCCCTGTTCGTCGAGCGCCTCTTCCATCTCGAGCGAGCCGGGCCCGATGATCGCCAGGTCTCTGGTGATCCGGTCGTACCGCCGAAGTAGCGCCCGCGCATCGGCCACGCCTTCGTTCACGTTGCCCGCGACATCCTTCGACGGATCGAGCTGCGGCTCCTGCGCCAGGTAGCCGATCGACAGCCCGGTCTCGGGAAACGCCTCGCCGTCAAACTCCGTGATCTCGCCCGCCATGATCCGAAGCAGCGTGCTCTTGCCGGCCCCGTTGGATCCCAGGACTCCGATCTTCGCGCCCGGCAGGAACGAGAGCCAGATGTCCTTGAGCACGATGCGGTCGGGGGGGTACCGCTTGCCGAGCCCCTTCATCGTATAGACGTACTGTGGCGCCATACCGGCCTGCTATTCGAGCGCGAGCGTGAAATCGGCCTCCGCCGTCCCGCCCGCCGTCACCCGGATCCCGCGCGTCGTCCCGGCGGCGCGCTCGTGCCAAACCGTGAGCGTGTAGTCTCCGGGCGGCACGCTGGTCAGCTCGTAACGCCCGTCCGGCCCGGTCACCGTTCCCAGATCGTCGGAGACGTAGACCCAGCCGCGCATCCACCCGTGCGAGTCGCACTCGATGCGTACCGGTCCGGGGCGCCGGAGCGGGCGTTCCACCTCCATGCCGGGAATCGGGATCGCGATGTTGAACAGCGTTCGCTGCCGGTCGTCGTAGGCGTGGGTTGTGTGCAGGGTGTCATCCTCGCTCCGCACCGTCACGACCGTCCGTGTCGGTACCACCTGCACGCGCGGCACGAAGTAGCAGCCGGAGTTGTTAATCTCCGGGTCCACCGGGGTTGCATCGCCCCACGGCGCGCCCGCGACGATCACCACCGCGTTCGCCAGGCCGCCCGACTCGTCCACGACGACGGCGTGGTCTTCCACCTCGTTGCCGCAGACCGCCTGATCGGTCGTCACTTCCAGCATGCGCGGGTCGACCATTCCCTCGAGCGTGATCCGCCCGGCAATGGCGCCGCCCGTCTGCCCGGCTTCGACGGTCCCGGACGTCCCGGACAGCATCGCGACCACGGTTGCCAGCACACCGATGCCCATCAACGAGGCTCCGCCGCGCGCGGATGGCGTCATCATGAGTGATCCTATACGGTCGGGCAGACGGAGGAGCGCGCGGTAGCAGCAGCACAGGCGTTCCCTTCGCGCCGCAGACTGCACTCGGCGTGACGGCGGGGCTACAGCGGCCAGTCCTGCAGAATCCGCTCGGTCTCCTCGACGTGGTTGCTCTCGGCCCGGATGAAGTCCTCGAGCTGCACGGCGAGGCCTTTGTCGCCGTAGGCCTCGGCGTCCTTCGCGCGCTGGACGTACGCCGCGGTGGCGCGTTTCTCGGCCGCGACCACCTCTTCCAGCATGGCTCGATCGCCGTCCGGGAGCGGCACGGGCCGGGGTGTTGTCGTGGGAGTGCCGCCGAGAGCGGCGATCTTGTTCGCGAGGTACTGCGCGTGCGCCTGCTCGTCCGCCACTTCGGTGAGGAAGAACTGGGCCAGTTGCGGGCGGTAGGGGCCGGTCGCACGCGCAGCATAGACGATGTACTGGATGATCGCGCCCAGCTCGTCCGCCAGATCTTCGTTCAGCTTTGCAATCAGTTCGTGCTTGGTCACAGTCCGCTTCTTCCTCCGCCGTCGTTGCGGGCGCCGGCCGTTGCCGGGGGGCCGGCGCCCTGGGTATCAGTCGACAATCGCCTGGTAGATCAGCGTCCGAAGCTTCTGCTGATCGTCCAGATTCATGGCCGGGATGATCTGGGTCAGGTAGACCACGACCATCTCCTCCTCTGGGTCGGCCCAGTAGACGGAGTGGTAGGCACCGGCCCACGCGAACTCGCCAGCCGAGCCGGGCAGTCCCGTGGTCGCCGGGTCGTGCACGATGGAGAAGCCGAGACCGAAGCCCTGGCCCGGCCGGAACGGAATGTCGCCGAGATGGTCGGACGTCATCGATTCGACCGTCGTCCGCGAAAGGATCCGCGTGCCGTTCAGTGCCCCGCCGTTCAGCATCATCTGCATGAACGTCGCGTAATCGGTCGCCGTCGACAGGCCCCCCGCCCCGCCGGAGTAGGCCTTGCCCTCACCCTTCGCGTAGTGTCCCTGACTCTGCATCGTGCCCTCGTCCGGAGCGCGCACGAAGCTTCTGCCGCCATCGACGGACGAGTAGACCGTCGCCAGCCGGTCCACCTTCTCCTGCGGCAGAAAGAAGTGGGTGTCGTCCATGCCCAGCGGTTCGAACAGCCGCTCGCGCAGGAATGCTCCCAGCGTCTGGCCGCTTATCTCCTCGATCATGGCGCCCAGGATGTCGGTGTTGTAGCCATAGATCCACCGCTCGCCGGGGTGGGCATCCAACGGCAGTTCGGCGAGCCGCGCCATCGTGTCGCCCACCGATTCGTCGCGGTGCGCGAAGTACCAGCCGGTAACGCCCGCCTCTTCCCACGTGTCGGCGGCAATGCCGCGGTTCCCGATCAGGCCCATGCCGTAGCTGATGCCCGCGGTGTGGGTGAGGAGGTCGCGTATGGTGATCGGCCGCCGCGCCGCCACGACGTCATAGCCGCCACGGCCGTCCGGCTGCGCCACCGTCGTGTTGGCGAAGGCGGGGAGATACTTGCCGACCGGATCGGTGATCAGCAGCTTCCCTTCTTCCTGCAGCATCATCACGCCGACGCTCGTCAGCGCCTTCGTCTGCGACGCGATCCGGAAGATATCGTCGTCCCGCATCGGCGCCTGCGCCTCGACATCGCGGTTCCCGACCGCCTCGAGGTAGGCGATCTTGCCGCGCCGCACCACGATGGCGACCGCGCCGGCGAGACGCCCCTCGTCGACGTACTGCTCGAGCGCCGCGGTCAGGCGCCCGAGCCGCTCGGACGACATGCCTACGTCTTCGGGCATGGCGCGCTCAAGTCCCTGGGCGACGAGTGCCTGCGGAACGAGCAGCAGGGCGAACAGCGCGACGAACGCTGTCAGGTGCATGCGTGATCTCATGACTTCACCTCGCTCTTCGATGGATCTCACCGAGTCCGGACCAGGTGCAACACGACGGCTGCACCGAATACCACCAGCCCCATAATATCCGTCAGCGTAGTTGCGTAAAAGAGCAACAGGCCGCCCGCGACCGCGAGCCCCCGTTCCGGTGGGGTCGCCGCGCGCCGGAGCCAGCCGCCCAGGCCCATGGCAAGCGCGCTGACGCCGACGGCGGCGGTGCCCGCCGTCCGGACCACGTCGGCGGCAGGGGCCTGCAGCAGGACGCCGACGCCCTCGGGGCTGACGGTGAAGGCGAACGGCACGAGGAAGGCGGGCAGCGTGTACTTCCAGGTGAGCGTCATCGTCCGAAAGGGGTTGCCACCGGTGATGGCCGCCGCTGCGAAGGGGGAAAGCGCCGTGGGCGGACTCACTTCCGAGAGCACGGCGTAGTAGAAGATGAACATGTGCGCAGCGAAGTCCGGCACGCCCACCAGCGTGAGCGCGGGCGCAATCATCACCGCCGCGATGATGTACGACGCGGTGACCGGGACGGCAAGGCCAAGCATCCAGACGGCGACCGCGGCGTAGACCACGGTCAGGAAGATGTTGCCGGCCGCCAGATCGACGATGATGCCGGAGATCTTGAGGCCCAGCCCGGTCAGCGTGACCACGCCGACGATGATGCCGGCGGTGGCCGTCGTCGCCGCGACCGGAATCACCCCGCGTCCGCCTGCCTCGAGGGCCGCCACCAGACGGCGCGGCGTCAGCGCATTCGTCCGCTGCAGGAAGCTCAGGGCGACGGCGAGGAGCGTGGAGAGGAAGACCGCACGGAACGGTGTCATGCCGCTCACGAGCAACGCCACGATCGTGATGAGCGGCAGGAAGTGGTAGCCGAACCGGCGGGTCAGCACGCCAACCGGCGGAAGGTCGATGTCCACCGCGCGCGTGTTGAGCCGGCGCGCGTCCGCCTCGATCATCAACACGATCGAGAAGTAGTAGAGGACAGCCGGGATGATCGCCATCACGATCACCTCCAGGTATGTGATCTGGAGGAACTCGGCGATCAGGAACGCCGCCGCGCCCATCGTCGGGGGCGCCATGATGGCGCCGATGCCGCTCGCCGAGAGGATCCCGCCGCCAGTCTCGGCCGAGAACCCGGCGCGGCGCAGGAGCGGCCAGGCGACGGCCCCCAACGTGACGGTGGTCGCGACGCCGCTGCCCGAGACCGTGCCGAGGAGAAACCCGGAGAGCGTCACGGTGCGGCCGGGCCCGGCGCCGCTGTGCGACCGGCCGAACGCCGACATCGTCCACTGGATGAAGAACTGCCCGGCCCCCGAGTGGGCCAGGACCGCGCCGAAGATGGTGAACAGGATGATGAAGGTGGAGGTGACGCCGATCGGGACGCCGAAGATCCCCTCGAGCGTCATGTAGAGGGTGCCGACAAGACGCGAGATGTCGTAGCCCCGGTGTGCGAACAGTTCGAGGCCAACCAGTTCGAGGTACGGTCCGTAGTAGCCGTACAGCAGGAAGGCTGCCGCGGTGACCGGCAGGATGGGCCCGACGGTGCGCCGGGTCGCCTCGAGCACCAGCAGCGTGGTCACGATTCCCAGCGTTACGTCGGTGGCCGACGGCTCCGCATTGCGGTAGATGAACTGATCGAAGTCGATGATCGGCCACGCGAGCGCCACGGCCGCCATCGCTCCGAGCAGCCAGTCGATTGCTGTCACGCGGGCCCGCCACCGGGCGTGCATCGGGAAGACGAGAAACGTCAGGACGAGTGTGATGAGCAGGAAGCTGACACGGTAGATCTGTGGCTGAACGATGCCGACTACCCAGTAGAGGGCGTAGAGCGAAAGGCCGGCCCCGAGGGCGGTCGTGATCCGACCGGTCGTGCCGGTCAGGGTGCGGGTCGGAACGTCCGGTTCGGTATCGTGGAGCGGTGTGTCCAGCGGCGGCGTGTTCAGCGTGATCCCCCGTCCGTCCAGGCGCCCTGCTCGCGATAGTAGCGGATGGCGCCGTCGTGGAACGGAATGGGGGAGCCGGCGGCGGCGGTATCGAGCGACAGAATAGCCGCCATCGGGTGGACCGCGGCCAGTTCGTCATGGTGATCGAACAGGACGCGCGTCAGGTCGTAGGCGAGCTGGACATCCAGGTCGGCGTGTGCGACAAGCACGTTGGATACCGTGACCACAGTCACCGCCCCGTCCATGCCGGGGTAGGTGTCCGGCGGGATCGGCGCGGTGTCATAGACGAGCGATCCGTACTGTTCCCGCAGCGTGCCGAGGGTCTCGCCGTTCGGCACCACCGTGATCGTCCGTCCGGGCGTGGAAGCAAGGTCGAGAATGGCGCCGGTCGGTATTCCGCCGCTGAAGAAGAAGGCATCGATCTTGTCGTCCTTGATTGCGTCGACCGACGCCGTTGCGCTCAGGCTCTGTTTCGTGATGTCGGCGTCCGGGTCGACGTCCGACGCCCGCAGGATGCGGAACGCGCTTACTTCGGTGCCGCTGCCGGGAGCGCCGGTTGACACGATGTGCCCGGCCAGATCGGGGACGGTCGTGATGCCGGTGTCCTGCACCGAGATCAGATGGTTGTAGTTGTCGTACAACACGGCGATCGCCCGTAGCGGTACCGCACCGAAGTCGCTGAACACGCCGCGCTGGTTCGCGGCGTCGTCGAGTGAGTCGGCCAGCGCGAAACCGAGGTCGGCCGACCGGCTGGCGATGAACTTCAGGTTGTCGACCGTTCCCGCCGTCACCTCGGCCGTTGCCTCGACGCCGTCGACGTACTCACTGATGACCCTCGCGATCCCGCCGCCGTACGGGTAGTAGACGCCTCCCGTCCCGCCGGTCGCGATCGAGAGACGCACGGTCAGGCCCGCACCGCCACCCGATGGCCCGCCACACGCACCCGTCACCAGCGCCAACGCCAACAGCGCGAACGCCGCCAGCGCCAGGGTTGGTGCCGGACCCCGCCACCGCCGGATGCGACCCCCGGGCCACTGCGGATGTTGTGCAGCCATCCCGCGCATTATCCCCGATCCGCCCCGCCGGAGCGTGCAGGCCTGGAAGCCTGCGCCCGCAACGCGCGGCTCCGGTATGCTGGAACCATGCCTGGACGCGGATCCTGCGCGCGGGTCGGAATGCGCCGTGTCGTTCCGGCCATCGCGATCGTCGGGGTGGCTGTCACCGCGGTGGGCGCTCAGTCGGTGCCCGCGCGGGCGCGGAACGGCATGGTGGTAGCGTCGGACCGAATCGCGGCGAGCGCGGGGCGAGACGTGCTGCGCGATGGCGGTTCCGCCGTCGATGCGGCGGTGGCGACGGCGTTTGCGCTCGCGGTGACCTATCCGGCGGCCGGGAATATCGGCGGCGGCGGTTTTCTCGTGTACCGCTCCGCGAGTGGGGACGCCACGGCGTACGACTTCCGGGAAATCGCGCCCTCGGCGGCGTCGCCGGACATGTTTCTCGTCGATGGCGAGTACGACCGGACACGACATCACGACAGCCATGTCGCGGTGGGTGTGCCGGGCACGGTGGCGGGTCTGCACCGCGCTTGGTCGGATCACGGGCGGCTGCCGTGGAGTCGCCTGATCGAGCCGGCGCTGGAGCTGGCGCGCGAGGGGTTTGATCTGACGTTCGCGCGTGCCGCGTCGCTTGCGGCCGTGCTGCCGCGCATGGCGCGCTATCCGGCCTCGGTGGCGGCCTTCTCGAGGAACGGGACACCGTACGGGGCGGGGGAGCGGTTCCGTCAGCCGGACCTTGCGGCGACCCTGGAGCGGATCGCCCGGAGCGGACCCGACGGTTTCTATCGGGGACGAACCGCTACGCTCATCGCCCGGGAGATGTCGGCCAACGGCGGCCTGATCACCGAGGCGGATCTGGCGGCGTACGAGCCGAGAGTGCGCGATCCCATTCGCGGGACGTACCGTGACCATGACGTGATCTCCATGCCGCCACCCAGTTCGGGGGGCATCACGCTGGTGCAGATGCTGAACGTGCTGGAGGGGTACGACCTGACTCGGGCCGGGCACGGTTCCGCGCTGAACGCCCACCGCGTCATCGAAGCAATGCGCCGCGGCTTCGCCGATCGGGCGCGGTACCTGGGCGATCCCGACTTCAACCCATCGATGCCGGTAGGGGAACTCACCGCAAAAGCGTACGCTGACCGGCTCCGCGCGACGATCGATCCGGCGCGAGCGTCACCGTCCGCGCCGGATCGATTCGAATGGTCGCCGGCTGGCAACGAGACGACCCACATCTCGGCGGTCGATGCCGAACGGAACGCGGTGTCGCTCACGACGACGCTCGAACAGAGCTACGGCTCGAAAATCGTCGTGCCGGGTGGTGGATTCCTGCTGAACAACGAGATGGGCGACTTCAACGCGGCGCCCGGACTCACGACATCGGAGGGGTTGATCGGCACGGCGCCGAACCTGGCGTCGCCCGGCAAGCGCATGCTATCGAGCATGACGCCGACGATCGTCGCGCGCGACGGGCGGCTGGTGCTGGTGACCGGGAGCCCGGGCGGGCGCACGATCATCAACACCGTGCTGCACACCATCCTGAACGTCATCGACTTCGGCATGAACGTTCAGGAAGCGATCGACGCGCCGCGCTTTCATCATCAATGGTTGCCCGACGTCGTGCGCTACGAGAGGCGGGGATTGTCGCCGGATGCGGTCGCACTGCTCGAGGCGCGTGGTCATCGGCTGCAGGCGATCCGCGCGCAGGGGGCGGCGCACGCCATTGCGTTCGACCCGGACACAGAACTGCTGCTCGGTGCGGCCGACCGTCGGCGTGAGGATGCCGCCGCCGTCGGGTACTAGTGGGGATCCCTGTACGCCCTCCCGGCGCGCCGGAGGGATGCGCCAGCCCCCAGGCCGGCCTCCATCCGTCACTGGCCGCCGTAGATCCGCTGGTAGCTGGCGTAGTTGGCCACTACTTCCTTCACGAAGTTGCGGGTCTCCGTATACGGGATGCCGTCGATGAAGAAGTCGTCGCGAAGACCCTGCGCGGCGGTCCACCAGTAGCCGGCGTGGTCCTCGCCGGCGTTGTAGGCGGCGATCACGGGAAGGCGCTCGGCACCGAACTGAGCAAGCAGGTCGCCGTTGAGGCGGGCCGCGATCGCTATGTTGACAGGCGGATCGGCGATTGCCGCGTCATCGATGCCGTCCGGCATGACGATCTCGCCGACGCCGGCCCTTTCCGCCAGTGCGGCCGCGGTATAGGGCATCACTTGCAACAGGCCTACAGCCCCGACCGGTGAGCGGGCATCCGGATCGAAGCGTGACTCGCGACGCATCAGCGAGACCAGCAGCACCGGGTCGGCCTCGTGCCGGCGGGCCGCCTCGGTCACCGTCTCCCAAAACGGGCGCGGGAAGGCCATCGTCCAGAAGTCGTCCGGCAAGCCGCGCGCCGGCCGAGAGAAAAACGCGCCGAATGCGCTGAACAGCACGCGCGCGGCGCTGGCGTGGTCCCCCGCGGCCGACGACGCGCGCGCCGCGAGCAGTGCCAGCCCCCGGTCACCGCGACGCTGTCCGAGGAGGCGGCGGAGGTACCACGCCGCGTCGTCTACCAGACCTGCCCGTGCCAACGCCATCGCGGCACGGAACTCCGCGCGCGTCCGGGCGCCCCGGTCGATCCTCAGGCCCGGGAAGTCGATGCGCTCCAGGGTGTCTTCAGCCGGGGCCGCGCCCAGCGCGGCGAGCCGTTCGCGCGCGGCGAGGCCGTAATAGTGGTACGGGTAGCGGATCGCCAGCGGACGGAAGCGGCGGACCGCGTCGGTGGCGTCACCGTTCTGCTCGTGCGCGACGCCCAGCCAGTACTGTGCCGCCAGGGCGAGGTCGCCCCCGGGGCCCCGCTCGATCAGCGCCTGCAGATTGGTGAAGGCCCGGCCGTACTCGCCCATCCGGATCGCCACAACCCCCGCGCGCCAGAGCATCGCCCGCGCGTCGTCCGGTGTCGGCGCCGTCTCGAACAGTCGGGGGTACAGGGCCAGACCGCCATCGGCGTCGCCGCGCGCGGCCAGGACTGCGGCAAGCAGAACGGCTGCGTTGCGGCGCTGTTCGCGGTCGGCGCCGTCGACGCGTCCCTCCCAGAGGTCGAGGCCGAGCCGCCGCGCGCGTTCGAGATCACCCATCCGGATGGCGAGGCGGAAATCAATCAGCCGGATGGCGGGCATGCGCGCGCTCGACGGGAAGCGTTCGTAGAATGCCACGCAGGCGTCCACCGCCACCTGGTTGTCACGCTGTGCGTAGAGCGTATCGATCCGTTCGGCCGCCACCCGTTCCGCCGTGGCCGGCCCGGGGTAGGCGGTTTCCCACGCCTCCAGCGCGGCGAGCGCGGGTGCGAAGCGCGACGCGCCGCGGAGACGCTGGACAACCAAGGCGTACTCCGACTCGGCGAGCGGGCGGAGGGTCTCGCCGCGGACGCGCGCGAGGCGGGCCGACTCGCGGGTCGCGGTCTCGTACGCGTCGGCTGTCCGGAAGCGGAGCCGTGCCGCGCGCAGCGTCTCGAGCGCCGCCGCCGTGTCTCCCTGAGCTTCCTGCGCCGTGGCAAGACCGAGACGCGCGGCATCGGTGTCGGCGTTCCGCCCGCCGGACGCCAGCACCCGCTGGTAGAGCGCCGCCGCCCGGTTGGGCGCGCCGGCGTCGAGATGCGCCTCGGCGACGCGGAGCATCAGGTCGCGGTGACGGACTGCGTCGGTGTTCGTGAGTGCCTGAAGGTAGGTTTCGGCCTCCGCCGGCGCGCCGCGCGTCGTGAGACTCTCGACGATCGCGCGCCGGGCGTACGTGCGCATGAACACCGCGCGATCTATCACTTCGCGCCATGCCTCCTCCGCGTCGCCCGGACGACCTGCCTGGCTGAGCAACGCGGCGCGGAGAATTGTCCCGTCCAACTGGGCTTCCGCGTCACCCGGCGCTCCGAGCGCGCGATCGAGGGCCGCCAGCGCCGCGGCCGGATCGCCTGCGCGCATGTGCGCGACGGCGCTCGGCACGGCGGGTGGAGGCAGGCGAATCGCGTCGTTCGGATCCGGCGCCTGTCCGCGCACCGGGATCAGGACGGATGGGGCGACGAGCAAACAGGCGCAGGCAACGAGCCGGCGCGCAGCGGATCGGTGGCCAACCCCCGGTGTCATCGTGTTCGCGGAGCGAGCGTACACGATTGCGGCACCGCCATCCTGCTACAGTCAATCGATCCGTGATGCCCTACCACTACCGGCCGGCCGTGGTTGAGGCGCTCGCAGCGCATGGCGTTCGGCCGACACCGGAGACGACGCCCGCGCTGGTGCACGAATTCGTCAACGACCTCTATCGCTTCGAGCTGCGCCGCCTGCGGGATCGTCAGGTGCGGGGCGAGATCCCCAGGGCGGAGTACGCACGGCACGTCGTCGCCCTCCGGAAGCAGTACCTCCTGGTATCCGTCCCGCTCCGCCACTGGACGACGGATCCCCCGGTGGCCAATTGATCCGACGCGCTCGGGGCGCGGCCGCGGACTCCCGGTAAGATGGCGCCGTGATCCTGGTGAGCATGATCGTTGCGGCGGCTATTGCGCTGGCCGGGCTCGTCGTGTTGTTCGCCTGGCGGCTGGCGGGCGCACGCGTCATGGCGGCGGTGCTTCAGGATCGGATGGCGGCAGTGCTGGCGCACGACGCCTCGGGTCTTGCCGTCTGGAGCACCGACGGGCGCCTCATCGCCTGCAACGAACGGTTCCGCGAGTTCTACCCGTGGGTCGCCCTCAAGCGGGGCCTGGAGTGGGAGGATCTGATCCGCTACACCGCGACGCGTGCCGTCGTACTCATCCCGGAGTCGGAGATCGACGCCTGGATCACCGGCTATCTCGACCGGCTCGGCACCGACACGACGGAAGCGCACCGCACGCCGGACGGCCGCTGGCTGGAGATCCGGACACGCCGTACGGCTCAGGGCGAGACGCTCCTCATCTATACGGACGTCACCGCGGCGCGGACGGCCGATGCCGCAGCCGAGGCGGCCGAAGCCGCAGAGGCGCCCGGCGCGACGGAGCGGGCGGCGGCGGCGACAGCCGCGCTCGGGATGCTGCGGGCGGCGGTCGTGCTTGGCCGCGAGAGCATCTCGTTCCACGCGTCGTTGCGGGACCTGCTGCCGCACGTCTGCGCATGGGGAGGCTGGGACGCCGCCACTGCCTATCTTGCCGCGGCAGAGGGGGACGAGCCGTTGATTTCCACCGGCATTTGGCATGTCGCCGATGACGGGAGCCTGGCGATCGGCGCGCGTGCGGCGATCGACGCCTGTTGCGGTGACAGTGACGACCATGTGCTCCATCGCGCCGTTGCCTCGAACGAGCCGAGCTGGGTGGCCGCCATCGCGATAGATCCGCGCCTGTCCGATGCCCGCCGCACGGCGCTGGAGGACTTCCGATCGCTCTGCGCGATTCCGGTCAGTACAGCCGGCCAGGTGATAGCCGTGGTCGAGTTGTTTGCTCGCGCGGCGATTCCGCCCGACGCGGAACGCCAGCGCCTCCTCGCGGACGCCGCAGATCAGTTGGCGCGTGTCTTCGAGCGTGAACGGGGCGCGCTTGCCGCGCCCGCCGACGACCGTACGTGATGGAGCACCGCCGTCGCTGCGCGCGCAATCGGCAGGGCGCCGTCGACCGTCACATCGGCGAAGCGTGCGGTCGGGGCGACCCAGCGTTCATAGCTGGGCCCGACGGTCGATGCCCACTGCTGGCGAACCGACGTCTCGTCGCGGCCCCGCTCCGCGCGGTCTCGTGCAATGCGGCGCGCAAGCGCCGTCGCGGCCTTGATCCGAATAAAGACGCGCGTGCCGGCCAGCCCGCGGATCTCCGGCCAATGCAGCGCGAGGAGGCCTTCGAGCAGGAGGATTGGCGCGGGGTGCAGGGTGGCGGTCGCCATCACGCGCCGGTGGCGCCGGAAGTCGTAGACGGGACGTTCCACCGTCCGTCCCGCGCGCAGTGCGCTCAGGTGCGCGAGCAGGAGTGCGATATCGATGGCGTCGGGCGCGTCGTAGTTGGCGGCGGCGCGCCCGGCTGCGCGGTACTCGGGATGGTCGCGGTAGTAGGCGTCTATCGGGATGACCGAGTCCGGGGTGTTTCCGAGCGCGTTCGCCAGGTGCCGCGCCAGCGTCGTCTTGCCGGAGCCGGACGCGCCCGCGATCACGATGAGATGCGGACGCGGATGTGCTCGTCCGGACAGAGGGGTCCGGCCCGTAGCAGACGTGGACGACGCCGTACGTGCACCATCCGGAACCACGGGACGCCAGTATAAGATCGCGCCGTGACCGATCAATCCGGGGATGCAGGCGCCGTCGCCGCCGTCGAACGACCGCCGGACCCGGGACGGCATGCGCCGCCCACAGCCGAGGGTCCGCCCGATCTGCGCGAGCACGGGGCTCCGGTCCGGGGGACGCCCCAGACGTCGACGCGGCGCCTGTTCGTGCAGTTGCAGGTCCTGACCGGCTGTCTCGACACCGCGCCGGTCGTTGCTGCGGTCCGCGCGAGCGGCTTCGACGCCGTCGTCTACGCCGACGTGAACGATCCCCGCGGGGTCGGCGTGCTGCTGATGAGCCGGGATCCCGCGTGGTTCGCGGAGGCGGGTCGCGTGCTGTTGATCGATGCGCCGTTTCGCGATCTCGTCCCGCGTCCCGACATGGCGATGATCGGCCGTACCTATTCGTCCGGTCGCGAGGCGGATCTTGAGGACTTTCTGTTGCGCAAGGTGCCGCGCAACGTGTTGGATCCGGCGCACCCGTGGGCGGTCTGGTACCCGCTCCGGCGCATCGGCGCGTTCAACCAGCTCCCGCGGGCCGAGCAGGGGAGGATCCTGATGGAGCACGGGATGCTCGGCCGCCGCTATGGCGAGGCGGGCTACGCGGTCGACGTGCGCCTGGAGTGCCACGGGTTGGATCGGGACGACAACGAGTTCGTCATCGGCCTGATTGGGCCGGAACTCTATCCGCTCTCGCGCCTCGTCAAGGACATGCGATCCACCCGGCAGACGTCGGAGTTCATCCAGCAGATGGGTCCGTTCTTCGTCGGTCGGGCGCTTTATCAGTCACCGTTGCCGGCCTGATAGAATCAGGCCAATGCCGGTCGAGCAGCCGCCAGCGGACGAGGCGCTCGATCGACTCCCGCTACCCGACACCAACCCGCGTGGCCTGCTGCGGCACTTCGGCCCCGGGCTGATTCTGATGATGACGGGCATCGGGACCTCGCATCTGGTGACCGCACCGGCGGCGGGCGGGCGCTTCGAGTACGCGCTGCTCTGGTGCATCCCGGTCGCTTACGTCTTCAAGTACTACGGCTTCGAGATGGCGTTTCGGTTCACGAACGCCACCGGCCGCAGCATGCTTGACGCCTACAGCACGGCGCCAGGCAAGTGGCCAGTCTGGTACGTCCTGATCACGACGGTCATTCAGTGCGCGCTGGGGCAGGCAGGGCGGCTTGCCGCCGCCGCCGCGGTCCTCTTCTACGTGTTCTCGGAGTACCTCGGGCTTGGCCTGCCCAGTTGGGTCTACGGCCTTGGGCTGGGCGTCCTCTCGGTCGGCATCATCCTCTACGGGCGCTATGCAGCGGTGGAGTTGGCGACCAAGATGCTCGCCGGACTGCTCTTCGTCTCGACCATCGGTGTCTACCTGTTCGAACCGGCGCCGATCTCGGCGATGGGACGTTTCTTCGTCGTCGAAACTCCGACCGGATCGTGGCTGTTGATTGCGGCGTTCCTCGGCCTGCTGCCGACCGGGATCGACGTGTCGCTGCAGGCGTCGGAGTGGGGAAAGGCGAAGCGGGCCGGGATGGGGCGGATCCGCGAGCAACTCGAGCGGAACGGCCTGGCGCACCGCTTCGATCCGTTCGGTTCGACCAAGGAGGACCTCGCGGTCGACGTTTCGCGGCTGCCCGAACAGGCGCAGGAATACTGCCGGCGCTGGTTCCGGATCGGGCTGTGGGACTTCACCCTGGGCCACATCGTGTCGTTTGTCCTCGCGGTGATCTTCCTGCTGCTCGCGGCCGTCTGGCTCTACCCGAGCGAAGTCTCCGGCAACGCGGTGATCGGCGAGATCGCACGCATCTTCACCGACAGTATGGGCCCCGGCATGATGCTCATCTTCCTGTTGGGCGCGTTCGCGGCGACGTTTTCCACCGCGTTCAACTACTTCGACGGCTGGCCCCGCGTGGTTGCCGCCTGTTGCCGCAACCTGTTCCGGCCGACCGCCGCGCTCCGCGGCATCGCCGCCGATCAGCTCACCGACGATCATCGCCGGAGCCTCGTCTCCGAATACAACATCTACCGCCTGACGATGTTCTATTCGTTGATCGCCGCAGTGCTGATCATCGCCGGGCTGCCGCGTCCGGTCTACCTCGTGCTGATCTCGTCGGCGCTCGCGTTCTTTATCGCGCCGGTGATTTTCTTTCTGAACGTCTGGTACTGCGTCACGGTGATTCCGAAGGACAACACGGCCTTCTATCCTTCGGCGCTGGTCTGCGGGCTCGCCTGGTTCAGCCTGATCGTGTTTAGCGGTCTGACCGCGCTTGCCATTCTGGACCGGATTTTCGGGGTGGCGCTCTTCGGGGGGTAACGATGCGTATTGCTGCAATCATCGTGCTCGCGGTAGCGCTGGCGTCGCCGGCGGCGGCGCAGCCGGGCGACGGCGGGAGTCTGATTCAGTCGATTACCCACCGGGCGCGAGCGCTGCATCCGGGCGAGGTGGTAGTGATTGATGTACGGATCGACGGGCCGACCCAATCGCTGACGGCGCGCGCGTTCGACCGCGATCTGCGTTTCTTCCCGGCCGGGCCGGCGAATGTCTCGTCCACGCTGGTCGGCGTCGACCTGACTGTGGACCCCGGCGCGCATCCCGTCGTCGTGCGGGCCGAGGGTCCGGACGGTACGGTCGACGAACGGACCTACACGCTCGACGTCGAGCCGAAGCAGTTCGCGACGCGCGAACTGACCGTCAACCCGAGTTTCGTGAATCCGCCGGCCGAGGTGATCGACAGGATTCAGCGTGAGGCGGCGCGACTCAACGCCATTTTTCCCGTCGCGAGTCCCGAGCGGCTGTGGAACGGCGGTTTCCTTCGGCCCGTGCCGGGCGAAGCGACCAGCGCGTTCGGGCGACGCAGCGTGTTCAACGGGCAGCCGCGCAGCCCGCATAGCGGCGCCGACTTCCGCGCGGCGGAGGGCACGCCGATACTCGCGCCGAACCACGGCGTGGTCGTGCTGGCGGCCGACACCTACTTCTCCGGCAACGTCGTGATCCTCGACCACGGCTGGGGGCTCTATTCCTACTTCGCCCATCTCTCGGCCATCGACGTGGCGGAAGGGGAAAGCGTCAACCAGGGCGAAACCGTCGGAAAGGTGGGGGCGACCGGCCGGGTCACCGGACCGCACCTCCACTGGACGGTTCGCCTGAACAACGCCCGCGTCGATCCGGTTGCGTTGCTCCAGCTCTTTCCGGCCGAAATGGCGCACTGAGGCCGGACGCAGCCAGCCGGCCCGCCGCCGGTCAGAAGAGGTAGCGCAGGCCGGCGGTGAAGTGCGGGCCTCCCAGCCCGAGCGTGACCCGCGACTCCGGATTCAGCCAGACGGTCGCGGTGCCGTGGCTGTTGCGGACGGTCCCTGCCAGACCGAGCCGCTGGTTCAGAAACCAGGTCAGATCGAACCCGAAGTGGTAGCCCAGCGTGCTGCCCCCGTGCGTCGCCGCTTCGTAGTCCTCCAGACGGACGGTGTCCAGTCGATGGTCCGCGTCCACCGTCGTGATGTCCGAGAGCGTCTCCTGACTGACGAACCAGATGGTCGGGCCGAAGAACGCGCGAAGCAGCAGCCGGTCGGAGAGCCCCTGCCAGAACTCGCCCTGCAGATGAATGGCGGTCTCGCGCCGCGTGAAGCCGCCGAGCGTCATCTGGAACTCGCGCGGGAACGAGAAGAGCAGGGGATGCGGGATGCTGGCTTCCACCCGGATGGGAGTCGGCTTTGCGAGGTGCGACACCTCGATGCCGACCCCGTGACCCACGAACGGCAACGTGATCCCCGCGGACCAGGCCGCGTCCTTGGTCATGTTGTAGTGCGCCTGCAGGTCACCGCGCTCGTCATGCTGTTGAAAAACGGTCGTGGTCGTGAATGCATCCGCGAGAAGTTGCACTCCCACATTGAGACTGAGCATTCGGGCGGACTCGTCCGGTGTCTGGGCCCCTGCGGTCACGGGCACGGCGGCGCACGCCGCCACCCATAGGACTAGCCCCAGGAGGTTCCCGCGCCGCCCTTTCCCGAACCGGCGCCTCGGCGTTCTGAATCGGACGCCAGGTCCGCCGCGTTCGGCGGTTGCCGCGGTTGTTCGATGTCGTCTCATTCCTGGTGGTTCCCGCGGCGCCGCCGCGGCCGGCCGCCAACAGACTACTGCGGCAGATACAAGCCCGCCCCCGGGCCCACCGGCAGGCCCAGCAGCATCCAGACCACCAGCATTATCGACCAACAGGCGAGGAAGACCACGGTATAGGGCAGCATTGTCGCCACGACGGTGCCAATGCCCGACGTCTTGTCGTAGCGTTCGAAGAAGGCGACGATCAACGCAAAGTAGGACATCATCGGCGCGATCACGTTCGACGTGCTGTCGCCGATCCGGTAGGCGGTCTGGGTCAGCTCGGGCGAATAGCCGAGGAGCATGAACATCGGCACGAAGACGGGGGCCATTACCGCCCACTTCGCCGACGCGCTCCCCATGACCAGGTTGAGCCCCGACGACAGCAGGACGAAGGCGAGCATCAGGGGGATACCGCCCAGACCGGACGCGCGAAGCGTTTCCGCTCCCTTCACCGCCACGATCAGCCCGAGGTTCGTCCAGTTGAAGTAGGCGACGAACTGCGCGGCGAAGAAGACGAGCACCAGGTACGTGCCCAGGGTGCCGATGGTCTTCCCCATGCCGTTCATTACGTCGGTGTCGTTCCTGAACTTGCGGGCGCCGACGCCGTACGCGATCCCTACCCAGGTGCCGCCGAGAAAGATAAACGCGACGATGCCTGACAGAAACGGCGAGCGGAGCAGGCTGCCCGTTTCGGGATTCCGCAGGAAGCCGTTGGCCGGCCAGGTTCCCCAGAGAAGGATCGCGCCGAACACGGCCATCGCCAGGGCGGCGTAGCGGAGGCCCCGCTTCTCGTCGTCCGACAACCGATCGATTGCCGCCGACCGCTCGGTCCCGGTGTACGGTCCGAGGCGCGGGACGACGATCGCCTCGGTCACCCAGGTTCCCGCGGCGGAGACGACGAACGTCGAGATCACCATGAAGAAGTAGTTGGCCGCGGGGTTGACGACATAGCCGGGCTCGACGATCTGGGCTGCCTCCTCGGACAGCCCGGCGAGCAGGGGGTCGATCGTGCCGAGGAGCAGATTGGCGCTGTAACCGCCCGATACGCCGGCGAATGCGGCGGCGAGTCCGGCGATCGGATGCCGTCCCGCGCCGAGGAAGATGATCCCTCCGAGCGGCACCAGCAGGACGTAACCGATCTCGCTCGCCGTATTCGACAGGACGCCGGAGAAGACGATGACGAATGTCAGCAGCCGCTTGGGCGCGGACAGCACGAGCAGGCGGAGCACCGCGGCGATCAATCCGCTCGCCTCCATGACGCCGATGCCGAGCATCGAGACGAGGACCGTGCCAAGCGGCGCGAAGCTGGTGAAGTTGGTCACCATCTCCACCAGGATCCGGTGCAGTCCGGCGACCGTCAGCAGGCTGACCGGCGTAATCGTCTCACCCGTCCCGGGGTGGACCGCCTCGAGACCGGTCCTGACCGCCACGGCGGAGAGCAGGATGACGACCCCGGCCAGAATCGCAAAGAGCGTCGCCGGATGCGGCAGGGCATTTCCGCCGCGCTCCACCGCGGTGAGAAAGACCGACGTCCAGTTGTTGAAAAAGCCGAACCGGCCGCGCGCCACGCGGAGATCCTACTCTGCCCGCTCGAGCGCCGGCACGCGCGCCGCCAGCGGCTCACGGTTCGTGTCCGCGCCTGCATTCACGGCGGCAACCAAGGGTTCGCGGGACGGCCCGATGCCTGGAGTAAACGCGGGGCGACCGTGCAGCGTTGGCTGTAGAATTAGCGGATCTGGAACTCGGGGGGGTCATGCGCGTAATCATGTGCGCGGGTCGCGGGTGGCGTGCGGCGGCGGCGGCTATCGTGCTGTCGGGACTTCCGCTGCCATCGCCCGTGATCGCGCAGCAGGCGAGCGAGAACGGCGGCGGGTCCGGAGCGATCGAGACGCGCGAGACGACCGTGGCGGGTATGCCTATCGCGCGGGCGTTCCGTACCGAGGCGGGGCCGGAGGTCGACGGCGACGTTCTGGGCGATCCGGCCTACGACGATGCGCGGATCGCGACCGGCTTTGTGCAGAGCCGGCCCTTCGAGGGGCAGCCCGCCTCCGAACGGACGGAGGTGCGCATCGTCTACACGGCCGACACGCTCTATTTCGGCGTCGTCTGCTACATGGAGGATCCGTCCGACATCATTACCGCCGACAGCCGGCGCGACTCGGACCTGCGCGATACCGACAGCTTCCAGGTCATTCTCGACACCTATCACGACGGCCTGAACGGCTTTA
Source organism: uncultured Vicinamibacteraceae bacterium (assembly GCA_964550305.1). Taxonomy (GTDB): domain Bacteria; phylum Acidobacteriota; class Vicinamibacteria; order Vicinamibacterales; family UBA8438; genus VXRJ01. Next base: position 62,643 of record CAZJYU010000003.1, on the reverse strand, counting down.
TCTTCGGGACCAATGCGGCCGGGGTCGAGTACGACGGCCAGGTGACGAACGAGGGCCAGGGGAGCGGCCGATTCGGCGGCGGCGGTTCCGGACGTCCGAGCAACAGCCGGCAGCAGCGCGGATCCGGGGGTGGCTTCAACCTGAACTGGGATGGCGTCTGGCAGGTCGCGACCCGCGTGACCGATGTCGGCTGGAGCGCGGAGATCGCGATCCCGTTCCGGACGCTGCGCTATCCGCCGGGAGAAGTCCAGACCTGGGGGATGAACTTCCAGCGCAACATCCGCAGCCGGAACGAGCAGGTCTATTGGTCGCCGCTGCCGCGCCAGTACAACCTGAACCGCCTCTCGCTCGCCGGCGAGCTGGAGGGGCTCAGCGTCCCGGCGCAGCGCAACCTGCAGCTCGTGCCGTACTTCCTCGGCGACATGCAGCGCGCGGCAAGCGGTGACGATTCGCGCAACGGCGACTTCGGCGCCGACCTGAAGTACAGCATCACTCCGAGCCTGACACTCGACGCGACGTACAACACCGACTTCGCGCAGGTCGAGGTGGACGACGAGCAGATCAACCTCGACCGGTTCACGCTGTTCTTTCCGGAAAAGCGTCCCTTCTTCCTGGAGAACGCGGGTCTGTTCTCGGTGGGACAGTCGGGCGCGGTCGATGTCTTCTTCAGCCGGCGCATCGGCATTGGCCGGGACCGCGCACAGATTCCGATCATCGGTGGCGGGCGTCTTTCCGGCAAGGTGGGGAACAATACCAACGTCGGCTTCCTCAACATGCAAACCGCCCAGGTTGCCAGCCCGGACGACGACACCATCGGCACGCCGAGCCAGAACTTCACCGTCGCCCGCGTCCGGCAGGATCTGGCGAACCGCTCGAACGTCGGGGTGATGTTCGTCAACCGCCAGGCGCGCGGAAGGTTCGCAAGGGGGCAGGACTACAACCGTACGGCGGCATTCGACGGGCGCTGGGGCATCGGCGAGGGCGGCACCATCACCGGGTTCTTCGCCCAGACGTATTCGCCGATCGACACCGGCATCCCGACGGACAACACCCACGCCTACGCGTTGAGCGCGCAGCACCAGTCGGAAGTGGCCCGTCTCAGCCTCGGTTACACGGAAGTCGCGCCGAACTTCAATCCGGAAGTGGGATTCCTGGCGCGCCGGAGCTATCGCCGGATGAACGGCAGCGTCTTCATGACGTTGCGCCCCGAGAACCTGATGGGGCTCCACGAGTGGCGTCCCCACGTCAATCACTTCACGGTGTTCGACTTCCATACGGGCCGGCACGAGTCCCAGTTCACGCACATCGACCAGCACCTCGAATGGCGCAACGGCTACCAGGTGAACACCGGCATGAACATCACGCGGGAGGGGGTTTTCCAGCCGTTCCTGATCCACGACAGCCCGGACAACCCGGTCTGGGTGCTGCCGGGGAAGTACGACCATGCCGAGGCGCAGCTCGCCGGCAACACGAACCTGGGCGCGCCGGTCAGCCTGAACGTCAACAGCATCATCGGCGGCCTGTTCGGCGGGAGCCGGATTACGGTAACGCCGTCCGTCACGGCGCGCGCCGGTGAGACGTTCAACGCGATGTTGGAGTGGAGCTACAACGACCTGCGGCTGCCGGGCGGACACTTCACGACCAACCTCGCGCGGCTGCGGGTTTCGTACTCGTTCACCACCCGGATGTTCCTGCAGACGCTCGTGCAGTACAACGACAGCGTGGATATCTGGTCGTCCAACCTCCGCTTCGGCCTGCTCCGGGACGCGAACAGCGGGCTCTTCATCGTCTACAACGACATCAACTACCTGGGCAGCATGCTCTACAGGGACCGCTACGATCAGGCGCTGCAAAGCACCGGCCGCACCCTGACGATCAAGTACAGCCACCTGTTCAACGTGCTGCGCTGACCGCGAATGCGCCTCGACGGTGTGCTCCCGCCGGTTCCGACCCCGTTCGATGCGGACGGTCGCGTCGATCCGGCCGCGATGGCGTCGAACGTGTCGCGCTGGATGGCGACGCGCATCCGCGGGGTCGTCGTGCTCGGTTCGAACGGCGAAGCGCCGCTCCTCGACGAATCGGAGTCGGACGCGGCGGTTGCCGCGGCGCGCGAGCGGGTGCCGTCCGATCGGCTGTGCATTGCCGGCGTCGGCCGCGAGTCCACCCTGGCGACCATCTCTGCGGCACGGCGGGCGGCGGAGCTGGGAGCCGACGCCGTACTGGTCCGGACACCGTCGTACTTCAAGCCCCTGCTGACGCCGGATGCATTCGTTGCGCACTACACGGCGGTGGCGGACGCGTCACCGGTACCCGTCGTGCTCTACAACTTCACGGCCCTGACGGGGGTCACCCTCGCCGTCGACGTCGTCGCGGGCCTGGCGGAACATTCGAACATCATCGGCATGAAGGAATCGGGGAGCGATCTGACCTACGTCTCCGCGCTGATCGACTCGACACCGGGTGACTTCGCGCTCCTGGCGGGATCGGCGCCGGTGTTCTGCCCCGCGCTCCTGATGGGAGCGGCCGGCGGCGTGCTGGCGGCGGCGTCGGTGGTTCCCGACCTCTGCACCGACGTCTACGAGGCCGTCCGCGCCGGCCGGCTGGACGACGCGCGCGCATTGCAGCGGCGGCTGACACCGATTGCCCGCCTGGTCACGTCGAAACACGGCGTGCCGGGGCTCAAGGCGGCCGTTGCGCTGCTCGGCTTCCGGGTGGGTGACCCCCGCCCGCCGCTCCGTCCGGCCGGCCCCGGCGCGGTGGCGGAGATCCGCGCGGCGCTCGAGACGGTGCGGATGCCCGCCTAGACGGCGTCCAGGATCCCCACGGCGGCGGGCTGCGGGGGGTGTGCTACGCTGGCGGAGAACCCCATGCCCCTGCGATCACGGATTCTCGGTCGCCATGCTGGGCTGCTACTGCTCGCCGTTGCGACCCTGTCGGCCTGCGCGAGGAATCCGGTCACCGGCAGCCGCGAGATGGTCTTCATGAGCGAGCGGCAGGAAATTGACCTCGGCAGGCAGTCCGACGCGACGATCCGAGCGCAGATGGGGGTGTACGACAACGCGGCGCTGCAGGCGTACGTCGAGGAGGTGGCGCATGCAATCGCCGCCGTTTCCCACCGGCCGGAGCTGCCCTGGACGTTCACGGTCGTCGACTCGCCGGTAGTGAACGCGTTTGCCCTCCCCGGTGGCTATGTCTACCTGACGCGCGGACTGATGGCTTACCTGAACGACGAAGCGGAGCTGGCGGGTGTGTTGGGCCATGAGATCGGCCATGTGACCGCGCGCCACGCCGTGCAGGCCTACAGCCGGGCCGCAGGCGCCCAGATTGGCCTGATTCTGGGGCAGGTCTTCGTCCCGGGGATGCAGCCCCGCTATGGCCAGCCGAACGTGGCCGACGCGGCCTCGCAGGGTCTGGGCCTGCTGTTCCTGAAGTTCGGCCGGGAGGATGAGCTGCAGGCGGATCGCCTTGGCGCCGAGTACGCCGCGGCATCCGGCTGGGATCCTCATGGCGTGGGCGGCATGCTCACGACGCTCGCGCGGATCGCCGATACGACGGACCGCAGCGGCACTCCAAACTGGCTCGCCACCCACCCGGAACCGCAGGATCGGGTCGGGGCAATGGCAAGCACGGTCGACCGCCTGTTGGCCGAGACTCCTGACCCGGCCGCATTGCGGGTGGCGCGCGAAGACTACCTCCGGCGCGTCGACGGGATGGTCTATGGAGACAACCCGGAGCAGGGGATCGTTCGCGGCGGTGATTTCCTCCATCCCGAGATGCGCTTCGCCCTGACGTTTCCTCCGGGCTGGGAGGTGCAGAACAGCGCCGACGCGGTGGTGGCGCGCGAGCCGGGACGCGATCGCTACATGCTGCTGCAGTTGGCCGACGATGCCGGCGGCGACCTGGCGGAAATCGCCGACGCCGAGATGGCCGGCACCGGGTTCCGGCAATTGCAGGGCGGCATGACCGAGATCAACGGCCTCGAGGGGTACCTCGGGAGCTGGACGCAGAACGTGCGCGGGATCGGTCCGACACTTGCCCGCGTAGCCTGGATCCGGTCAGGCGGATTGCTCTACCTGTTCGGCGCGTTCGTGCCCCTGGACGACTTCGACTTGCTGGAACGGACGATCCACGGCAGCCTCCGGTCCTTTCGGGAGCTGACGGTGGCCGAGGCGGACGCGATCCGCCCGAACCGCATCGCGCTCCACACGGTGCGCGAGGGGGAGACGTGGCAGGGGATAGCGCAACGGGTGGGCGAGGAGATCGTGACCGCCCGGACGCTGGCCATCATGAATGGCTACGCGGCGAACGAGCAGCCGCTGCCGGGTGACCTGGTAAAGGTGGTCCTGCCGGGCTAGCTCACGATCCGCCGGGCGCCGAGGAAGCGGCGCCGCCAGTAGCGCGCGTCGAGTTCGTCGATCCGGACGGCACTCTGCTCGTTCGGCGCGTGGACGAAGCGCCCATCGCCGAGTGCCAGGCCGACGTGCGACGGACCCGGCGCGATCGTCGTGAAGAAGACCAGGTCGCCCGGCCGGAGATCATCCGGGCCGATCCGACGCCCCGCGCGGTACTGCTCGGCGGCGGTACGCGGCAGCCGGACACCATGCTGCGCGAAGACGTATCGCGTGAAGCCGCTGCAGTCGAAGCCGCTGGGCGTAACGCCACCCCAGACGTACGGCGCGCCCTGGAGCGCGAGCGCGGTGTCGATGAGCCTGGCGGACGGAATGGAGGGTGCAGGATCGGGGGCGACGCCAGGCCGCGGAAAGGGAGAGGGGACCGGCCCGCCGCGCGTGGAGCACCCGGCTGCCCCCAGCAACAGCAATAGACAGATCGCCCCCGCGCGGTGGTGTCTCCGCATCGCCAGCACTATCGGACGGATCGGCGCCGGCCTACAGGCGGGGACCTTAGCCGTTTGCTAACTTGTGTGTGTACAACGTGTTACACGGCGGGGCGGTTGACACCGCGTCGCCAGGTCGTTCAGAATCGACGGTTAAATACCTGCCTTCCCGTCCAAAGCTGCAGTTGACCATCGGGCGAGGCGGAGCGACGAACGAGGCCGACAGTGGAACAGACGCTGTTGTTGAACGCGACTTACGAACCGCTGAAGGTTGTCGACTGGCGGAAGGCCATAACCATGCTTTGCCAGGGCAAGGTGGAGGTGGTCTCCGAGTACGACCGGGAGATCCGATCCGTCTCGGTCACGTTCAGGCTGCCGTCCGTCATCCGCCTCCTGTGCTACATCACGACCAAACGCCGGATGGATGAGGTGCCGTTCTCGCGCGCGAACATATATGCGAGGGACGACCATTCCTGCCAGTACTGCGGCCGGGAGTTCCCGGTGGGTGATCTGACGTTCGATCATGTCGTGCCGGTCTCCCAGGGAGGCCGCAAGAGTTGGGAGAACATCGTTACGTCCTGCATCCGATGCAACCGGAGGAAGGGCGGACGGACGCCCGCCCAGGCCGGAATGCGCGTCATCCGGGCGCCGAAGCGCCCGACCCGATCGCCCAGTGTGCGGCTGACGTTCGGCCTGCGCGACGCGCCCGAGAGTTGGCGCGACTACCTTTACTGGAACGTCGCGCTCGACGAGACCTGACGGCGGACGCCCGGCATTCGGTATAGTGTCGCCGTGGGCCACTCGAACGGCAGCGCCGTACGCCTGCGAACGGCCCTGGACGTGAGTGTGCGTTTCGGCGTGGCGGCCCTGGCGTTGCTGGCTGCCGGGGGGGCCGACGCCCAGACCACCAACGATCCGTTTCCGGATCCGATTCCTGCGGACGAGGGCGTCATCACGGTCGGCGTCGCCGCGTTTGCCTCCCTGCCATTCGTCGATGGCGAGGCGCCGCGGATGATGCGACTGGTGGACGAGCCGGGCACGGGGCGGCTTTTCGTGAACGACATGCGCGGCCTCGTCTACACCGTCAGTTACGACGGCGGGACGGTGACCGAGTATCTCGATCTGACCGACGCCCGCTGGGGCCTCGACATCGAGGCGTCCCGCCGGGAGCGGGGCTTCCAGAGCTTCGCGCTGCACCCGCAGTTCGGAGTGCCCGGTACACCGGGCTACGGCAAGATCTACGCCTACACCGACACGAGCAACACGGCGCCGCCGGCGGACTTCGTGCCGAGTGGCGGCTCTGACGCCCAGGACACCATCCTGCTGGAGTGGACGGCCGCGGATCCCTCCGCCGCGGTCTACGACGGCGGCCCACCCCGCGAGCTGCTGCGCATGGAGCAGCCGTTTCGCAACCACAACGGCGGACAGCTCGGCTTCAATCCGCTCGCTGAACCCGGCGGACCCGACTACGGACTCCTCTACATCGGATCGGCGGACGGCGGGAGCGGCGGCGACCCGCTCGACCTCGCGCAGAACCTGGGGTCCATCCTGGGCAAGATCCTGCGCATCGACCCGTTGGGAACGAACAGCGCGAACGGCCAGTACGGCATACCGGACGACAATCCGTTCGCGAACGACGGCGACCCCGCCACCCTCGGCGAGATCTATGCCTACGGCATGCGCAATCCGCAGCGTTTCGCCTGGGACGAGCGGAACGGCAATCTGTTCATGTCCGACATCGGCCAGAGCATCGTCGAGGAGATCAGCCTCGTCCCGCGGGGCGGGAATCTCGGCTGGAACGACTGGGAAGGGAGCTTCCGGTTCATCAGCCGGGAGGCGGTCAGCCTCGTCGATCCGCGCGGCGAGGCCGGCCTGTCGTACCCGGTCGTAGAGTACGGCCATCCCGATCCGCTTCTTCAACGCCGGTCCATGGCCACCGGCCTCATCGTCTACCGGGACGACACCGTGCCGCAGCTCGCGAACCTCGTACTCTTCGGAGATGGTCCCAGCGGCGAGGTCTTTTACTTCCCGGCTGACGATCTGCCGGAAGGAGGACAGGCGATGCGCCGTGTCCTGTTCCGGGACGGGGCCAGCACCAGGACGCTGCTGCAGTTGGTTCAGGAGGAGAACGTCAACCAGGGCCGGACGGCGGCCACGCGGGCCGACGTGCGCATCGATACTGGACCCAACGGGCAGATCTTCCTGCTGAACAAGCACGACGGCGTCATCCGCCGACTGGTGCCGTAGCGGCGGCGACGCATGCCCGAGCCACATATTGACGCCCTCCGGCCGTCACGCGCGGTTGCCGGGGGGCGGGTGGCGATCGAGGGAGATTCCCTGCTCCCGGACGGACTGGAAGGGACGCCTCCCGAGGTCCGATTCGGCGATCAGCCGGCGCGCGCCGTCCACCTGTCGCGCCAGTCGCTTACCGTGCTCGTCCCGTCCGGGCTGGAGGGCGGGCGGACGCCGGTCCGCGTAGGGCACGGCGATCCGGAGGGTGCAGCGTTCGTTGAGATCGGCCGCGCGGCGGCGACGGGACTCCATCAGGTGGACAGCCCGGTGATCGCGCCGGACGGCACACTGTTCGTCACCTACAGCGGCGCCCGCGGGGAACGCTCGCCGGTCTCTGTTTTTCGGATCCGGTCCGATGGCTACCGTGAACCCTTTGTCACCGGCATCACGAACGCGACCTCGCTCGCGCTGGCTCCAGACGGCCGCCTGCACGTCTCGAGCCGCTTCGATGGCGCCGTCTACCGCGTGGCGGACGACGGATCGTATGACGTGGTGGCGAACGAGCTGGGCGTTGCCTGCGGCCTCGCGTTCAGCCCGGACGGCACGTTGTACGTGGGCGACCGATCCGGAACCGTCTTTCGCGTCACCTCCTCGGGTCGCGCGACGCCATTCGCCACGCTGCCGGCCAGCGTCGCCGCGTTCCACCTCGCCTGGGGGCCGGACGACGGGTTGTACGTCACGGCTCCGACGCTCGCGACATGCGACGGCGTCTACCGGATCGATCGCACCGGCGCCCTCGATCAGGTGGCGTCCGGTTTCGGACGGCCCCAGGGACTTGCCTTCGCCCCTGACGGGACCCTGCACGTGGTCGAGGCGCTCGCCGGCGCCAGCGGCCTCTATCGGCTTGCCGGCAACGGCACTCGCACGCTGGTGCTGGCGGCGCCAAATCTGGTGGGTGTGGCGTTCGATCGCGCCGGCGGCCTGGTGGCGGCAACCGGGGACACGGCATATGCGTGGTAGCATGGTCCGTTTGGGAACTCGCCGATGGGGGCTGACCTAGCCGCACCGCGCGACCCGCACGACTGGATTGAAGTGCGCGGGGCTCGCGTGCACAACCTGAAGGACATCGACGTCCGAATCCCGCGGAACCAACTGGTCGTCGTCACCGGGCTGTCGGGATCCGGAAAGTCGTCGCTGGCCTTCGACACCGTATACGCCGAGGGGCAGCGGCGCTACGTCGAATCGCTGTCCGCCTACGCACGCCAGTTCCTCGAGCAGGTGGAGAAACCGGATGTCGATCAGATCGACGGTCTTTCGCCTGCCATCTCCATCGAACAGCGGACCACCGGGTCCAATCCACGGTCGACGGTCGGCACCGTAACCGAGATATACGACTTCCTCAGGCTGCTGTTCGCCAATATCGGCGTGCCGCATTGCCCATCGTGCGGGCTGGCGATTACGTCCCAGTCGGTCGAGCGGATGGTCGAGACGATCCTGGCCCATCCCCCGGCGGAGCGGGTGAACGTGCTTGCACCGATCGTCCGCGGCCGAAAGGGGGCATTCCGCAAGGAGCTGGAGGATCTCCGGGCGCGGGGGCTGACGCGGGTACGGGTGGATGGAACGGTTCGCTCGCTGGAGGAGGAGTTCTCGCTCGACCGGCGGCGGAACCATTCGATCGAAGTGGTTGTCGACCGCCTGGTGGCGCGTGCCGGGGCGGAACGGCGGCTCACCGAAGCCATCGAATTGGCGCTCACGCTGGCGGATGACGTCGTCATCATCAACACCCTGGGAGGTGGCGACCGGCTCTTCTCCCGACGTCTGGCGTGTCCCGACTGCGGCATCAACATGCCGGAACTGACGCCGCGCGCCTTCTCGTTCAATTCGCCGCACGGTGCTTGCCGGGAGTGCCAGGGACTGGGCGTGATCGAGGATTTCGAACCGGAACGGATTGTGCCGGAACCCTCGGCGTCGCTTGCCGACGGAGCCATTCGACCCTGGGCCGCTGGCGACCGGGAACTGGTCGGGGGAGCGCTCGCGCGTCTCTCGGAGTACTACGGCATCGATCTTGACCGTCCGTTCGGCAAGCTGCCGCGCCGGCAGCGCGACCTCCTGCTCTACGGCCAGCCTGACGGCGCTGGCAACGCGGGCGGCGCCGACGGCCCCGCTCGCGGCGGCCGCCGCCGCCGCACATCCCCTCCGGATCCCTTCGGCCGCGACTTCGAGGGGATTATTCCGAACCTCCGGCGGCGTTACGTGGCGGCAACCTGGGCCCAGCAGGAAGCGCTGCAGGCGTACCGGGCGCGCCGGCGGTGCGGGGACTGCGGCGGCGAGCGCCTACGGCCGGAAAGCCGCGCGGTACGGGTGAAGGGGCGGACGTTGTGGGATTACGTGTCGCGCTCGATAGCCGACGCGCTCGCCGCGTTCGACGCACTCGAGTTGACTGCGCGGGAAGCACAGGTCGCCGACCGCGTGCTCCGTGAGATCCGTGACCGCATGCGGTTCCTCTGCGATGTCGGCGTCGGCTATCTGACGCTGGCCAGGGGCGCGGCGACCCTCTCGGGAGGTGAGGCCCAGCGGATTCGGCTGGCGACCCAGATCGGCGCCAGCCTTACCGGCGTCCTCTACGTCCTCGACGAGCCATCGATCGGATTGCATCAGCATGACAACCAGCTTCTGCTCTCGACGCTCCGGCGCCTGTGCGATCTGGGCAACACGGTCGTAGTGGTGGAACACGACGAGGAGACGATCCGCGCCGCCGACTACATCGTCGACCTGGGCGTTGGCGCCGGCGAGCATGGCGGCCACGTGATCTTTCAGGGCTCCCCGGAGGCCCTGCAGGCGGACGGCAGCGAGTCGCTCACCGGGATGTACCTGCGGGGCGCCCGCACCATCGCAGTACCCAGCGCGCGCCGGCGCCCGCAGGATGGCGCGATCACGATCCGGGGGGCCCGGGCCAACAACCTGAAGGAAATCGATGTCGCGCTGCCGATCGGGCTGCTGACGGCGGTGACCGGCGTAAGCGGCTCGGGCAAGTCGACCCTGGTGAACGACATCCTCTACCGCGCCCTCGCGCGCGTCCTCTACCGGGCGGCGGCCGATCCGGGGCCGCACGGCGCCATCGAGGGAATCGAGCAGATCGACAAGGTGATTCAGATCGATCAGTCGCCAATCGGACGAACCCCCCGTTCAAATCCGGCCACGTATACAGGATTGTTCACGTTCATCCGAGAGATCTATGCGATGCTGCCCGAAGCCCGCGCACGCGGCTACCGGCCGGGCCGCTTTTCGTTCAACGTGAAGGGCGGGCGGTGCGAGGCCTGTCAGGGCGATGGCGTCATTGCCATCGAGATGCACTTCCTGCCTGATGTCTATGTCACCTGCGGGCAGTGTCGCGGGCGCCGCTATAACCGGGAGACGCTCGAGGTCACCTACCGCGGCGCGTCAATCGCCGATATGTTGGCGATGACGGTCGATCAGGCGACGCCCCTGCTCGAGAACGTGCCCTCGGTCTCGGCGAAGCTGCGCACGCTGCAGGATGTCGGGTTGGGCTACCTGACGCTGGGGCAGTCCGCTACGACGTTGAGCGGAGGCGAGGCGCAACGAGTCAAGCTTGCGAAGGAACTATCACGTCGGAGCACCGGGCGGACGCTCTATATTCTGGACGAGCCGACGACGGGGTTGCACCTCGAGGATACGAAGCGTCTGCTCGATGTGCTCAACCTGCTCGTGGATCAGGGCAACACGGTGGTGGTGATCGAACACCACCTGGACGTCATCAAGGCGGCGGACCACATCGTCGATCTCGGCCCGGGTGGCGGCGCCGAGGGTGGGGCGGTAGTGGCCGAAGGAACGCCGGAGGAGGTGGCGGCGCAGACGGGCTCGCTTACGGGCGCCTGCCTGCGTCCGGCACTGCAGCACTGAAGTACCGACCTGGCGGATCCAGAGGCCGGATGGGGTGAAAGATCATGGCAAGACCCGAGCAAACAGGCCCGAACGGTGGTTGCAATGACGCGAAATATGGTATAAGTGCGTGGCGGTTGGGGAGGCACGGCAGTGGTAACGTAGCCACGCCTCAGTTGGGTCAGCTTACGAGGAGCAGTAGCGCTTGCCAGAGTGTACGGGCGCGCGGCGAAAAACGGCCGGCACGAATGACGCCCCAACGAACGCTTAGTCGGTCGGTTTCGTGTTCCGGCATCGGGTTGCACTCGGGGCGAAAGGTGACGCTCCGAGTCAAGCCGGCTCCCGCGGATCACGGTATTCGCTTCAGGCGGCTCGATCTCAACGGCCTCGAAGTCCCTGCCGAGGCGGATCGGATCGCCGGACTCTCCTACGCCACCGGTCTTGCCCAGGACGCCGCGTCGGTCGGTACGGTAGAGCACCTGCTCGCCGCCTTCGTCGGTCTCGGAATCGACAATGCGATGGTCGAGTTGAATGCCGCCGAGGTGCCGATCATGGACGGCAGCGCGGCGTCGTTCGTCTACCTCGTGCACGAGGCGGGGACCAGGACGCTCAAGGCGGAACGCCGGTTCCTGAAGGTGATTCGGCCGGTCGCACTCTCGAAGGGCGACAAACGGATCGCCGTCTATCCGTCCGACCACTTCAAGGTGACCTATAGCATCAGCTTCGACCATCCGCTGCTGCGGCACCAGTCCAGGACGCAGGAGATCACCGAGGAGTCGTTTGCCGAGGAGATAGCACCGGCCCGCACGTTCGGGTTCCTGAAGGAAGTGGAGCAATTGCGCCAGAAGGGTCTCGCCCTGGGCGGGTCGCTCGACAACGCCATCGTGCTGGGTGAGACCGGCGTCCTCAACAACACGCTCCGCTTCGAGGACGAGTTCGTCCGGCACAAGATCCTCGACGTGATCGGTGATCTGGCGCTTGTGGGCCACCCGATCATCGGTCATGTTGTAGCTCACCGCGCCGGTCATGCGCTGCACGCCGGCTTCGCCCACAAGCTGCTCGAGGAAACCGATGCCTGGCGGCTGGTTGATGGGCCGCTTGCACCGGCGACGGCTGAGGATCCCGTCGCCGAACCCGTGACGACCCGCGAGCCGGCAAAAGGCTGATCCGCCCGCGCGGCCACGTCCCGGGTCCGCCCCCTTCCGTCGTCCGCTCTGGCTACTCGGCTGGTTCCGCCGGCAGCTTGCGCAGGTAGGCGCCCAGCTTCTCGTTCTCGTACGTCACCGAGTTCAGGAACAGGCTCTCGATCAGGTAGGTGCGTCGCTCGACGTCATTCATCTGTCCGATCAGGTGCCGAATCTCACCCAGCACGTCCTCGTAGCGGTAATCGAGGCCGTGGCGGGCGTGCAACTCGTGGTAGAGCGCCTCGATCACCGCCAGCAGGTCGCCGTCGAGCGTGATCGCGGTGCCGGAACTGGTCGTGATGGTCCCCATGGTCATTCCCCGAAGCTGCGGACGGCGCTCAGTGCGTCCGGATGGAGTTCAATGAACCGGTTGGCGCCGGTCATGGTGAGCATCGTTTCGACGCGCGGCTGAACGCCGGCCAACTTGAGTGCTCCGCCCGCCTTGTCCGCCTGCCGGTACAGGTCCATCAGGCAGCCAATGGTCGCGCTATCGATGTAGACCACCTGCGACAGGTCCACTACCACGCGCAGGTCGCCGCCGTTGATGCGGGCGGTCACCGCGTCGGCAAAATCGGGCAGCGCCTGATAGGTCATCTTCGAGTCACCGACCCGGATGATGACCGCGCCGCCGTCTTGATCCGTAGTGAGGTTCATGGGCGTACTCCCCCAGCCGCAGACGTGGCGACTGCGTCGCCTCGTTCGCGCTCAAGCCGGACTACCTGCCGCGCCAGTTCGCGGCGCCCCCGGTTGATCCGTGATTTCACCGTGCCGTCCGGCACGCCGAGCCGCGTGGCAATCTCCTGGTACGACAACTCCTGCAGGTCGCGTAGCATCACTGCGGTCCGAAGCGTTTCCGGCAGCGCGTTGAGCGCATCGCGCAGCAGTTCCCGCCGATCGAAACGTTCCAGCCGGGAGAGCGGGTCGCCCCCGGGGGCCATCGGCGACAACTCGCTGGCGTCCATGCGCCGATCTATCGTCTCGCGTTCCCGCCGCACTCGGCGGAAGTGGTCGATACAGAGGTTCCGGCTGACGCTGATGATCCAGGTTGTGAAGTTGGCGCGCCGATCGAACGTATGGAGCGCCCGGAAGACTCGCAGGAAGATCTCCTGCGTCAGGTCCTCCGCTTCCTCGTGCCGGCCCACGAACGTATACGCGACGTTGAACACTCTCCGGCGATAGAGCCGCACGATGGCGTCCCATGCGCGCTGATCGCCGCGGAGGCAGGAATCGATCAGTGGTTCAATCGTCTCGGACGCCGCGGGCGTCGGGTCGGCAGGCACGGGGGAGGTAGTGTCATGCGAGCCTGCGCGCCGGGTCAACTGCGCGACTGCTCCCCCTCTCTTGAGATCGAACTGCGGCCCGCGATATTCTGGAGACTGAGCGGTTACCCTCAGGAGCTTTCATGACGACAAGACGGTGGATTCTCGCGGTCGGGGCCGCCCTGGCCCTCGGGTTGCTAACGCTGCCCGCGGTTCGCAGCCTCGGAGTGGGGCCGTTCGCGGCTAGCGGAAGCAGCGCCAGCGCGGCGACCTGCGACGAGGATGCCCGGCCCGCCCCGATGGACTTCACGCTACGGGACATCGACGGCAACCAGGTGAACCTGGCCGAGTTGAAGGGAAGCGTGGTTCTTCTCAACTTCTGGGCCACTTGGTGCGGGCCATGCAAGATCGAGATCCCCTGGTTCGTGGAGTTCCAGCGTGAGTACCAGGACGACGGGCTCGTCGTCCTGGGGCTCTCGGTAGACGACACGCCGGAGCAAATCCGGCCGTTCGCAGCGGAGTTCCAGGTGAACTACCCGATGCTGGTCGGCCTCGGCCGGGAAGATGTTCAAGAGGCGTACGGCCCCATCTGGGGATTGCCGGTCACCTTCTTCATCGATCGCGAAGGGACACTCTGCCGGACCCACATGGGGATCGCCACGCGCGAGGCGTTCGAGAAGGATATCGCGGACCTGCTCTGAACGGGTCCACCGCGGGACCGTAGTATCATGAGGTGATGAGCAAGGGATTTGCGCACGCCCGTTTGGGGTGCGGGTGTCGCGTCCGGTTCCGCGACGGCGTCGAGGGGAGTCCGGTCACCGTGGTCATCGATCAGAAGGGCTCGAACTGCACTCTGGCGGGCCATGTCGGCGGCCTGGCCGTCTACGACCACCGCGAGGCGTTGCGGCCGCCGAACCGGCTTGTTCCCTACGCCGAGAGCGACTACGGGGAGGAGGGCTAGGCCCTTGTCCCGGCTTGCCTCCGAGATCGAGATCGACTGTCCCTGCTGTGGCGCCACGATAGTCTACGACCGCAATCTGGGCCGCGTCGTCTCCCACGTAGCTCCTCCCTCCGCCGATAGGCCCGATCTCGCGGACGCGGACGGCATTCTGGCGGCGGCCCGGGCGAAGCGTGAAGCGGCCTTCCAGCGGTCGGTAGCAGACGAACAGGGCCGCAGCGAGGCGCTCTCGAAGCGGTTCGAGGAAGCCTTCAGGCAGGCGAACACCGAGCCCGTGACGCGTCCTGCGCGCGACTTCGATCTCGACTGACCCGCGGCGGATGTCTCGGTACTGGGTCGGCACCTCCGGCTACAACTACCCTGAGTGGCGCGGTTCGTTCTACCCGGACCGGCATCCGCAGAAGCGGATGCTCGAGTACTACGCAGCACGGCTCGACACGGTAGAGATCAACTACACCTTCTACCGGATGCCGACCTCCCGAATCCTCGCCGGCTGGTCCGACACGACGCCGGATCACTTCCGCTTCACGCTGAAGGCGCCGCGCCGGATCACTCACGAAGCGCGGCTCGCCGACTGCGCGGAGATAGCGCGGGCTTTCTGTGACACCGCCGCCACCCTGGAGGGGAAGCTGGGGACGCTGCTATTTCAGTTGCCGCCCTTCTTCCGGAAGTCGCTCGATCGGCTCGAGTCGTTCCTGGACGTGTTGCCGGACGGCGCTCGTCCCGCGTTCGAGTTCCGGCACGCGTCGTGGCATGCGCCGGAAGTCGTCGCGTGCCTGGCGTCGCGCGGCGCGGCGCTCTGCGTTGCCGACAGCGAGAAGCTGCGGACACCGGTTGAGGTGACTGCCCCCTACGCCTACTTCCGTTTGCGTGATCAGGGCTATACCGAGGATGACCTCGCCCGCTGGGCGGATACGATCCGCGAACGGACCGCCGCCTGCGAAGACGTGTACATTTACTTCAAGCACGAGGCCAAGGGTACCGGCCCCGCCTTCGCGGCCCGCCTCCTCGAACGCCTCTGCGACTGACGCGGCGCCTTCGCCGACGGCCGGCGGCGGGCAACCGCACGCCGCAGAACCGCGGCGCCCGCTAGGGTGCCGTCGCCAGGTGCCGCCTCGCGAACGCGACTGCAGCTCGCTCCGCCCAGTACCCGTCGAACCCGGGTCGCGGTTCCGCAAAGAAGCCGCAGTGTCCCCCGTATCGGGGGATTACGGTCGTGATGTGCGGATTCCCGGCCACCGCTGGATCGCTGAACTGCTTCTCCGGCACGAACGGATCGTCCGCCGCGCTGATGATGAGCGTCGGGATAGCGATCCGGTCGATCACGCGCAGGCTGCTCGCCCGGTAGTAGTAGTCGGCGGCGTCCAGGAACCCATGGTGCGGTGCGGTGTACGCTTCATCGAATTGCCGTACGGTCCGGACGGCCCGAAGCGGCGCGAGATCGAATCGTTCCGGCAGCCGCCGCGCTTTTCGCCGCATCCGTCGCTTGAGATTGCGGACGAAGTTCCATTCGTACAAGACGTTCTGCTGCCGCTCGAGGGCATCAACGCAGCGCGCAAGGTCCATTGTGGGCGAGACCGTGATCACTACCCTGAGCGACGGCAGCGCGCCGTCGCCGCTGCCCGCAAGACGCAGGGCGACGTTGCCGCCAAGCGAATAGCCGACAACGGCAATGGCATTCAGGCGGTCAACGTCCACCAACTCTCGGATCACCCTGGCCGGATCAGCGGAGAGCCCGGAATGGTAGAGGCCGGCCGAGAGATGCTCCGTACCGCCGCAGTTCCGCTGATTGAGACGAACCACGTTCATGCCGGCGGCGAAGGCCTTGTCCGCAAGCCCGCGCATATAGTGCGCGTCGCTGGATCCTTCGAGTCCATGGAGCGCCAGCAGCGTGGGATGGGATCCACGTGACGCCTGCCAGTGGCAATGCGCCAGGACCCGCGCATCCGGGGCGACGTCGAACCACCGGGGCGTCGGCGGCGGGAGATGGGGAAAGTGGCGCGGTTTTCCCCAGGTGTAGAGCGTCATTCGGTGGCCCCCGTCGAGGCCGGGAGCCGGAATGTAGCCCTCCCAGGCGGTGCAGGTCACTGTGCAATAATGCCTCACCGTGGAGTTGCGCAGTCTGAACGTGGGCTGTCTGGGCGGTGGCACCGGCCTCCCCAGCCTGCTCGGGGGGCTCAAGCAGAACCCGTGGGTACAGGTCCATGCCGTCGTCACGATGTTCGACAGCGGCGGCAGCTCCGGGCAGTTGCGGGACGAACTCGGCGTGCTGCCGCCGGGTGACGTGCTGAAGTGCGCCCTTGCGCTGGCGCGCAATGAACAGGAGGCGCGCCGCCTGCTGTTGACGCGCCTGCCGTCGTTCGAGAACGGCCGTCTCGGGGGGCATACCGGCGGCAACCTGCTGCTGTCGATGATGGAGCAGTACAGCGGCGACTTCCTCGCCGCGGTCGATGGCCTCCGGAGCCTGCTCGACTGCCATGGCCGCGTGCTTCCGGTCAGCATCGAGCAGTCAACGCTCTACGCGGAGTACGAGGACGGGACCCGCGCCGAGAGCGAGGTGGGGGTCGATCGAGCGCAGACCAACGGCAGCCGGATTCGCCGGATCTGGCTCGATCCGGTTCCGTCAGTTCACTCCGCGGTCACCGAGGCGATCCGCGGATTCGATGCGATCGTGATCGGCCCGGGCAGTTTCTATACCAGCCTGATGCCGATACTGCTGGTCCGCGGCGTCGCAGAGGCAGTCTCCGCGACCCACGGACCCATCATCCTGGTGACGAACATCGTGACCGAGGGACGCGGGATGCATGGCTTCTCGGTGGGAGAGGCGGTGCGCCGGGTAGGCGATGCGATCGGCCGGCAGGTCGATGTTGCCATTGCCAATACCGCCAGACCCAAACCGGACGTGATGGCGCGCTACGCAAAGGAGCACAAGGACCTGCTCCCAATCGGCGCCATCCCCGGCGGGTGCGAGCTCGTCACGGGGCAGTTCTCACAGGGGGACATTGCGCGCCATTCTCGCCGTCGCCTCGCCTACGCGGTCTGGAGCGTCCTGGCCCGTCGCCTCCTTCAATAGGCCGGCCTGTCAGTCCTGACGCCGGCGCTGCCGCTCGAGAATCTTCTTTGCTGCCCGCTCGATCACCGCTCGTGTCATCGCCGCGGCGCGTCCCCGGCCCGCGGCAGTCGCCGGCCGCCCCGTGATCCACTGCGCCGGCATCTCGTCGGCCAGGATGTCGTCGAAATCCCCTTCGCTCTTGACGCTCAGCGGGGCAAACGCCGCAATGTCGACATCGCCCGACCAGAAGTCGGCGTGCTTGATCAGCAGCCAGTTGCGCCCGCGCTGCTTCGGTGGCGTGTCGGGGCGGTCGCGCAGCCGGACCAGTGCCCACGATCCCTTCAGCTTGAAGCCGTCGAGCGAGAACTTCAGGTCGCCCCGCGCCAGCGCCGCGTCGACATCGTCCACCTCGGGGGTCCAACCGCCGCGGTCCCACAACATCACGATGCCGGCGCCGTAGCCCTCGGGAATGACGCCTTCGAAAGTGCCGTAATCGTACGGATGATCCTCAGTCTGAACCGCCATCCGCTTGTCCGAAGGCCGCAGCGACGGGCCCTTGGGCACCGCCCACGACAGCAGGACGCCTCGGTGCTCGAGACGGAGGTCGTAGTGGAGGTGGCTCGCCAGGTGCTTCTGGACGCAGAAGAACCGTTCGGGCGCCCGGCGCGGGCGCGTCCGCCCGGCCCTCGGCCGTGCGCGGCCATCGGGTTCCGGCGTTCTCTCGAAGTCGCGTTTCTGCCGGTACTCGTCGAGCGGCCGTTCCGCCGGCGCCGGCCTGGATCGCTGCGGCCGGAGAGTGCGCATCAACGCCGGCCCGAGCGTCTGCTTCGTCGTGGATTTCTTCGTCGGCATCGGCGGGCGGGCGGGGCCAGGCAATCATTATGCGGCAGATGATCCAGAATGATGGGCGTGCTGACCGCAGTCGTCCTCTACTTGTCGCTTCTGGTGTTGATCGGCGTGTGGCGCAGTCGCCGCGTCCGGACCGGTGACGACTTCCTCGTGGCGGGGCGCCGCCTGCCGGCGCACGTCCTGGTGTTCACGCTCCTCGCGACCTGGATTGGATCGGGCAGCCTGTTCGGCGGCGCCGGCCTCGGTTACCGTACGGGCTTTGCGGTGCTGTGGCAATCGGCGGGCGCCTGGGTCGGCATCGCGCTGGTCTACTTTCTTGCGCCGCGCGTCCGCCGCATAGCGCAGTACACCGTCCCCGACATCCTGGAGCTGCGCTACGGCCCCGCCGCGCGCATCCTCGGCACGATCACCACGGTGCTGGCCTACGGCACGATCGCCGCCTACCAGTTCCGGGGCGGCGGGCGCGTGCTGGAGCTTGTGGCTGGCATCGATCCGGGGACCGGAGCGCTCGTGACGGCGATCTTCTGCATCCTCTTCACGGCGCTCGCCGGCATGTTGTCGATCGCCTATATCGACGTCGGTAACGGTTTGATCATGACGATCGCGGTCGCCCTGGGCGTGGCCTACCTGGTCGGCGACGCGGGCGGGCTCGGCGCGTCGATCGGACAGCTCCAGCCTCACCAGGTGTCGCTGTTCGGTGACATCGGTCCGCAGGCCGCATTCGCGCTGTTTCTCCCCACCATGTTCCTGCTCCTCGGCGAAGCGAACATGTACCAGAAGTTCTTCTCGGCGCGCGACGAGCGGGCGGCCCGCCTGGCCGTGCTCGGGTGGATCGTCGGCACGATCGTGGTCGAGACGTTGATTGATTCGACCGGCATTCTCGGGTCGCTGCGGATTGGCGGCCTGGATGCCGCGCAGTCGGAAGCGATCGTCATCCGCGTGGCGACCGACGTGCTGCCGGCCGGTCTCGGCGTGCTCCTGGTTTGCGGCGCGGCGGCGATCGTCGTGTCGACGGCGAACAGCTTCCTCCTGACGCCTTCAACCAACCTGATCCGGGATGTCTACCAGCGTTTCATCAATCCGGAGGTCAGCGACCGGCAGGTCGTGATGTATACGCGGCTGATCGTTGTCGCGGTCGGTGCGCTCGGCTACGTTGCCGGGACTTTCTTCCCCACGATCCTGGCGATGGCGCTGTGGGCGTACACGATGTACGGCGCCGGGATCACCCCGGCCCTGCTCGGCGCGCTCGTATGGAAGCGGGCGACGCGCGCGGGCGGCGTGGCGTCGATTGCCGTAGGCATGGTGACGACGCTCGTCTGGGAGATCATCGGACTCGCCCGCGCGGTCGACGGCAATCCGGTCTATCTGTTCGGGTGGCAGACCGCCTATCCGGCGCTCCTGCTATCGATTCTGACCCTGTTGGTGGTGAGTCTGCTCACCCCGCCGCCGTCGGAGGCGGAAGTGGAACTGCGCGCCACCTCGGCAGCGGCATGAACGTCACGCTGATCGCGACGTACGAGCTGGGGCGCCAGCCGTTCGGTCTGGCGTCGCCGGCCGCGTGGCTCCGGCGCGCGGGGCATACGGTCACCTGCTTCGACCTGTCGCGGCAGTCGTTGGATACCGGCGCGGTGGCCAGCGCCCACCTGGTCGCGTTTCACCTGCCGATGCATACCGCGACGCGTCTCGCGACACCGGTGATTCGCCGCGCACAGCGGATCAACCCGGCCGCAGAGATCTGCGCCTACGGTCTGTACGCGCCGCTGAACGCTTCCTATCTGCGGTCGCTGGGCGTCGGTCACATCCTGGGTGGCGAGTTCGAGGCGGACCTGGTCCGCGTCGCCTCCGGCGAGGCGGTGGATGTGACGGCGCCTGGGAAGCACACGAACGACGCCGCCCAGCCGGACCTGCCGCGCCTGCGCCTGATCGCGCCATGGCGCCGCGGCCTTCCGCCGCTCGACCGCTACGCGACGTTGCAGCACGGCACGTCGCGGCGCGTCGCCGGCTACACGGAGGCGAGCCGCGGGTGCCGGCATCTCTGCCGGCACTGCCCGGTCGTTCCGGTCTACGGCGGCCGCTTCCGTATTGTCCCCCCCGATGTGATAGCGGCGGACATCGCGGCTCAGGTCGAGCTGGGAGCGCGGCACATCACGTTCGGCGATCCGGATTTCTTCAATGGACCGGGCCACGCGATGCGCATCGTCGAGGCGCTTGCAGAGCGGTGGCCTGGAGTCACCTACGACGCCACGATCAAGGTGGAGCATCTGATCGTCCATGCGGATCGGCTGCCGCGCCTCCGGGAAACCGGCTGCATCTTCGTGACCACGGCGGTCGAGTCGTTCGACGACGCTGTCCTCGCGCGTCTGCGGAAGGGCCATACTCGGCGGGACGTCGAGCGTGCCGTCGGGCTCTGCCGTGATGCCGGCCTGGCGCTGGCGCCGACGTTCGTGCCCTTCACGCCCTGGACGACCGGAGCCGGCTACCGCGATTTGCTGGCGGAGATCGACCGTCTCGATCTCGTCGAACAGGTCGCGCCAATCCAGTTGGCCCTGCGGCTGCTGGTGACGTCGGGCTCCCATCTGCTCGATCTGGACGACCTTCGGACGCAGCTCGGGCCGTTCGACGAACAGCGGCTCGTTTATCCGTGGCGGCACGCCGATCCCGCAATCGACCGCCTGGCGGAAGGGGTCATGGCGATAGCCGGCCGTCGCCTGTCGGCCGACCGCCGCGCGGTGTTCGACGAGATCCGGGCTCTTGCCCACGCCAACGCCTCGCCACCGCCGTCCAGAACGGCTCCGATTCGGCAGCGAACCGAGATGCCGTACCTGAACGAGCCGTGGTACTGCTGAGCCGAGCCAAGTCCGGAGCAGGTGGCTCTGGTCTGACCGTGCCGTGAACCGCTCCGATCCCCGGCGCGTCCTGGTGGTGGCCGCCACCACCGGGTACCAGCTCCGGTCGTTCGGTAGCGCGGCCGAACGTCTCGGCTTGCGCCTTGCCTTTGCGACCGACCGGTGCCATCAACTCGACGATCCCTGGCGGGACGGGGCTCTGCCGATCCCGTTCCACGACGAGTCCGCGGCGGTTGACACAATTGTGGCGGCCCGGCCGCCCATTCATGGCATTGTGGCGGTGGGCGACCGCCCCGCTATCGTGGCCGCGGGCGCCGCGCGCGCGCTTGGGCTGCGTGGCCACCCGCCGGAGGCGGCGCGCGCCGCCGCGCACAAGCAGCGCACCCGCGAGCGACTGCGCGCGGCCGGCCTCCCAGGGCCGGCATTCCGCGCCGTGCCGGTGGGGGCGGACAAGGCGGCTCTGCTCGACGGCGCGGTGTTTCCCTGCGTTGTCAAGCCGATGGCGCTGTCGGCGAGCCGCGGCGTCATCCGCGCCGACACGGCGGAGGAGCTGCTTGCCGCGGCGGCTCGCCTGCGCCGTCTCCTCGGGATGCCGGAAGTGCGGGCGCAGCGCGATCCGGCGAACGACACGATGCTGATCGAAGCGTTCGTGCCCGGCCGGGAGGTAGCGGTCGAAGGGGTGGTGACCGGCGGTGCGCTCGAGGTCTTCGCGATCTTCGACAAGCCGGATCCGCTGGACGGCCCCTTCTTCGAGGAAACGATCTACGCGAGGCCCGACACGCTGCCGCCTGAACTGCGCAAGTCCGTAATCGTGCAGGTGGCCCGGGCGGTTGGCGCTCTTGGACTCACCGACGGCCCGATCCACGCCGAAGCGCGCATCGACGGCGAGACGGTGGTGGTCCTGGAAGTGGCGCCCCGGCCCATCGGCGGGCGCTGCGCGAGGGTGTTGCGGTTCGTTCCGCCGGCGCATGCCGGCGCGGGCCGGGATGGCGCGGCAGTAGCGACCCTCGAGGAGGTGCTGCTCCGCCACGCGCTCGGAGATGCAGTCGATGGCTGGCGCGTGTCGGACGAGGCATCGGCGGTGATGATGATCCCGGTGCCTGGCGCCGGCATCTGCCGGGAGGTCACGGGCGTGGACGCGGCGCGCGCGGTGCCGGGGATCGAAGAGGTGATCGTTACCGCCAAGCCGGGTGAGCGTCTCATCCCGTGGCCGGAGGGCGCGAGCTACCCCGGCTTCATCTTCGCCCGTGGCCGCGATCGGAACGACGTTGTGGAAGCGGCGCGCGCGGCGCACGCGCGCCTCAGGTTCGACATTGCGCCGGAGCTGGCCGTCCGTCCGGCGGGATAGTCCTACTGTTTGGCCTGCGGCGGGACGTAGTCAGGCGGAAGGGCGGATCCTTCGCCGAAGAAGAAGTCCTCCATCTGCTGGGCGACCAGCTTCTGGGCTTCCTTCTGCCAAGGCATCAGGCGGTACTCGTTCAGGATCATCTTCATGCGCTCTTCCCAGAGCTTCCACGCCTCTTCGGACACGTTCTCGTAGATGCGCTGGCCGAGCTCGCCGGGCCACGGCGGCTCGTGCAGTCCCGGAAGCGTCTTCCCGAATTTCACGCACATCACGGTGCGGTCGGCCATTGATGGTACTCCCCGGTTAGCGGAGCGGCGGGTTACGGTACCGCTAGTTTAGCCCCTTCGCCGCCGACGTGTCGGTCCAGAGCGCGACACTCTCGCCGCCGAACCGCGCGGTGACGATGCGCGTCACCTCAACCCGCGCGTCGTTGAAACAGGCGCCGTCCCCGAGGTCCGTGAGATCGTCCGGCGCGAGTGCGTTGGCCGTCGAGCCGTTCAGCGTGCTGCGCCGCCAGAGCCCTTTCGGCAGGCAGACCACGCCCGGCCTCATGTCGGCGTCAACGAGCGCCAGGCAATGCACTTCGCCCCGGCCGTTGAAGACGCGGATCACATCGTCCGTCGACACGTCGCGGCGCGCCGCGTCCCGTGGGTGGATCCGAAGGCGCGCCGTGCGGGTGTCCAGTTCGCCCAGCGTGGAGTTGACCGTCCTGGCGCTGGCGGGCGAAACCAGCGCGAGGGGAAACTCGCTGGCGCCGTCATCTTCCGGCGCCGGTCGGTAGCGGTAGAGTCCGAGCGGCGCCTGGCGGTCGAGGTCGTCGGGCACAAGATCGATCTTCGCGTCCGGAGTCCGAGGCAAGACATCGACGAACTGCACCGGGGCGCGATGCGCCGCACCACGGGTGATGCCCGATGCAAGCAAGGCTTGGCCCGCGTTGTCCTTCAGCGCACCGGCAACGTGCAGCAGCTCGGCCGTGTCGGCCGGGGTGCGCTCCGGCAGGTCGAGGCCGAGTCGCACCCCCAGTTCGCCGAAGACGTCGACGTTCGGTCGGGCCTCCTCCATCGGTTCAATCGCCGGCTGCACGATCTGCACGTTGCCATGGCCGTAGCTGAGCGCCAGATCGTAGTGTTCGAGGAATGTCGTCGCCGGCAGCACGATGTCAGCCCATCGCGCCGTGTCGGTCATCACCTGATCGAAGACCACGGTGTACAGGTCCTCACGCGAGAGGCCCGCCAGCACCCGATTCTGATCTGGCATGGTCACCAGCGGGTTGCAGTTGTAGACGAAGAGCATCTTGACCGGCGGGTCGTCGTAGTCCGTCAGCGCGCGACCCAGGTGGTTCATGTTGACGATACGCGTCGCCGGTTCCCGCATGCCGATCCAGTCTTCTTCGGAAAGCGGGATCGCGCGCGAGCTGCTCATGGAGAAACCGCCGCCCCGGACCCCGAACTTGCCGCCCACCGCCGGCAGCGACAATACGGCCATGGCGGCGTTGCCGCCGTTCCGGTTTCGCTCGAGCCCCCAGCCGCATCGGATCACGGCGGGAGACGTCCTGGCGTACAGCGCAGCCACCCGTTCGAGCAGGCCGGGGTCGACGTCGGCAACCGCGGCGGCCCGGTCGAACGTCCACTCCCCGGCCCGGCGGCGCAGTTCATCGGCATGATGCGCGTGCGCGTCGAGAAACGCCGTGTCGGCGTGGCCGTGTTCGAACAGGAACCGGTGGATCGCGAGGGCTACCACCACGTCCGTGCCGGGTCGGACGGCGAGGTGAATGTCGGCTTGCCGCGCGAGCGGCGTGCGCCGTGGATCGATCACCACCAGCGCCGCGCCCTCGCGCATGGCGGCGCGCACATGCGGGACCAGATGAAACCCGGACGTCGACGGGTTCGCGCCCCAGATCACGATCAGTCGGGCGTGCCGGTAGTCCTCGTACGCCACGCCCGGCATCCGGCCGTACAGGGTTGCCGACGCCGTCGTGGTGGGCGCGGAGCAGACGTTGCGCGCGAGGCGCGACGTGCCGAACGCGCGAAACAACCGGGCGTCCACGGTGTCCTGGGAGAGCAGGCCGTTCGATCCGCCATACGAGATAGGGAGGATTGCCTGAGCGCCGGATTCGTCCCGGATTGCCCGCATCCGGCCGGCAATCTCGTCGAGCGCCTGGTCCCAGCCGATCCGCTCGAAGTCCGCGTCGCCCCGCTGGCCGCGCCGCCGACCAGGATGATGCAGCCGATCCGGGCCGTAAACCCGCCCCTGGAATTCGCGCACTTTGCGGCAGATGTACCCCGCAGTGGCGTCGTGACGGGTGGAGTGATCGATCTTCGTGACGCGGCCGCGCTCCACCGATACCGCCAGGCTGCAGGTGTCGGGGCAGTCGAGTGGGCAGGCGGTTTCGACGGTCGATCGGCCCCACGCGAGCGGCGGCTCGGCCGGCATCGCGAGAGTGTACCATGGAGGTCGGCGGGGGCCAGGATGGCCGCCGTGCGCCGCGCCAATGTATCTCTTCCTCGATCAGGTGACCTACCGGGATGGGGGATCGGACCGGCCGGTCCTCGATAGCGTTTCTTTTTTTGCTCGCTCGGGAGAACTGATCGCCGTCGTGGCGCAGCCGACCAGCGTCGCTTCCGGCCTGTTTGCCTTCATCGCCAGCCGAGACAGCCAGGACGGCGTCGTGATTGGATCGGACGGCTCGGAGGGCGCTGGCGGCGACACGACGGGCAACGGGTCGGGCGCGGCGCGCGTGTGGCGCGGCGGCAATCCGTGCGACCGCATCCCTCCGCGGTGGTGCGCCGAAACATGGCGCGGCGTCACGTTCCGACGCTATGCGTGTCCCGATGCGACGCTCGACGGAACCGGCCGCGGACCCGGCAGCACCGACGCCGCAGAGGGGAGGGAGACGCCGGCGTCGCAGTATTCCTCGCTGCCCGATCTGTTGCTGATCGACGACCTCACGGGTCATCCGGCGTTTCTCGACGCCGATGCGCGTCGCACATTCCTCCGTGGCCTGCGGTCCCTGCACCCGGCGCCGGAGCGCCGCACGATGTTCTATGCGACACGTGATACCGACGAGGCACTCGCGGTCGCCGACCGCATTGCCCTGTTGCAGCACGGCCGACTGGTGCAGTTCGGCACGCCGGCCGAGCTTTACGAGAAGCCAGCGACGGAGTTCGTGGCGCAGTGCTTCGGGCGGCCAGGGATCAACCTTGTGCCCGCCATTCTGGAGAAGGACGGTCAGGCGCTGCTGATCGGCAATCAGACGGTCCCGCTCGCCGGCCAGATTGCCGAGACGTACTGCCGCGACGTGACGGCCGGCATTCGGCCGCAACATGTGCAGCTTCGCCGCGAGGGCGGCGGATTGAGGGGACGGGTGGTCTCGGTCGCCCCCGCCGGCGACGGCGAGGACGGGGAGGCCGGTGCGACGTTGGTGGAAGTCAAGGTCGAAGGCGTTATGGTGCGCGCGCTGGTCCCGGCAGAGGCGGAGCGCGGACGAACTGAAGCCTGGACGCCTGGCGCCCCGGCCGTCGTGCGAATTCGTCCAGACCACTACATCGTCTTCAGCGATCGGGGCGTTCGCCTGGATCAGGTGTTGCTTCGCAGGAGGTAGCGCGGGACCGGGAGCAGCCGGGAGGTAGCGACGACCGTGGCCGCGGCGGGTTGCTCGGACGGGTGGATACGGCGCACCGTCACCGCGCCGCGGGTGGCGGCGGGGCTGATTGCCGCCGCTGCCGCTGCCGCGCTCGCTCCCACGCCCGCCGACTGGGTGGAGCGCTTTTACTCGACCGGCGCCTATCTGGTGGGGCAGCCGCTGGTCACACGCCTCTCGAGCCTGGTTCGCTTCGCGCTGCTCGACCTTCTAATCGTCAGCCTGGTGGTTTTGCTCGGCGTCGGGTGGTGGCGGTCGGTCGCGGGGGTGCGACCCGGCTGGCGCGCCTCTGCCAGGGCCGCACTGCGCACGGGATTCCTGACACTGGGACTTGCCGCGGCGATCTACCTGGTGTTTCTCCTGATGTGGGGTCTCAATTACCGGCGGGAACCACTTACCGAGAAGCTCGACTACCAACAGACGCGCATCACCCAGGAGGCGCTTTTCACGCTTTCGAACGAGGCGGTCGCACGGCTCAATCAGCTTCATGGGCAGGCCGCCGCGGAAGGGCAGTGGCCCACCTTCGACGAGCTGCCCGTGGTGCTGGGGCCGGCGTTCGACGCGGCGCAGCGCCAGTTGGGCGTATCGCGCCCCGCGGTGCCGGCATTGCCCAAGAGAACGCTCTTCGCGCCGTACTTCCGAAGCGCCGGCGTCGACGCCATGGTGAACCCGTGGGCGCTCGAGGTACTGGTGAACGAGGCGGTGCTGCCTTACGAGCGGCCGTTTCTTGTGGCACACGAGTGGTCGCACCTCGCGGGCTACGCGGACGAGTCGGAGGCGAGTTTCGTCGGTTTGCTCGTGTGTCTGGCGGGCGACGCGCGGAGCCGCTACAGTGCCTGGTTGTATCTGACGCCCCGTCTCGTGCAGTATCTCTCGCAGGATCTTCAGGCTCAGGTGTGGGCCGTCCTCGAGGATGTGCCGCGCGAGCATCTTCGCGCCATTGCCGCG
The DNA here is from genome assembly GCA_964550305.1 of uncultured Vicinamibacteraceae bacterium. Classification (GTDB taxonomy): domain Bacteria; phylum Acidobacteriota; class Vicinamibacteria; order Vicinamibacterales; family UBA8438; genus VXRJ01. Next base: position 35,596 of record CAZJYU010000003.1, on the reverse strand, counting down.
CGGTTCAGGCGCGACACGACACCGGTCGTGCAGCGCAGCACGAGCGTCGTGTACGACCGATTCCTGCGCGCCAACCGCGTGGATGCGGGCGCGGCGAGTTACGGCCTGGTGGTGAATCTGGTGTTGGGGACGGCGGGGACCGAGATCTGGCGGTAGCGCGGCCGAGTCGGTGTAGTCTGAACGTCAGGCGCCCGTAGCTCAGCTGGATAGAGCATCGGTCTTCTAAACCGAGGGTCGCAGGTTCGAGTCCTGCCGGGCGCGCCACACGGTTCGCGCACGAATCGAACGGAGCCGCGTTACACTCATGGGGTTCGGCATCCGCAACGACGCGAGCGAGGCCGCAAGAACTCTCGCCGGCCGATCATGTTAGGGAGGCTCATCTGATGCATGCTCGTTTCGTCACGGCTACGCTCACGGTACTCGCCGTTCTGTCGTTTGCACCGATGCCACTTGGCGCGCAAACCGTCCCCGACGGGTGGGAGGCGCCGCGCACTCCCCACGGACATCCGGATCTGCAGGGCGTATGGGCGAACAACAGCGCCACTCCCCTGGAGCGGCCTGAAGCGCTCGCTGAAAAGGCCGAATTCTCGGACGAGGAGGTGGCCGCCCTGCGCGAGGCGGCGAGCCGGCAGCACGAGTCCGGGGGGGATGCGGCGTTTGGCGACGGGGTGTTCCAGGCGGCCCTGGCCAACGTCGACGAGATCCAGTCATTTGACGGCGGCACGGGCAACTACAGTACGGCATGGATGGTGGAGCGCGACTTCGACAATCGAACTTCGCTGATCACCGATCCGCCGGATGGTCGTTTGCCGCCGATGACGCCCGAGGCGCAGGAACGGCAGCGGGCGGCGTTCGCGGGGAGGGGCCGATCCCCCGAGGGGCCGGAGGACACGTTGGCGCAAATCCGGTGCATCTCGTATGGCGTGCCCAGGGTCGGAGGGCTCGGAGCGGGATACAACAGCTACTACCAGATCGCGCAGACACCGGATCACGTCGCCATCTACTCCGAGATGATTCACGATGTCCGGGTCATTCCCCTGGATGGCCGGCCGCACGTGGACGAGGGAATTCGACAACTCCACGGGGACTCGCGCGGCCGCTGGGTGGGGGACACGCTGGTGGTCGAGACGAGGAACTTCTCGCCTGAGAGCAACTACCGGGGTTCCGCCGAGAACCTCCACCTTACCGAGCGCTATACCCGGGTGGGTCCGGACGAGATCGAGTATGAGATCACGGTCGAGGATGAAACGACCTGGACCCGGCCATGGACCGCCATGGTGCGTCTGTTGCGGTCGGAGCAGCCGGTCTTCGAGTACGCCTGTCACGAGGGCAACTACTCCCTCGAAGGCATCCTCGCCGGCGCGCGGATGGAGGAGCAGAGGGCTGGGGCGGATACGTCGCAGCGATAGACCGAACCGGGCCTTTCGGGCATCTGTCCTTCGAGCGGCTCTCGCATTGGGACGACGGGCACGATTGGACAATGCGTACCGGAATAGTCGAGAATGAGGCCACTCTTCGGCCCCGGCATGGGGTGGGGCGCAGCCGTGACGCGGTGACGCGCCGAGAGGACGGGAAAAGGAGATCCACGATGCAGACTCGCATGAACAGGACATCACTCGGCTTCGCTGCCGGCGCGGCGGGACTCGTCCTCCTGGCCATGGCCTGTGCCCCCGCAGAGCCCGAGAGCCCGGAGCCCGCGGCGGATGCAGAGGCAGTCGACATGGGGTTGCCCCAGCCAACGTTCAATCACATCCACATCAACTCGGTGGATCCCCAGCGCTCGCTCGACTGGTACAGCAACTACTGGCCGGAGGGCACGCAGACCACCTACGCCGGATTCCCCGCCTTCTACGACGAAATCTACCTGTTGTATACGCAAGTCGACGAGCAGGCGCCCGGCGGCTTCAACCGTGAGCTGCAGCGGTCCGATCCCCAGAGTGGGTTCTGGACCTTCGGGTCGACGTTTGCCGGGCCGAATACCAACGAGTTCCGCGAGCGCATCGCCGCCCTCGATTCCGATGAGTTCGAACTCGTCACGTTGTATGGCGGGCCCGGTGGTGGACTCACCGCGCTGCATTCGTTGGCCCTCCCCCTCGGAGAGTCACTGCTGCGGGTGAGTGAGATTGATGAGCGGCTGGCGGAGGCTGCGGACAACCCGCCTGCGCTCGCCACCACGGGCCTGGACTTCGGGTACCTGGTCGATCCCGACGGCATGCTCATCGAATTCACGGCGGGTCAGAACCACAGCTTCCGGAGCCACATGCACTTCTGGGGAGAGGATCCGCTGTGTTCGGCGAACTGGCATGTGGAGCATCTTGGCGCGCAGTTCCCCGAGAATCAGAACAACTTCAGTTCCGAATTCAACTTCGACGGAAACGGGTGGGATCCGTGCGAAGTACCGACCGGCGAAGTGACCTATCCCACGTACATGGAAGTGGGACAGCTCCGCATTCCGGCCGGGAACGCGCGGGTCGCGAATGCCAGTTGGCTGTGGTACCCGCGCCAGTGTCGTGACGGTCGCTGCGGCCCCGGCAACGATCAACCGCTCGCACGTTCGCGCGGGCAAGTGGTCGATCGCATCGGACTCGCCTATCCGGACCTCGACGCCGTGATTGCCCATCTCGAGGCAAGGGGGGTGCCGCTGGAAGGGCCCTACGAGTTTGGCGAGACGCGCGCAGTCGTGGTCGAGGATCCGAATGGCCTGTCCTACGAGCTGATTGAAGCGATCGACTAAGGTGGCGCATGGGCGCCGCCTCCTCGTCGCCTGTGCTGCCGCGGCATGGTTCCTGCCGCTCGCGGCAGCCGCGCAAGGCGTTGGCTTCCAGGCGGGAGCGGCGTTCGATCCGGAGCAGATCTACGTCGGCTCGCACATCGAATTCCCGCTCGTCTCCGATCAGCTCGTCCTTCGACCGGGCATTAACGGCGCCTTCGGCGCCGGCTGGCGAATCGCGGCCATTGGCGGCGAGTTCATCTACCGGGTCACGCTGGGCGGGACGGGATGGCGCATCCATCAGGGTCTCGGGCCAGGTGTGAACATCGCGCGGTTCATGGATGTCGACGGCACCCATGTCAGCGGGGGCTGGAACTACGTGTTTGGGTTTGGCCACGAGAACGGTTTCTTCACCGAGTTCAGGGGAGGTCAGGCGCGAGACGCAGGCGTACCGCTGCTCTGGATCGGGGTTGGGGTCACGATCCGGCCCGGGTAGCGACCCGCGTCGGAGGAGGCTGACCGAGGTCGATCAGGAGCGGTCGAGCCACTCCACGAAACGGTCAGGCTCCTCGACGATCATGACGCGGACCACCCGCTGATGCTCGTGCATGAGCGCCTTGGCCGCGTTTCGGGCTTCGTCGACGGACGCGTACTTCGCATACGCGGCGGGGAGATTCACCGCGCCGCCCCGGACGGTCGTCACCAGCCTGAACATCGCCGCGGGATCATACACCACGCGCGCCCGCCACTTGACGCGCCAGCGCCGCGGAGGAGTAGAATGGCCTGAACAGCGGCACGGGCCTTGCCCGGAAGCAGATGGCGGCTCTGTGGGAGCGTTTCATCGTCGTCATCGTTCGCGTGGCCGGCGCCATTACGCCGGCCGCAACCGGATGATGTCCTGATCCGCACCCACGGCGACCTTGAAGGGCCATCATCCGACAGCGGATGATGGCTTTTTCTTTATGAGGCTGGTGACAGACAGAATGGCTCCCGAACGACGCAGCGCGGCGATCACCGACGGACCGAGCCGCGCGCCGGCTCGCGCGATGCTGAAGGCGGTCGGCTTCAGCGATGCCGATCTCGCACGGCCCATCATCGGTATCGCGAACACCTGGATCGAGATCGGTCCCTGCAACTATCACCTGCGCGACCTCGCCGCTCAGGTGAAGGCCGGGATCCGCGCCGCCGGCGGCACGCCGATGGAGTTCAACACGGTCTCCATCTCCGATGGCATCACGATGGGTAGCGAGGGAATGAAAGCCTCGCTCGTCAGCCGCGAGGTGGTGGCCGATTCCATTGAACTGGTGGCGCGCGGCAACCTCTTCGACGGCATCGTCATCCTCGTGGGGTGCGACAAGACGATCCCCGGAGGCGTGATGGCGCTGGTGCGCCTCGACATCCCCGGACTCGTGCTCTATGGCGGCTCGATCGAGCCGGGCCGGTACGAAGGACGCGACGTCACGATCCAGGATGTTTTCGAGGCGGTCGGCGCGCATGCGGCGGGGCGGATGACCGACGCGCAACTCTGCGCCCTGGAGGATGTCGCGTGTCCCGGGCCGGGTGCGTGCGGCGGGCAGTTCACGGCAAACACGATGTCGACGGTTTGCGAGTTGCTCGGCGTATCGCCGATGAGTGCGAACGGCGTGCCGGCCATGTCCGACGAGAAGCCGGATGCCGCGCGTCGGGCGGGCGAGCTGGTGATGGATCTCGTCTCTCAGGATCTCCGCCCCCGCCGGATCGTGACCCGCGCCGCGATCGACAACGCCATCGCGGCCGTCGCCGCGACCGGCGGTTCGACGAACGCCGTGCTGCATCTGTTGGCGATAGCGCACGAGGCCGGAGTCGATCTCGCAATCGACGACTTCGACCGGGTAAGTGAGCGGACCCCGCTGCTGGCGGACCTCAAGCCCGGCGGCCGCTTCGTGGCCACCGACATGTATCGTGCCGGCGGCATCGGTCTGGTGGCCAAGCGGCTGCAGGAGGCGGGCCTGTTGCGGGAGGACGCCCTGACCGTGACGGGCCAGACCATCGGCGAGGTGGCGCGCGCGACCGTGGAGACCGAGGGGCAGGAGGTGGTCCGTTCGGTCACCGACCCGATAACTCCCACGGGGGGGCTGGTGATCCTGAAGGGGAATCTGGCCCCCGAAGGATGCGTGGTGAAGGTGGCGGGCCACGAGCCGTCGACGCACCGGGGTCCGGCGCGCGTGTTCGACAGCGAGGAAGCGGCGTTCGGAGCGGTCGGGGCAGGACGGGTTCGGCCGGGCGACGTGGTGGTGATCCGGTACGAGGGTCCCAAGGGAGGGCCGGGGATGCGTGAGATGCTGGCCGTGACCGCGGCCATTGTCGGCGCCGGTCTGGGCGAGTCGGTAGCGCTCCTGACCGACGGCCGCTTCTCCGGCGCGACGCGCGGCATGATGGCAGGCCATGTGGCGCCGGAGGCGGCGTCGGGCGGTCCCATCGCGGTGGTGCGGGACGGCGATCCGATCCTGTTCGACGAACGGAACCGCAGGCTGGAGCTCGAAGTGGACGCGGCGGAGATCACGTCGCGCCTCGCGGCGTGGCAGCCGCCGGAGCCGCGGTTCCGGAGCGGAGTGATGGCGAAGTACGCGCGGCTCGTCTCGTCGGCGGCGGGTGGGGCGGTAACGAACTGACGAGCCGGGGCACGGGCACAATCAGGCAAGAGGCAACGACATGGCTTCGATGAGAACGGGCGCGCAGATCATCTGGGAAGCGCTGGTGCGGGAGGGTGTCGGCACCGTCTTCGGCTATCCCGGCGGGGCAATCCTGCCTGCTTACGACGCGCTGCTGGAGTACCCGATTCGCCACGTTCTGGTTCGCCACGAACAGGGGGCGACCCACATGGCGGATGGCTACGCCCGCGCGAGCGGCCAGGTGGGCGTGGCGGTGGCCACCTCCGGTCCGGGCGCCACCAACATGGTGACCGGCATCGCGACGGCAATGCTCGACTCTTCGCCCATTCTGTGCATCACCGGTCAGGTGGGGAGCCGGCTGATCGGGTCGGACGCGTTCCAGGAGACGGATGTCACCGGTGTCACGCTGCCGATTACCAAGCACAACTATCTGGTGTCGCACGTCGAAGAGATCGCGCCGGTGATTCGCGAGGCGATGTACGTCGCGCGATCCGGCCGCCCCGGCCCCGTGCTTGTGGACATCACGAAGGACGCGCAGCAGGCGTCGACCGAGTTGCAGTTCGGGCCGGACGACGTGAAGCTGCCGGGCTACCGGCCGCATCTGCGCGCGTCCGACGACGAGTACCGGAGGGCGGCCGACCTCGTGAACCGGGCCAAGCGGCCGGTGATCCTGGCCGGTCACGGCGTGCTCCTGTCGGGCGCCATGGGACAGGTGCGGGAGCTGGCCGAGCGGGCGCACATCCCGATCGCGATGACGCTGCTTGGCATCGGCGGCGTTCCGGCCCAGCATCCGCTCAACATGGGAATGATGGGGATGCATGGCGAGTCGTGGGTCAATGCCGCCATTCAGGAGGCGGATCTCCTGCTGGCGCTCGGCATGCGCTTCGACGACCGGGTCACCGGCAACGTGAAGACCTACGCGCCGAATGCGCGCAAGGTGCATGTGGACATCGATCCGGCGGAGTTCCACAAGAACGTCCGGGTGGATGTCGCCCTGGCCGGCGACCTGTCCGCGGTGCTGGAAGACTTGGCGCCACTGGTCGAGGAGAACCGTCACGAGGCGTGGCTCGAGACGATCCGCGAAATGAAAGGGGACGTCGCCGTCCGCGACATCCAGAACCTTCCCGACAGTGGGCACCTCTACGCTGCGCACGTCATCAACGACATCTGGCGGATGACCGACGGAAAGGCAATCGTCGTGACCGATGTTGGCCAGCACCAGATGTGGGAGGCGCAGTACTACCACCACAACGACCCGCGCACGCTGATTACTTCGGGCGGCCTCGGGACGATGGGCTTCGCGTTGCCGGCCGCGGTCGGCGCAAAGCTGGCGAGGCCGGATGCCGAAGTGTGGGTGGTGGCGGGCGACGGTGGCTTTCAGATGACGATGGCGGAGCTCGCCACGATCGCGCAGGAGCGGATCAAGATCAACGTGGCGATCATCAACAACGGCTATCTCGGCATGGTGCGGCAGTGGCAGGAGTTTTTCTACGAGCGCCGTTACGCCGCTACGCCGCTGCTGAGCCCGGACTTCGCCAGGCTGGCTCAGTGTTTTGGCTTGGGTGGCGCCACGGTCAAGACCCGCGGCGAGGTGGAACCGACGGTGCAGCGAGCCCGCGACGACGACCGTACGGTGGTGATCGACTTCCAGGTCGAGCAGGAAGACACGGTCTACCCGATGGTGCCGGCCGGCGCCGACCTGCACCATATGATTCGCCGGCCCAGCCCGGCGCCGATTGTCGAGACGGCGGACGACGAGTAGCGAGAGACGAAGTAGCTGGAGGCGCGAGACACACCATGGCCGCACAGCCACGCCGCACGTTCGTCGTCTGGGTCGAGGACAAGCCGGGCGTGCTGAACCGGGTCGCCTCGCTCTTCCGGCGGCGCGCGTTCAACATCGAGTCGCTTACGGTCGGCCATGCCGAAGCGCCCGGCGTGTCACGGATGACGATCGTCGTGCGCACGGACCCGATCGGCGGACGTCGTCTCGAGGCGAATCTCTACAAGCTGGTGAACGTCCTGCGCGTGCATGATGTAACCGACGCCGCCGTGATGTTCCGGGAGCTGGCGATGGTCAAGGTGGGGGCGACGGCGGAGACGCGGACCCACGTCATGCAGCTTGCCGACGCGTTCCGGGCGCGTGTGGTGGATGTCGGGCCCGACGCGATGGTGATCGAGACCATCGGCACGGAGGAGAAGATTGACGGTCTGCTGGAGGTGCTCCGGCCCTACGGCATCCTCGAGATCGTGCGGACCGGCCGGGTAGCCATGGTGCGGGGCGCGCACAGCGTGATGATCGATCCGGCCGACCTCCCGGTCCGGCCGGCGAACCGCCCGTCCGGGGCGGCGTCGGGCGGAACCGACGACGACCCCGACGTTTCGTACTCGGTGTAAACTGTCCGTTTCGCGGGCCCGTTCCTGGCCCTGTAACCATCACATCGACAGCGAGAGGGCAGCGACACGATGGCGACGATCTACTACGACGACTCCGCCGACCTCGGGCTGATCCAGGGGCGGAGGGTGGCGGTTTTCGGCTACGGCTCGCAGGGACACGCGCATGCGTTGAATCTCAGGGAGAGTGGCGTCGCGGTGCGCGTGGCGCTGCACGAGGGGAGCCGGTCGACGGCCAGGGCGGAGGCAGAAGGCTTGACGGTCGTGTCAGGCGCCGAGGCGGCGGCATGGGCCGACGTCATCATGCTGCTGACGCCGGACACGACGCAGGCGGGCATCTACGCGGAGCAGGTGGCGCCGCATCTCGACGCGGGCAAGATGCTGATGTTCGCGCACGGTTTCAACATCCGCTTCAAGACGATTCAGCCACCCCCCGACGTGGACGTCACCCTGATCGCCCCCAAGGCGCCCGGTCACCGGGTGCGCGAGGTATTTCTCGAGGGGGGCGGCACGCCGGCCCTGATCGCGGTGGAGCAGGACGCGACCGGCAGCGCCAAGGCGCTTGCGCTGTCGTACGCCAAGGCGCTCGGCCTGACGCGCGCGGGCGTTATCGAGACCACGTTCGCGGAGGAAACCGAGACGGATCTGTTCGGTGAGCAGGCGGTGCTGTGCGGTGGCGTCAGCGCGCTCGTGAAGGCGGGTTTCGAGACTCTGGTCAAAGCCGGTTACCAGCCCGAAGTGGCGTACTTCGAGTGCATGCACGAGCTGAAGTTGATCGTGGACCTCTTCTACCGGGGCGGCCTCAACTACATGCGCTACTCGGTGAGCGACACGGCCGAGCACGGCGACTACACCGGTGGCCCGCGCGTCGTGACGGACGAGACCCGACAGGCGATGCAGCAGATCCTGAAGGACATTCAGGAGGGCACGTACGCCAGCAAGTGGATCGCCGAGGACAAGGCGGGCCGCCCCTGGTTCATGGCGCAGCGCAGGCAGGAGCAGGCGCACCAGATCGAAGAGGTGGGCGCCGAGCTCCGCGCGATGATGCCGTTCCTGGACGCGGTGACGCTCAAGGAAGACGTATAGAATCGCCAGGTTCATCACGATCTCTGGGGAAGGAGCCAGAATGGCCAGCACGCCCGGAACCACGCCCCGCACCTGGTCGCCCGTTGTCTGCGCCGGCACCGGCGCCGTCGCCGTCGGCGCTCTGCTCGTGCTCGCCGCCGCCCTGGGCTACCGCACGGGCCTGCTCGGACTCGGGATGTCCTTCACCCTTCTCCGCTGGGGCGCTCTCATCTCGGCGGGCGCGGCGGGCATCGCGTTGATCGCGGCGATCTGGGTCGCGTTCCGGCGGCTGCACTGGCAGAACGTCGTGGCCGGCCTGGTCGCCGCCGCGTTGGGAGCGGTTTGCTACATGGTCCCGGCAGAGCAGCAGGCGATTGCCCAATCGGTCCCGCCGATCCATGACATCACGACCGACACCGACGATCCGCCGTCCTTCGTCGCCATTCTTCCCCTCCGGGCCGACGCCCCGAACCCTCCGGAGTACGACCCCGCAGTTGCCGAACAGCAGCGCGAGGGATATCCGGATCTCCGTTCGGTGATGCTGGACGCACCGCCCGCCGAAGCGTTCTCGCAGGCGCTGGCCGCAGCCGAGGCAATGGGGTGGGAGCTGGTGGCGGACGATGCCGCGGCGGGGCGGATAGAAGCGACCGACACGACCTTCTGGTACGGCTTCAAGGACGACGTCGTCATCCGCGTCCGCCCGGATGGCCCCGGCAGCCGCATTGATGTCCGCTCCAAGTCGAGAGTGGGCCGGAGCGATGTCGGCGCCAATGCGGAGCGCATCCGCGAGTACAGTGCCCGTCTCGCGGGCGACTGATCTCGCCGGTGAAGGGTGAGGCCATCGGACGGCTGGGCCAGCGCCTGGCCTGACCGGCGTTAGCGCCGCCCGCACCACGCAACGATCGTGTCCTGAACCGTCGCATGGATCTCGGCCTCGGCCGGGACGTGCTTCCTGCGCACCCTGAAGGAGTGATCCCCGCCGTCGACGACAACCAGCTCGGCTGCGGCGCATTCGGCGAGCACGGGGCGGAGCTCGTCCGGTGTGCCGAACGCGTCGCGGCTGCCCTGCACGAACAGCATCGGCACGGCAATCGACGGCAGGTGCGCGTCGCGGAGCTTGTCCGGGCGGCCAGGAGGATGCAAGGGATAGCCCAGCAGGATCAGGCCGTCGACGCCGAGGGATGCTCCGCCCGCGGTGTCGCGGGCGACGACCTGCGACGCGATGCGCCCGCCCATCGACTTGCCACCGACGAAGAGGCGGTGGCCCGTGTCCGGCCGCCGTGCCCGGACCGCCGCGATCACGTCGCGGTAGCACGCTTCAAGGCGGGCGCCGGGATCCGGAACGCGGCGCCCTCGTTCCATGTAGGGGAAGTTGAAGGTCACGACGTGAAGCCCGCGGTTCGACAAACCCCGAGCGAACGCGGTCATGAACGGGTGCGTCTGAGGTGCGCCGGCCCCGTGCGCGAGAATGAGTGTGATGCTCAGAGTAGCGGAAGCCGCGGTCGCGGCGGGATAGTCGAGCGCGCTGACAGGGTCGGGCCCGTCGAGGGGAACACTGAAGGATGTTGTCATCACAGGAGCTCCGTCAGAAAGCGTCCGGCCGCTGCGCGAAAGTCGTCGGTCCATTCGTGCCCGCCTTCGAAGACGACGGAAGTGACGGGAACGCGGATGCGCTGCAGGAACGCGATGTCGGCGTCCATCCTGTCCCGCGTGTACCACGTGTCTTCCCGCCCGCGGCCGATCAGGACGGGCGGCCAATCCAGGCCCGGCTGGGTCTGCAGTTCAGGCGGCACGTCCCCGGCCAGGGCAATTACGCCGCGGCACGGCTGCCCGGCCCGTAGCGCCGCGCGGAAGGCCATGGCGACTCCCTGCGAGAAGCCGCAGCAGACCAGCGTGCCGGTCGTCTCGTATTCGCCGTGGACGGCGTGCGCGACGTCGCGGACGTAGCCAATGTTGTCGGCGATGGCGAGTGCCCGGTCCTGGCGAGTCATCCAGCTTCCCACGACGTGCCGGCGGCTCTCGCTGTAGTACCGGTGGAGAGCCTGTACGGCAACCCGGATCCACCCCTCGCTGCCCGGGATGCGGTCGAGTTCCGCGAGATGGCGTTCGGCGTGCTCGCCGTACCCGTGGAATCCGATGAGCATCGGGGCCGGACCCGGACGGTTGGCGGGCGCCACCAGGTACCGGCCATGCGTCTCCGCGGCAATCGTGTGGAGGGTGGCGGCGACCGGCGACGCACCGTCAGGCAAGCGCGTATCCACGGGGCTGTATTCTATTGACGAGTGATCAGTAGAGGAGGAGTGGATGCCGCGCGTCGCGTTTGCTGAACTGCCTGGTGATGCCCGTGTCTGGATTTTCTCGGCCGCGCGGAAGCTGACCGAGCCGGAACAGACACGCCTGCTGGCCGAGGTCGATGCCTTCATCGACCAATGGGGAGCCCACGCGGTGCCCCTGGTCGCCGGTCGCAATCTCGTTTACGACCAGTTCCTCTTCATCGCGGTGGATCAGCGGGCCGCGGGTCCGTCCGGTTGTTCCATTGACGCACTCGTGCGGCGGATGCAGGAACTCCAGCGGGAACTCGGCGTGGAGCTGGTCAATCACGCGCCGGTGCTGTTCCGGCAGGGCGAGGCCATTGCCCGGGTGCCGCGCGATGCGTTTGCGCGGCTTGCCGAGGCTGGCGCGGTCGGCCCCGATACGACCGTTTTCAACAACACGCTGACGAGTCTCGGGGAGGTCCGCGCTGGGCGTTGGGAAGTGCCGGCGTCCGACTCGTGGCACGCGCGGGCCTTCTTCTAGTCGCACGCTTCCTTTCGCGTCGAGGCGCGCTACAGGCGGAAGAACTCGTACAGATAGAGCAGTCCGGCCGCCACCGGGTACAGCGCGGCGCTGAATCCGATATTGCTCCGCGCGATGCGCCAGTTGTCGGCGCCGTAACGGGTGGCGAGCACCACGTTCACGCCGGACAACGGATTGACCGCGCAGCCGAGGCCCCACCCCATCGCGAACGTCGTCGCGAGCAGTGTTGGGTCGGCGACCGTCGTTTCCGCCAGCGCCACCGTGATGCCCACCAGCACCGCAGGGTGGATGCAGACCAGGGACGTCGCGATGAAGATCAGCACGAGCAGGCTCGCGTGGAGAGCATCCAGCCGCGGCAGCAACAGCCAGTCGCCGGAGCCCGCGGTGGCCGCCACCATGCCCGCCGCCAGCGTCCCGGCGCCGAGGAACAACGCCAGTTCACCGCCCATCTGCGGGGCGCGTTCCCGCACGTATTCCGTCAGGGCGGGACGGAGACCCGGTACCCCGCTCCGCCGGAGCAGGACAGGCAGGACCACCACTGGCGTGACTATCGTGATGAGGGCAAGCACCGACAGACGGGGCGCTGCCACGGCGGCCAGGAGCACTGCGGCGGCCAGCGCCAGCGGCACCTTAAGGTCCCGCATATGCAGCGGGTACCCGCGGAAGCTCTCGACTCTGCCGGCCCAGCCTCTGCCTGCGAACCAGTACAGCAGCAGGAAAGCGGCGGCGGCGAGCGGTATCCCGAACAGCATCATCACGAGGGGGCTTGACCCGGGCGTATAGGAGAGCGCCAGAGCAACGCCGCCGATGAACGGCGAGTAGAAGGCGACGGCGCTGAATGCCCGGCTGAGGAGCTGCGCCTGCCCGTAGCCCAGCGGCTGCGCCCGCGCCAGCCGGTCGGCCATGATGATGACGGCGGAAATATTGATGATCGAGCCGACTGCGTGCACCCCCGCCACGCTTTGGAGGTAGGCGCCCAGGCCACGTGGCAGTTCCGGTTCGTCCTCTCGCGGTGGACGGTTCAGGAGGCGCAGCAGGGTGACGGAGGCGAGCATCGACAGGATCGGCTGGTTCTGGCCCAGAAGGCTGTCGAGCCGGAGTGGCGCTCCGCGACTCACGCCCCAGGCCAGAGCGGCGACACCCGCGGCGACAAACAACAACGCTTGCAGTTGCTGCCGCCGGTCGATCCCCGGCCACAGCAGCGCCAGCGCGATCCAGGCGAGTACCGGCGCTGCCAGCCCCGGCACCGCCGGCCACGCGGCGCCGGCGATCGTCAGCACCAGCATGCCGGCGATCGACCACCCCGCCGCGCGGCGCGCGATCCGGGGTGTCAACGCGGGCAACACAGGGCGGCCGTCGTCCGGGCTGGAGGGAATTCTGGTCGGGGCGCCGAGGTTCGAACTCGGGACCTCCTGCTCCCAAAGCAGGCGCGCTGCCAGGCTGCGCCACGCCCCGTCAGTCGATCAAGCGTACCACACGCCTCAGTTGCCCAGGAGGCGCGCGGTGTACTCGCGGATACGGCGGGCGTTGGCTCCCACGTCGCTCCCCCCGACGCGCGACTTTGACCGAACATCGATGCGGCTGCCGGCGCCGTCGGGACGGATCCGGATTACCACGTCATCCTTGAAGCCGTACCAGAACGTGGTGTCGGTGGCTTCGATGCGGCCGTTGATGGCGTCGTCGGCGACCATTTCCCAGCCCATGTTCTCGGCCGCGGCAAGCGCGTGCTCGAACGCCGCGTAGGGTGGCGCGTCGAGTGTGATGCTTCCGAGATCGGGATACCCCTCAAGCTGCTGCGCGGCCACCTCCGGGTTGTACTCGGGCGGATTCGGCGCGTCGGCCCGAAGCGGAAGGATGGCGACGAACTGGGGTGGGTCGTCGGTGTCGGTGGTGATGTCGTGGATCGGCGGCACGGATCGGGCGATCGCCTGCTGCTGCGCCGGGATGTTGTAGCAGACAAAGCCGAGCGCGGCCGCGAGCACGCCGGCCAGGACGTTACGCCAATGGAGGCGCCGGTACGCCGCCCAGAGGGCGCCGATCAGGGCAAGAGCCGCCGCGGCGGCGGAGATCCGGGCGCTCCAGCGCAGCACTGCGAAGGAGTCGAGCAGTTGCAGGGCGCCGGTGCGATAGCCCAGGGCGGCAATTACGCCGAGGGCGGCGCCGACGAGCACTGCGATCGCGCTCCAGGTGACGACGGGAAACCAGGCGCGCGCCGTATCCGTTGTCTGGCCGGTTGTTGTGTCGTTCATGGAACAAGCACCTCGCTGTTGGTCACTTCGCCGCATTCTACTCACTGCTCCCTATAATCCGGAGGATGTTGACAAGAATCTGGCGTCTCGCGCCGGCATTTCTGTTGCTGATGGCCGCTGGGTGCGGTCCGGCGGGTGGGAACGGTGGCGACGGGGTCGGTGCGGGAACGGTGCAGCTCGACGTAACTCACCGCTCGGAATGGCGGCAGCTCTGGATCGAGGGGGCAACCGACCTTCCGGACGGCGCGTACGTGAACTATCGCGTGACGCACGAGGCGAGCCGGACGTTGCCGATGGAAGAGTGGCCGGCGGACAATCTGATGGAATCCGGCCGCGCTGCGGTGCAGGACAGTACGTTCTGGACCCGGATCAACACGTTCCGCTGGCCGCGCGGCGAGGTGCAGGTCGTCGTGCAGTTTCCGCTGCCGCCGCAGTCACAGGAAGTGGTGGCGCGGTACGGCGAGTTTGGCGAGCGGCTTGCGGGCGACAACGTCACGGAGCGGGCGGGCATTCGGGCCGTGGAAGTCGAGCACGTGTTCGAGCACCGCCCCTAGCAGCCCGCCGAAAGGAACGTCGATGCTGGATGCGCGTCAGGAACAACTGTGCTCCGAGAGCCGGTGGGATTTCTCGGACCTGCAAGCCATCTTTCTCAACTGCACGCTGAAGCCAAGCCCGGAACTCTCGCACACGGAAGGGCTGATTCGCATGTCGCGCGCCGTCATGGAGAAGAACGGGGTGGCGACCGAGCTGATCCGGCCGGTCGACTACAGCATGGCGCCCGGCGTGTATCCCGACATGCGCGAGCACGGCGCGTCACAGGACGACTGGCCCATGCTGCTCGAGAAGGTCATGGCCGCCGACATCCTGGTGATTGGCACGAGCATCTGGCTCGGCGAGAAGACCTCGGTCGCCACGCGGGTGGTGGAGCGGCTGTATGCGGCGTCAGGGAATCTGAACGATCAGGGGCAGTACGCCTACTATGGCCGTGTCGGCGGCTGCCTCATTACGGGCAACGAGGATGGCGCCAAGCACTGTGCGATGAACCTGCTCTATTCGTTACAGCACCTGGGCTACGTCATCCCGCCGCAGGCGGACGCCGGATGGCTGGGCGAGGCGGGCCCCGGTCCGTCCTACCTCGACGAGGGCTCGGGCGGCCCGGAGAACGACTTCACGAACCGCAACACGACGTTCATGACCTGGAACCTGCTGCACATGGCGCGAATGATCAAGGACGCGGGAGGGATTCCGGCGCACGGCAATCAGCGCTCGGCCTGGGACGCCGGCTGCCGTTTCGACCACCCGAATCCGCTCTACCGCTGACGCGCGTGGCGCCCATGCGCGTAGCGACGACGCGGCCGCCGGCGGGTCAGGTACGGGCCACGCCCGACCGAAGCTGCTGGCGGGCGGCGGCGAGCGCGACCGCGGTGACGAAGACCGGCATCGCGCGATCGAGTTGATCCAGCGACGGGTAGGTGGGCGCGATCCGGATGTTCGTGTCATCCGGGTCGCGTCCGTAAGGGAACGTGGCGCCGGCGGGGGTCAGCTTCACGCCTGCCTGCCGGGCCAGCTCGACTGCTGCCGCGGCCGTGCCGGGCGGTCCGTCATACGAGAGGAAGTACCCGCCGCGGGGGCGGCTCCAGGTCCCGACCCCGTCCGCTTCCAGTCCGTCATCGAGATGCTGCAGCACCCGATCGAACTTCGGCCGGACGATGGCGGCGTGGCGCCGCATCAGGGCGCGGATACCGTCGAGGTTCTTCAGGTACCGGACGTGCCGCAACTGATTCACCTTGTCGGGTCCGATCGTCTGCGCGCCGAGTGTGGCGGTGAACGGCGCGAGATTGCCGGGCGACATCGCGATGAACGAGATACCGGCGCCGGCGCGGGTGATCTTCGAGGTCGAGGTGAACATCACGACGCTGTCCTGGGTGCCGGCGTCCCGAGCGTGCGCCATCAGGTTGGCCAGCACGGGCGGGTGGTCGTCCAGGTCATGCACCGCGTACGCGTTGTCCCACAGGATCCGGAAGTTGGGTCCGGCGCGGCGCGCGAGGTGGGCGAGTCGGTCGACGGTGGCGTCCGAGTAGACGCAGCCGGTGGGATTGGAGTACTTCGGTACGCACCAGATGCCCTTGATCGCCGGGTCATCCGTCACGAGTGCCTCGATCATGTCCATGTCGGGGCCGTCTTCACGGATGGGGACCGATACCAGCTCGAAGCCCAGGCTCTGGGTGATCGTGAAGTGTCGGTCGTAGCCCGGCACAACGCACAGGAAGCGAAGCGGCCCCGGCTCGTCCCGCCACGCCGTGCCCGGACCGAGCGGGCCGTGGAGCCAGGCGTGCAGGACGTACTGGTACATCAGTTGCAGGCTGGCATTGCCTCCTGCAATCACGAGAGCCGGGTCGACCTCCAGCATCTCGGCGCCGAGCCTGCGAGCCTCCGGAATGCCGGTCAGGCCGCCGTAGTTCCGGACGTCGGTGCCGTTCTCCGACCGGTAGTCGCCGCCGAGCGCGGCGTCGACCGGATCGGACAGGGCCACCTGATCGAGGCCGGGCTTTCCGCGGGTCAAGTCCAGGTTGAGGCCGGCGCGGCACAGCGTTTCGAACCGCGCCGTCAGCTCGCGTTCCCGTGCGGCGAGGGCCTCGGGCGTCAGACCGTCGAACATGATGGCCGTCCATTATAGGAGGGAGGCCCTCTATAATTCTGTCAGCGTTCCGCCAATGGACACCGATTCCATGACACGCAGCGACGTGGCGGCCGTCTACCGTCGCGGTCTTCTCGACCTGGTGTACGAAGCGGCGTCGGTCCACCGGCGCCACCACGACCCGGAAGCGGTGCAGTGTGCGTCGCTGCTGAGCGTCGAGACGGGCGGTTGCCCCGAGGACTGCGCCTATTGCCCGCAGTCCGCGCATTACGACACCGGCGTGGAGCCGTCCGGCCTGATGCGCGTGGACGACGTCGCGGCCGCGGCGGCGCGGGCCCGGGCTGGCGGCGCCGACCGCTTCTGCATCGGTGCGGCATGGCGTGAAGCGACCGACGGTCCGGCGTTCGATCAGGTACTGGCGATGATCCGCGCGGTGAAGGTGCAGGGGCTTGAGACCTGCGCCACGCTCGGCATGCTCGACCGAAGCCAGGCCGAACGGCTGCGCGACGCCGGTCTCGACTTCTACAACCACAACCTCGACACGGGGCGCACCTTCTACGGATCGATCATCACGACCCGCACCTACGACGACCGCCTCGCGACGCTGCAAGAGGTGCGGAACGCCGGCATCAGGGTCTGCTGTGGCGGCATTCTGGGCATGGGGGAGACACACGCCGACCGGGTCGACCTGCTGTGGGAACTCGCGCGCCAGGAGCCGCATCCGGAGAGCGTCCCGATCAACACGCTGGTGCCGGTCGGCGGCACGCCGCTCGGCGATCAGCCGCCGGTTCCGTGGGACGAGGTGGTACGGGTCATCGCCACCGCGCGCATTCTGATGCCGGCGGCAAAGGTTCGGTTGAGCGCCGGCCGGATGGCGATGGACGACGTTACGCAGGCCCTGTGCTTTCTGGCGGGCGCCAACTCCATCTTTCTGGGCGACCGCCTGCTGACCACGCCGAACCCCGAACCGGATACCGACGCCGCGTTGCTCGACCGCCTGGGTCTCCGCAGTATCACCAGTTGAGCAGCCGGTCGACGTGCACCGCGTCGCCTACGTTGTTCCTTGCATCCACGGCGTCCGCCGTCCTCCACGCGACGCGGCCGAGGCATGGCACGCCGGTGCATCGCGCGAGCAACTCGGCGTTCGTCGCGGTCGCGGCATCCTCGTCCGGCGCGGCGCGGTTGAGAATGTAGCCCGCGACACGCAGGCCGCGCGCCGCCGCAACCTCGAGCGTCAGCAGTGTGTGGTTGATCGCCCCCAGCTTCGAATCGACGACCACCAGGAGCGGCAGACCGAGGTCACGCGCCAGCTCCGCCATCGTGTAGCGCCCGTCGATGGGCACCAGCAGGCCGCCCGCGCCCTCCACCAGGGTCACGTCGTGTGCCCGGTCGATGCTGCGGTAGGCTGCGACGATCACGGCCGGATCGATCCGCGTCCCCTCCAGGCGCGCCGCCACGTCGGGCGCGAGCGGCGCCTCGAGCTGGCAGGGGCAGATCTGCCTCAGGTCGAGCCCGCTCCCGGCAGCGTCCCGGAGCGCAATCGCGTCGGTCGGTCGCCGCGCGCCGGACGGTCCGCACCCGGTCTCGATCGGCTTCATGACGCCTACCGTCAGGCCGCGGGCGCGTAGCGTGGCCGCGATCCCGCACGTGACGAACGTCTTGCCGACGCCGGTGTCGGTCCCCGTGACGAAGTAGCCAGGCATGGTGGCCGCGACCGCCGGGTTCCCGTCGTTACGCGCCGGTTGCCGCGGTGATGGCGTCGCCAACGACGTCGATCAGCCGGTCCGACTCCGCCTCCCGAATGGAGAGCGGGGGCATCAGCACGACGACGTCGCCCAACGGACGGACGATTACCCCGCGCGCCCGTGCCTCCGCCGTGACGCGGGCGCCCATGCGGTCGGCCGAAGGGTACGGCCGGCGGGCCTGGGCATCGGCGGCCAGCTCAATGCCCACCATCGCGCCGCATTGCCGCACATCCGCGACGTGGAGCAGCGGTGTGACCTCCGTGGCCAGGCGCCGCCTGAGCTGCGTGATCGTGCGAGCGAGGCGATCCAGGGTCCGGTCGGTTTCGAACAGATCGAGGTTCGCGAGCGCCGCCGCGCACCCTAGCGGATTGCCGGTGTAGGTATGACCATGAAAGAAGGTGCGTCCTTCGTGGGGCGCCCCCAGGAACGCGTCATGCACCCGTTCAGTTGCGAGGGTGGCGGCGAGCGGCAGATAGCCGCCGGTCACGCCCTTGGCGAGGCACAACAGATCCGGAGTGACGTCCGCCTGCTCACAGGCGAACATCGTGCCGGTCCGCCCGAACCCGGTCGCGACCTCGTCGGCGATCAGCAGGACATCCGCGTCCCGCGTTGCCTCCCGCAGGGCGCGGAGGTAGGCGGGGGGATGGGGCCACATGCCGGCCGCGCCCTGCATCAGCGGCTCGACGATCACCGCGGCCAGCGTGTCGCCATTCCGCGCGATCGCGGCCCGTGCCTCGCAGACGGCGCGGTCGAGCGCCTCGGCCGGCGGCAACCGGTCCCGCCAGCGGAACAGGTGAGGTGGCGTCAGGCGAAGCGCCCCGGCCAGCACCGGGCGGTAGTAGTGGTGGAACGCGTCGGAATAACCGACACCTACCGCACCGAGCGTGTCGCCGTGATAGGCGTCGACCAGCGACGCGAAGCGGGTCCGCTGCGGCGCCCCGGTCATCTGCCAGAACTGCAGCGCCATCTTGAGCGCCGCCTCGACCGCGGTGGCGCCGTCGTCGGAATAGAACACGCGCGTCAGGCCGTCGGGCGCCAACCCCACCAGGCGTTCCGCCAGTTCCGCGGCGGTCGGATGGGTCAGGCCGAGCAATGTCGTATGCGCGACACGTTCGAGTTGGGTAGTGATCGCCTCGTTCAGCTCCGGCCGGTTGTGACCATGGACGTTGCACCAGAGCGACGACACGCCGTCGAGGTACCGCCGCCCGTCGCTGGCGATCAGATCGTGTCCCTCCGCCCGTACGATCACCAGCGGCTCCTCGGCGCACCACTGTTGCATCGGCGTGAATGGATGCCAGACGTGCGCGTGGTCGAGCGCCCGCACCGTACGGTACGGCAGGTCGGCCGCTGCCGTGGCGGCGCTCGTCGCGCCTCCGCCGGAAGCGGCCTGGCGCGAGACAGGGTCGGAAGCGTTGCTTCCACTCATGCAATGGCTCCGGTTGCATGGCCGGCATCGACGAACGCGGCGGCCACGGTGGCCAGATCCTCGTCAGTGTGCGTCGCCATTGGCGTCACGCGCAGGCGCGCCGTTCCTTCTGGCACCGTAGGGGGGCGGATGGCGGGAACGAGGACACCCCGGTCCAGCAGCGCGTCGGCGAGACGCACGGCGGCGTCTGCATCGCCCACCAGGACCGGCAGGATCGGAGAGGCGCTGGCGGCGAGAGTGAAGCCGGCGCCCTCGAGCAATGCGCGGAGCGTCGCGGCGTTCGACCAGAGCCGCGCCCGCAGTTCCGGTTCCGCCTGCATCACGGCGGTCGCGGCCCGCGCCGCGGCCACTACGGGGGGCGGGAGTGCGGTCGTATAGACGAAGGTCCGCGCCGCGTTCAGCACCCAGTCGATCAGCGTGCGTGATCCGGCGACAAAACCGCCGAGCGATCCCAGCGCCTTGCTGAGGGTGCCGAGATGCACGTCGACATCGCCGGTCAGGCCCAGTTGCTCGACGAGGCCGCCCCCGGTGGGGCCGAACACCCCGGTTGCGTGCGCCTCGTCGACGACCAGCCAGGCGTCGTGCCGCCGCGCCGCAGCCGTGATGTCGGCGAGCGGCGCCAGATCGCCGTCCATCGCGAAGACCGACTCCGTGACGATGATCCGGTGGCGGAACCGGCTGGCGGCCCGCAGCAGCTCCTCGAGCCGCCGTGCGTCCGCGTGGCGGTACACCTGCACCACCGCACGCGACAGCCGGCAGCCGTCAATCAGGCTGGCGTGGTTCAGCGCATCGCTCAGAATCACGTCCCCATCGCCCGCCAGGATGGGCAGGATCCCGGCGTTCGCGTGATACCCGGACGAGAAAACCAGCGCCGCCTCGGTTCCCTTCAGTCGGGCAAGATCGTCTTCCAGTGCGGCGTGCAGCGCTGTCGTGCCGGCTACCAGCCGGGCCGATCCGGCGCCTGCACCGTACGCCGTCGCCGCCTCGGCGGCGGCGCGCGTCACCACGGGGTGCGACGCCAGGCCGAGGTAGTCGTTCGAGCAGCATTGCAGCAGGCGGCGCCCATCGGACTCGACGTGGGGGCCGGGGGTGCGCGCCAGCGGCCGCAGTCGCCGACGGATCGCGCGCCTTTCCCGCTCGGCCAGGCGCGCCGCGAGTGTGTCGCTGAGCGAGAGTCGCCCCGCCGTGGTCGTCATCGACCGCATCGTACCATGCGGTCAGTAGCGGAACAGGTACTGGAACTTCAGGAAGAACGCGCGCCGATGCCGCTGCAGCTCACGGGTATAGAACTCCTCCTTGTCGAGAAGGATCCCTTCCTGGAGCCGATCGTCGAACCCGGCATAGAAGACCGTTCCTGCGTTGACGCGATAGGTAAGCAGCACGTTGATGCCTACCTTGCCGTCGCCGGTGTTTCGCTCCAGGATGTTCCGGACGAGAAGCCGATCCGTGAACTGGTAGGTAGTGAACGCCCTGAGGATCTTCACGTTGAAGGCCAGTTCGCCGGTGGCCGGGTTGGTCAGGCGGCTGGCGTCGAGGCGGAGCCGGGTGTTCAGCCGGGAGGTGGGACGTAGCGTCACGTTGAAGTCGTACTCGAGCATCCGGCCCAGAAAGGGGTTCTCGATGAAGCGAACCTGGTCGCCCCAGTTGATCCCGTAGAAGATCGACACCCGGCGGCTCGAATTGATCCCGTTGTTCATCGAGAAGCGGGTCTTGTGAAAGTCGATGCCTTCGAAGCGCTCCATCTCGCGCCGGGCGTCGGCGCGGAAGAAGATGTTGCGCGCGAAGCGAAAGTTCACGTCGGCGCGAACGTCCTGATCCTGGAGCACGCCGGCATGGTCCACGATCCGCATGTACGAGAACCGCGGCCCCCAACTGATCAACCAGTGCTCCGGCCACCAGTCGTACCGGATCTCGCTGTCCAGCCGTCGAATGTCCCACCGGCGGAGGAATCCCGCGGCGGTGCGGAAGTCGGGATCGATCCGGTTGTACTGGACCTGGTAGTTCAGGTGGCGGCTGTCACGCCGGAACTGGAGGTCGATCAGCGGGCCGTCGCGTTCAGTACCGTCCAGTTCGCGGTTCGAGGAAGCGACCGCCAGAAACGACGCGCTGTGGCTCTGGCCGATCCGGAATCGGCCGTCTACTCCCCCCACCCGGCTGTGGGAGTGGAGGAACTCGCGGTCGGTGACGATGGCCCCGACGTACGACTCGGCATACAGATCGTACCGCGCCCGTCCGACGAGGAATTGCGCCGTCTGCCCGTAGCCGGCTCCCTCGGGGTCATCCAGTTTGCCGGGCGCCGCGTCGTTCACCACGAGGGCGCCAAGCGTGGCGCGACCGGCCTTGCCGGTGAGCTTCGCGCCGAACTGCGGATCGACAATGGTCCGCGTGTGTATCAGCCGGGTGCGCCCCGGCACCCGAAAGATCTCCTGGCCCTCCAGAAAGAACGGGCGCAACTCGGGAAAGAACAGCGGGTAGCGCTGGTTCACGTCGATCTGGGGGCGGTCGGACTCGATCTGCGAGAAGTCGGGATTGATCGTGAAGTCGGCCGTCAGGTCGGACGTAATGCCGTACTTGACGTTCACCCCCATGTCGGGCTGGACCCGATCGTCGACGTAGCCGGTGTCCCGCCGCTCGCCGAGCTGAATCGCCGTCGCGGTAGGCAGAATCTCCAGATTGCGGCTCACCGACAGGCCTCGCAGCCCCTCCAGGACGCCCATCTGCGTCAGTTCGCCAGCGATGTTGCGGCTTACCGGCGACCAGACGACCGTCTCGTCCTTCGTCGGCATCGTCCGGACGATCTGCAACCCCCAGCGGTGCGCGCCTTCGCCCCGGGAGGGGTAGCGGAGGCTCTTGAAAGGGATCGCCATCTCCGCCGTCCAGCCGTCGGCGACGATCGTCCCACCTGAATCAAAGAGCGTGTCCCAACTCGAATCGCCGCCGCCGCCGGCCGGTCCTCGGCGGCGGCGGCCGGCGCTCAGGATGGCGTCGCCCTGCACGCCGTACGGGTTGACCGAGAACCGGTAAGCGCGCTGCTGATCGTGGAACGTGTCGATCATCACCGCCATCCAGTCGTCGCGCCACGCCTCGTCGCGGTCCACGCGGTTCGCCCGCATCTGGGACGGGTCGTCGTAGTGCGCATAGAAAGCAACGTAAAGATGGTCGGCGTCGTAGGCGATCCACACCTCGGTCACTTCCGTCGGTGCGGCGCCCTCGACGGGATTGGTCTGGACGAATTCCGTCACGAGCGCCGCGTCGCGCCAGACCAAATCGTCCAGCCGCCCGTCCACCACCGGCGGATCGGGCGTCCTCCGCGCCGCCACGGTCGGACCGCCGCGGATCGAGAACCCGCCTCCCCGTTGACGCCCTCGGCGTCCCCTTGGCCGCGTCTGGGCGGGCGTCGCCGCGGGATCGCCAACGACCAGGCGGCCGTTGCCGACGTCTTCCGGCTGCTGACCGTCACCTCCGGCAGTCCGCCCGTTCGAGGGCTGCGCACCGGAGGGCGCGGCGGACAACAGCAACAGAAGGAAGGGAAGGACGGCGGCGGGTATGGACTGCACGGAAGCTTCTTCACTCTATCATCCGGGCAGGCGCCGGGGTCGGCGCTCATCCCAGGACGGCCCGGACGGAATCGGCGAGAATCTCGGCGAGGCGGACCAGTTGATCGCCAGACGTGACGATCGGCGGCGCGAGCAGATAGATGTCGCCCTTGGTCCGGCTCACGAGACCGCGCGAGACGGTCTCGCGGAGCAGCGCGGCGCCGACGCCGCGGTCGGCCGGGAACGGTCGCTTTGTCGCGCGATCCTCCACCAGCTCGACAGCGCACATCAGGCCCTTGCCCCGGATGTCGCCGACGTGCGGATGGTCGCCCAGCGCGGCGTGCAGGCTGTCCAGCAAGGCGCGTCCCTTGGCGGCGGCCTGTTCGGGAAAGCGCTCCTCCTCGATGATCCGGAGCGTGCGGAGGGCCACGGCGCACCCGACCGGATGCGCGCTATAGGTGTAGGCATGCATCCACGGCCCGCCCGCGTCGTCGAGGGTCGCGGCCAGATCGTCGCTGATGCCGATGCCGCCGAAGGGAAAGTACCCGGAAGTAATCCCCTTGGCGAACTGGACGATGTCCGGCTCGATCCCCCAATGGTCGAGTGCGAAGAGTCGGCCGGTTCGGCCGAAGCCCGTAATCACCTCGTCGGCGGCCAGGAGTACGTCGTGCCGATCGCAGATCTCGCGGACGTGCGGGAAGTAGTCGTCCGGCGGGACAATCACGCCACCTGCTCCCTGCACCGGCTCGGCGATGAACAGCGCCACCGTGTCCGCTCCCTCCCGTTCGATCGCCCGTTCGAGCTCGTGGGCGGCGACCACGCCGACGCTTGCGCCCGCGGGCGCCGCGTAGCGGTAAGGACCCGGCGCCGGGATGTGCGCGAACCCCGGGACGCGGGGCTCGAACAGCGGCCAGTAGCGGCTGATGCCGGTGGCGCTCATGGCTGCCAACGTCACGCCGTGATAGGCGTCGACGCGGGAAATCACCTTCGTCTTCGCCGGCCGCCCGCGCAGCTTCCATACCGCGCGCGCCATCTTGATGCTGCTTTCCGTCGCCTCGCCTCCGCCGCTCGTGAAGAAGAAGTGATTGATCGACGGATAACAGAGCGTGGAAAGGCGCTCGGCGAGTTCAATGGCGCGCGGATTGGAACTGCCGGCGTACCCGGAAACGTAGGCGAGTTCCGTCGCCTGTTCGCGCATGGTCTCGGCCAGTTCGGCGCGGCCGTGCCCAGCCGTGACGTTCCAGAGGCCGGCAAGGCCGTCAATGTACCTGCGCCCGTCGGCATCGGTCAGGATCGCACCCTCTCCCCGGACCCAGACCCGTGCCTCGCGGTGGAGCGACGGATCGTGCAGCGGATGGATCAGGTGGGCCTGATCGCGCGGAAGGAAGCTGGCGGTCGTGGTCATCCGTGGGCTGCGCGCGCCGGCCGCGCCCCCGTGGCGCGGCGCCCTGCCGCCCGACGTGCGCGCCTGCTCCAACGGCAGGATAGCATGCCGCATGCTAGGCTTAGGCCAGCCGTCCATGCCGGTTCGGCCGCCGGCCGGGGAGGAGCAATCATGACGCGCATCCGTGTTGCCGCGGCCTTGCTGGCGGCGATCCTCTTGGTTGCGGCAACGCCGGCCGCCGCCCAGGAGGGAACCAAGTACCTGCGGTACGAGCTGGACGGCGTCATCTCCTACGGTGAGCTGGAAGGGGAAACGATCCATCAGCTCGCAGGGAGCGTGTTCGAGTCACCGTCGCGCACCGGCGTCACCGTCGCGCTGGGCGACGTCACGCTCCGCCCCCCGACCGAACCACGGAAAGTGGTGGCGGCGGGCTTCAACTACCGCAGCCACCTCGACGGACGCACCCCGCCGGTCGAGCCCGGCCTGTTCGACAAGCACGCGACGTCGCTCATCGGACACGAGGCGACCGTGGCGTACTACGACGACGCCGCCAACCTCCACTTCGAGGGGGAGATGGTGCTGATCATCGGGCGGACGGCCCGCAACGTCCCGGTCGAGGAGGCGGCTGACTACATCTTTGCCGTAGCCCCCGGCAACGACATCAGCGAGCGGGAATGGCAGGGCGACGACCTGCAGTGGTTCCGCGCCAAGGGCGCCGACACGTTCGGCCCCGTCGGGCCGGTGATGGCGCATGGTGTGAACTACAACGACCTGCTGTTGCAGACTCGCGTCAATGGCGAGGTGAAGCAATCGCAGCGAACCAGCGACCTGCTCTTCAGTCCGGAGTTCCTGGTGAGTTACATCAGCCGGTACGTCACGCTGGAGCCCGGCGACATGGTCTTCACCGGCACACCGGGCACGACGTCAGCGATGCGGCCGGGCGACGTGGTGGAGGTCGAGCTGGAGGATGTCGGGGTGCTCCGGAACACGATCGGCCAGAAGGGCGTCCGCCCGACGAACGAGGAATAGTGATGCCTGTGGCCTCGCTCTGTAGCCGGGCCGCCGCCGTACTGCTGGTGGCCGGGCTGGGCTTGCTGTTGTCCGCCCCGGCGGCGGCGCACCCGATGGACACCCAGAATGCGGCGTTCGTCCAGGGGGTGGACGGTCCGGCGCCGGCGCCGTTCATGTACCTCGGCGCCAAGCACATGGTGACCGGGTACGACCATCTGCTGTTTCTGGTCGGCGTTATCTTCTTCCTCTACCGGCTGCGCGACGTCGTCCTCTACGTCAGCCTCTTTACCGTCGGGCACAGCATCACGCTGCTCCTCGGCGTGCTCGGCCGGCTCGAAGTCAACGCCTACATCATCGACGCCATCATCGGGTTGTCGGTCTGCTACAAGGCGTTCGAGAACATGGGCGGCTTCGAGCGGCTGCTGGGCTTCCGGCCCAACACGAGAATCGCCGTGCTCGTCTTCGGCCTGTTCCATGGCCTGGGTCTCGCCACGAAACTGCAGGAGTTCACGGTGACCGACAACGGCCTCGTCGCGAACATCTTCAGCTTCAATGCGGGTGTGGAAATCGGCCAAATCCTCGCCCTCACGGCCGTACTCGTCGGGATTACGGCCTGGCGAATGCGTCCGAGCTTCGTTCGCCACGCGTTCGTCACCAACGCCTTCCTGATGGGTGGCGGCTTCGTGCTGACGGCGCAGCAACTGTTCGGCTACGTCTTCTATCCCTGATGCGCGCGATTCCGCGATCCTGACGCATGCCCAACGCTGCGCCACCGCCTGTTTCCCTCCGGAAACTGAGCCTTGCCGCACTCGGTTCGCTGGTTGCGGCGGGTCTGGTCTTCGTGGGGGCGGTGCTGCCGGCGGAGTACGGCGTGGATCCCCTCGGCACGGGAGAGCTGTTCGGGCTGCTGGCGCTCGCGCAGGTCGTGGCGGTCACGGCGGAAGAGGGCGAGTACCGGCTGGACGCGGTGGAGCTGCCCCTCGCGCCGGGGGAGTGGGTGGAGTACACCTACCGGCTTGAGGAAGGCGCGGCCATGCTCTATACGTGGCAGGCCACCGGCGCCGTCGAATACAACTTCCACAGCGCGCCGGACGGGGCGCCGCCGGGGTACGCGGAGAGCTTCGATGCGGCGGAGAGCAGTGCCGCCAACGGCAGCTACATCGCGCCGTTCAGCGGCATCCATGGCTGGTACTGGGAGAACCCGGGAGCGTCGGAGTTGACTATCACCATCCACACCGCCGGCTTCTACCGCGACGCGCACATCGCGCGCGCGCGGGCGGATGGCTACCGCACCCTCACCGACGTGCGCGGCAATCCCGTGGATTAACCGCGTCGGCCAAGGGTCAGGAGTGACGATGCACACGGCGATTGCCCTCGCGGCGGCGGGGTTTCTGGCAGTGACGGCGGCGCAGCACGCCACGGCGCAGGAGCCAGACACTATCGAACTCGACCCGACCTATCGGGCGCCCCGGACCGTGGATGGCCAGCCGGACATTTCCGGCGTCTGGACCAACGACACGCTCACCCCGCTCGAGCGGCCCCTCCGGCTGGGAGACCAGGCGTTCTACACCGAGGAAGAAGCGGCGGAGCTGGCCCGGCGTGGGCGTGAATCGTACGAGCGCGACAGCGCGCCGGGCCGCAGCCCCACCGTGCCGGGCCAGTTGCGCGGCGGGTACAACCGCTTCTGGAGCGAGATGCTGGACAGCGTGGTGTACACGCGCCGGACATCGATGATCGCCAACCCGGCCACGGGTCGCGTGCCGACTCGCCCCGAAGCGGAGGAGCACGCGGCCTGGATCGTGGAGCACCGCACCGACTCGCACGAGAACATGAGCCCCTACAGCCGCTGCATCACGCGCGGGATGCCCGGCTCGATGATCCCGAACACGTACAACACGGGAAATCACATCCTCCAGATCCCGGGCTACGTCGTCATCCTGTACGAGATGGTGCGAGAGCCGCGGATCATCCCGCTGGATGACCGTCCGCCGATCCACGCGAACATCGATCAGTGGATGGGTGACGCGCGGGGCCGGTGGGAAGGGGAGACGCTGGTCGTCGAGACGACCAACTTCACCGCCAAGGGGTGGATTACTCCGAACCAAAATGCGGGGCGCATGCACGGTGTTCCGGTTTCGACCCACCTGCGCCTGGTGGAGCGCTTCACGCGCGTCGCGGAGGACATCCTGGATTGGGAGGTGCGCGTCGAGGATCCGGAGGTCTACACCCAGCCGTGGACGCTGGAGCTGCCGCTCGTGCGCAACCCGGACTACGTCCTCTACGAGTACGCCTGCCACGAGGGCAACCGCGCCGTTACCGGCATTCTGGGTGGCGCCCGGTACGTCGAGACCCGGGCGAACGCACCCTGAGGGGGCGCCGCTCCGTTCGTTCTCCGCCGCGCGTTCGCGGGGCCGGATCCGTCGCTACGATCTGTCCCCGTCCGCCTGCGCGAGGGCCGCGAGCATGGCGGTCAGCAGCCGGAAGAAACGGCCTACCGAATCGACGTGGACGCGTTCGTCGGGGGAATGGGGGAACTCGATGGTCGGGCCGAACGAGATCATGTCGATCCCGGGAGTCTTCTTGCCGATGATGCCGCACTCCAGTCCGGCATGAATCGCCTTCACTTCCGGCTCGGCGCCCAGCACCTCCGCGTGCACGCGCTTCACCGTCTCGAGCAGGGGAGACTCCAGATTCGGCTTCCAGCCGGGATAGGCGGCGCGCTCCTCCACGAGCGCGCCCGCCAGTTCGCCAGTGGCGCGGATGCGGCGTCGCAGGGCATCGAGTGCGGCGTCGATGGATGATCGCGTGCTGGTGGTCACCAGAATCGATCCGTTGGCGCTGTCCACGGTTGCCAGATTGGAGCTCGTTTCCACGAGGTCGGGAATGTCGTAACTCATCGCCTCGACACCGTGCGGCAGGCTGGTGAGCAGGCGCAGCACCGAGGTTGTGGTCGCCGCGTCCCAGGGATCGCCGCTGCCCGTAGCGTTCGTGGAGTCGTCGATCGAGAGTTCGATGCCCGGATCCACAGGCCGGTATTCGTTCCGGATCTCCTCCACTTCCGTACGCAGCGCGGCAAGCAGGCGGTCGAGCGCGTCACCCTCGGCGACGACCGTCGCGAACGCCTCGCGCGGGATCGCGTTGTGCGCGCTACCGCCCCGGAGGGTGGACAGGCGGAACGGTGTCGTCTGGTACGCCGCCCAGAGCGCGCGCGCCAGCAGGCCGATCGCGTTCCCCCGCTGCAGATGGATGTCGCAGCCGGAATGGCCTCCCTTGAGCCCGGTCAGCGCGAGCGCGGCGCACCTGGCATTGGCCGCGGCGGGAGTGGTCCCCGTGGCGAGCGTCAGGTGCGTGTCGCCGCCGCCGGCGCAGCCGACGTAGACGATCCCTTCCTCCTCGGAGTCGAGGTTGAGCAGGCGGTGTCCCATGAGCAGCGAGGCGTCCAGCCGTGCCGCGCCGGTCAGCCCCGTCTCCTCGTCGATCGTGAAGAGAAACTCGAGCGGCCCGTGCGCGAGGTCGGTCGCTTCCATGACGGCGAGCATCGCGGCGACGCCGATGCCGTTGTCCGAGCCGAGCGTCGTGCCGGTCGCGGTGACATAGTCGCCCGCCCGCTGGGGGACGATCGCGTCGGTCGCAAAGTCGAACAGGATGTCGCGGTTCTTTTCCTGCACCATGTCGAGGTGCGACTGCAGGATGGTGACGTCCGCGTTCTCGTGCCCGGCGGTCCCCGGCTTGCGGACAACGACATTGCCGGCGGCGTCGACCGCGTGGGTCAGACCGAGGCGCTCGGCAACGGCGATGACGTGCCGCCGCATCCGTTCCTCGTCCTTCGACGCGCGCGGAATCGTGAGGATGGTGTCGAACTGTGTCCAGACGGCGGTCGGTTCCAGGCTCGAAACGAAGGTCATGGCAGGGTCTTCTCCCGTTCGTCGAAAGCGGTTGTCAACCCTGCATCGTAACATCGGCGTCGGCCCGGTACCGAACCGCCGCGCGACCCGGCGCCGGCACCGTATGTCATACTTCCACATGCCCTGCCGGGGTCGCGCCAAGCCCGCCGTTGCGTGCCTGATCCTGGTGGCTGCGCCCGCCTTGCTGGTGGGCGGCTGCGGGGCGGCAAACCCGGACGCGACCGCGTCGGACGGTGGAGCCGCCGCCGAGCCGGCCGACCCGCGCACGCGGCTCGTCGGTACGTGGCGGCTCGCGCGCACCGACCGGTACGATCAGCGGGGTGAGCCGCTCTCCCACCTGATGCACCCGACCGTCGGCCTGGCCGACGTGCTCGGCTACGTGATGTACGACGGCGAACGAGTGGGCATGATCATGCAGGAGACAGAGCGTTCGTCGGACGACATCCTGGGCACGGTCGAGGGCTATACGGCTTACTTTGGGACCTATGAAGTGAACGAGGCGCGGGGATTCGTCACCCATCGGGTGGCGGGGAGTCTCAATCCGCGTCTGACGGGCGAGGCGCCGGAGCTGCTCTACGAGTTTTCCGGCGAGCAGTTGATCCTCACACCGGGCCTGCAGTGTCCCGACTCCTACGTCACCGATTCCGGTTGCTCGTACGGCACGACCGGCGTGCAACTGCGCTATGTCTGGGAGCGCGTGCCGCCTGCCGACCCGAGGGATGCCGGTCGTGGCCGATTCCATGGATTCTGGTCCCTCGACGGATTCGAGCGGTACACGCTGGACGGCGAGGCGATACCCGTGGCGCAATACGCCGACGGCTACCTGGCCTACATGCCCTCCGGACAAATGGCGGTGCAGTTGACGGAAGCCGATCGTCGGCCCTACGAAGGCGTACGGCCGACGGCGCGCGAGGCGGAAGCGGCGTTCCGGAGTTATATCAGCTACTTCGGTCCGTTCAGCCTGCAGCCCGACGACACGGTGGTGGTGCATCACCGCGCCGGCCACCTCGACCCGGACCAGGTGGATACCGACGCGCACCGGCGTTTCGAGTTCCGCGAGGGTAGGCTCGTCCTGCAGCCCCCGGTTTCGACCGACGCCGCGGGACGCGAGGGTCAGACGTCGGTGTTCTGGAGGCGGCTCAGCACGCTCGATCCTGGTGACGGCGGCAACTAGGCTTCACACCTAGGAGCCCGTGGTGAAACCACGGGCTCCTAGGATCTCTGCGAAGGCTGTCATACAATGCGCTGACTCGGCGCACCGGAACGCGTCGCGACGAGGCGACGCGGCGACCAAGGAGGATCAGTGATGCGTACCGTCATGCTTGCCGTCATCGTCAGCCTGAGTCTCGTGAGCGTGGCCAGCGCCCAGGGCTTCGAGGGGCCGTGCGGTCCGAAGGGCCAGTTGCCGTCGGAGCTCTCCAACAACGTCGGTGATGGAGCCCGCTGCTACGAGCTGCGGATGTACACCGTGGACCACTCACGCGTGGGCCAGGGCGACTTCGAGGGTGACATCGACATGCTCCACCAGCGGTTTCGCGAGCAGGAAGTCGCCATCTTCGAGAAGCATGGCGCCGAGGTCGTCGCCGTCTGGCAGGATCTCCAGAAGCCGGACACGCTGGTATGGATGCTGGCGTACCGCGACTGGGAGCACCGCCAGGAGGTGTGGGGCAAGTTCCGCGAGGATCCGGAGTGGGATGCCCTGCTCGCGAAGTACAACGTGCCGATTCAGCGGCCGGTTGTCTACTACATGAGCTCGACCGATTATTCGCACCTGAAGTAGGCGCGGCGCCGGTAGGAGCGGCCTGCCTTCCGTCCCGCGATAGCCGTGGAAACGCCCCTCACGCCGCTGGAGTTTCAGCGCCGGGCCCGGAGTCTGTACGCCGATCGCGAGGCGGTCGTTGACGGGGAGTTACGGCTCACCTACGAGGCGTTCTTCGACCGGTGTGACCGGTGGTCCGCCGCGCTGCAGCGCCTGGGAGTCGCGAAAGGGGACCGCGTCGCCTACATCTCGCCCAATACGCACGCGCAACTGGAATCATTCTACAGCGTGCCACAGATCGGCGGCGTGGTCGTGCCGATCAACTACCGCCTGACGCCGGAGGAGATCGCTTACATCATCAGTCACAGCGGGGCGAAGGTGGTGTGCGCGGCCGCCGACTACATCGAGGCGGTGGATGGCATCCGCGGCGACTGCCCGGCCGTGGAGCAGTGCGTCGCGCTCGAGGGGGCGGCCGACGGATGGCACGACTACGAGAGGCTCCTCGCCGCCGAGGAGCCCCGCTTTAGCGCACCGGCGATAGACGAACGCGACCTCCTGACTATCAACTACACGAGCGGTACGACGTCACGTCCCAAAGGGGTGATGATCACCCACCGCAATGCGTACATGAACGCGGTCGGGACGCTGCTTCACTGGCCGATGCGCGTAGGAGCCCGGTACCTCTGGACGCTGCCGATGTTCCATGCCAACGGCTGGACGTTTACGTGGATAGTCACCGCCGCCGGCGGTACGCACGTCTGCCTCCGGGCAGTGGATCCGCCGAAGGCCTTCGGGTTGATGCGCGACGAGTCGGTGACCCACCTGTGCGCTGCGCCGACCGTCCTGATCATGCTGGCGAACGCCCCGCCCGACGCGCGCGCCGGGGCGCCGGACGGAATCCGCGTCCTGACCGCGGGCGCTCCTCCCGCTGCAGCCACGATTCAGCGGATCGAGGGAGACCTGGGATGGGAGCTGCAGCATGTCTACGGATTGACCGAGACCGCGCCGCTCATCACGGTCTGCGAGCCTCGCCCCGAACATGCAGGGCTGGCCCTCGACGAACTTGCCACCATCAAGGCGCGCCAGGGCGTGGAGCTCATCACCTCCGGCGAACTGCGCGTGGTGGACGAGAATGACAACGACGTCCCGCGTGATGCGGCGACGCTCGGCGAGATCATCGTCCGCGGCAACGTCGTCATGGCGGGCTACTACAACGACGTGAAGGCCACCGCCACCGCGATGCGCGATGGCTGGTTCCACAGTGGCGAT
Source organism: uncultured Vicinamibacteraceae bacterium (assembly GCA_964550305.1). Taxonomy (GTDB): domain Bacteria; phylum Acidobacteriota; class Vicinamibacteria; order Vicinamibacterales; family UBA8438; genus VXRJ01. Next base: position 3,061 of record CAZJYU010000003.1, on the reverse strand, counting down.
GCCGCGGTCGTGCATCCGGACGGCTACGTGGAGATCCGGGACCGGTTCAAGGACGTCATCATCAGCGGCGGCGAGAACATCTCGTCGGTGGAGGTGGAAGGCGTGCTGATGCGCCACCCCGCGGTGCTGGAGGTGGCGGTCGTCGGCGTGCCCGACGAACGGTGGGGGGAAACGCCGCACGCCTTCGTGGTTACGGCCGACAACGCATCCATCACGGCGGAGGCGCTGATCGCCTGGGCGCGCGACTGGATGGCGCACTTCAAGGCGCCTCGCCACGTGTCGTTCGTCAGTCAGCTTCCGAAGACCGCAACCGGCAAGATCCAGAAGTACGTTCTGCGCCAGGGGCGATCCGCTATCGGCAGGCAGTAGCTGGCCGGGCTGCACCGGTGATCCCGATCCGCCGGCGCCCTGTCCCGCGTGCACCGGCCACGATACCGGTGGGGGCGCGCTGCTAGCGTTCGCCCGCCGCCTCCTGGGCCTCGATGTTCCGGTAGATCTCGAGGATGTGCCGCAGGTCGTGGTTGCCCTCGTGGCAGGCGTACTCGTACATCGGACCCTCGGTGGCGAGCATGGGAATCTCGGCGCTCCAGGGCTGGTCCCACGTCGACGGGTCGGTTACCGTCCACTCGTAGCGGATCTCGGTGTCGGAGATACGGGTGAACCGCTCGCTGACGTGCAATTCCGTGCTCGATCCCTCGAACCGGGTCTTGCCCGTGAAGTGTGTCGTCTCGACTACCAAAGTGTCGCCTTCCCAGCGCCCGCGCGAATCGCCGGGGAATTGACGGATCCGCTCGGAGATGTGCGGACGTCCGTCGACCGGGATGATCCGCGGCATGTTGTTGCTCAGCTCCGTGAAGACGACGACATAGTCCTCCGTCTGGAAGATCTGGTGAACGTCGTTGTAGGCGGGGGGCAGCATCGGAGGACCGTTGTGCGTCCAGGTGATGCACCGCTCCTGCAGCGGCCGCAACTCGTGGCCGTCGAACTCGCCGCGACCCTCACGCGCCGCCTCGCGAGCCGCCGCTCGCTGCTCGGCCTGGGCATTGCGCGGCGGGATACGGCCGTCGGACGTCGTCACAAGTGATGTCCGCCGCGTTGACAGGCCTTTGGGCACGGCTGTGCGTAGCCAGAGTTCGTTGTCGTAATGGATGTAGACGTCATCGCGGTTTTCCTGGTACAGCGCGCGGTCCCGCTCCTCCGGATCCTCAATGGCGATGGCACTCCGTGCGAGCGGGTCGACCCCCGCGGCCGTGAGTTGCGCATTGAGGGCCGCCACTTCCTCCTCCGTGTAGAAGGGCTTGTCGGACAGGTGCTCGGGCCGCTCCATGGGGGTGAAGGTCTGCGTAGTCCAGAACCCCTGCAGGTCGGGCCGGCCGTCCGGCGTGCGCGGGGGTTCGTAGGTCTGCGATGCGGCCGGGGCCTCCGGGCTCCGGTCCTGCCCGGCCGCGGGCGCCGCCTGGGCCAGCAGGCCGATCGCCAGAACCGCGGCCAACGCCATGGGACATCGGTAGCTCATCTGCATCCTCCGGCGCTATACGTCGCTGTGGATGACCGTGCGGCGCAGTGCGGCGACGGGGTCGCCGGCTGATACGAACTCGTGCGCGACGTAACCAGTGAAACCCGTCTCGGCGATGGCGCGGGCGATGGCCGGCCACTGGAGTTCCTGGTGTTGGTCCAACTCCCGGCGGCCCGGCACGCCAGCCGCGTGGTAGTGCGCGATCCGGGGATGGTGGTCGCGGATCGTCTGGATGACGTTCCCCTCCATCACTTGCATGTGGTAGAGGTCGTACAACAGTCGGACGCGTGGTGAGCCGACCCGGTCGATCAACTCCGTGCCGAACGCCAGCCGGTCTCCCTGGTATTCGTGGTAATCGACTCGGCTGTTGAGCAACTCCACGACAAGGGTCACCCCTTCCTGCTCCGCCACCGGCGCCACGCGACGCAGGACCGCCGTGCTGTGGTCGAGTCCTTCGGCGTCGCTGCGGCCGCGCCGGCTGCCGACGAACGCAAGGAGATTCGGTACGCCGGCCCGCGCCGCCGCCGGCAGTGTCCGTTCCAGGTTGTGGACGATGGCGGCATGGTTGGCCGGGTCGTTCAGGCCGTGGGTCACGGTGCCGGCGCCGCCGTACCCGGCGGAACACGTAACGCCCTCCCGGCGGGCCGCTGCCCACTCGTCCGGGTAAAGCAGGTCGACCGCGTCAAGTCCGGCCGCACGTACTGCCCGGAGGACGTCGCGCAGGGGCATGACGCCGAAGCAGGAACGGCAGGCCGATTGTCGGAACGAAACACCGGCCGCCTGAACCGGCAATCCGCGGCTCACCGCCGCGCCAACGGCCGCGGCACCGACCATTCCCATCGCCGTGCGCCTGCTCACGTCAGCCATCGACCCCTCCATCGCCACTATACTCGACCCCGGCCGACCGCCCAAGCAGTGGCACGTAGTCACTCTGTCCACCGTGCCATGGAATGACCTGACAACGGCATTTTCGCGGCCGGTCTTTTCTACCAGAAAGTGCTGGACTCACGGCCGCTCTTGTCCTACGCTGGAGGACGCGTCGAACGGAGGCAGCTTTGTCCAGCCACACTCCCGAGCCGCCGGAATCCACGGAAGCTCCGGGCTGTGAAGATCCTCCAGTAGGCAGCGACGCATCCTCGGGACCCAGCCGCGTGGACGTTCTGCCCGAACTGTCTCTCGGTGCGGATCCGGAAGACGAGCTGGAGAGCCGCGTCCGGCCCGCCTGGGTGCGGATCGGGGGCCCGTTGACCATCCTGGTGTTCGTTATCGCAAGTTGCAGTGACGACCCCCGCCCGATTCTGCCGACAGCACCGAGTTCCCTCTCTCAGAATCTGGCCGGGGGGCAAGGTGCCTGCGGAGGAGGGGGCGACGGGGACGGCGACGGGGACGGGGATGGTGACGACGACTGCGCCAGCAACCTTGCTCCCGGCGATGGGAATGCTGGCGTCGCGGGAGACGGGGATGGGGACGGCGATGGGGACGGGGATGGAGACGGCGATGGGGACGGTGACGGCGATGGGGACGGTGACGGCGATGGGGACGGTG
>CAZJYU010000002.1:131121-190479 GCA_964550305.1 uncultured Vicinamibacteraceae bacterium | reverse complement strand
CGAGAAGCAGGCGTTCGAGCGCTTCATCGACCGGGTCATGTCGCGCCGGGCGCAGTATCCCGGCTTGCACATCTACCACTACGGCGCCTACGAGACGACGGCGGTCAAGCGCCTGATGAGCCGTTACGCCACCCGCGAGGACGAAGTGGACCGCTTGCTGCGCGGCCGGGTGTTCGTCGACCTGCACCGCGCCGTTCGGCAGGGACTGCGCGCTTCGGTGGACCGGTACTCCATCAAGAACCTGGAGCCGTTCTACGGCTACGCGCGCGACGTCGACCTGACGGCGGCAACGCGGGCGCTCGTCCGTTTCGAGGCGGCGTTGGAATCAGGTCACGCGGAGGGGACGGCAGAGGCGCTTCGCGCGGAAATCGAGGCCTACAACCGGGACGACTGCCTCTCGACACTGCGGCTGTCCGAGTGGCTGGAAGCATGCCGCACGGAGCTGGAAGATCAAGTAGAGACAGCGATGCCCCGGCCGGCCGTTCGGGAGGAGGAAACCGATCAGGAGCAGGAAGCGATATCCGAGACCGCGGAGCTCTTCCAGGCGCTGACCGCCGGACTGCCTGCGGACGACGAGGCACTGGACGACGATCAGCGGGCACGGCGTCTCCTGGCCTACCTGCTGGAATTCCATCGGCGCGAGGACAAGTCGACGTGGTGGGAGTTCTTCGACCGCTGCGGCCTCAAGGGAGAGGAGTTCATCGAGAACCGGGCGACGCTGGGAGGGTTGACGTACGTCGGGGAGACCGGACGCGTCAAGCGATCCATCGTCCATCGGTACCGCTTTCCGGAGCAGGCGCACGACATAAGGACCGATGATTCGCCGAAGAACCCCGCAACCGCCGAATCGGAGGAATTCAAGTGGGGTTTCTGCGGCACGGTCGCCGAGGTCGACGACGCGGCCAGAACCATCGACCTGAAGCGCGGAAGCAACTCACCGGTCCCCCATCCCGAAGCGCTGATCCCCCTTGAGGTAGTCAAGAGCGGAGTGTTGCAGGCGAGTCTCGTCCGGTTGGCCACGGACGTCGCCTCCAACGGCTTTCCGCCCGGCAGCCCGCGCCGCGCCGCGTTCGACCTGTTGCGACGCTCGCCGCCGCGCCTGGAAACGCCGGTCTCTCAGCCGAATCCGCAGCGGCCGGACTCGCCCGTAAGCCTGGTGCTTCCCGGAGAAACGCCGCTGGAGGCCGTCCGGCGCGTCGCCCGGCAACTCGACCGGTCGATCCTGCCAGTCCAGGGCCCGCCCGGCAGCGGGAAGACGTACACCGGTGCGCAGGCGATTCTCGACCTGCTGGCCGATGGAAAGCGCGTCGGCGTGACCGCCAACAGCCACAAGGTGATCTCCAATCTGCTCGGCGCCGTCTGCGAAGCGGCGGACGCCCGACTCCATGCAGACCGTTCCGCCCCAGGTGCACCGGCGGCGCCGGCGGCCGAGGCGGCGCCGGTCGATGTGCGCGGAATCCAGAAAGCGAAGGACGATGATGGCTGCCCCGATGAGCGCATCGTCCAGACCAGCACCAACGACGCGGTGGCCGCGGCTCTCGCGTCCGGCGAGGCCAACCTCGCCGGTGGCACCGCCTGGCTGTGGGCGCGCGAGGAGATGGCCGGAGCCGTGGACGTACTGGTCATCGACGAGGCGGGGCAGATGAGCCTCGCCAACACGCTGGCCGTTTCCCAGGCAGCATCGAGCGTCGTCCTGCTCGGCGACCCGCGACAGCTTGACCAACCCATCCAGGGCATCCATCCACCGGGAGCGGACGTTTCGGCGCTCGGTCATCTCCTGGGCGGATCGGCGACGGCCGACCCGGCCCGCGGCGTTTTCCTCGATCAGACCTGGCGCATGCACCCCGACGTCTGCGGGTTCACGACAGAGCAGTTCTACGAGAAGCGGCTCCGCTCGCGCCCCGACCTTGACCGGCAGATCGTGATTGGACCCGGCCCCCTGTCCGGACGTGGCCTGCGCTTCATCCCGGTCGAGCACACCGGGAACACGAACGCCTCGGACGAGGAGGCCCGGAGCGTCGCGGCGCTGGTGCGCGAACTGCTGGACGGCGGCGCCGCCTGGATCGACCAGAACGGCGTTCAAGAGCCGCTACGGTTGGCGGAAATCCTGATCGTGGCGCCCTACAACGCGCACGTCGCAACGCTGCGGGCACGGCTCCCGGACGGCGCGCGGGTCGGCACGGTGGACAAGTTCCAGGGGCAGGAAGCCCCGATCGTCATCTACTCGATGGCGACGTCGAGCGCCGACGAGGCGCCGCGCGGAATGGAGTTCCTGTACAGCCTGCATCGCCTGAACGTCGCCACCTCGCGCGCCCGATGCGTGGCTGCCATCGTCGCAAGCCCCGCTCTGTTCGCCCCGGAGTGCCGCACGCCGGAGCAGATGCGCCTGGCCAACCCCTTCTGCCGCTTCCTGGAGCTAGCTCACGCGACACCCCGCGCGCAGCAGGTCCACGATGTTCGGAGGTCCGGCCCGAGAAGCGAGCGTGCAATCTGAAGGTGTAACTTCCAATTTGTACCGCAGTCCCTCGCCGGCTGGACCGCTTCCACCGCGAAGCGTAGACGGCGCACGGACGCCAGCGAGACAATCGGACTCCCGGCCGCGCCTCGGCGTTGCCGCCTACGGCCGCTGCTCCTCGCGGATGGCGCGGAATTCGCTCGTCTCGCTCCACGCAGGCCAGCGCTCGCCGCTGGCGAGCAGGGCGCCCATCTCGTACATGAACGTGAGGTCCTCGACCGCGCCGGACATGTCCCAGTCGGGTTTCACCTCGTCCGACACCTTGTGGTAGTCGTTCACGTTGTACTCGTTCCGCTTCTCCAGCCCATAGCCGGGCGCCTTGCCGATGTACTCGATCCCCGGGTCGCCGTAGAACGCGGGGATGCCGACCCGCGCGAACGAGAAGTGATCCGAGCGGAAGTAGAAGCCCTTTTCCGGCTCCGGATCAGGCGCGAGCGTCCGGTTGAGGCGCGCGGCGACCTCGGCCGCGACGTCATCCAGCTCCGACTGCCCGTAACCGACGACGGTCAGGTCGCGCGTCCGGCCCCACTGATTGAGCACGTCCATGTTGATCGCGGCAACCGTCTGGGCAGCCGGGTACAGCGGGCTCTCGCCGTAGTGGCGTGATCCGAGCAAGCCCTGCTCCTCTGCCGTCACCGCGAGGAATAGCACCGTGCGCCGCGGCGGCTCGGGCGCCATCAGGAACGCCCGCGCGATTTCGATCAGGCCGGCCGTGCCGGTCGCGTTGTCGGCGGCGCCGTTGTAGATCTGATCCCCCTCCAGGCTCGTGTCGCGCCCCATGTGATCCCAGTGCGCGCAGTAGATCACCACCTCGTCCGGCGCCTCGCTGCCGGTGATCTTCGCGACGAAGTTCTGCGAGGCGATGCGGCGCAGTTCGTTGCGGATCCGGAGGCTGCCGGTGACGCCCAGCGGTACCGGCGTGAAATCGCGCGTCGCGGCTTGCGCCTTCGCCGCCTCGAAGTCGAGGCCCGCCATCTGGAACAGAGATTCGGCGGTTGCCCGCTGGACCCAGCCCTCGAACGTGGCGCGGCCCAGGTTGTCGTCTGCCGCCACCAGATCGAACGCCTCGGCATAGGGCGAACTGCCTACCACCTCCCACGGGTACCCGGCCGGTCCCGTCTCGTGGATGACGAGCGAGCCGGCCGCGCCCAGCTCCGCCGCGATCTCGTGCTTGTAGGTCCAGCGGCCGTAGTAGGTCATCGCGTTGCCGCCGAAGATGTCGTCGAGCGGCGGGTCGTTCACCAGGAAGAGCAGAATCTTGCCGCTGAGGTCGGCGTCCCCGAAGTCGTCCCAGCCGTACTCCGGCGCCCGCGCACCGTAGCCGACGAAGACGAACTCGGCATCGTTCACTTCCACCGCATCGACGACGTGCTTCGTCGCCGCGACGTAGTCCGTCGCCGGCTCCAGCGTCCGGCTCTCGCCGTTCGCGGTGACGGTCAGGTGGTCGCCCGGCTGCGGGGTGATGCCGACCAACGGGACATCCTGCACCCACGTGCCGTCCGGGTTGCCCGGCTCTGCACCGACCACCTCGAACTGCTCCGTGAGATAGGCAAGCGTCAACTCCTCGCCGCGGGAACCGGGCCCGCGCCCCTCGAACTCGTCGGAGGCGAGCCGCTCGGTCGCCGCCATCAGCGTCTCGACCGAGATCCCCTCCGCGACGATCGCGGGCGAAGCGTCGGTGGCGGTCGAGTCGTCCGCCGCCGGCTCGTCCGACATCGCCCCGCCGCCGCACGCGCCGGCCATCACCATTGCCATCATCATCAGCCACACCCGGATGCTGCGCACGGTCATCTCTTCCTCCCTGCCCCGTTCTCGCGGACTATTCCCGCCCCACCTGCCAGAGCAGGAAGCTGATCGTGTCGACCATTTCGTCGACCTGCTGGCTGACCGGCTGGCCGCCCGAGTGGCCCGCCTGCGTGTGGTAGCGCAACAGAATGGGGTTGCTCGATCCGTTCTTCGCCTGCATCAGCGCCGCCATCTTCCGCGCGTGCAACGGCGCAACGCGCGTATCGCCGTCGCCGGACAGATAGAGCGTTGCCGGATAGTCGCCGCCATCGATCACATTGTGGTAGGGCGAGTAGGCCCGCAACCACTCGAACTGCTCCTGATCGTCGCTCGATCCGTATTCGGGTATCCAGAAGCTGGCCACCAGGAACTGGTGGTAGCGGATCATGTCCAGCAGCGGGTAGGTGCACACCACCGCGCCGAACAGGTCGGGACGCTGGTTCGAGACGGCACTCACCAGCAGGCCGCCGTTGCTGCCGCCCCGGATCGCCAGGTGCTCGCTGCTCGTATAGCCTTCGGCGATCAGGTGCTCGGCGGCGGCGATGAAATCGTCGTAGACGTTCTGCTTGTTGGCGAGCATGCCCGCCTCGTGCCACGCCTCGCCGAACTCGCTGCCCCCCCGGATGTTGGCGAGAGCGAAGACGCCGCCCGATTCGAGCCACGTCGTCGCAAGGACCGAGAAGAGCGGCGTCATCGCATTGTTGAAGCCGCCATAGCCGGTCAGCAGCGTCGGGTTCGCGCCATCGAGGGCAACGCCGGGCGGGGCGACGACGAACATCGGCACCCGCGTCCCGTCCTTCGAGCGGAACCACTGTTGCGTGACCTCGTAGGCGGCCGGATCGACCGGCGTTTCCGGCGCGGCCCAGACGGACTGCTCGCCGGTGGCGACGTCGTAGCGATAAATGGTGCGCGGAACGTGGAAGGTCTGGAAGGTGAAGAACGTTTCGTCGCTCATCCAGCGGCCGGCCCCGCCGCCGACGGACCCGGTCGTGTCGAAGGCGAGATCCCGGACATGCGCGCCGTCCATCTCGTGGATGGCGACGCGTGGCTGGACGTCCTGGAGATACAGGACCGCCAGCTTCCCGCCAAGCGGACGCGCCCCTTGCACCACCACGCCCTCCCGCTCCGGGATCACCTCACGCCATTGATCGGACGCCGGGGTCGCCGGGTCGGCCGCGACGACCCGCTTGTTCGGCGCGTCCAGATTCGTGACGATGACGAATTGGTCCCCCGCGAACTCGCCCCACGACTCCGAAACCCCGTCGGCAATGGCGGTAACGAACGGGGCGTCGCCAGCGAGATCCTTGATGTGGATTTCCGTCGGCCCGGACGATCCCTCGATCACGTGCACCGCCATCCACCGGCCATCGTCGGAGATCACGGTCGACGGGATGTGATGCCGTTCGTAGCCCTCCCCGAAGAGCTGCACGTCGTCCGCCGCCGGCGATCCGAACGCGTGGAACATGACGCGTGGCGTCACGTCGCCATAGCGCTCGTAGTAGAGGCCGCTGCCGTCGGGCGCCAGCAGCACCGAGCCGTAGCGCGCAGGCGCCAGCGTGTCGGCCAGATCCTCGCCGGTGTCGACGTTGCGGACATGGATCGCCACCTCGTCGACGCCTCCTTCGCGCACCGCGTACACGGCCATCGTCCCGTCGTCCGACAGGTCCCGCAGCTCCACCGACGTCGTATGGTCCGGGCTCATCGGGTGCGGGTCGATCAGCACCTGATCGGCGCCGTCGGGACCGTCGCGCCAATAGAGGACGGACAGATCCTGATCGGCCCGGCGCCGGCTGAAGAAATAACGTCCGCCCCGTTCATTGGGCAGCCCGATCGTGTCGCGCTCCAGTACGGCGGAGGCCCGCGCGTGCAGCGCGTCGCGGGTGGGAAGGCCGCCCAGCAGGCTATCCGTGTAGGCGTTCTGGGCGTCGATCCACGCCCGCGTCTCCGGTGCGTCCTGATCCTCCAGCCACCGGTACGGGTCGGCGATCTCGACCCCATGCAGCGTGTCGACCACTTCGCGCACGTCGGTCGGCGGCGGCGGAGGCACTTCGATGCCTCGGTCCGTCACGGTCTCCCCTACGGCGCAGGCGGTCAGCAACCCGGTGGCGGCAATCCAGGCGCCCCGGCGCAATCCGCGCATGTTCTCCTCCGAGCGTCGAATACTCAGCCTAGCGTATTTACGCGGACGCAAGGCCAAGGAGGCCGAGCAGGGCAACACCGCCGACGAGCGCGACCAGCATGCCCGCGAACAAGAACGGCAGCCAGGCCAGCAGCAGCGCGAGAAACGCCATGCCAACCGAGAGCCGAGCGACGCGAGAAACGGCCGTAACCTGCGCAGCCACGCCGTAGACGGGCGCGACGAACCACCCTACGACCGGCACGAGCCCGATCACGAGGGGCGCCTGCGCAAATCCCAGTGCTCGATACCACTCGACGAACGCGGCGGAGCGGCCACCGAACAGCCGCGTAGCCAGCATGACCAGGAGCGCGTGCGCCGCGAGGAAGAAAAGAGCCCCCGGCACGACGAAGAAGAAGAGGACAAGGGTTACTAAACCGCCGCTCAACATCGCCGCGACGGCGATGACGACAATCGCCTGGCCGGTCGCGGGGGCGGCCGCAACTTCCTCGTAGACGCTCCCATCAAAGGAAAAAACGCGGCCCAGGCGAGCCCCGAAACCGCTGCCCGCACCGGCGGATGGGGACGCGGTTGAAGGCGAGGCCGCAGTTGAATCGACGTCGTGTTCAGTACTCATGAGATGCCTTTCCCGTGTCGAGTGCCGTACGAACCTTTCCGCACGCCAGGCGCCGTGAACAGAGTCGGTGATCCTAACTCAGCACCCGCGCCAGCCATCCCCCGATATCCCGGACCTCCTCGGCGCAAACCGTGTGCGGCATCGGGTACTCGCGGTACTCCACCCGGTAGCCGGTGGACGTCAACAGATCCCGCGTCCCCTGCGCCAGCCCCACCGGCACCATCGGATCTTCCGTTCCATGTGCCTGAAAAACCGGCACGCCCCGGTTCGCCGCCGATGCCTCCGCCGCGAGCGTCTCATGGAGCGCCAGATATCCCGACAGGCACATCACGCCGGCCAGGGGCATCGGATGGCGCAGCCCAGTGAACAGCGCCATCGCGCCGCCCTGCGAGAAGCCCGCCAGCACGATCCGCCCATCCGGAACGCCGCGTTCCATCTCTTGGGCGATCAACTGATCGATCCGCTCCGCTGACGCCCGAATCCCGGTTTCGTCCTGATCCCGCAGTCCGAAACTCCGGATGTCGTACCAAGCCGGCATCACCCACCCCTGATTGATGGTCACCGGCATCCGGGGCGCGTTGGGAAACACGTAGCGGACATTCAGCTCCGGCGGAAGTCCCAGTTCTCGTGGGATTCCGTAGAAGTCACGCGCGTCCGCCCCGAGCCCGTGCATCCAGATGATGGAAGCGCCGGCCGGGCCAGGCGGGTCGATTTCGAGCGTGTCGAGGAGCGGCGTGGCAGGCAGCGGGAACGTCCGTCCGGTCGATAGCGACCGCTAGTTCGTCATCGCGTGGACGACCGTGTTGATCCCGACCGCGTAGGCCTTCACCGAGAAGCGGTAGAAGAACTCGTAGTCCTCACCCTCCCGCTCCCAGCCGTCGGCGATGTCGGTGTTGTGACTCATCAGCACCATGAGCCGGCCGTCCGTGTCAGCGATACCGCGGAAGTGCACCTCGTCGCTCCGCATGCCCCGCTCGGAAGTCGTTACACCGCCACTCCGCCGCCAGTGCTGGATGGATGGTATCTGCGGAATTTCGTCGACGTCGTACTGGGCCCGCAGGATCGGATGCTCGTCGGGAATGTCAAAGACGGGATAGTTGCCGGGCGGCAGCACCTTGCCAATCTCGCTGAGCCACTGCTCCCAGGCGTACGGCCCCCAGAAGTCGTCCACCCACAGGAAGCCTCCTTTAAGCAGGTACTGCCGCAGGCGATCCACCTCGAGTGGACTCAAATAGATCGTGCCGACGTCCGACATGAAGATGAACGGGTAATCGAACAACTCGTCGTCGGTCAGCCGGACGACTACATGATCCGGCTCGTTGTGCCGATCGAAGCCGACGTGGGTCGTCGTCATCTCGGACAGCCGGATCATCAGGTTCTGATCCGCCGACGGGTAGTCGGTGTGCCACCCCTGTCCGCCTGGCTCGCGGCGATCGCTGTCGTACAGGATTCGGGAGAAGGTGAAGGCGCGATGGGTCGGCGTGGCGGTGGGGAACTTCGGCGGCATTCGGTACCAGCCTCCCCGCCAGCCGCGCTGCGCCAGGGCATCCGGCCCCGCGGCAACCGCAAGCGCGATCGCCCCGAGTCCCACCGCCGCCGCCAGCCTCCAGCGCATGTGGCGTCCTCCCGTCGTGTCACGCATCATATCGCAGTGACCGCTCGTCACGACCGGCACGGGCAGGAGCTCGAGGAGTTTCAGCGTTCCGCGGTTGCGACGTCGAGATAGCGACGCCCGGATACCGTCGATGTCCGCGCCACCACGCGATAGCTTCCGCCGGGCGTTTCCGCCGACACCTCCCCGGATTCCGCGCGCGTCGCCATCTCTCCACTCGCGCGGAACGCTTCGGTGAGCGGCCGGCCGGTCATGGTGGGTGCGATGGGCAACCCGAGGAGGGTGAGCAGCGTCGGGGCGAAGTCCACGTTGGACGATGGCAGCGACACCTCCACGCCCGACTGCAGGTCGGGGCCGGCGGCGATCAGCGTGTTGTGGATGTCGTACGGGCTGGTGCTGCCGTGCCCCGCCGTGCCATAGGACGCCGCGCTGCCGCGATAGCCGTACTCGTTCTCCGCGTCGGTCCAGGCGGGCGAGAAGAGGATGTCGGCGGCGCGCGGATGGTCCCACCGCGCCACGTCGAGCGGGAGCGTACCCGGCGCCGTGACGTCGCGCGTGAAGATGGCGCCAACCTGCTCCGAGGCCTGTAGCGCCTCGACGATCTGCGCCACCGTTCCGGTATCCCCGTTGCGGACGTAGATGGCGTCCGCCCCCGCAACAATGCGAGGCGACCCGTCCGCCAGCGTCCCCGCGAACGGCTCGATCAGCGCGCGCAGGTCGACGTAGCCGGTGTGGGTCGAGAACCCGTGGTCCGATGTCACCCAGATGTTGAAGTCGTCCCGTCGTCCGGACGCGTCGAGCCCGCGCTGGATACGCCCCAGTTCGTCGTCCACGGCGCGGATAGACGCCATCGACTCGGGGTGCCCGACGCCATGCACGTGCGCGGTCGTGTCGGGATCGGTGAGCCACATGAAGGTGACCACCGGATCGACCGCGTCGAGCCCTACCTCCAGGAACGCGTCCACGATGTACCGGTTGCGTTCGCGGCTGGGCGACTCGAGCGTCGGCGGGGGCCCCAGCTCCTGCGCCACCCGCTCGGCCAGCGAATCCGGCAGCACGTATTCGTAGTGGATGATCCCGCCCCCCGCGACCGTGTGGTTGAGCAGGAACGAGGATCCGCTCGACCCGGCGCTCACCGCCAGCAGCCGCTCGCCGGCATCCTGCAGCACGTCCCCGAGAGTCGGCGCCGTCAGCAGCCGTCCCCCTTCCGACTCCTCGATGCGCAGCAGGTTCGACCGATCGGAGGTGCTCAGGAAACGCGTCGGGTCCACCTCCGCAAAGAAGACCGCGTTTCCCATCAGGCCGTGGGTCTCGGGGTACGCCCCGGTCGAGATCGACGCGGCATTGACGCGCGTAACCGTGGGATAGACCGCGTGGTGATCGGTGAAGACGACGCCGCGCTCTCCGAGCGCGTACAGATTCGGCATCGCCTCCGGGGTGACGTAGTCCGGCCGGAGCCCGTCGAGGACGATCACCAGATGTCGGTGCGCCGCGACGGCCCCGGAACCGGCCGGCGTGGCCGCGGGATCGGGCAGAGACGAAGAGCCGCAACCGACAAGCAGGGCCGAGGCCAGACCGGCGACAGAGCGCCACCGCCTTGCCCGGCCGGCGTGTGGGCGTCGGCGTACCCGGTACGGGACCAACTACTGCTCCTGCGACAGTGAGCGGAAGTACTCCTCGACCAGGTCGCGGAAACCGTCGGGCATTTCCTCATTACCAGCGAGGAAGAGCTCTTCGTTCTCCTCGGTGATCTCACGGCGGAGGCGGTACTCGAAGCGCTTCAGTTCCTCGAGGACAAACGCCTGCAGCTTGGCGATCGCTTCCGGATCCTGGTAGCGGCGAAGGTCGTCGAGTTCGCGCATCCGCTGAATGACCTGATCGAGGTCGCCCACCTCGAACCGTTCCTGTTCCAGCAGTCGCCGGAGTTCCTGGGCCTCGCCCACGCGCTGCGTGTACTCGCGGCTCCACTGGCGAACGTCGCCCGGCTCCCACGCCGTTGCGCCCGGCCGGCGGTCACCCCAGCCGTATCCACCCCAGGCGCCGCCGTAGGTATTGCCGACACCCGGCTGGCCATCGGCGCTGCCCGCCTGCTCGCTCAGGTTGCCACCCTGGCCCGGCTGTCCGCCCTGCTGGCCCTGTTGGCCCCCTTGCTGGCCAGACTGACCCTGCTGCGCCTGCTGGCCCTGGCCTTCCTGGCCCTCCCCCGGTTGTGCCGGCTCGCCTTCCTCGCCTTCCTGCCACATCCGGTGGTCGAGGGACTCCAGGCTGCGCATCAGGTCGCGCGTCTGCTCCAGCGCCTGCGTCATGCGATCGCCCTCCGAACGTCCGACGGCCGCCGCTGCCTCTTCGAGCATCTCGGCGAGCTCCTCGATATCGCGGCCGATTTCCGACTCGAACGCGTTGGCGGTCTCGCCTGGACGACTCCGCACCAGACCTCGCGAGTAGCGGATCTTCTCCTTCAGCCTGTTGTCCCGGATACTGGCCGCCGCCTCCTGCAGCTCGCGCGATGCGTCGCGCTCGTCGCGGCGGAACTCGGCCGACGTGGAGTCGATAGACCGTTCGAGGTCGGCCACCTCCTCCTCCATCGCCGTCTTCTGCTCCAGCATCTGCCGGAGCGCGGGAGCACGATCGTCGTCCGGCAGGCCCGGGAATTCCGCCACCTCCCCCTGCATCTCGCGCTGCTGATCCGCCAGGCGATTCGCCCGCTGTAGCTGTTCCTGAATGTCCCGCTCGAGACGACCACGCTGCTCCGAGCCCAGCCGCTCCTGCACTTCGCGGAGGCGGTCGAGCGCCGTCCCCGCCTCGCTGAAGCCGAGGTTGTCGTCGTTGGCGGCGGCGCGCCGCATCGCGTCGGCCGCTTCCTGGAGGCGCCGGGCAGCGTCCATCATCTGCGGCGAGTTCTGCTCGCGTGCGAGCCGCTCGAGCCGCCGGGCCGCCTCTTCCGCCTCCTCGGCCAGGGCGCGCTGGCCGCCGCCGCCACCCTGGGTCGACTGCTGGCCGCGCGCGCGGCGCCGCTGGCGTTCCGCTTCGCGCTCCTGCCGGCGCGCGAGTTCGCGCAGGCGCTCCATCAACTCGTCGATGGTCTCGTCGGCCCGCTGCTGCTGGCCGCGCTGCAGCGTCTCGTACTGGTTGCGCATCTTGTCGAGCTCGAGCTCGAACAGATCGGCGAGGTCCTCGGCCGCCTGGGCGTTGCCGCCGCCGCCGCCGCCGCCGCCCATCGTTACCATCACCTCTTCGTAGGCTTCTTCGGCGCGCTGCAGGAACTGCAGCGAGCGCTGCTCATGGGGCAGCGCCGCGTCGACATTCTGCTCCTGTAACGCGTTTTCCGCCTCGCGCATTGCCTCGGCAGCCCGCGGCAGGATCTCCTGAATCGTGCGGAAGCCCGGGTCCGCCGGCATCACCCGGCTGTTCATCCGGCGGATGAGGGTCTCAACCTGCTCGCGCAGGCGTCCCTGGGCCAGCGTCAGGAAAACCACGTTCTCCTGAAACTCCTCGGCGGTGTAGTCCTCGCGGTCGCGGATCAGATTGAAGGTCGCCGAGATGATCTCGCGCTGCGACCTCGACAGCTCGCGCGCGTCGGCGCCACCTGCCCCGGCGCCCATCCCGGCGCCGCCACCCTGAGACTGCTGCTGGCGGAAGTCGGAGCTGTAGCGGCGGATCTGGATGAAGTAAAGGTCCGACTTGACGTCGCCGTTCTCCTGCAGCAGGTTGCGGTCCGTCGCCCGCGCGTAGTAGCTCAGGAAGTCGCCCGGCTCGAGCTCCAGCTCCTCAAGGAAGAACGTGTGGCCGGCCGACACCTCCTTCAGCGCGTTGTCCCCCGCGCCGCCGCTGCTGAAGAGGCTGACCGATTCCTCTGCGCCGCCGTTCACCGAGTAGACCAGGTCGAGCGAATGAAGTCCGAAGTCGTCGTCCGCCCGCGCCTCGATGAATACCTCCTCGATGGCGCTTGCCGTCGTATCGCGCCCGGGCCGGATGAACATCGCCGATGGCGGCTGATCGGTGAGCACATCGATCGTGTACTGCGGCGACGCGGTAACCAGGTCTCCGGCGGGCGCGGCCAGGTCGACCCGGTAGAAGCCCTCCTCCTCCACCGTGAAGCTGGTGCTGAGCGAACCGTCCTCCGCCAGGGTGAGGTCGATCCGGTTCGTATCGTCGTCATCGAAGAACAGGACGCCGCCGGTCGTCCCCATGGTCGGGATGGCGCGCAGGCGTACCTCGGTCCCCTGTAGTACGGCGATGTCGCCCCCTTCCTCTACGAGGCGCGGCTCCAGGCCGGTGTAGGCGGGGAAGTGGTATTCCAGTTCAAGGCGCTCGACGTACGGCAGCTCGAGCACATCCAGCGTGTAGGTGGGCGACTCGACGCCGGTCGATTCGACCAGGTAGTCCACGGCGTCCTGCAGGTCGAACAGCAGCACCTCGAAGGTGTCGGCGACGGGCTCGCCCGCTTCGTCCTGCGCCGGGATCAGCGGCAGCCGCTCGAACGTGTCGCCCGCCCCGGCGGTCCGCATCAACAGGTTCACTTCTTCCGCGTCGAAGCCGATCAGGCGGGCGGTGATCGTCTGGTCCGCGCCGCGCGCGACGGTGGCGTCACCCGGCAGCACTTCGATCTGGTACGGGCTCGATGCCTCGACGTTTCCCATCGGCGTGAGCAGCGCGGTGAGTCCATGGCGCAGGTACGCGGGGCCGAAGACGAAAAGCAGCACCGCAGCCATACCGGCGGCGATCAGCAGGCCGGACGACTGCTGCAATTGCCGTTGCTCGACGCCACGGCCCATGTCGACGGCGCGGATCTGCGCGACGGCGCTCTCCAGTAGCCGCGTGACCAGCTCGGGCGAATGATCCGCCGCCCGGTCGCGCTCACCCTTTCGCGTCTCTTCGACGGCGCTCAGGATCGCCGCCTGCAGGGACGGTTCGTGTTCCTCCAGATACAACGCCACCTGCTCGTCGGAAACGCGGCGCGCGATCGGACGAATGAAGAACCACCACCCGGCGCCAAGCAGCGCTACGTAGGTGGCAATTCGGAAGCCGATGATCGCGCCCGGCGAGAACTTCATCAGTTCCAGGCCGTACGACGACGCCAGCAGCGTGCCAAGGGCCGCCGCCACGAGCACGGCGATACTCCGAAGGGCGACGCGCAGGCGCCACCGGTTCCGCACATGTCGGATGGCGCGGAGGATCTCGTTGCGTTGGCCGGTCAGCAGTGGCTCGCTCAGCATGGTTGCCGCCTTCCCGTATCGCCGTTGCCTGCCATCTTAACTCTCCTGAAGGTCCGCGGCTATTCGGCGTTCAACTGCGTCCGGGACAGCCGGTTCGAGACCAGTGTCTCGCTGAAGAAGAGAAGCGCCGCCGCCAGCAACAGGTACCACCAGATCGATTGCTGCCGCTCCAGGTCCTCTGCCGGGATCACCCTCTCCGGCGCTGCCGAGGCGTCGGCCCGCTCGCCGCCCGCCCGGCCGGTCACCATGCTCGCCAGCTCCTCCGGGTCGACGGTCGTGAGGTCCGACTCCGCGAGGTCGACGTTCACTGCCAGCGTCAGCGGCCGCGCGTCGGGCGCGGTCGCGTCGTGAACCTCGTAGAAGCCCTGCTCCGCCAGATCGATATAGCCCGCCCGGCCGCCGACGTCGACCGGCATCCGCCGGCCGGACGGCGACATGACGACGTAGTCCGCCGAAGCCGCGCCACCCTCGCCCAGCGAGACATCCTGCTCCGCCAGGTTCAGCACCCGCCCCGCGGAGAACCAGGGCGTGGGCGGCGTGTAGTCGGCCAGGTGCTCCACCACACGGTGCACCCACGGCAGGTAGACCGGCTTCTTGGCGAAATCGTTCCAGAACGTGTCGATGGTCGACGCCCAGAGCAGTACGGTGCCGGCGCCGACGCGACGCTCCACCAGCGCCGGGCTGCCGTCGTCGAATCGGGCGAGCACAGCGGCGTCCTCCGCCGGTTCCACCGGCCGGTAGCGGAAGAACCGCGTCGTCGTGACGTCTCCGCTCCGGGGCGCGCTGAACACTTCGAAGATCGGGTGGCTGTAGTCGACGAAGCCGAGCGCCCCGCCGCGGCCACCGCGATCGGCAGGTGGACCGAGCGCCCCGGGCAGCAGGTCGGGCCCACTGGCGGGCCAGACGCTTCGCTCGCCGGAGACGACCAACAGTCCGCCCCCTTGCTCCACGAACGACCGAAGAGCCGCCCCCGCCGACCCCGTCGGGGCGGGCGCGTCGTTCAGGATCACCACCTGCCTGCCGGCAAGATCGGACGCCGCCAACACAGAACCCGTGACGGAACGCACGTCGAACGCCGGTTCGGATCCAATCCCGAGGGCTCTCGTAAGGAACAGGTCCGACTCGTCGGTGGCAAGGTCGTTGCCCACCACCAATACGGTGACCACCTGGCCAGGTGCGACGACGAAGTGGAAGACATCGTCCGCCGGCAGCGCGTCCGCGTCTATCCGAACCGCGCCGGTCATCGGTTCGTCGCCCAGCGTGACGGGAGCGAAATCCACGGTAACGGATCCGCTTGCCTCCAGGTCGGCGGTGAGCGATTCCACCTCACGGCCTTCCATCTCGAGGGTCACGCCAAGGCGGCTCACCGGCGCGTCACTGCGGTTGGTGAGACGCGCCGCTACCTGGATGCGCTCGCGGCCGGAGAAGTACTCCCTCTGGAACAACACTCCGGCAACGCTGACATTGCCGGCGTTTCCCCCGTCGCCCCCCACCTGGATCGGTGTCAGCACCGTTCCCGTCGGGAAGCGGACGCCGGCCGCACTCTCGACGCCACCGCGCTGGAAATCGCTGATCATCACCGCCTCAAGGCGCGGCAGGTCGGACGCCTCGAAGATCCCCTCGGCCAACTGCAGCGCCGGGCCGTAGCGCGTGATGCCGGAACTCACCTCGGCGTTGTCCACCATGGTGCGGAGACTCGCCCGCTCGATCGTTGACCGCGGACCTGACTCGGCGCCGCTGTCAAACAGGATCACCGTTGCCTGATCGTCCGGATCGAGATCGTCGAGCACGTCCGCAGCCGCAGCCTGAGCCTCCTGCCATCGGCCATCGAACCCCATGCTCCACGAGCGGTCGAGGAGCACCACGACCTCGCGCGATCCCTCAGTTACCGCAGCGATCGCGGCGGCGCGGAAAAAGGGGCGCGTGAAGGCGAACAGCAGCAGCAGCAGCGCGGCGCACCGGAGCAACAGCAGGAACCAGTGGCGAACCTTCTGGCGGCGGAAAGAGTGGAACGGGATCTTCCGGACGAACATCAGGGAAGGGAACTCCACCTCCTCCTTCCGCTCGCGCTGAATCATGTGGATGATGATCGGCACGGCGATTGTCACCGCCCCGAGCAGGAACAACGGCGCCAGCAAGCCCATTCAGTCCACCTCTATGTTTGCGCTCAGCGGACGCGGTTCAGCTTCTCCCGCATCGCCAGGAACCTGAACAGCCCGTGGTCCATCGGCTGCGACGTATTGAAGAAGGCGTAGTCGATCCGGTTCTCGGCGCAGAGTTTCGTCAGCCTCGCTATGTGCTCCTCGACCAGGGCGCGGTACTGTTCGCGGAGTTTCTCCGGCACCACCGGCATGCGGCGCCCGGTTTCGATGTCCTTGAAGTTCGTGGCGTCGTCGTAGGGGAAGTTCACCTCGGCCGGGTCGAGTACGTGAAAGACCATCACGTCGTTCCCACCGTAGGTCAGCGGCTTCAGCCCGCTCACGATGGCTTCCGGCTCGTCGTAGAAGTCCGAGATGACCAGCAGGATGCCGCGGCGCTTGAAGAACTCGGTCGCACGGAAGAAAGGGCGGGCGAACGAGCCGGGATTGCCCGCCTCGATCCGGTCGAGCGTGTGGAGGACGATGTCGAGATGCTTCGCCGACGGTGGGACGCGGAGGACGATGTCGTCGTCGAACGTGACGATACCGACGCGATCGCGCTGAGTCGTCGCGAAGTAGGTGAGGCACGCCGCAAGGTAGCGCCCGTAATCCAGCTTCGAGATGCCGCCGCTGGAGAAACTCATCGACTTCGAGACGTCGAAGAGCACGGAGAAGTTGGCGTTCGTATCCGCCTCGAACTGCTTCACGTAGAAGCGGTCGGTCCGGGCGAACACCCGCCAGTCGATGAAGCGGATGTCGTCGCCCGGCATGTAGCCCCGGTGCTCGGCGAAGTCGACCGACACGCCCAGGTACGGCGCCTTGTGCAATCCGTTTATGAAGCCGTCCACGACGTTGCGCGCCAGCAGCTTCAGGTTGCCGATCCGCGCGAGCACCTGCGGATCGACGAACCGGGCGCCGGGAGCAAGCGGGCTGGTCGTGGTCGGCACGGGTCGCTGCCTCTTCCTTTCCTAATCAGCGTGTCTGCCGGGATCCCGCATCGGGCCGTTACATCCGCGACGCGGGTACCGGCACTGCCTCGACGAGCTGATCGACAATCTGATCCGAGGTGATCCCCTCCGACTCCGCGTGGAAATTCAGGAGCACGCGGTGCCGCAGAACGGGTCGGGCAAGCGCGCGGATGTCGTCGAAATTGACGTGGTAGCGTCCCTGCGTCAACGCCCGCGCCTTGCTCCCCAGGATCAGATACTGCGCCGCGCGTACGCTGGCGCCGTACTGGACCCACTTCTTGACGAATTCCGGCCCACCCCCCTCATTCAGCCGGCTGGTCCGGACCAGGTCGAGCGTGTAGCGCATCACGGGCTCGGAAACAGGGACCTTCCGGACCAGTTCCTGGAACGCGACGAGGTCCGCCCCGGTCACCGCGTGGTTGTACTCCGGGTTGTTGGTGATGGTGGTGGTCCGAACCACCTCGAGCTCCTCGTGCTCGGGCGGATGCTCGATGACGATGTGGAACATGAACCGGTCGAGCTGCGCCTCCGGAAGCGGATACGTTCCCTCGAGCTCGATCGGGTTCTGCGTCGCGAAGACGTAGAACGGCTCCTGCAACTGGTACGTCCGCCCCTGCACCGTCACGCGGTGTTCCTGCATCGCCTCCAGCAGGGCCGACTGCGTCTTCGGCGGCGTCCGGTTGATCTCGTCCGCCAACAGAATGTTGGTGAAGACCGGGCCGGGCGCGAAAACCATCTTGCGTCCGCCGGTTTCGGGGTCGTCCTGAATGATGTCGGTCCCCGTGATGTCCGACGGCATAAGGTCGGGGGTGAACTGAATCCGCGCGAACTTGAGATCGAGCACCTGCGCCATCGTCTGGATCAACAGCGTCTTGGCCAGTCCCGGCACGCCGACAACGAGGCTGTTGCCACCGACAAAGAGCGTCAGCAGCGCCTGGTTGATGATCTCCTCCTGGCCGATGATCTTCTTCCGCAGCTCGACGAGGATCTGCTCGCGGCCCGCCTTCATCTTGTCCGCCAGGGCGATGTCGTCGGGCGACTCCAGGTCGTCCGGCGAGGCGATATCCGGTAGGGGACCGGACGGCGACGCCGTCGAGGCTGTGGCCGTTCGCCCGCTGCTCGACTGCTCTTCGTCGCTAGGGTCGGGTCCGCCGCTGATATTGAGTGGCACGAATCGGTCCTCCCGTGGTCAGGCGCCTGAGCGTCAGTGCGTCAGCGCGTATATCACATAGTTGACGCCGAACCGATACGCCTCGTTCGTGACGTCGACGGCGAACCAGCCGGTGTCGGAGTATTCCCAGTACTCTCCGATGTCGTTCTCGTAGTTGATGATGCCCATCATCCGCCCGTTCGGATCGTTGTCCTCGAAGATTCCCCAGAACGTGGGCGGCGGGCCGTACATCGGCGCCATCTCGAGCGTGTCGATCTCGAAGAACGAGTGGAAGATCGGGTGTTCCGCGGTCAATTGGATCGGGACGAGTCCCGGGACGGCCAGATCGAGCTGCCGCACCAGGTTGTACCAGTGGTCGCCCGTGAAGTCGTCGAAGATGATGAAGCCGCCCTTGCGGAGGTAGTTGCCGAGCGCCTCCAGATCCGCTTCCGAAGGCCGCCAGAAGCCGGGTTCCGCCATATAGGCGATCGGGTAGCGCGTCAGCATGGGATCGTCGAGTGGCAGGACATTGCCGCCGTTCGGCGCCAGCACGATGTCGAGTCCCGTGATCTCCTCGACAATCCGTCCGAAGTTCTGCTCGGCGGTTGGATAATCGTGCGCCCACTTGACATCGCCCCGGAACGCACCGGTTTCCAGGCCCCAGTACATCTCGTAGCTGATCCGGACGAAGGTGAACCGGCCGTCGTACGCGACGTTGCCGGGCCGGACATCCTCGGCCCCGTCCGGAGCGGCGCCCGTGGACGCGAAGGCCGCTATGCCCGCAGCCGCAACCGCCAGCAGGAGCAACGCCACCACCACGTTCCGCAGAGTCATCGCGGATCCGTGGCGTCGGCCGCCCCTCCCCTTGCTTCCTCGAGCTGACGGATCTCGCGGCTCTTGAGGGCCAGTTCGATCAGCAGACGCTCCAGTTCGGCCTCGTACGCCTCCTGCTCGGCGCCACCCCGCAGGATCCGCAGCTCATCGATACGAGCTTCCAACTCCGTTCGCTGGGCGTAGAGCGGGGCCAGCTCGGGGTCGTCCGCGAAAGGCATCCGCTCGGCCGCCAGCACCTCGCCCGCAGTCAGGAACGCGGTACGCGCCAGCATCCCGTCGCCTTCGAGCGGGTCGGGTTCCTCGGTTCCCTCCCCGTCACCGTTGTCGTCGAGCAGCGCGTGCTCGGTGCGAAGAATCCCCTCGGTCTCGTATTCGGCCAGCACCTTCAGGCGCGCATAGATGAACGCTTCCAGCATCGAGACGCGCGAGTCGCGGTCCTGATCCGCCTCGTCTCCACCTGCCCCGAAGGCCTCGACGAAGTAGCCTCCGAAGCGCGTCGCGTTCCGCTCGCGGCCGTTGCGCGTCGCCGTCATCACCACGCGGCCCTCGCCCGAAAGCGTCTCGACGAACGGCCCGCTCGCGCTCGCGGTGTTGACGAACGTGACGCGACGCCGGCCAAGCCGATCGAGCATCGGCGCGAAGTCCTCCGGCGACGGATCGCGTCCCGGCAGGTTGAACTTCGGGCCGTCGGTGAACGTGCCGTGGCCGAACAGCACGATCGCGACATGGTCGGTTGGGCCGGCCCGTTCCGCAATCACGTCGATCGCGGCGGCCACGTTGTCGCGTGTAGAGCGACCGTCGATCCGCTCCGGATCGACATCGACCCTTTCCCCCAGGTAGGTGATGTTGTCGGCCGGAACGCCGTAGTTCTCCATCGCCGCGTCGATCAGCGAACTCGCCCAGCCATGGAACTGTTCCGTGTACAGGGGATCGCCGCCGAGGCCAACCACCACGAGCACGTGCGTCTGCTGCGCGTGCGCCGGCGCCGCGCAGAGGACGAACGACAACGCTCCGCCCACGACCGCGGCTCGAACCGCCGAGCGCATCAGGCCAGCCCCCGGAAACGCCGGAAGCCCCACTCACCCAGCACCAGTGCCGCAAGGAGCAGGAGGAGGGCTGGCATGTCCCACAGGTCGAGCTCTTCGACAACGGTGACGCCGCCGCCGACGTACTGTATGTCGTCCGCGAGCGTGCCGACGGTCTCCGGCGTGTAGAATCGCCCGCCCGTCTCCTCGGCCATTCGCTCGAGCAGCGGCGCCCGCATCGTTGAGTCGTAGAACTCCGAATCGCTCGGCGCCACCTGCACGTAGGCGACATCCTCGCCCAGCAACTCGTCTCCGAGCATGGCCTCGACCCGGACTTCGTAGAACCCCTCGGCGCCGGTCGTGAACGACGCGCGGTACTCGCCGTCGCGCTGGGCGGTCCACTCCATCGGCAGGTCGGTGAAGTTGCCGTCCGGGTGGGTGACCGAGGCCATCACGAGGCTGTTGTTCAACTCCTCGAAGTTCGCGTCGCCGACCGATGCCAGGATCTCCACCGTCTCCTCAGGCTGCACACGATCGGTGGGCAGGTCGATCGTCACCTGATCCGGGACGCCGTCCACCAGCCAGCGGAGAAGGCGCCGCCAGTAAGTCTCGTGGGTCATGTCGTCGACTTCGATGTCGGCGTGCATCTGCCAGGTCCACGAGTCCTGGACCGGGAAGGCGAGCGCCTTGCCGGCGCCGTAGCGCTGGAACGCCAGGAGCACCAGGTCGCCGCCCGGGCCCGTCAGCAGCGTCGTGGCGCCCGGCTTGACTTCGGTAATCGGGTTGACCACGGTGATCGGGGGCAGCTCCCTCCACCGCGCCGCGGAGGCCTCTTCCGTGTCAGCGATCTGCGTGGCGACATGCGTCGCGCCGGCCCGCGTGGTCTCGACCGCGATCTCGGTGAAGAAGCTCTCGTCGCCGTCGCCTCCCTCGCCGGCCAGCACGACCGGCAGCACGTCCGCGACGGGCGTTCCGGCGTAGCCACCCTCCGCAAACGCGCGACGCCCTCCCAGCATCAGGACGCCGCCGCCCCGGTGGTTGACGAAGTCCGCAATCATACGGAGTTGATCAGGCGTGAAGTAGTTCGCCTCGATGCTGCCGAGAATCAGCCCGCTGTAGTTATACAGTTCGCCCCGCGTCGTCGGGAACCCGCCCACCAGGTCGTCCGGCCCGTCGACGTTGAACCGCATGAACTTGTTCTCCGCGGTTCGCTGGAGGATCACGACCTGCAGGTTCTCGTCGTCCTCGACCGCGCGGCGGAGGAACTTCACCTCGAAGCGGGGCTCACCCTCGAAATAGAGAATCTTCTCGCGCCGGTCGTCGACGACGATCAGCGAGTCGCGCACGTTGTTCTGCGTCACCATCTCACCCGGCTGGGGCGTGACGCGGAAGGTGAACAGCCGCGGTCCTTCCTCCGCCGCCGTAAAGCGCAGCCGAACGGTCTGCAGCTCGTCTTCGTCGCCGAGCACGACGTCCTCGGAGCCGACGATGCGGCCTTCGTCCTCTACCTGGACGCTCACCGTCTCGCCCTCGTAGCCCCGGTGCGTAACCACGACGTCGGTCACAAGCGATGCGCCGCGGAGCACGCGCCGGGGCGTCTCGACCCGACCCAACTGGATGTCGCGGTCGAATTCCTCTCGCCCGAGGCCCACCGTGAACACGGGAACGCCCGCCGCCTGCACCGGCAGCAACGACTCGGCCAGGCCCGCGGGCGCGTTGTCGGCGCCGTCCGTCACCACCACCAGCCCGGAGAGGGGGACGTCGGACAGCTCGTCGTGCGCCCGCTCGAGAGCCTGTCCCACGTGCGTGCGGGTCCCGTCGTAGGTCAGCTCGTTCACGACGTCGAGACGATTCGTCTCGTTGTTGAAGCCGAAGAAACGGAGCGAGAAACGTTCGTTCAGCGCGGCGCGCAGCGGTGCATCGGTCGATGCCAACTGCTCCTGCACGAACTGCAGGCGCGGCGTCTCTTCGGTGTCCGCTATCCGCATGCTGCGCGACTCGTCAATCAGGACACCGAGGAAGTTCTGCTGCGGCACGACGGACGACAGGATCAACACCGGCTGCATCAGGCAGAAGGCGAGCAGCGCGAAGGCGGCGAGCCGAACGACGGTCAGAGCCAGGCGATCGATCGGTTGGCTGTTGCCGCGCACCTGCGTGTACGACCGCCAGGTCACCACGCCGGCAGCGATCGCCGCGAGCACCCCGAGGCCTCCGATCCACGATGCACGAAAGGCGAAGTCGCCCTGCTCGAACATGAGCGGGCGGTACTTGAAGAAGAACTCGAAGATCGCGTCAAACATCGTGCCGGGTCGGGCGTTCGGCTAGTGGCTCATCGCATAGACGATGAAGTTGATGCCCATCTCCACGGCGAACGTCGAGAACCGCAAGGGGTACTCCGGCCGCTCCGCCCATTCCCAGGCGTCACCCAGGTCGGTGTTCCAGTTGATCAGCACCATCAGCCGGCCCTTCTCGTCGAAGATGCCGCGGACGTGCGCTTCGTAGCCATCCTGCTCCCACGTGCGCCCACCGTAGAAGTTGCCGATCGCCGGCACCTGCATGATTTCGTCGATGCGGTACACGGCATTGAAGACCGGATGCTCGATGGGCACTTCGATGATGGGGTGCTCCGGGAAGACCTGCCGGATCTGCTGCTCGAAGGCGGCCCACTGCCACGACCCCCAGAAATCGTCGATTACCAGGAAACCGCCCGCCAGCAGGTAGTTGCGCAGTCCCTCGATCTCCGCGCGGCTCAACGCGATGTCCCCCACTTCGAGCGCGTAGAGAAAAGGAAACTTGCGGATGTTCGGGTCGTCCAGCCGGATCGCGTTCTCGTACGGCGAGCCGTCGATGTCGATCAGGCGGTTCACGACCGTCATGAACTGCCGGTCCGCCTTCGGGAAATCGATGGCCCAGCGGGAGTAGCCCCACCCGCTGCTGTAGATGGCGCGCGTGAAGTAGAACTCGTGCGGTCCCGCCGGGCTGCGCATCGTCCCGCGGCCGCGCCGCAGCAGATCGCGGGGATCGAACGGCTGGCCGCCCCGCTGCTCCGCATGCAGGCCATCGTCCGCCGCGCCGTGTGGAGCAGGCGCGGACGATTCCGCCGCCGGCGCGGGGGGCTGAGAAGCCGGAGCCGAAACGCGGGGGTGCACCGCCACCGCCGCGACAATCAGCGCCGGTACTACGACGGTGATCCGTGCAACGCTCGACGGTCCCATCGGCTGCTCCAGAAAGACTCGCCCCGACACGCGTGAGACGTCGGCAGCCACCCTCCGCAGTGACTAACGGGAGGGTGCTGGGATCACATCCCGCCCGACTTGGCCGCGTCTCCCTTGCTCTTGACGGCAGCATAGCACAGCATATCGATTAACCTCATGACGCCTGCGATGCCCGTGCGGCGGCGGCTCGCCGCACTCTGCCTGGTCTTCCTCGTGGGGGCGGGAGCGCTTCTCGGCGCGCCCGACCCCGCCGGCGCGCAGCCGCGCCAGGCGCCCGACTTCGCATTCGGGCGGCCCCGGTGGTCGGTCGCCATACGCCCGCTTGGGCACGTCGCCCGGGCCGAAGGAGACTTCCACGACTTCGTTCAGGAGCAGCTGTTCGCACGACGCACTGCGGACGACGACCCGACGGATCCCGCTGCCGGCCGGCTCGACTTCAACGCGCCCGGGGTTGCCTTCCACGTGGGGTACTCCGCCACGTCCCGGCTGGATGTACGGGTCGGCCTCGACTATCTCCGGTCGTTCCAGCCATCGGAGATGCGCCACTTCGTCGGCTCGGACGGTCTGCCGATCGAACAGGAAACGCGGCTGGGCCAGACCGAACTGAGCGGGAGCATCACCCTGGCGCTCTTGCCGCGTGGCCGGGCCATCGGAAGCTTCGCCTGGATCCCGAGCCGGTTCGTCCCGTACGTCGGCGTCGGGGCCGGACTGACCCGGTATCGGCTGACGCAGAGCGGCGAGTTCGTCGATGTCTTCGACGGCACGATATTTGCCGCAGACCTGATGTCGAGCGCCTGGGCCGGAAGCACACACCTGATCGCCGGCGCCGATGTCCGAATCACGGTCAGCGTCGGCGCGACGGTCGAGGTGCACTACGTGCGGGCCGCCGGTGACCTTACCGGTGATTTCGACGGCTTCGAGCCCATTGACCTGGCCGGCATCAGGATTGGCGCTGGCATTCGTCTGGCCTTTTGACGCATAGTGGGCAGAGACGACGTGCGCGCCGGGGACGCGCCCCGGAAGCGCGGGACGGACGAGGGAGAGAAAGTGATGCCGATCATTCAGCGGACGGTGCTCGCGACGCTCGCCGTCAGCCTGATGCTGGCGTCGCCATCCGCGGCGCAGGATCGGAGCGCGGCGGCGGCGCTGGCCGCCGGTCAGGCGGAGGCGGTGGCCGCCGACCCCGATGCGCGCTGGCTGCCGTGGTTCGGCTGCTGGCAGCTCTGGGAGGAACAGGTGGAGCGTGCGGCCAGCGGTGACTCCGCGTTTCCGGAACGGACGGTCGTCTGCATGACCCCCACCACAACGGCGGCCGGCGCGGGCGCCCACCTGACGGCGCGGGGCAACGACGCCGTCCTCGTGGAGCGCACGCTCGTCGCCGACGGGACACGCCGCGATATCGCCGACGGCGAGTGCAGCGGCTGGGAGCAGCGCACCTGGTCGCGCGACGGATTCCGCCTGTATACGAACGCCGAGTTGCGTTGTGGCGACGAGACGCCGGTCCGCCGGACCAGCGGAATCAGCCTGATGTCCGGCCGCGCCACCTGGGTGGATCTGCAACTGGTGACCTTCGGGGAACGGCAGCACCTCGAGATTCGCCGCTATACGCCCGCGGCAGGCGGCGCGGACATGGCTGCCGACGCGCTCCCCGCCTCACGCGACGAGATCCGCCGGGCGCGTGCGCGCGCCGGGGCGTCCCCAACGCTGCGGGGAATCCGTGACGCCGCCCTCGCCGTCGACACGCGCGTCGTTGAAGCAATGCTGACCGAGACGGAACCGCGTCTCGATCTGGATGCCGCCGCGCTCATCGAACTGGACGCGGCGGGCATCGACGGCGGCGTGATCGACCTGCTCGTGGCCCTCGCCTACCCGGAACGCTTCACGGTGCAGCGCCGCAGCCGCGGCAGCCGCGGCGGGAGCGGCTGGAGCACCTGGGGTGGCGCCGGCAGCGGATTGGGTTGGGGCGGCGCCTACGACCCGATCTGGTACAGCGACCTCTATCCTTACTACCTCACGCCGCTGGGCTATGGCATGTGGGGGCGCGGCTACAACCCGTACTTCTACAACTACGGCAGCAACCCCTTCATCAGCATCCGCGACGCGGCCAGCGCCGGAGCGGCCGAGGCCGCGCCACGCGCCGTCAACCGTCTCGGCTACACGCAGGTTAGCGAGCGGACGGGCGTTGGCCGCGGCGCGGCCGTGCCGGTGGGAAGCGGCGCGAGCGGCCGCGGGGTGTCTACGCGCTCCGGAGGCAGTTCAGCCGGCGGCCGGGGCACGTCCGGCGGTTACACCCGCGGCGGAAGCGGAGGTGGCGGAGGTGGCGGAGGCGGAGGCCGTAGCGGCGGCGGCAGAACCGCAGTCCCGCGTCGATAGCACGGTCGCGACTACTCGAACCGCACTTCGAACATCACCGGCCAGAGCTTGCCGGTGATATAGAAGGTGTCCGCGTCCGGGTTGTGCGCGATCCCGTTCAGCACGTCGGCCCCGCGCCGTTCCTCGCGCGTCAGCAGACCTGTCGCGTCGATGTACTGGGTGACGCGACCGCTTGCGGGGTCTATCCGAACCAGGAACTCCTGCTGATAGACGTTCGCGTAGACGGCGTCGCCAACGCATTCCAGTTCGTTGAGCGACAGGAGCGGCGCGCCACGCAGCGTTACCGCCACTTCGCCAACCGGATCGAACGTCTCGCGGTCGCGGAACGTGAGGCGATCGGATCCGTTGCTCATGATCAGGCGCTCCCCGTCGTCGCAGAGCCCCCACCCCTCGCCCCGGTAGCTGTAGCCGCCGGCGGGCGCGAAGCTGTCGAACTCGAAGACGAACGCACGCTGTGCCTTCCACGTGAGCATGATCAGCCGGTCGCCGACGCGCGCAAGTCCCTCGCCGAAGAAGCCGGGCGCGATAGCAATGCGGTTCTCCACCACCCCGGTCTCCGGATTCACGCGGCGAAGGGTGGAGGCGCCGTACTGGCCGGTGCTCTCGTACAACTTCCCCTCAGACCAGATCAGTCCCTGCGTGTAGGCCGACGTGTCGTGCGTGAACCGCCGGAGGACGTTGACGGCGAGCATCTCGACGTCATCGGCGGACGCCTGGCGGGCGGTTGCCTCGCCGGTCGCAGGGCCCACGCCGGCCCACCGGATCATGCCGGCGCCCGCCGCTGCGGCAATCAGCAGCAGCAGCAGGATCGGCCCGAGCCGCGAGCCGCCGGCGCGGGCGCGGGCGCCGGTACCGGACACACCACGCGGAAGGCCTTGCTGTCTCTTGGCGCTCAACCGGTCACTCCTCCGCCATTCTGCCATAGAGGTCAGCCGCACCGATCCACGCGTACAGCCTCAGCGACTCTGATTCGCCGTTCTGGTCGAGACAATGAAACGACCCAATTCCTCCAGATCATGCGCCCAGAACAGCGCCAGACCTCGATCCTGGGCCTGACCCAGGTTGATCACCTTGAAGACTGACAGTATCGCGGCGGAAACCACCTGCTTTGCGCGTCAACTTGATCGAGAGACGAAACCGGGCGTCGATTCATCGCATGCGCCGCCAGGAGCGCGCGCTCGGAGGAGGAGAGACGTACGCCTTGCCCGATGAGGGCCATACACAGGTCGATCAGATCCCGTTCAGTCCGCATCGGGGATCCCATTGTCACCCGAGGCCTATACCCTCAACAAGACGCCCGCTGCGGCCTCGCCGGTGGCGGCCGCGATCATCTCGGCGTAGAGGGCGACCTGCCGCCGATAGATGTCGAGCGCGTCATCGGACTCGTCCAGCTCGCGGTCGGTCTTGTAGTCGATGACGATCCAGGCGCCGTCCTGCCGAAAGGCGACGTCCACCACACCCTCGATCAACACGCCGGCACCGTCGCGCATGCTGACCGGAACTTCCCGACGGCACTCACCACGGCCGAGCGCATCACGCGCGCGGACCATCAGCGGATGCGCTAACGTCCGCCTCGCGACGTCGGCGGCGGCCTCTACCTCGTCCGGGGTGGCGCCCAACACGCGGCCGTGGAGGCGCGCCAGTTCGTCGACCGGCGCGCGCACCCCGTCGGGTGCATCGAACGGCGCCGTCGACAACAGGAGGTGGACGAGCGATCCAAAGCGCTTGCCGCCGGGTCGGCCGGCAGCCCGGTCGATATCGATTACCTCGATGCCGTCCGGGGCGATCGATCCGTCGCCGCTGATCCGAACGCCGGCGTCATCCACGCCCGGGGCACGCTTTGCATTCTCCGCCGCCATACGCGCGCGCGCCGTCACCGTCGTCACTTCCAGGCTGCGGCGCGCTCCCTGCTCCAACGTGTCGTCGTGCCGGCGCCGCCACTCGCGGTAGCGCCGCAGGTCTTCCTCCACCACACTGTCGGGCGCCTTCCTGGAGAGCAATTCCTCCTGGCGGATGCCGAACGGCGCTTCCACGTCGAGTTCCAGCCGGGATGGATCCCACCAGACCACTTCCCAACCGGTGGAAGAGCCCGGCCGATCCTGAACGCCCGCACCGTCTCGGACGTTCCCGCCCGGGAACGGCACTATCTCCGCGCCGGACGCATCGGGCGCGCGGGCAGGGTCATCGTCGGCCTCGCGCGCGCGGTCACCAATGTGCGCCAATACGCCCTGCGGCGCGAGTCCCCAGCGGTGCAGGCCGGGTGAAACGGTTGCGCTGGTGGCGCCCGTGTCGTCCGGCCGTTCCAGGACCGAGTCGCGCCCGAAGGGCGGACAGCCGGGCGCCTGCGTCGCGTCCCTGCGCCGTTCCATCGGGGGGTAGACCGCCGAGTAGAGCGGGCTTGTCCAGACGCCCTGCAGCGGGTGGCTCTTCCAGCCTGCCGTCTTCGTAATCCAGGAAGTGGGCGCCGGCGCATCGCCCACCGCTGGCACCACCAGCAGGTCGCGCGCGCGCGTCGCAGCGACGTAAGCGAGCCTAATGCCCTCCTCCAGGTCACGCGCGATTTCCTCTTTCTCGTGATCGATAAGGTCGATCGGTGACCAGCCGGCCAGGCGTATTGCACAAAGGCCGGCTGTCGAATCGATGAACCGGCTCGCGCTCCACGCGTGCAGCCGGGCGGTCGGGTCCGCCAGAACCACGACGGGGAACTCCAGTCCTTTCGCCCCATGGACGGTCATGATGCGCACGCCGTCACTGGTCGCTTCGAGAATCGGCGCCTCGCCCGCCCCGTGTTCCGCCGCGGCGTCCGCAAGATGATCGATGAAGCCGCGGAACGACAACCCGCCCTGTTCCTCGTAGCGTCGCGCCAGCTCGCCAATCTGCAGAACATTCGCGAGCACCTGCTCCCCGGCGCGACGCATGGCGAATCCGGCGGGCGCGCGCGTCGCCTCGAGCAGCATCCCGATAGTGCGGGCGATGGGCACGTCGTTGCGCTGCAGGCTGAGCTCACGCAGGAGCGCGAGTACGTCGGCCACGGGACGAAAGCGCTCGCGGTCCGCGGTCGAGAGACCGTCGCCCGAGTCACCGTCGGCCGCATCTCCCTCTGCCTCCGGGCGCAGCGCGCGTGGGATGCGGAAGGGATGGAGGCGACGGAAGTGGTGACGCCAGGCGAAGAGCGTTTCGTCGTCGAACGCGAAGAGCGCACCTCGCAGTGTCGCGAGCACGGACAGCTCGTCGTCCGGCCATTCGATCGCCGCGAGCGCCGCGCGCACCGTAGCCACCTCCTCGCGGTCGTGGAACGACCGTCCGCCAACGAGCAGATGGGGCAATCCGCGCGCCTCGAGCGCGTCTACGTACGGCCGCGTCTTGTCGTCGCGAAAACTCGTAAAGCGCCGGAAGAGCAACGCCACGTGCCGTGCCTCGACCGGCACGCGCACCAACTCTCCCCCCGGCTGCCGCTCGGTAACCGTCCAGCCGCTGTCGCGAACCAGCCAGCGGACGAACGACCCGGTAGCGTCCGGCAGCGATGTCTCGATCTGTCCCTTCGTGACGTTACGGATGCTGTACGGCCGCGGGGCCGGCAACGCGACCACCCCAGGCTGCGAAGACAGATCCTGTCGGTACGGCGCGAGCGGAACGTACCCCGAAGGCCGAACGTCGGACCCGTCCGGGGCGTGGACCGGCAGCGGGTTCATCAGTGGCTCGAACGCCGCATTCACTACGCGCTGAATCATCGGCACCGCCCGGAAGCTGGTCGAGAGCGTCACGGTCGCTACACCGACGCGGGCCAACTGCTCGGTCACCTGCCGATAGACGCCCACGTCGGCGCGGCGGAAGCGATAGATCGACTGTTTCGGGTCGCCGACGATGAAGAGCTTGCCGGCAGCCGGCCTCACCTCCCGCCAATCACGCTGAACGGGGTCGTCCGCAGCAAGCAGCAGCAGGATCTCCGCCTGCAGCGGATCGGTGTCCTGAAACTCGTCAACGAAGATCCGCGCATAGCGTTCCTGCAGGTCGCGGCGAACGCCGTCGTGGTCATGCAGCAGGTCTCGCGCCCGCAGTAACAGATCCACGAAGTCGACCGATCCGGCGTCGACCTTCATCCTGTCGTAGCGCTCGATCGGATCGCGCAACTCGGTCTGCAGGCGCGCGGCCAAGTCGGCATCCGCGACGCGCCGGAAGTGCTCGAGGACACCGACGATCTTCCCGTGCCGTTCCAGCACCTGCGCGCGCGTGGCACTAACGCCGTACCTGTTCCCGCGTCCCGTAGCCCGCGGACGGGCTACGTAGCTGTCGCCGGCGAGCCGCACCAGCAGGGCCTCAATACCGTCGTAGTCTCGGCGGCGCGGTCCGATCGCATCGGTCTCGCGGATTTGCTGCACGACGGCGCGCACCGGCTGCATGGCCCGGTAGAACCGGTCGTTGCGGTCCACCGCCTGATCCGTCAGGTCGGCAAACTCCATCAGGTGCGCCGTGACCTGATCGATCATCGACTCCCGCGGGAAGTTCTCGCGGCGCCACGGCCGGGTGAAGTCGCGCCACTCGGCCAGGTTCCAGGCGGCCCGTTCGATGCGGTGGGTCGGGCTGTCGCCCCTGGCGTCCGGGTCGTCGAGACTCGACCAGTCGTTTCTGCGGCGAAGCGCGCGGCGGACACCTTCGGGTGGATGGTCGAGCGCCGCCTGCAACCAGTCTCGGAATGCCTCACGGAAGAGCTGACGCGCCTGCGAATCGTCCAGCACCGCAAATTGCGGATCGACCTGCGCTTCGACCGGCCGTTCACGCAGCAGGTCGGCGCAGAAGCCGTGGATCGTCGACACCTGCGCCTCTTCCAGGTGCGCGATCGCCTCGTGGAGGTTGCGTGCACGCTCTCCCAGGCCTGTTGCCGGGTCGTCGCCGCCGGTGGCGGCATCGTGCCCGTGCGCCTGCCGTGCGCGCTCCAGTTCCTCGCGCAGGCGAAGTTTCAGTTCGCCCGCCGCCTTTTCGGTAAACGTGACGGCCAGGATCTGGTCGACACTCGCCTGGCCGTGTTCCAGCACCGCGACGATGCGCCCCACCAGCTCGCTCGTCTTGCCGGTACCGGCTGCCGCTTCGACGACAAGCGACTCGTCAAGCGAATGCCGGATCCGGTGGCGCGCCTCCGCATCGGCGAGCGGCGAACGCGTGGCGGTGCCGCCGTCACTCATGCCCGAGACCTCAGTTCCAGGAGATCGCTCAGGAGCCGCTTGTCCTTCTTGGCTATTCGACGCTCTTCCCACGGGCCGCAAACCGGCTGGAAGTCACACCACTCGCAGGTCCTCTCGCGCGGCGCCGGCACCAGCACACCTGTCTCGATTGCGCGGTCGATGACCTCGAGCACCTCAATCCCTTGCCGCCGCGCATCGTCATCCATCCGCACCACCCGACGCTCGTACCGTCCCGCCGCCGTAGCGAAGAAGAGCTGCGACTCGCTGACCGGCCGCCCCAGCGCCTGTTCCACCGCCAGACCATAGAGAACCGGCTGCAGCGTCACACCGCCGTTCACCACCGTGCCCGGCTTCGTCCGGTTCTTCCCGGTCTTGTGGTCGGTGACGCGCAACTCCCCCTGCGCGTTCGGCCTCGCGGGCGCCTCGATCTGATCTACGACGCCGTGCAGCAACCAGCGTCCGTCCAGGATCGCGGGATCGGACACGCTCTCGGCGTCGAAGTCGGGGCCGGACGGAAAACCAAAAGCAAACTCGGCGTGGAGCGGAATCCAGGCCCCTTCCTCGTCGGCGACGCGGTGGAGCCACCCCTTCAGGTCGATCCGCATCGCTTCGATTTCGTCACGCCAAACCCGCTCGATGGCGGGGACGAGCTCGTCTCTTCTGCGTGCTGCGACATCGTCCAGAATCCTGTCGATCTCCTGCTCGGCGTGTGCGATGCGCGCACGCGTCACCGGCAACGCGTTCTGTTCCCGGAGCGCACGGGTGAACTTCGCCTGCACCTCGTGGAAGATGCTGCCGCGCGTCAGCGGATCGAGCTGCTCGATCGGCGTGGGAATCTCGTCGAGCGGGTGAATGCGCGCGACCGATCCGAGGAAGAACTGGTACGGACACGTGGCGAAGCGCTGTAGACCGGAACAGGAGTACGCCCGGCGGCCGATCCGTTGGTCCGCCAGCATCGCGCGTGTCGCATCGCTCACGGCGTACAGGCCATCATGCCTGGACCAGCGTCTGTCCCACCGGGCCCATCGGGCGACGAGCGACCGATGGAGACCCTCGTTCAGATGGAACAGGTAGCGCGCGCGACCGGTAATCGCGTCGGTTGGCCGCCTGAACAGATCGTGCAGAACCGCCAGGTCATGTTCCGTATCATCGATCGCGAGATCCGGATCCGGCGGCGCCGGCCAGGCGAGCCGCGCCGTCACCTGATCGGACGCGCTGCGTTCCACGTCACGGAAATCGGGGATCCGGCCGGTGCGGGCCCGCTCGATGTCCAGCGCGTAGAACGACGGTACGCGCGGGCGCGCCTTGCTTGCTTCCAGGCGGGGATACGAAACCCAGATCCGCTCGGTGGCGGCGCCGATGGCGACCTGCAGCAACAGCTTCTCTCCCTGGTTCAGATCGTGGCGGCTCGGGAGGCCGACCTGCGGCGGGTCGCCGTTTCCCGACGGGCGGTCGCTCGCCGCCGCGCGGTTGAGGGCGACGCGGTGTCGGTCGAGCAGCAGCGGATCCTGCCGGTGCCGGTGTGGGAAGACCCGCTCGGCGAGGCCCGGGACGAAGACAACGCGAAAGCTCCGCCCCCGCAGTTTTTCCGGCCCTCCCACGAAGACCCGGCCGTAGCGGCGGCGGGGCGGGTTGCGCGGGAGATCGGTCAACCGCTCGGTCAGCACGTCGCGCACGTCGGCCAGCGGCGCCGGCCCGACGTTCGCCATGGGCCGCAGGTCGCCCAGCACCGCGAGGACCTGTTCCGGATCCTTGAGCACCATCGGCGCCAGCGCCTCGAGGTGATCGAGCCATTCGCTCCACAGCGCCCGGTCCGGGAGCGCCGCCAAACGGTCGATTACGGGAAGGGCGAACTGCCGGAGATGCGACAGGTTCCGAATCTGATGCTCGATCCGGCGGATGCGCGGCGATTCGGGATCGTCGCCCCGAAGCTCTCCCAAACGGGCCGCCAGATCCGCGGACAGACCGTCAAGGCGCCGTTCCCAACGGTCGCTCCCGCCCACTACGGCGGAGTCGACGAGCAACTCGTCCCAGCGGTACGGCGCGCGGAGGGTACCGCCCACGACCGGCGTGGCGTCGCTGTCGACCGTTTCACGGTTCGACGGACCGGCATTTCCTCCGCCGCGCGCCGCATCAGCCTGTCCCTCCGGCTCGGTCTCGATCAATGGCGGCTGCGACAGCACCGGCACCATCTCCGGCGTGCTGCCGGGCGGGATCCAAGGGGCAGGAGCGGCGGGTGGCGCGCCTGTCGCGTCCAGTAGCGGCACCTGGCCCAGGGAGAGGTATTCGGAGAAGCGGCGGGCCGACAGGTTTTCGAGTGCGCAGGTAATCAGCGCGAGGAATGCGCGGCCGGCCGGATGCGGGACGCGCGTGCCGCGGGAGAAGTACGCGGCGACACCGGCACGGGCGAGCGCGGCTTCCACGAGGCCGGCGTAGACGCCGGGCGAGCGGATCGCGATCGCCATCTCGTCGAACCGCACGCCGCGCGACGCCTCCTTGACGATTGCGCGCGCGATTTCCGTTGCCTCACGGCTCTCACCCGGGGCGGAAAAGAACGTGAGGGTGTCGGCGTCGGCTGAATCGCCCGCGCGCGATGGCGGATCCTCAGCTGCGAAAAGGTACCGGCGTACGCGGTCGAGCGGATCGCTCGCCGCCACGTCGCCGTCGGCCTTGCGGTCGGCGGCCTGGGCGTCGATCGTCTTTGCGCCGGGTAGGCGCTCGAGTGCGGCGAGCGTTCGGTCATCGCCGGCTGGGACGGTTGCGAGCACCGACGCGGCGCAACCGGCGATGGCCGTAACGAAGTCGTACGTCGCCTGGTCCGGCACAGCAACATCAAGCAGCAGCAGCGCGACGCCCAGGGGAAGGCCGGTTACTTCCGCTTCCTGGCCCCGCACCACGCCGACCGCCGCGCGAAGTAGCTCCGCGTCGTCCACCAGACCGGCGGCATCCATCAGCGCGTCGTACCGGGCGGCCAGCCGGGCGATGTCCGGACCACTCCCGCCGGTTGACTTCGCCGCGGCCGCATCGACGCCGGCGCGGCGCAGATCGCCGAGCGTCGCCGAGAGGGTCCGACCGAATGTTCGAAATCTGGCGATCGGATGCAGGTAGTTGAGGCGGCGGGCGGTCAATTCCTCGAAGGCGGCATGGGTAGCCACCGCCTCCACGGCGAGCGGACTGGCCGGCGCCAGTCCGCGGCGCGCCAGCGCGACCGCCGCGAGGCGCCACGCAAGCTGCCGCACACCGAATCGATGCAGTCCGAACGTGGTTCCCGCCTCGATCGCCAGGCTGCGGGCCAGCTCGTCCGCTGCCTCGCGCGTCTGCCCGACGAGCAACACCTCGGGCGCCGGGGAGCCTTGCAGGTTGCGGCGCAGATAGTCGGTCGCCGCTTCGAGCCGTACGCCCGCCGCGGGGCCCGACAGGATCGTGATGCGCGAGGCAGGTGCCAACGGGCAGGCATCGTACCACGGTGCCCTCCGCCGTGCGGCGCGGTCGAACCGGCCTCCCGGCGGCCGTCATCCGCAGTGGCGCCGGCGAGGGTCCTTAGCCGAACAGACCTACCAGGCGGTAGAACCGGTCACTCAGGATCATGGTGATCATCGTGATCGCCGGCGGCGGCAGAATCACGACCGGTAGCACCGCAACCATCGCCTTCGCTGTCGTGATCCGGCCCACTTCTCGGACCGCCGCCACCAGCAGCGCCATGAACCAGACGAGCGCGATCGGTGCGCCGATGATCGGCGTCACCATGAGGATGAACGGAGCGAATGCAAACCCGAACGCGCGCAGCAGCCGAACGAAGCGCGGAGTCTCCGCCGCAAACAGCCGCGTCGACAGAGTCAACAGGCCGGTCAGGACGACCCACGCGAGGATGCCGAACAGCGGCCCGGCGCCGATCGAGGCCAGAAGACCGAGGACTCCCGGCCCCCCGCCGAACACCAGCGCCGGCAGCAGGACCATCGGCAGAGCGGGCAGTACGGTCACCACGCCGACCACGCCAAGGGCGGCCAGGGTTGCCCGATCGTCGGCCGCGATCTCTGCAAACACACCCGCCCGAAACGTCAGCACGCGGCGCAGTCGATTCAGGATCACGTCTCGCTCCCTCGTGGCAGGTGCACTCTCTAACCTACTATGAGACCGAATGCAGATGAACCGAGTCGAACCGGACGGCACGCGGGATGCCCGGCGGATCGGCCGGACGTTGCTGGTCGCGGGCCTCGCCGGGATCGCGTTGCTCGCCGCCAGCCTTGCCTGGTGGATCGCCGACGACGATCCCCCCGCATCACCCGTTGCGCGACGCGCCCTGTCCGTGCTCGTGCCGGCCGACCTCGAACTGCTCGATGTCGCGGTCTCGCCTGACGGGGAGCGGCTTGCTTACACCGCGGTCCGCGACGGGCGGTCGCGGCTGTTCGTCCGGCCGCTCGACCGCTTCGAAGCGGTCGAGTTGCCGGGCACCGAGGGTACCGAGCAACCATTTTTCTCGCCCGACGGCATGCAGATCGGTTTCTTCGACGGCCCGAGCCTGAAGCGGACGCCAGTGCCCGTCGGGGCGGAGACACCCGCCCCGATGCCGGTGACGGTCGTGGAACTGTCCGGCGTCGCTGCGGGTGGACTGTGGCGCCGCGACGGCACAATCGTATTGGGCGGTCCCGGCGCTTCGGGCCTGCTCGTCGTGCCGCCCGACGGTGGCGCGCCGGTCGCGATCACGACTGTCGACGCCGCATCTGCCGAGACGGCACATGGCTGGCCGCAACGTTTCGACGACGAGCGTCTCCTGTTTACGATCGGGCGCCAGGGCCGCGATCCCCGCGTTGCGCTGCTCTCCGTCGAGACAGGGCGTATTCTCCCGTTGCTGCTGGCCGACGGCGGCGGCTTCACGGTTGAGCCGAACACGGTCGTCGTCGCGCGCCGGGGTGAGATCTTTGCGGCTACAGTCGACCAGGATCTGCTCGACAACCTCGCCGACCCATCCGCCGCGCCGGCCGAGCGCCCATCCGACATCGCGATCGCGCTGGGCGCCCCAGCCGACGCCGGCACAGAGGGGGCGGCGCTCGTACTGTCGCCGCGTCCGGTCCTGCGGGGGGTAGCCAGTGGCGCCGTCGGCTTCCACGGCCTGGGCCGCGCACGTTTCGCCGCCGCGCGTGATGGCACGCTGGTATTCGTCTCGCCGGCCGTGAGCGCCGGCGGCAATCGCCTCGTTCTGGTTGAGCGCGATGGCCGCGCCGAGCCGATCGATACTGCCGTCGCGCGGCACCAGACGCCCCGGGCGTCGCCCGATGGGCGGCGCATCGCGTTCGTCGCCACGACGGCGATCCTGCGGCGCGATCTCTGGCTGCTGGACCTTGCCGACAACGCGCGCCGGCGCCTGACCGAAGACGCCGGCGACAACCACTCTCCACTCTGGTCACGCGACGGCCGGTCGATCACGTTCGCCTCGTCGCGTACCGGCCTGCAACAGCTGTTCCGTATCGGCCTGCCGGAGTTCGAGACGTCCGGTCCAATCCTCGCCGGCGATCTCCGGACACCCGGATCGTGGTCACCCGACGGCCGGCGACTCGCGTTCCACGAACCGCACCCTGACCGCCGCCGCGATATCTGGACCTGGCGCGACGGCGCCGATGCCGACCCCGAGCCCTGGCTCGCGACCGACGCTAACGAGCGCGCGCCCGCCTACTCGCCGGATGGCCGCTGGATGGTGTACGTCTCGGACGGTGAAACCCGCGACGGTGATCAGGTGTACGTCCGCGCCGCGGACCCTGGCGCGGACGTATCCCCGGTCCGCGTCTCGACCGCCGGCGGGACCGAACCGGTCTGGGCGCGCACCGGGAGCCTGCTGTTCTTTCGGCGAGGACGCAGCTTGTACGAGTCGCGGATACGCGCGGACGCCGACGGCCGTCCGCACGTGGTGGGGCCGGAACTCCTGTTCGACGGGCCGTTCCTGACCGATCCGCTCGGCAATCTGCCGGCCTACGATGTCACGTCCGGCGGTGAATTCGTCATGATGGAACTTGCCAGCCGCCCTAACGTCGTACAGATCGTGGCCGGTTGGCAAGCCGCAGTGTTTCCGCCTGCTCCGGATTGAAGACTCCTGATCGCAGGAGAACGTGCAACACGACGACACAAGAGTACGGAAGAGACCAGCCAAATGACTTATCAGACCCGCGACGGCGCAAGCCCCAAGCCCCTGCAGCGCTCTCTCGTCGACCGCCGCATCGCCGGCATCTGCGGCGGCATCGCACGCTATTTCGAAACCGACCCGGCGTTCATTCGTGTGATCTGGATCGTCCTCACTGTGGCGGGCATCCTGGGTCTGGGCATCGGCGCCTTCCTCGGCATCCTTGGTTACGTCTTGTGCTGGCTCATCATTCCCGAAGCGGAGGAAGGATCGGAACCGATTGTCCAGGGTGCTCAGCGGCTGGAGCGCTCCGTCGCCAACGCGCAACTTGCCGGCGTCTGCGGTGGTCTCGCCGATTACTTCTCCGTCGATGCAACTCCTGTACGCGTGCTTTGGGTACTGCTCACGATTTGTACCGCCGTGATCGGCGGGCTGCTCATTTATCTGGCGGCCTGGGTGGTCATGCCGGCCGCAACGGCGCCGGCGCCGGACTTTGCCGCGCCGGGCGCCGACCCCTCGCCGCCGCCAACCCAGGACACCGCTTCGCGCACGGATACCACCGTGTCACAAGCGGACGCCACTGTCTCACCGACGGACACCGCCGATGGGGAGCCGCCGTCGTAGGGAGCCGCCGTCGTGGGCCGATTCAACCGACAACGCGCGCGCCGGCCCCGTTGACGGACCCGACATAGCGGTCGCTGGTCACACCGGCGTCCGCGAACGCTTCTTCCATTGCCGTCGCGACCGCATCTGCGGCCGCATCCGAGCCGGCGAACGCGAGCACGCTTGGTCCGGACCCGGAAATCGAACAGCCGAGTGCGCCGGCATCCAGCGCCGCTTGCTTGACTTCCGCGAACGCCGGCACCAGAGGCGCCCGGATCGGTTCCACCAACGCGTCGCTGATGCTCCGCCCCAGCATCGCCAAGTCGCCCTGATGCAGCGCCGCCACCAGCGCGGCGACGTTGCCCAGGTTGGCGACGGCCTGCCCGATGGAGAATCGTCTCTCCGCCACCAGACGACGCGCCTTGGCAGTCAGTACCTCCGCATGCGGATGCACCAGGACGACGCGTAGCGCCCTTGGCACCGGCAACCGGATCAGATCCAGCGGATCCGATGTCCGGATCAACACGATTCCGCCAAGAACACACGGCGCGACGTTGTCGGCATGCGCCGTTCCCGACGCGGCGGCCTCGCCACGCAGCGCACAGGCCACGAGGTCGTCCGCGGAGAGCACACCTCCGAACAGCGCGTTCACTGCGACAGCTCCTCCGACGCTACTGGCCGCAGAGCTCCCCAGCCCGCTCCCCAGCGGCATCTGCTTGTGCAGCCAGAGTCGGACCCCCGCGCCGGCGTCGTCCAGCCGTTCCAGCGCGGCGGCGGCGGCGATACCGACCACGTTCTCGCCGGGATCGGTGCTCAACGAGTCGGCTCCCGTCACTTCGACGATCTCGACCCCTGGCTGATTCCGGCGCTCCGCCACGACCAGATCGCCCGGCTGCTCCAGCGCCAGCCCCAACACGTCGAAGCCAGGCCCCAGGTTCGAGGCAGTGGCCGGCGCAAACACGCGGACCCGATCGGACATGCGGGAATTATCGCCCACGCGCCGGCCAGCGGCGCCGCATCAAGCGCCTGCCGCGTCCGGAGGTCAGGGCGGGTATAGACTGTGACTCTTGCGCGTGCCGCCCCGGCGCGCGAGTAAACAGAGGATGCTGTGATGACTCCACGTCATGCCGTCGCCGGGATCATCGTCGCCGCGGTCTTGATCGCTTCCGTTGTCTGCGGGCCACCACCGGCGCCCGACCCGCCGTTGCCGGAAATCGTGGAGAAGGCGATCGCATACCACGGCGGCGACTTGTACGAACGGTCTCGGATGTCGATGACGATTTCGTCGCTCTCGGGGAGTTTCCGGATCGAGGCCATGCGGAACGGCGGCACGTTCGACTACCTGGTGATTAACCCGGCGCAGGGGGAGCGGCCGGAACGGCGCGTCCAGCTAACGAACGACGGCGTTACCGAGTGGATCGACGGTGTC
Source organism: uncultured Vicinamibacteraceae bacterium (assembly GCA_964550305.1). Classification (GTDB taxonomy): domain Bacteria; phylum Acidobacteriota; class Vicinamibacteria; order Vicinamibacterales; family UBA8438; genus VXRJ01. The sequence continues at coordinate 151,571 of CAZJYU010000002.1, read as the reverse complement.
GAGTCGGAACTCGACGCCGAGGGCGAGCGGCGCGCCACCGCGTTTGTCAACGCGCGTGTCTTCTTCCCGCTGCTGCCCTACACGCTGAAGGGCGACGACGTGCTGTTCGAGGATCGCGGGATCGACCAGTGGGAGGGACGCGACCTTCACCGCGTGAAGGTCACGTTCAACCCCGGGTCGAGCAACGATGCGGACGACGCCTACACGTTTTGGTTCGATCCGCAGACGGGACGCGTTGAGCAGTTTGGGTACGACTTCGACAACGGGCTGCGCTACCGCCGCGCCATTTCGTTCGAGCGGGTGAACGGGATCCTGTTCTCGGATCAGGACAATTACGCCGTCGATGGTGGAAAAGTGCCGGTGGACACGCTCGCGCCGGACTACGTCGCCGGCAACATGCGCCTGCTGTCAACGGTGCGCATCTCCGAAGTGACGGTCGAACCTCTCTGACGGAGTGCCGGCCGGGAGGCGAGCGCCACCGGGCGGGCGGGCGCTCAGTCGAAGATGCCGAGCTGAAGCTTGGCGGCGTCGGACATCCGATCCTTGTCCCACGGAGGGTCCCACACCAGGTCGACCCGGGCGTTGCTGACGCCCTCGATAGACTTCACCTTGCCCTGCACTTCCGCGGGAAGCGTCACCGCGGCCGGGCAGCCGGGGGCGGTGAGCGTCATCTGAATCACAGCCAGACCGTCCCGGCTGACCGCGATGTCGTAGATGAGCCCCAACTCGTAGATGTTGACCGGGATCTCCGGGTCGTAAACGGTCGAGATCTGCTCAACGATCGTCGGCTTCAGTTCAAGGGTCCGCACCGGATCCATATCGACCGGGGCGGCGGGCTCCGCCGACGGCGGTGGCACCGCGCCCGCGGGAAGCGACGGAGCAGGAGCAGTCAGCGCGCTGGTGTCGAACGGGGACGATTCCGGCGCGGGTGAAGCCTGCGGCGGCGGCGCGGAGCCGTCGACGTGCGACGGGATGACCGTCCCGGTAGCGGTCGTCTTGGTGGTTGCGTTGGGCGCCGGCGTGGAGGACGGCGCATCTGCACCCGCGTCGTGGTCGGCATCGAACGGCGGCGGCACATCACGCAGATTGAGAATGCCCATCGTCTACTCCGTCGTGATCGTCTCGTGGTGGTCCTCTACCGCGGCGCGCAGCGTGTGCCAGGCCAGACTGGCGCACTTCACGCGCGTGGGGTAGTCGCGGACGCCGGCGAAAACCGCCAGCTTGCCCAGCAGCGCGTCATCAACCTGCGCCCGCTCGTCGGTTACCAGCTCCAGGAACTGTTCGAACAGCCGGCGCACGTCGGCGACCGACTTTCCCTTGACCGCGTCGGTCATGAGCGACGCCGATGCCTTCGAGATGGCGCAGCCGGAGCCAACAAAGGTAGCGTCGACGACCGTATCGCCCTCCAGGTTGACGTAGACGGCCAGGCGATCGCCACACAGCGGATTGAATCCGTCGGCGTGGCGGTCGGCGCCGTCCAGTTCGCGGAAATTGTGCGGGTGCCGGTTGTGGTCCAGGATCACTTCCTGGTATAGCTCGCGCAGGTCGCTCATAACGGAAACGTCTCCCGCACCCGCTCGAGAGCGCGAACGAGCGCATCGATCTCGGCCCGCGTGGTGTACATCGCGATCGACGCGCGCGCCGTGGCCGGCACCCCGAAGCGATCCATTATCGGTTGGGTGCAGTGGTGGCCGGTCCGGATCGCCACCCCCTCGGTGTCGACGATCGTACCGACATCGTGCGGATGCGCCCCCTTCATCACGAACGCCAGGATGCTCGCCTTCTCCGGCGCCGTACCTATGAAGCGCAGTCCCTTGACCTCGGACAGCGCCGCCGTGCCGTACGCCAGCAAATCCGCCTCGTGCGGCGCGATTGCTGCGAAGCCGATGCCGCTCAGATAGTCGAGCGCGGCGCCCAGGCCGACGACGCCGGCGATGTTCGGCGTCCCGGCCTCGAACTTGTTCGGCAAGTCGGCGTAAGTCGTCTTCTCGAAGGTCACGGACCGGATCATGTCGCCGCCCCCCTGGTAGGGAGGCATCGCCTCGAGCAGGGACTCGCGCCCATAGAGGACGCCTATCCCGGTCGGCCCGTAGGTCTTGTGCCCGGTGAAACAGAGGAAGTCGCAGTCCAGCGCCTGCACATCGACCGGCATGTGGTAGACCGACTGCGACGCGTCAATCAGCACCGGCACGCCGTGGCGGTGCGCCAACTCGACGATATCGCGCACCGGGTTGATCGTGCCGAGGGAATTGGACAGGTGCACGACAGCGATCATTCGCGTGCGCGGCGTGATCAGGCACTCGAACTCGTCCATCTGCAGGACGCCGCGGTCGTCTATCGGCGCCACCCGCAGACGCGCGTCCATCTGCTCGCACAGGAGTTGCCACGGAACGATGTTCGAGTGGTGCTCCATGTGGGTAATGAGGACTTCGTCGCCCGCTCCCACCTGGCGGCGGCCGAAGCTTTGCGCCACCAGGTTGATGCTCTCGGTCGTGTTGCGCGTGAAGATGATCTCCCGGGCGGCGCGCGCGTTCAGAAAGCGTTGCACGGTGACGCGCGCGGCGTCGTAGGCCGCGGTCGCCTCCTCGCTCAGCACGTAGACGCCCCGATGGATATTCGCGTTGCCGTTGGCGTAGTAGCGGGCAATCGCGTCGAGGACGGCGCGCGGCTTCTGCGTCGTCGCTGCGTTGTCGAGATAGACGAGCGGATGCTCGCGGATCTGCCGGCGCAGGATCGGAAAGTCGGCCCGGACCCGTTCGACGTCGAACGCCTCCGCCCGGGTGGGGGCGGACACCGGAGCAGGCGTCGCCGCCGCAACAACCGGCGCGGACGCCGCCGCCATCTCGGTCTCAGGCAGTGGCATGGAGCGATCCCCCGCCGGAGCCGGGCAACTGCGCGAGGAGAAGGTCGTCGAGTTGATCCCGGATCGCTTCAACCCGGATCCGGTTCAGCAGGTCGCCGGCGAAGGCGTGGATCAGGACGTTGCGCGCCTGCTCGAGACCGAGCCCGCGGGCGCGCAGGTAGAACATCGCGTCCTTGTCGAGCTGCCCCACCGTCGCACCGTGCGTGCACTTGACGTCGTCGGCGAAGATCTCCAGCTCTGGCTTCGTGTTGATCTGCGCGTCCTCCGAAAGCAGCAGCGCCTTGTTCGTCTGCTTGGCGTCGGTCTTCTGGGCATCGATGGCGACGATGATCTTGCCGTTGAAGACGGCGTGCGCCCGGCCGCCGAGGATTCCCTTGTACAGCTCGTGGCTGTCGCAGTGCGGCTTGGCGTGGTGAATGGTCGTGTGGTTGTCGATCAGGCGCTCCCCGTCCGCCAGGTACAAGCCGTTCAGCGTGCACACGACCCCCTCGCCGTCCAGCACGGCGTGCGCGTCGTTCCGTACGATGGCCCCGCCCAGCGTCACCGCGTGCGACGAGAACGATGCGGACCGCTCGCAGCGCACGTGCATCGACCCGATGTGGTACGCGGCGGCGTCCTCGCGCACCACCTTGTAATGATCGACCACGGCGTTCGGTCCCGCGACCACCTCGGTCACGGCGTTCGAGAAATACGGCGCGCCCTCGCCCCCGCCGTAACTCTCTACGACGCGGACCTGGGCGTTCTCGCCAACGAGGAGCAGGACGCGCGGATGCGTCATGACCGGCGTCGCGTCCGCGGGCGGCACGGTGACGAACAGCACCTGAATCGGTTCCTCGACCACCGTGTTCGCGGGGACGCGCACGATGGCGGCGTCCCGGAGCAACGCCGTGTTGAGCGCCGTCAGCGCCTCGCCGTCGATCGGCGCGTCCGTCCCAAGATGCGCCTCCACCGCGGCCAGCGTTTCCTCATCGTTCGACGCTACCGCGTCCGCCAGGCTCCGCACCTCGACGCTGGACGGCAGGCCGCCGAGGTGTGACGCGGCAGCGACGTAGGTCCCGTTGATGAAGGTGATGCCGTCCGGCACCACGCCGTGCAATCCCGCGACGTCCCTGGCCGCGTTACGGTCCGCCTCGGTGGCCAGCGTGAACGCCGTGCCGGCAATCGGCGCAATGTTCGTGAAGCGCCATCGTTCCAGCCTGGTTGTCGGGAGACCGAGCGCGGTGAAGCGCTCGAAGCCGCGGCGCCGCAACGCGGCCACGCCGGCCGGCACGGGGGCCGTTCGGCGCACCGCTTCGAAGGCGTCCGCATAGGCTTCGGCGGGAGCGAGGGAGATCGTCGTCTCGGTCACGGCGTCACGCCCCCGCGGCCGCTTCCGCCGCCGCGCCGTCGGCGATCCAGCTATAGCCCTTCGCTTCGAGCTCGAGTGCGAGATCCTTGCCACCCGACTTGACGATCCGCCCGTCCGACAGTACGTGCACCACGTCGGGGACGATGTAGTTGAGCAGCCGCTGATAGTGCGTGACGACGACGATCGCCCGGTCCGGGCTGCGCATCGCATTCACGCCTTCCGACACGGTCTTGAGGGCGTCGATGTCGAGCCCGGAGTCGGTTTCGTCCATGATGGCGAGCCTCGGCTCGAGCACCGCCATCTGAAAGATCTCGTTCCGCTTCTTCTCGCCGCCCGAGAATCCTTCATTGACCGGTCGGTTCAGGAGGCTCTGATCGATGTGGAGGATGTTCAGCCGCTCCTTGACGAGCGCCATGAAGTCGATTGCATCCAGCTCCGATTCGCCGCGGTGCTTGCGCACTTCGTTCACGGCCGCCTTCAGCAGGTAGGCGTTGTTGACGCCCGGGATTTCGACCGGGTACTGGAAGGCGAGGAAGATGCCCTCCCGCGCGCGATCCTCCGGCTCCATTTCCAGCAGGTCGTGGCCCTGGTAGGTGACCGACCCGGCGGACACTTCGTAGTCCTCGCGGCCCGCCAGCACGGCGGCCAGCGTGCTCTTGCCGGAACCGTTTGGCCCCATGATGGCGTGCACCTCACCCGCCTTCACGGAGAGATCGATTCCCTTCAGGATTTCGCGCCCCGCAACCGAGGCGTGCAGGTTCGTGACTTCTAGCATGCCTAGCCGACGCTCCCCTCAAGACTGATACCGAGCAGCTTCTGCGCCTCGACCGCGAACTCCATTGGCAACTCGCGGAAGACCTCCTTGCAGAAACCGTTGACGATCATGTTGACGGCGTCCTCCGTCGAGAGCCCGCGCTGGCGGCAGTAGAAGATCTGGTCCTCGCCGATCTTCGACGTCGACGCCTCGTGCTCCACCTGCGACGAGGTGTTGCGCACCTCCAGGTAGGGGAAGGTGTGGGCGCCGCACTTGTCGCCGATGAGCAGGGAATCGCACTGCGAGAAGTTCCGCGCGCCCTTGGCGTTCTTCCCGATGCGGACGAGCCCGCGGTACGTGTTCTGGCCCTGACCGGCGGAGATGCCCTTCGAGACGATGGTGCTCCGCGTGTTCCGCCCGAGGTGCAGCATCTTCGTCCCGGTGTCCGCCTGCTGGTGGTTATTGGTGACGGCGACCGAGTAGAACTCGCCCACCGAGTTGTCGCCCTGCAGGATGCAGCTCGGGTACTTCCAGGTGATCGCCGAGCCGGTCTCCACCTGCGTCCAGGTGATCTTCGCGTTGGTGAACGCCTTGCCCCGCTTGGTGACGAAGTTGTAGATGCCGCCCTTGCCGTCCTTGTCGCCGGGGTACCAGTTCTGGACGGTGGAGTACTTGATGGTCGCGTCATCGAGCGCCACCAGCTCGACCACCGCCGCGTGGAGCTGGTTCTCGTCGCGCATCGGGGCGGTGCAACCCTCCAGATAGCTGACCGACGCGCCCTCGTCGGCGACCAGCAGGGTCCGTTCGAACTGGCCGGTCTGGGCCGCGTTGATGCGGAAGTACGTGGACAGTTCCATCGGGCACCGCACGCCCTTCGGGATGTAGGCGAACGAACCGTCGGAGAAGACGGCCGAGTTGAGCGCGGCGTAGAAGTTATCCGAGGCGGGCACGACCGAGCCGAGGTACTTGCGGACGAGCTCGGGATGATCCCGCACCGCCTCCGAGAACGAGCAGAAGATAATCCCGAGCTCGGCCAGCTTGTCCTTGAACGTCGTGGCGACCGAGACCGAGTCGAACACCGCGTCGACCGCGACGCCGGCCATCATCTTCTGCTCCTCGAGCGGGATCCCCAGCTTGTCGAAGGTCGCCTTGATCTCCGGATCGAGGTCGTCGAGGCTCTCGAGCTTCGGCTTCTGCTTCGGCGCCGAGTAGTAGATGATCGACTGGAAGTCGACCGGCGGGTAGTGGACATTGTGCCACTGCGGCTCGGTCATCTCGCTCCAGACGCGGAACGCGTTCAGCCGCCAGTCGAGCAGCCACTCCGGCTCGCCCTTCTTCGCCGAGATGACCCGGATGATGTCCTCGTTCAGTCCGGGCGGAATCGCGTCGGCGTCGATATCCGTGACGAACCCGTACTTGTAGTCCTGGGTCGCCAGTTGTTCGATGTTGTCGGTCGATGTCGCCATCACCGTCTCCCACGGGAACGCGACGTTTGGGGGTCTGCGACCACCCGGCGCTCCGCTCCCGGTGCCTGTCAAAAAATCCCGACCGGATTGGTCGGGTATTGGAATTCTATCGAACCGCACCAGCAAAGGGCAAGGAGAAGCCTTCCAGGGGTAACCGCGGCCTTCAGACCGCGCCGCAACCAGGCGGCGAGAATCCGCTCACTGTTCATGTTTTCTCCCCCTCGTGCGTTGTACCCATGAGCGCCGCAGTGGAGCGGTCCTCGCACCGAGGAGAACCCATCATGGAAAACGTTCTGGTCCCGCTCGGATTATTCGGCTTGTCCGCCTTCGTCGTCTGGGTCAGCGTGACCCAGCGGACCCGGCGCGCAGGCCTGCGGGCCGAAATGCAGACGAAGCTGCTCGAGCGGTTCAGCTCGGGGCAGGAACTCGCGGAATTCCTGGAGACCGAGGCGGGAAGGAAGTTTCTGGAAGACAACTCCGAGCGCCCGTCCCACGGGCCGCTGCGTGCCGCGTCCAGTGGAATCGTGGTCATCGCCGTCGGCATCGGCTTCCTGGTCCTGACGTTTCTCGTGGGTGAACTGGTGATCCCGGGAACGATCCTGGTGGCCCTTGGCCTCGGCCTGCTCGCCGCCGCCGCCCTGGCGCATCGTGTTCAGCGGCTGCACGAGGAGCACGCCAGCTCGAGCGAAGACGCAGAGACTCCGCCCGTCACGTAGAGTGAGGGTGTGACCTACGCGCCGGTGTGGGGCACGACGCCGGACCGGGACGCCGCCACGGCCAGGTCCGCAGGCCGCGACGACGAGCGCGACCCCAGCCTCGCCCTCGATCGGCCGGCGTTCGAGGCGTTCTACAACCGCACCGAGCGCCCGCTCCGGGCGTATCTTCATCGACTCACCGGCAATTCGAGCCTGGCCGATGACCTGGCGCACGAAGCGTTTCTCCGGCTCCTTCGGGGCAATCCGCCCACGGTCGAAGCGGCGGGGCTGCGTTCCTACCTCTTTCGCGTGGCGACGAACCTCTACCGGGATCACTACCGGCGGATCGGCCGGCGCGAGACAGAGCTCATGGAGGCTGCCGACCCCATTGCGACCGAATCCGACGCCGCCGTGCGGACCGACATGAGCCGGGCTCTCGGCCAGATCCGGCCCCGCCAGCGGGCGCTGCTGTGGCTGACGTATGTCGAAGGACTCACGCACCGGGAGGTGGCGGCCGTTCTCGGCCTGCGCCCCATCAGCGTCGGGCCATTGCTGTGGCGGGCGCGGCGCAGCCTCGCCAACGTCCTGCGCGCCCGAAGAATGGAGCTGAAGCCATGATCGGCATGTGCCGGCACGATGCCGCAGTCCACGAGGCCATCCGGACCGGGGAGTGGACGCCCGCGCTGCATGAGCACGTCTCCGGATGCGCATCATGCGCCGAGGCCGTCGCCATCAGCCGCCTCCTGAACGCCATGCCTTCCCCCGCATCCTCGGCGCGGACCGCCGACGTCATGTGGTGGCAGGCGCGGCTGGCGAACCGCAGCCATCGCGTCGAGCGCGTCCACCGGACACTCGCGGTGATGGAAACCGTCGCCGTCAGCATCGCGGGCGCACTGGCACTCGGCGCCCTGATCTGGGCGCTGCCGCCGGCCCTTCCCGACCTAACGATGCTACGGACCGTGCTTGCCAATATCGCAGTGCCGCCGACAGCGCTTCCCAACCTGGGGACGATTCCCGACACCGCATGGGTCGGGGCCGGGCTGCTCGTCTCCCTTGCCGCCGGCGTCGCGAACCGCGTCTGGGGCGACGCGTAACGTCTCGGCACGCGCTGCCCTTCAACGAACTCGCTTGAACGCAGACGGCGCTCTGAATGATAATGTCATTCACAGGGCACGGAGGGACTGACCATGGCCGCAAACCAGCTCGTCCAGGCGCGAATCAACGGTGCCGTAAAGGAAGAAGCGGCCGCCGTGCTGGCCGCCATGGGCCTGACCGTTTCCGATGCCGTGCGGCTGTTGCTGACGAGGATCGCGCATGACAAGGCCCTACCCTTCGCCCCACTGGCACCCAATGCAACCACCATCGCGGCGATGAAGGAAGCGCGCAAGGGCGGCCTTCCACGGTTCGATAGCGTGCAGGATCTAGTGGACGACCTGCGTGCGGAAGATTGAGAGAACCAGCCATTTCAGACGCGACTACAAGCGCGAGTCCAAGGACACTTTGCGACTGATCCGCCTCGGGTCACACTCGGAACTGGGATTCTGACCCGAGTCCACCCGGAACAGGTGAAAGCGCCCGCCTACTCCTCCGTCGGCTCGTGCTGGGCCTCACTCTCCATCAGGGCGGCCTTGATCGTGGACGCCCATATGCGGGTGCCCTTCTCGTTCAGGTGCAGGCCGTCGTCGATGAAGATGTCGTCCATCACCTTGCCGTCGTCGCCGAGAAAGGGAGTAGCGACATCGATGTAGGAGACGAGGTCGTTGCTGTCCGCGACGCGCTGGTAGAGCACGTTCGTCTCCTGCGCCTTGTCCCACACCGCCACGCGGGCAAGGCTCGGCTTGACGGACATCACATAGATGCGTGTGTCCGGCAGCGCCGAGTGGATGCGGCCGACGATCGATTCCAGCCGTCCCGCGATCTCCGCTGGCGGGACGCCGTATGCGCCGGTGTCGTTGTCGCCCTCATAGATGACGACGGCGCGCGGCTTGTACTTGATGACGATGCGATCGAGGAAGTGCTCGACATCCTGCATCGTGCTGCCGCCGAACCCGCGCGGGATCGCGGTAAGGGGCGCGAGGTCCTGCTTCAGGCTGGGATGCCAGCGCCGAATGCTGGAGCTGCCGGTGACGACGATGGCGCCCTCGGGCGGCATCATGGCGCGGTCTTCAGCTTCGAACGCCTGGATGGCCTCCTCGAAACGGGTCGGATCTATGGTCTGGGTCTGCGCGGCGGCCAGCGTCGTAAAGCCGAGCGCGAGCACCAGCAAGACGGCAATGCGGGCGTAACGAGTCTTCATGTCAGCCTCCAGGGTCGTTCAGCATAGGAAGAAACCACAGTGCCCACGCAGTGGGCGTCATTATAGGAGGTCGAGGGTCGAAAGGGCGTCAGTGTTCGTCAGCGCCCCGCGGCCGGCAGCACCGCGCCCACCGTAGCCGGAGCGGGATGGTACGCTCGCAGGACAACGCGTGAAACGACTTCTGCGCCTCGAGTGGCACATCATCGCGGGAATCGCGGCGGCGGTCGTCGCGGTCATCGCGCACCTCCTGCACGTTGTCGAACTCGATGTCCTGATCACGATCATCCTCGTCCTGCTGGCCCTTCTCCTGCTTCGTGACCTGCGGCGCGAGCACCAGGATGACCGTCTGGCTGCATCCGTTCAGGAGATCAAGGCAACCACCGAGGGCGTTCAGGCAGCCCTGACTCCACCGGACGCGATTCTCGTCGGCCCCCGCGACCTGGCCGACGAGAGCCGTCGTTTCTCCGAGAACGCCCGGGGCGAGATGCTCTGGTTCAACGTCTGTCTCACCATGTTCCGTTCGCAGCAGGTGTTCGACCTCATGCTGCGCCCCGCCATAGAGAATCCGAACGTTACGTCCATCCAGTTCGTTTCGAATGAAGGCGAGCGGGAACTCTGGGATCGGTACCTCGTGCCGAAGATCCAGGACTGCGATGGCCGCGCCATCGTGGCGGAACCCCGCTGGCGCTCACTTCCAGAGACGCTCTCGTTCGTACTCGCCGACGTGGAACCGCACGGCCGCACCGAAGCACTGCTCAGCTTCTGGGGTGAGCCGTTCATGTCACGCGCGACCGACCGGCAGGTGCCGCGCTACCTGTTCCGTATCCAGGGCCACTCCGACCTGATCCTCCGATTGGTCGAGCTGGAACGTGAACACCGCTTGGGAAACTAAGAGGCTGCAAGCCGACAACGGTCAGGGACCCCGAGCCTCAAAGGCCCATGGGTTCACGATCTCAATGTCGAATGGCGCGAAGTCACCGACATTGCGTGTTGCCAGCACGAGTTCGTTCGCCACCGCGGTACCCGCGATCAGAGCGTCTGCAGCCTGCACCGGCCGGCCAGCCTGTCGACCGTGAACCCGGAGGTGAGCGGCGTTCTCCGCCTCCGCACGACGAATCGGCAGAAGGCGATGACGATAACGTGCGGCGAGCTCCATCAACCCGGCTCGCAGTGCGTCTCGCCGACGGCCAGCCGGCATCAGCCGTATGCCGTACTCCAATTCGTGGAGCACGATCACGGAAAGCCAGAGATCGCTCCTACCCGCCAGGAACGCAGTCACGCTCGGACTCGGCACCGGTCGTGCCACTTCCGACACTACGTTCGTGTCCAGAAGATAACCCCTCATTCGCCCTCATCCTCAAGGGCGTGCTTCCGGTCGAAGGCTTCCCAATCCTCGTCGGTCCAGTCATCGAATGGCACGGGGCGCTCACGCTCTTCCTGTCGGGATGGAACCTCGATTCCCCCGAGGCGCGGCATGTTCTCGATCAGCCACTGTCCCAGCGGTTGCTGCGGCTGGTTCTTCTCGTACCAGACACGGGCTGGCACGATCACGAACTCCTTCCGTGTTCCGATCAGTTGCGGGCCCTCTTCCTCGGATCGGCGAAGCACCTCCGAGAGGCGGGTCTTGGCCTCGGCGACCGTCCACACTCGCGGCGGCTTGCGTTGGTAGGTGATCATCTGTGACCCCTTGCTCGTAGCGGCATATCCGCGGAAGCAATATAAACCAGTCTAGCCTAGACCATCTATTCGTTCAAGGCCTTTCGCCGCGTCGCCAGTCCTCCTCCCCATCGCGACGGTCGCCACCGGAATCAGGCTTCGCAGGACGGCGCCCATGTCAGAAGCTCAGGTCGACGCCGACCGACAGACCGACTCCGGAGAGGTCATCGACGCCGGCGTTACCGGTCGTCGCCAGATAGATCGCTTCGATCGGAATCGAGATGCGCTCGCCGAGCACCACGTTGAGCCCGCCCATCACGCCAAGGCCGAAGCCGTTGGCCGTCACTCTTTTCGACCACGCCTTCTCGACAACCAACTGCTCCTGAACGAAGTAGAGGTTCGTCTGGAGATAGGGGACGACGCGCTTCCCGTTTCCCCGGCTCCGCCCATTGACGCGAACGCCGGGCCCGATGAACCCGGTGGCCAGCTCGACGGTCCGGGAGGCCGGCGTGGTCCATTGGCCAATCCAGTGTCCGGCGTGCAGGGCGAGATCGATGGAGGGGCTGAGGGAGTACCGGTAGCTGACGGCGCCATAGAACGTGTTCCTGCCGGCGTCGAGGTCGAGGCCGGCGAACTCGAAGCCTTCGGCCGAGTTGTTGAAGACGCCCGGTTGCAGGCCGACGTGGTGGGTTCGCGGCTTCCGCTCGACCTCCTGGGCCGCCGCGGGTGAGCACGCGAGCACCAGGCCCGCCACGAGGGAACGCTGAACGAGTAATCGTGCATCCATGGCCGAAGCAGGATGCAAGTTGCGTGCCGTCGGGAGCCGCCGGACGGGAGCGCCCGGAGCCTGCGCCGGCCGCGCCAGCCAAGACGCGCTAGTTCGGCTCGCTCGCCGTCAGACGCTCGAGAAGATCGGGATCGATCGACCGCTTGACGGTGCGCCGGTCGAGATCCAGCCGGCGCGCGGTCTCCTGATAGCTTCCGGTCGTCGCGTAGACGCGCGTGCAGTACCGGCTGAGGAGTTCCCTGGCGGTCAGATCGCCGTCACGCCATGCCGCCGCGACGCCATCGGCCACGTCGGACGCCGCGGGAGCCGTCCTCGGGCGGTAGCGCTTGTGCACCAGCACGTTGCAGACGCACTGCTCGAGTTCTCTCACGTTGCCCGGCCACGCATAGTTGGCGCCGAGGTCCCGCTCGATGCAGGTCAGCACCTCCTCCGCCAGGTCCGAAGCCTCGTCCGGGCCGACCACCCGCTCGCTGACGAACAGCACCATGTTGCGGAGCTCGTCCGGCGAGTCGCGCAACTGATCGCGGAGCGACGGCGTCTCGATGAGATCCGCGCACAGGCGGTAGTACAGGTCTTCCCGGAAGCGGCCGGCACGCATTTCGGCGTCGAGGTCACGGTTGGTCGCGGCAATCAGCTTGCCCTTGAACTCGCGGGGCGCCGTCTCGCCAATCCGTTGAAACTCGCGGGTCTGCAGGACGCGCAGCAGCTTGACCTGAATCGACGGATCGAGATCGCCGATCTCGTCAAGCAGCACTGTGCCCAGCGGCGGGCACGATTCGAGCCAGCCGACGCGATCCTCCAGCGCCCCGGTGAAGGCGCCCTTCCGGTGCCCGAACAGCTCCGACTCGATGAGAGTCGGTGAGAGCGCCGAGAGGTTGACGGCGTGAAACGCCCCGTCGAGGTTCGCCGCGAACATTCCCCGCTGGGGGTCGAACGGGATGTAGCGGGAGAGCCCGATGGCTCGGGCCACCAGCTCCTTCCCGGTCCCGGACGGCCCGGTGATGAGCGTCGTCACGTCGTGCATCCGCCGGTAGAGCGAGCGGCGGTAGCGGCGCATGTCGTGCGTGAAGATGGACTGCCAGACATCCGCCCGCAACCTCGCGGCGGGTTTCGACGTGCCGATGATGTTCCGGAAGATGAGGTCGAACGCGCGGCGGACCTGGAAAAAGCACGCGAACAGGTGCGGCGGTTCCACGCGCCACGGGAACTGGATGCCGTCGAGCGTCAGGAAGTGCTCGACGTCCCGGTGGAATCGCTGGTAGAACGCCAGCCGGCGGCGGCCGCGGCTGGGCTCGACGTGGACCTGGTGCAGGTCGCCCTCGTACCGCCAGTAGAGCATCTGGCCGACGACGTAGGCGTACAACGCCAGCTCCTCCGGAGTCGCCGATCCCGACCGTAGCAGGCGTTCCCGGGCGTCCCGCGCCGCCCGCTCGGAGGCGGACACCAGCGGTTCGAGGGCGGGATTCCCCTCGTAGCCCGCCTCGAGACTCCAGACCATCCCGTGCGGGACATAGTCGTCGCCGAGCACCGATCGTTCGATCTCGATGAAGTCGGAACCGAACGGATTCGTGTAGGCCAGCCGCGCCAGTGATTCCACGGTTCGGCGCTCGTGCGACGGGAAGAGTGGCAAGACATGAAATGTACGTCGCTGTACATTTCATGTCAAAGCGTGCTGCGGTCCCGCTCGGCCCGCAGAGGAAAGCAATGGCGGCCCGCCTCGTGCCGTGAGAACGGCCGGCCGCGAGGGAACTCGCGCTCCCGGGTGGCCCGCTCGAACGTGGCGCAGAGTTCGTAAGCCGTTCCTTCCCCGGCCGCGTAGCCGTACGGCTCGCTGGTCACCGGGTCGTCGATGGCGACCTGCACGTCGGAGCTGCGCTGCAGCTCGTCGAGCGTTGCCGGCAGCCGTTCGTGCGTCGCCTCATAGCGGTCGATGGCCCGCGAGATGGCGTCTAGGTCCTGCGCGCGACGCGCGTCCAGCCGTTCCAGCCGCTGGTCCGCCGGCGACCCGAGGGCCACGAGACCGGCGACGACGGCGACCAGCACCGACGCGGCGCCGAGGGCGGGAAGGAGATCGCGCCGGCGCGGCGTCCGCGTTTCGCGCGGAGCCCGCTCGGTATCCCGCAGGTCCCGGAGGTAGTAGCTGAACACTCCGCCGGCGATCGCGGTCACCGTCAGCGACTTCAGCACGAAGCGGGCGGTCAGCTCGCCGCCGAGAAAGCTGTAGACGAGGCCGGTGACGGCGCCCACGAGAACGCACGAAGCGACGAAGAGCGTGAGGTACGTGAGCTGCTGCCGGATGCGCGACCGGCGGGTGCTGGGCTGCGCCTCGACGCCGCGGCCGATGATCCTGGTGACGAAGACGAACACCGGGCTCGCCACGACCAGGGCCGACACGGAGAACCGGAGGATCTCGCGGATCACGAACGGCGGCAATCCGGCCGGGTCCGGCAGGAAGGTGTCGATCAACCCGAAGACCGCCGCTCCCAGGCTGTAGGCGCTGACGAACAGCGCCATGAACATCACTACATAGAGGAAGGCTTCGCGCGGCCGCGTCGAGACCGCTGGCCGCGGAACCGGGATGGGCGATTCGACGTCCGCGAATCCGGCCAGCGCGCGCCGCACCTGATCCGCCGGCCACCCCGCCCGCACCAGGATGTCCGCGATCCGCTCCCGCGGCAGTTCCCGTTCCAGACCCTCTTTGACAAAACCGACCAGTTCCGGGCTGAGTGCCATCTGCGTTCCTCCTCACTCCGCGGCGGCGCCCGTCCCCGGCCAACTTGGGACGCCGGCGCCGCTCCTCGGCTCTCGAGGCTGCAAGCATCGTGCCAACCGGATGAGGTTTCTCAGGAGCGCCCCATCGCAAGGCGTTTTGGTCGATCGAAGGCAGCACGCACACCGGAATGCGCCGGCGGCACAGTGCATGCAGTGTCATCGTATGTACATGCCATGTACGTCCTGCCCGCACGAGCGGCGGATCAACGGGCGCGGACCGCCGGCGACTATGATGAGCGCATGGGCTGGGTCAGGATTCCGCTGCTGGTGCTGGCCACGCTGCACGCCCTCTTCTCGGCGTTCACGGCCCTAGTCGGGGCGTTCGCCGACGGCGGCGACGTTTGGCAGCGGCTGCTGCTCATCGTCGTTCACCCGGTCGGCGCCGCAGGAGTGCTCATGCTCCTGTTGCTGCCCCGCCTTTCCACCGCCAGGGTCCTCGCCATCGTGGCGCTGCTGACGGTGAACGTGACCGGCGACCTGCTCGTGGCACGGTTGATCGCCACGGGCGCGATTCGGGGAGACTGGGAGCTTGCGCTCGCCTTCGCGGTGGTGCCGACCCTCGGAATCGGCTACGGACTGGCTCGGCTCCGAGAGGAAACGACTACCCGTCCGCCAGCCTAAGCTGTTGCTGGTTGCCGAATCTCGGCCTTGTAGACCTGGGCCGTCAGATCGACCTGGGCTTCCAGGGGGGGCCTCAGGCAGAAGGCATGAGGCTCCTTTCGGAAGTCGTACACGCGGATGAGCCGAAACTTGTCCTGATTTTCCCTGGACACTCGTTCCTCGTTCGCCGTCAGGAAGAAAGGGGTGGGCGCCTGTCCGTTGGTGGTCTTGACTTCAAGCCACCGCACCGCGCCCTCCCGACTGAAAGACAGGATGTCGAAGCCGGCGCCGTCATCGTCCTGAGCAATCCACCTGACCTGCTTCGACAACCCCGGTTGGCCACGATTGTGCAAGCGTCGCCGCTCGGATTCGAACACCAGTTCCTCGCCGGCCGTTCCCAGCGCTCGGTTACGGGAGTCACGTTGGGCCGGATCGAACTTGCGGATGATGCGGGTCACCTGATCGCCGGCTGGTGGCCGTCCCGTCCGGGCCGCCGGCGGAGAATGATCAAGAACCAGTTCCCGGGATCCTGGAATCGGGTTCTGTCCCTCCAATAGGTCACGGAGTTCTGTGTCGACGTTCAGACAAGCGTCGACTGCTTCCAGAAGTAGCGCCTGGTAGTTCTTGGCTGGTAAGTATCCCTCGATGCGCGGTAAGCCCAAGTCGACCATGACGGCACTGATGTTCTGGTGCTTCCGCTCGATTGAACCGGGCGACCGATCGATCCGTTGCATGAGCCGTCTCCGCCGTTCGCTCTTGTTGTAGCTCGCGCCGGCCTGCTCAAGGCGGAGCATCTCCAGGTAATCGCGAACGATCCGGTCGACCTCTTCTCGGCTCCAATTCCTGCTCACATCGCGACCCGGGCTTGACTGCCCTACGTAGCCGCCGTCCGGCGCAGCGTGGTGACCCCGCCGATGGCGCAGACCGCCACGACGCCCACGAGGTTGTGCCACATGAACGAGAGGTCGGGGAGGAACGTGGCTACCGCGGCGACCGAGGCCATACCGCCGATGAGTCCCCAGAAGGCGCCGCCCGCGGTAACCCGCGGCATGCCGACGGCGAGCACGAAGACGCCGAGGAGCGAGCCGTAGAAGAACGAGCCAAAGCGGTTGACGACCTCGATCAGCGAGCCGAGGTTGGCGGCGTAGAGGGCGGTGACGGACGCGAAAAGGCCCCAGAAGCCGGTCGCGATCTTCGAGAACAGCAGGTAGTGGGCGTCCGACGCCTCGCGCTTGATGTGGCGGCGGTAGAAGTCGATGGTGGTGGCGGCGGAAAGCGCGTTGAACTCCGCCGCGATGCTCGACATCGCGGCGGCGAAGATGGCGGCAATGAGCAGCCCGACGAGGCCGATGGGGAGTTGCGTCGTGATGAAGGTGGGGAAGACGTAGTTGACGTCGCTGTAGGCGGCGTCGCCGGTGACGTCGCGCACGAGGTCGCGCGCCTGGACGCGGACGTCGATCACCCGCTGATCGCTCGCTTCGAAGGCCGCGGTAGCCGACTGCGCCGCCGCCTCGTCACCCGCGCGTCGCGCCGCAACGACGGCCTCAGCATCGGTGCGTCGCGCCGCGTGCGCCGAGCGAAATTCGTCCTTCAGCACGCGGTACTCACCGGCCCGCCCGCTCGCCTCGACCGCCGGCCGGTGCGACTCGTTGAAGAGCATCGGCGGCTCGGTAAAGAGGTAGAAGCAGAAGACGAGCACGCCCATCAGCAGGATGAGCACCTGGAGCGGGATCTTCGCAAAGGCGCTCATCATCAGCGAGTTACGACCGGCGTCGATCGACTTCGCGGTGAGGTAGCGCTGCACCTGGCTCTGGTCGCAGCCGAAGTAGCCCAGCATCAGGAACAACCCGCCCAGCAGTCCGGACCAGAACGTGTAGGTCTCGTTCAGGTCGAACGTAAAGTCGATCGCCTGCAGGCGGCCGGTCGCGCCCGCCACGTGCAGGGCCGGCTCCAGCGAGATGTCGTCGGGCAGTCCGATGATCAGCGCCGCGACGGCCGCGCTGACGCCCACCATGATCACCACCATCTGCTTCACGTCGGCCCACGTCACCGCCTGCACGCCGCCGAACATGGTGTAGAGCGTCGTCGGCACGCCGATGGCGAGAATCGTGAGGGGCAGGCTCCAGCCGAGCACGATGGAGAGGATCACCGCCGGCGCCGCGATGATCACCCCGGCGCTCAGGCCGCGCGACATCAGGAACAGGAAGCTCGCCAGCGCGCGCGTGCGGGCGTCGAAGCGCCGCTCCAGGTATTCGTACGCCGTGAAGACGCGGGCCCGGTGGAAGAAAGGCACGAGGGTGACCGACAGGATGATCATCGCCAGCGGCAGTCCGAAGTAGAACTGCACGAAGCGGATGCCGTCGTCGTATCCCTGCCCGGTCGTTCCGACGAGGGTGATGGCACTCATCTGCGTCGCCATCACCGACAGTCCCACCGCCCACCACGGCAGCGACCGCGACGCGAGGAAGTAACCCTCGACCGCGCCGGTGCCCTTGGCCCGCTTCACGCCGTCGTACAGCACCCAGGCGAGGTAGGCGACGATGATCGTCCAATCGATGGGGTGCATGGTGTCGGCGAGCGAGTATACGGCGTTCGATAGACTTGTCGTATGGCGGACCTGGAGGGGGCAGCGGTGGCGCCGGCGAAGCCGCTGCCGATCCTGCGCATGCTCGTCGGGCTCGTGGCGATTGTCGCGCTGGTCGCGTTGGGTCGCACGTTCGGTGTGTTCCTCGATCGATTCGTCGTCTGGGTAAACGGGCTGGGGGCGCTCGGGCCGGCCGCGTTCATCCTGGGGTACATCGGGGCGACGGTGGCGTTTATTCCGGGCTCCGTGCTGACACTGGCGGCCGGGGCGATTTTCGGAATCGGGCCGGGTGTGGTCTACGTGATGACGGGCGCGACCCTTGGCGCGTCAACCGCGTTCCTGCTGGCGCGGTACGTGGCGCGTTCGGCGGTCGAGCAGCGGATTGCGGGAAACGTGAAGTTCGCGGCGGTGGATCGCGCGGTGGGACGCGAGGGTTTCAAGATTGTCCTGCTGCTGCGACTGTCTCCGGTGTTTCCGTTCAACCTGCTGAACTACGGGCTGGGCCTTACGCAGGTCAGGCTCCGGGACTACGTACTGGCGTCCATCGGAATGCTGCCCGGGTCTTTTCTCTATGCCTACACGGGCTTCCTGGTGGGCGACGTGATCCGGCTCGCGGGGGGTGTCGGGCCGGAACGAGGCCCGCTCTACTACCTCGTCGTTGGGCTCGGATTGCTCGCCGCCGTCGGCGTGACGCTGTTCGTCACGAGAACGGCGCAACGCGCCATTGCGGAGGCGACAAGTCCATGACCGCACCCGTGATCACTCGGCGCCAGCTTCTCAGGGGCGCAACGGCCGGACTGGCGATGGCCGCCGCGGCGCAATCCCGGGCCGGCGCCCGCCCCGCTGCGTCTCCACCGGCGCAGCCGGGGGGGCTGGGGCCGTACGCGAGCGACGTGCTGCCGGACGGCGTCCGTTCGCGGCTCGTCGGCAACGTCAACGGCATCCGGATGCATGTTCTCGAGGCGGGATCGAAAGCCGATGCGCGCGCCGGCGTCCTGTTGCTGCACGGCTTCCCCGAACTCGCCTACAGCTGGCGCCGCGCCCTGCCGGCACTCGCCACGGCGGGGTACCACGTCATCGCCCCCGACCTGCGCGGCTACGGCCGGACCGACGGCGCCGGCGTCAGTTTCGACGACGACCTGCGGCCGTTCCGGATGCTGAACGAGATTCAGGACATGCTCGCGCTCGTGTCGGCGTTCGGCTACCGGCGGATCCATCTCGCCGGTCACGATTTCGGTTCGCTCGTCGCGTCGTGGTGCGCGGTCGCCCGGCCCGACGTCTTCCGCTCCGTCGTCCTGATGAGCGCACCGTTCGGCGGGACGGCCTCGTTCCCGTTCGACACGGCCGACGCGCCCTCGCCGGAGGGAACCGGCGCGGCCACAACCGACATCGACGCCGACCTCGCGCGCCTCACGCCGCCCCGCTTCCACTACCGCCGCTTCTACGCGACGCGGGAAGCGAACGAGAACCTGTGGCGCGCAACGCAGGGAGTGCACGACTTCCTGCGCGCCTACTACCACATGAAGAGTGGTGACTGGAGCGGAAATCAGCCCGAGCCGCTCCGCGAGTGGTCGGCCGCCGAGCTGGCACGCCTGCCCCACTACTACGTGCTGGAACTCGGCAAGGGAATGGCCGAGACCGTCGCCGAACACATGCCGTCGGCAGCCGAGATCGCGGCGTGCGAGTGGCTCCCGGACGACGAGCTTCGGGTGTACAGCACCGAATACGAACGGACCGGCTTTCAGGGCGGGCTGCAGTGGTACCGCAGCGTGACGTCGGTGTCGTCCATCTTCGGCGGGGGCATCAACGCCGACCTGCGGGTGTTCGCCGGCCGGACGATCGATCAGCCGTCACTCTTCATCGCCGGCGCGCAGGATTGGGGCATCCACCAGCGGCCCGGAGCCCTGGAGCAGATGGAGGCGAACGGGTGCACGGACCTGCGGGGGCTCCACCTGCTCGACGGCGCGGGACACTGGATTCAGCAGGAGCGGTGGGCCGAGGTGAACCGGCTGCTGCTCGAGTTCCTGCAATCGGTATGAAGCCAGCCCCTATGGCAGCGTCGCGCGCGGCGGGAGCGAGAGCATGCTGCCGGGGGGACGCTGCACGTCGAACGCCTTGAGCGTGTAGTTCACGACGGTGTAGTGGCCCACGAGGCCGGCGAGATCCATCACGCCCTCGTTGCCGAAGAGGCGCTGCGCCGCCTCGAACATCTCGTCGCTCAGCTTCGGCGCGTGGATCAGCTCGCGCACGGAGCGAATGATCGTCCGCTCCACCTCGCCCAGGCCCGGCAGGTCACCCGCCTCGGAGAGCGGACGGTCGTAGCGGACAAGGTCGATGATCGCTTCCTCGAGGCCGGCGTTACGGCCGAGCCCCTCGTGGGCAGACCACTCGTACTGGCTGTCGAGCGCGCGCGCGGCAGTGAGGATGGCCAGCTCCGTCAGCCGTTGATCGCGGTTGCCGTCGGCGCCGAACCGCAGATACGTGCTGCCCGGGAAGTAGTGCTCCGCCATCCGCGGGCTGTACATCCACATGCCTATCGGGCCCCGCAGGCCGTCGGCATAGCGGCTCTCGGGATGGACGATCACGTCGTAGGCGCGCTGGCCGTCGGCGTCCAGCGACTCGCGCGTGA
>CAZJYU010000002.1:0-131021 GCA_964550305.1 uncultured Vicinamibacteraceae bacterium | reverse complement strand
ATCGGCTGTTGCAGCTTCACGAGTGACCTCCCTTCCTGAACCACCCGCCGGCCTCGCCACGGTGGCGACGGGCCGGGCTAACACCGCCCACGAGCCGGCGCCCCTGATCTTTATCAGGATCCGTGGCCGCGGGCACGTGCGGTTGCCGTTCACGCGGGATGTACGATGCGGCATGCGGATGCCGATCGGACTCCCGTCTCCGGATGGCCGTCCGTTCGACGCCGTCGGCTTCGGCCTCAACATGACCGACCTGCTGGTAGTGCTGGAGCGGTTTCCCGCGCCGGATTCCAAGCAGCCGGTCCGGCGGCAGGCGTACTCGCCGGGAGGTCAGGCGGCAAGCGCCATGGTGGCATGCGCGCGGCTCGGCTGGCGCACGCGGTATGTCGGGTGCTTCGGCGATGACGAGAACGGCCGGCGGGGACAGTCCAGCCTTGCCGACGAAGGCGTCGACATCGGCGCCTGCCGAGTGGCCCCCGGCACGCGCAACGGGATGTCCGTGATTCTCGTCGATGAACGGACCGGCGCACGCACCGTCCTCTGGTCGCGCGATCCGGGACTCGAGCTGCGGCCCGAGGACGTCGACGCGGCGGCCGTTAGTGCCGGTCGTGTGCTGCTGGTCGACTGTCACGATACCGCCGCCTCGACGGCGGCCGCCCGCCACGCCCGACGGGCCGGCGTCCGCACCGTCATCGACGTGGAACGCGTGCGCGACGGCATCGATGCCCTGCTCGCGGAGGTCGACATGATCGTGACGGCGCAGGACTTCCCGGCCGCCCTGACCGGCAAGGGCGCGCCCGGCGCCGCGCTGCGGGCCATCCGCGACGCCTACCGCCCGGCCCTGGTCTGCATGACGCTCGGCGTCGAGGGAAGCCTGGCGCTGGTCGGTAACGCCGAGATCCGGACCCCGGGTTTTCGGGTCCCGGTCGTCGATTCCACCGGCGCCGGCGACGTCTTCCGCGGCGGGTTCATCGCGGGATGGCTGCGCGACCGGGACGGCGCGGAAGTCGAGGACGTGCTGCGCTACGCGAACGCGGTAGCGGCGCTGAAGTGCCGCGGCCTCGGCGCCCGCGAGACGAGCCCCACCCCGGAAGAGGTCGATGCGCTGATCCAGGCGGGAACGATGTGACCGCGAAGCGGAGATTATCCCGGCCCCGAGACCGTCTCGCGGTTCGCGCAAGCCGGGCCGCCAGGGTCTTTTTTCTTGTGGCCGCGCTGCAGGCTGCGACCCTCAGCGGAGCGGCGCAGGGTCCGGAACTGGTCACCGATCGTCCCGACCAGACCGAATCCGCGGCGGTCGTGCCGCGGGGCCGCCTGCAGGTGGAAACCGGCTATCTGTTCGCCCGCGACGAGGGTATCGCCAGCCATACGGCGCCCGGCACGCTGGTGCGTATCGGTCTCGGCGGGCGGACGGAACTCCGCCTCGGCCACGCCGGCATGATCGGCGGAGAAGGACGTCGCGCGGCCGGCGACAGTGAACTCGGTGCGAAGATTAATCTCATCCCGCTCGCGGAGGGGTGGCGACCCCAGCTCGCGCTCCTGGGCGGCCTGTCGCTTCCGACCGGCGACCGCGGGTACTCGAGCGACAGCGCCGACCCGTCGTTCCTGTTTGCCTTCACCCACGAGCTCCTGCCGAGACTCTCTCTCGGCTACAACGCCGGAGCGGTGTGGGAATCGTCGGCCGAATGGCCCGATCGCGACGCGTTCATCGTGTATTCACTGGTGTTCGGCGTCAGCCTGACGGACCGGCTGGGGATGTTCATCGAACTCTTCGGCGACCGGCAGGTCACGGGCGTCACCGCGACCAGCGCATCCGTCGATGGAGGCTTCACCCTTCTCCTTGACGACCTCGTCCAATTGGACCTGTCCATCGGCCGTCGGCTGCGGGGACCCGCCGATGATCTGTTCGTCGGCGCCGGGCTGAGCTTTCGCGGGCCGCGGTGACCGTCAGCGCCGACGCCTACCGTCTATCATCCGTCTCATGGCCTCCAGGTAAGCGTTGCGCCCGGCGATGCTGTCTGGATACATACGAGGCCGCGAACGGGGCACATCTCGCCGCGCGCCCGAACGCGCGCGTTCGATGGGAGTTGACAATGATCCGCACTGCCGTCACTTGCGCCACCGTCGGGTGGATGCTCACCGGAAGCCTTGCCGCCGCCCAGGAGGTGTATCGATCGGCCTATCACGACTTTCGCGCCGTGACCGTGGCTGACGGTCTCGATGTGCCCTGGTCCATTACGTGGCTTCCGGACGGGGACATGCTGGTCACCGAACGCCCGGGGCGTCTGCGCATCGTGCGTGACGGAACCTTGCTGCCCGATCCGGTCGCGGGTGTGCCGGAAGTGTTCGCGAGGGGCCAGGGTGGACTGTTCGACGTCCTTCCGCACCCTGACTTCGAGACCAACCGCCTGCTGTACCTGAGTTATGCCCGGCCGATGGCGGAAGGTTCGACGACGGCGGTCATCAGAGGCCGGTTCGAGGACGATCGGCTCACCGGCGTCGAGGACGTCTTCGAGGCGCAGTCAGAGGGTCGGGGTCACTACGGCGGGCGGCTCGCCTGGAACCGCGACGGATATCTCTTCGCCTCGGTGGGCGATCGCATGGCGCGCACCTCGGGTGATCTCCCGTCGCACCCGGCGCAGGATCCGTCGAACCATCACGGCGTAACGGTCCGCCTTCATGACGACGGCCGCGTGCCGGACGACAATCCGTTCGTGGAGGAGCCCGGCGTCCTGCCCGAGATCTGGAGTTTCGGGCACCGGAACCCGCAAGGTCTGATCGTGCACCCGGAGACGGGCGATCTATGGGCGAACGAGCACGGTCCGCAGGGCGGCGACGAGCTCAACCTGGTACAGCCCGGCCGGAACTATGGCTGGCCGGTGATCGGCTACGGCGTGAACTACCGAACCGGGACGGCGATCCATGCCGGAACGCACGGCGAGGGCATGGAAGTGCCGGCGCACTTCTGGGTCCCGTCGATCGCGACGTCGGGCCTGATGGTCTATACGGGTGACCGGTTCCCGGCCTGGAAAGGCAGCTTCTTCACGGGCGGGATGTCCGGACAGCAGCTCGCGCGGCTCACGCCGAGCGTCGACCAGCCGGAGCGGATCGAGCAGGAGGAGACCCTGGTCTACGGCATCGGCAGGGTGCGAGACGTCCGCCAGGGGCCGGACGGCTACATCTATCTGGCTGTCGAGTACCGGAACGGGCCCCCGGGCAGGATCGTGCGGCTCGAGATGGTGCCGCGCCAGTAGCCGGCTCGCCCTGTTCCGCCAGCAGCCCGCGTGCTCCCGGGATTTCGAAGTGTTCCTGCACGCGGATCCCGGTAAGCTGTGGGTTCACAAGACGCGGAATCGATGGGAGGGAAGCCATGTCGTCGTCCAGATACCTGATGTTCACGGTGTTTGCCTGCGGTGCGCTGGCGCTGGGCGGGTGCGCCGCCGGGTCCGACACAACGACCGAATCAGCCGCGGCGCCGGCGCCGCCACCCGGCGATACGATCACGGGTGAGGGTCTGCCGAATCCGACCTCGACGGTGACGGCCAATTGGGGGGACCTGCCCGAAGGCCGGGAATGGGGCTCGACCGCCGGGGTCGATATCGACCCGATCGATGGCCACGTCTGGGCATACGAACGCTGCGGAGCGGGCACGTTCGGAAGCGGCGTGCCCGTCAACTGCGACAGCAATCCCGTCGATCCCATCTTCAAGTTCGACCGCCACACCGGGGAAGTGCTGGCGAACTTCGGGGGCGGCCTCATGGTCACGCCGCATGGTATTCACGTGGACACCGAAGGCAACGTATGGGTAACCGACTTCGCCGGGAACGAGGAAGGGACCAAGGGACACCAGGTCCACAAGTTCAGTCCGGACGGCGAGCTCCTCATGAGCCTCGGCACGGCTGGCCAGCCGGGGAGCGGCCCGAATCAGTTCAACCAGCCGAACGACGTGGTCACGGGGCCGGACGGCAGCATCTATGTCGCGGACGGCCACAGCGGCCAGGGCATGACCACGAACCAGGCTATCGAGGAGGGTCGTGAAGCGGGCGCTACCGGCCGCATCCTGAAGTTCGCCCCCGATGGCACGTTCATCCGGGAGTGGGGTCGGATCGGCACGCTGCACGGCGAGTTCCGCACACCCCACGCGCTGGAGTTCGATTCGCAGGGGCGCCTCTTCGTCGCGGACCGCGGCAACCATCGCATTCAGATCTTCGACCAGGACGGCAACTATCTCGACTCGCGCTACTCCTACGGGCGCATCAGCGGCATCTTCATCACGGCGGACGACATGCTGTACGCCATCGACTCGGAGTCGAGCCCGACCAGCCATCCGAACTGGAAGAACGGCGTCCGCATCGGCCACGTGGACGAGGATCGCGTCACGGGCTTCATCCCACCGTTCGATGCGGAAACGCGGCCGTACCAGGGCGCGGCGGGCGAAGGCGTTGCGGTCGATGCGGACGGCAACGTTTTCGCCGCCGAGGGACCAAACTCGCTCCGCATTGCGGGTGGCGCGTTCACGAAGTACGCGGTCGTTCAGTAGCCCGGGTCGCGCCCCTGGGGGGCGCGGGGTCAATCCAGGCAGGCCTCGCGGTCGGGAAGTTCCCAGCGCGGCGGCGTCGCGAAGTCCGCGGCCGCGAGGCGTCCGCCGCGCGCAGTGAGCCAACGGGCGACCGCCTCGCGGACGAGCGGCGCCGACGCCAGCGCGGCCACCGGAGGGACCACGTCGACGTTGCGCGCGGCGCGCGCGGCGAAGAAGTCCGTAGCCGCCACGACGACCGTTTCGTCCTGAGTGATGGGTGCTCCCGACGGCCGGATGATCTCGATGCGCCGGCCCACCCCGGAGCACGCCACCCGCACGCGAACCCCCGACACGCTCGGGATGCCTCGCCGGTTGCGGGCCCGCTCGCGCGCCAACTCGCCAGCCAGGGCCCGCTGTAGCTGCGCTCCGGTCATGGTCAGGGTAGCGATGCGATTGTCGAAGGGAAACACGTCGTAGAGCAGTCCCCGCGTGAGCGCGCCAGCCGTCAGATCCCTACGCAGTCCGCCGCGCCTGGCCCCCATGCCGATCGCGAGGTCGGCGCGCGGAACGGCGGCGAGGAACGCATCCGCGAAGAGGTTGCCGAGGGGCGATTCCGCGCCGTCCCGGTCTCGCGGGACAGGTTTTTCCACGATTACGCCGAGCGGTTCGGAACGCCAGCGATTCACCCGCTCGAGCTCCGGTTGCATCGCGGCGGCGATCGACGAGTCGGGTCGCGCCAGCGCGCCCTCGTACGTTGCCGGCGTGGCGTCATCGCCGGTCGCACAGGACCAGCCGTCTGGAGCGAAGGCGGAACAAACGGCCTGGGGCGGGAAGGGCCGGGCCGCCATCACCTCAGCGTCGTGCCCTATCGAGAGGTCGAGGCGCGCGAACGCCCTTCCCAGCGAATAGGCCTGAACGATCGGGATGCCCGCGACTTCGTGCGCCACCGCCCGGTGAGTGTGCCCGGCGACGATCGCATCGACGAGGCCGGTCGGCAGCCGGCGGGCCAGCCGGAAGATCTCGGCATCGTCGTCGCACGACGACAGGTCGACCGGATCGTCGAACCGGGCGCAGGCGCCCCCGGCGTGCGCGAGAACCAGTACGACGTCGGCACCGCGCTGGCGCAGGCGCCGCGCTTCG
The DNA here is from genome assembly GCA_964550305.1 of uncultured Vicinamibacteraceae bacterium. Taxonomy (GTDB): domain Bacteria; phylum Acidobacteriota; class Vicinamibacteria; order Vicinamibacterales; family UBA8438; genus VXRJ01. Next base: position 125,365 of record CAZJYU010000002.1, on the reverse strand, counting down.
TTCTTGACGGCGGGTGCCAGTGCCGTCGTGCCGAGCCCCTGCACGTTGGCGGCGAGCGTCCTCGCGAGTCCGTCTTGGGTCATGATCCCGACGATGCCCACCCGGAGGCCCGCAGCGTCCAGGAGGGTGGACGGCCGGACGTTGGGCCCCTCCAGCGGCCGCCCCGTCGCGTTGTCGATGACATTCGCGGCGAGGAACGGAAACCGGGCGCGCGCAGCTGCTGCCTTGAGTGCTCCGCGCATGTCGCGCCGCTCGCGGTTGCCGGTCGCGGTGTCCCTCGCCCCGTACTCGAACTCGTGGTTCCCGATGGCCAGCGCGTCGTACCCGAGCGCGTTGTAGGCATCTACTACGAGAGCCCCCTCCGAGATATCGGAGGCGATCCCGCCCTGAAAGGCGTCGCCCGCATCGAGGAGGACCACGGCGCCGCCGTCGGCCGCTCTTGCCGCACGCAGATTGCGCAGGTATCCGCCGAGTAGCGCGAGACCTCCCTGTCCGTCGTCGGAAAACACGCGGCCGTGGAGGTCGGTGGTGCCGACGATCGAGAGCGTGACCGGCCCCCTCGCGTGCCGCGGATCGGCTGTGGCACGCTGATTCTCCCACCCCGACGCCAGGACCGGAATCGACGCGGCAAGCAGCGCAGACGTGCAGATCCGCGACAGGGTCAGGCGCCTCACGCTCGTCATGTCTACCGGCTCAAGCCTGTCTCGGTGCTCTGGAACTGCACGACGATATACCGTTGTCGGCCCCTGCGCAGGCTGCAGGACCCGGCCGTGCCGGCGGCACCGTCCACGACGTGCGGGTAGACTAGCCGTGGCGCACACGTCCCGCTGACGCATACAGCGGCGCACTGACGAGAGGAAACACCACCGATGCGGTACCTCCCTCGACCCTTCTCCGCCGCGATCGCGGCGTGTCTACTGCTCGCGGGAGCGCTCGTCTCGGCGCAGTCTCCCGTCGACGACTACACCCCGGTGACCGAGCAGATGCTTGTCGACCCGCCACCGAGCGACTGGCTGATGTGGAGGCACAGCTACAACCACTGGGGCCACAGCCCCCTCGACCAGATCAACACGACCAACATTGGGGATCTGCGTCTCGCCTGGGCGTGGACGATGGCTGACGGCCTGCAGGAAACCACGCCGCTGGTGCATGACGGCATCATGTTCCTGGTGCAGGCCTGCGACTACGTCGAGGCCCTCGACGTTCGCGACGGCACGCGCCTGTGGGAATACCGCCGGCCCCAGGTCGAGCACGCGGCCAGGCTGGCCTGCGCGAACCGCAACGGAACCCTCTACGCGGACAAACTGTTCATCGGCACGCACGATGCCCACCTGGTGGCGCTCGACGCGCGCACCGGTGAAGTGGTGTGGGACCAGACGGTCGGCGACTGGGAGGTGGGGCAGCACTATTCCGGCGGACCGCAGGTGATCAAGGGCCGGGTCGTGGCCGGGATGTCAGGCTGCTACTACCTGAACACGCGCTGCTGGATCTCGGCGCACGACGTCGAGACGGGCGAGGAGGCGTGGCGCACCTACACGATTCCCCGCGAAGGGGAGTTCGGCTACGACACCTGGGGTGACATCCCCGACGAGTTGCGGCGCGGCGGCTCCTCGTGGAATGCGCCCAGCTACGACCCCGAGCTGAATCTGATCTATGCCGGCGTCGGGGTGCCGATCCCGTGGGGCTCGGTCCAGCGCGGCACCGGCGACGGGGACGTCCTCTACACGAACTCCACCCTCGCGCTCGACGCCGACACCGGCGAAATCGTCTGGTACTTCCAGCACACGCCAAACGACGAATGGGACCTCGACCACCCCTACGCCCGGCTGGTGGTCGAGACTGAGGTGTCGCCGGATCCCGACGCGGTCGAGTGGCTGAACGGCGGGATCACCCCCGGCTCCCGGCGCAAGATCGTGACCGGCATCCCGGGCAAGACCGGCATCGTCTGGGCCCTCGATGCCGCCACCGGCGCGTTCCTGTGGGCCGAGCCGACGAATGCCCAGAACGTGGTCGCCGACGTCGACGCGGAGAGCCGCCGCGTCATCCTCAACGAGGATCTCAAGTTTCCGCAGGTAGGCGAGCCGGTCTACGTCTGTCCAAGCCTCACCGGCGGCATCAACTGGAACGCGACCGCCTATCACCCGGGCACCAACGCCCTGTACGCGCCAACCAACAACGTGTGCATGAACCTGACCCTCAACGAGTTCCGTGACCGGACGGGCTTTCACCACGGATCGGCGCGGTCAACCCGTGAGGTGGCGCCGGACGTGGACGGACAGGTCGGCATGCTCACGGCGATGGACATGGCCACCGGTGGAACGTTGTGGGTCCATCGCCAGCGCGCCGGCATCGGCGGTTCGGTGCTGACCACGGGCGGCGGGCTGGTGTTCGTGACCGACGACGCCCGCCGCTTCCGGGCGTTCGACGCGGGGACCGGCGAAATCCTCTGGGAGCAGATCCTCAACTCGAGCGCCGGCGGCTTTCCCGTGACCTACCTGCACGACGGGGTGCAGTACATCGCCATCGCGGCCGGGGGCGGCGTCAACTACCGGATGGTGACACCGGAAATCCAGCAGCCGCCACGCGGCAACATGCTCTGGGTCTTCCGGCTTCGCTAGCGGCGTGGTGGTCGGGCGCCGTTACGGCAGCGCGTAGGCCACCAGGCTACCGGGAACGTCCGTGTGGACGCTCCCGATCTGCACGACGATGTAATGCTTGCCCTCGTGCAGATAGGTCATCATGCCGTACTGGCCGGGCGCCGGCAGCTCGACGCTACCGAGGATCTCCCCCGTGTACTTGTCACGTCCGTGGAGCATGAGGGGGGCGTCCGGAACGATCTGGCGCGTCCCTTCGCTGTGCGCGCGCGTCTGCACGAGCAGGTCGCCCGTCACCAACTGAATCGAGAATCCGGCTCCCCCCGTGTTCGGGACGTCGAGACTAGCCAGTCGCGGGTTGTCCCGGATCACCTGGGGCGTTTCGCCAACCGGCAGCGACCAGGCGTGTTCGCCGGTGTTCATCTGCACGGCGGTGAGCTGATTGTCCATCAGCTTGAAGATTCGCAGTCCATCGATTCTCGGTAGCCCCGTCACCGAGACGAACGGCTCCTGCTCGGGCGTGGGCTGCCGGAAGCCGCCCGGCAGCCACGCGGCCACCGTCGTACCAGTGGTCGGCGTCGTATTCGGCGTGGCGCCGCCGGGACCGGGCGTGGCGTAATCCGGATCGTCTTCATCCACCCCGCCGGTCGGACGCATGAACTGGGGCGCGTTGCATGACCGGCGGTGCGAGGCGAACATCAGTCCCGTGCTCGGGTCACCGGCCGGCGGGTGCGGAATGACGTTGCCACCGCCCTGGCAACCGAGGTTGTTGTAGAAGTCGTTCGTGTGGTTCTCCGGCAGCGCTGGTACGTAGAGGCCACCGACGCGGTAGTGCTCGAGGATTGCAAGCGCCTGCTGTTTCAGTTCCGGCGTGTAGTCGATGACGAATTCCTCGGTCAGGCCGTTCAGGATGATCGGGTCGAGCGGCAGAGGGCGCGTGGGGTAGGACTGGGTCGGCGACGTGTAGTTCCCCGGCACTTCCGTCTGAATGACGGGCCGGTCCTCGATCGGCCAGATCGGCTCGCCCGTCTCCCGGTTGAACGCGAAGAGCAATCCCTGTTTCGTGTTCTGGATCAGCGCCGGGATCCGTTCGCCGTCCACCGTCAGATCCATGAGCATCGGCGGGGTCGGCAAGTCGTAGTTCCATTGATCGCTCCGGTGGATCTGGAAGTGCCACCGCCGCTCGCCGGTCCGGACGTCGAGGGCGAGGACGCAACCGCCGAAGAGGTTGTCACCCGGCCGGTGGCCCGCGTAGCTCTGCACGGTCGACGCGTTCGTGACGAGATACACCAGTCCCAGGTCCGGATCCGCCGATGCCGGCGCCCAGGTCGACATGTCGCCCGACCACTGCCATGCGTCGTTGTGCCACGTGTCGTGGCCGAACTCGCCGGGGCGGGGAATCACGTGGAACTTCCAGAGCACCTCGCCGGTGGCCGCATCAACGCCCATGATGTCGCCCGGCACATTCTCGATCCGCGTCTGGCCGTAGCTCGGCTGATGCCCCACCAGCACGACCACGACCCCGTTCACCACGATGGGCGGCGCCGAGCTGGTCACCATCCCGAGCTCGCGAGGTATGCCGTATCCCGGGTCGTAGCTGGCCGCGCGGTCCTGCCACCGACCCCAGTCCTCCACGAGCGGTGGAATCAGGTCGAGCCCTCCGCTCTGCGGAAAGTCCTCGAGCGGAATCGGCGATCCCCAGTTCTCGAGCGGCCGCCCCGTCTCGGCATCCAGCGCCCACAGGAAGAACGCGGGGCTCGTGACGAAGATCACGCCGCGACCGTTCACTTCCGCGTAAGCAACGCCTTTGCCGTAGGCCTGGCGGGGCGAGCGCAGATGCCGGATCGTCTCCGGCTCGCGAAACGTCCAGAGGTTCTCGCCCGTAGCCGGATCGATCGCCACGACCTGGCGCCGGGGGGTGGCGACGGTGTAGAGGACCCCGTCGACGTAGATGGGCGTTGCACGGTTGAAGTAGTCGCGATGCGGGCCGAAATTGTCTCCCCGCCAGATCCATGCGACCTCGAGATCCGAGAAGTTGCCGCCGTTGATCTGATCGAGCTCCGACGAGCGCGTATGCCCGGCGTCGCCGCCGAGATAGCGCCATTCGCCGTTCTCGGTACCCGTCAGGCGCTGGGCCGAGGCCGTACCCGCCGTTCCCGCCACCAGGACAGCCGCGAGGACGGCGCCGAGCGTTCGCAATCCGAACGATCCGCACATGTTCACACTCCCAGTCTCTACGTGCCCATCCCAGGATCCGCGAGTATAGCAACGGCCAGCGGCCCGGCGCGAAGCTCAATCCCCTGCCGCGCGCCGCCGGTTGCGCCGACCGGCGGGAGCCGGATAGAATCCGCGCGGTTAAGTTTGCACGAAAGGAGTCACGACGTTGGCTGACGCGACGACGACCGAGACCGGCGCCCCGGCGCCCGGCGCGGGCGAACAGCACGACGCCGCACACGCGCACGACGAGCACGGCCACGGCGACCACGGGCACCACGAGCTCGGGTTCTGGCAGACCTACGTCTTCTCGGTCGACCACAAGGTGATCGGCATCCAGTACGCCGTCACCGGCCTGCTCTTCCTGCTTTTCGGCTTCGCGTTGATGATGGTGATGCGGTGGCAAATCGCCTACCCGGGCGAGCCGATCCCGCTGATTGGCGCCTGGCTGGGTGACGAGCGGGCGCCGGCCGGCATCATGCTGCCGGAGTTCTACAACCAGTTGGGGGCGATGCACGGCACCATCATGGTGTTCCTCGGCGTCGTCCCCCTCGCCGTCGGCGGTTTCGGCAACTTCGTCCTGCCGCTCCAGATCGGCGCGCCCGACATGGCCTTCCCGAAGCTCAACATGGCGAGCTACTGGTCCTTTTTTGTCGGTGGCGTCGTGATGTTCGCCAGCTTCTTCGTGCCGGGTGGGGCAGCCAACTCCGGATGGACCTCGTATGCCCCGCTTTCCGTCCTGGCGACGACCGGACAAACGATGTGGTTGATCGGCATGATCTTCCTGATCACGTCGTCACTGCTCGGCTCGGTCAACTTCATCGTGACGACGATCCAGTTGCGGGCTCCGGGACTGACGTTCATGCGGCTGCCGTACTTCGTCTGGGCGCAGCTCGTGACGGCCTTCCTGCTCCTCCTGGCGTTCCCGCCGCTCGAGGCGGCCGGCGTACTGCAGTTGATGGACCGCGTGGCGGGAACGAGCTTCTTCATGCCGAGCGGCCTCGTATACGCCGATGCCGCGGTGGAGGTCAGCGGCGGCGGCAGCGTGCTGCTGTGGCAGCACCTGTTCTGGTTCCTCGCGCACCCGGAGGTGTATGTCCTGATCCTCCCGGCGCTCGGCATCGTCGCCGACATCGTCGCCAACAACACGCGCAAGCCGCTCTGGGGCTACAGCGTGCTGGTCTATTCGGCCGTCTTTCTGGGCTTCATGTCGTTCATCGTGTGGGCGCACCACATGTTCCTGACCGGCATGGGCACGACCATGAGTTCGTTCTTCCAGACGACGACGATGATCATCTCGATCCCGTCGGTGGTCATTCTGTCGTCACTGTTCATCTCGCTCTACGGCGGGTCCATCCGGTTCACCGTGCCGATGTTGTTCGCCCTGGCATTCCTTCCGATGTTCGGCATCGGCGGGCTGACCGGACTGCCGCTCGGGCTGGCGGCGCCGGACATCCACCTGCACGACACCTACTACGTCATCGGCCACTTCCATTACGTCGTGGCGCCCGGCACCTTGCTGGCGCTGTTCGGCGGTATCTACTACTGGTTCCCGAAGGCGACCGGGCGGAAGATGAACGACTTCCTGGGGCGCATCCACTTCTGGGGATCGTTCCTGGCCATCAACGTCGTCTTCATGCCGATGTTCATCCAGGGACTCGCCGGGATGAACCGCCGGATGTACGACGGCGGCGAGCAATACGTAATGAACGCCGACGTCCTGGTCTGGAACGAGGTGATCAGCATCGGCGCGTGGGCGCTCGGCCTGTTCCAGCTCCCGTTCATTTACAACTTCTTCAACAGCATCAAGCGCGGCGAGAAGGTGGGTGACAACCCGTGGCAGGCGACCACCCTCGAGTGGCAGGCGCCTTCGCCGCCACCGCACGGGAACTTCGCCACGCCGCCGCGGGCGTACCGCGGTCCGTACGAATACAGCGTGCCTGACGCGCCGCGCGACTACGTCATGCAGGGCGAACCGGATTCCGCCGGATCCGGAGCACCGGCGGCCGCCGAACCGGCTACCTCCTGACGGAAGGCCCGCGAACGGACGAACAAAGGACACAGGTCAGCACGTCGAGACATGGATATTCCGTACATCGTTGATGAACGGCCGGATACCGGATTGACCAACGTCAAGCTGGGTATCTGGCTCTTTCTCGCGTCCGAGGTAATGCTCTTCGGCGCGCTCTTCTCTTCCTACGTCCTGCTGCGACTGATGGCGCCGGAGGGCACGTGGCCGTTCGGCGTGGACGTGCTGAACGTTCCGGTCGGGACCTTCAACACGGCGGTGCTGATCGGGTCGAGCGTCACGATGGTGATGGCCTTTGCGTCGCTCAAGATGGATGACCTGGGCGGCTACAGGAAGTACATGGGGGCGACCATCCTCCTGTCGCTCCTCTTCATGGCCGTCAAGGCGTACGAGTACAACCACGAATTCGAGCTCGGCAACTTCCCGTGGACGAGCACCTATCTGGCCATCTACTTCACGATGACCGGACTGCATGCCCTGCACATCATCGGCGGCGTGATCGTCAACACCTACTTCCTGTTCCCCGGCTCGAAGATGTGGGAGACGAACAAGGCCCAGTTCGTTAACCGGATCGAGGCGGCGGGGCTTTATTGGCACTTCGTCGACCTGGTATGGATTTTCCTGTTTCCGGTGCTTTACCTGTTGTAGGCGTCGGCGGAGGACAACGAGCGAACCCATGAGTGAAGACGTTCACGCGCACATTCGGACGTATATGAAGGTGGCGGCCGCGCTCGGCGTGCTGACCGTAATTACGGTGGCGGTGTCCTACGTCGACTTCTGGGGCGTGCCGATCGCGGTCATCGTGGCCCTGATCATCGCGGGGACCAAGGGCTCGCTGGTGGCCAGCTTCTTCATGCACCTCATCGGCGAGCGGAAGATGATCTACTGGTCGTTGATCCTGACCGTGATCTTCTTCCTGGCGCTCATCTTCCTACCGCTCCTCGGCCACGCGGACCGGTTGGGCGAGTACTACACGGTGCCGAACGCCAATGCGCCGGCGCCCGCGGCGGCGCAGCACTGAGGAAGCGAACGCAAGAGCCAGGGCTCCCCATGTCGCTCCGATCCATTCATCTCGTCTTCATCGTCGCCTCCATCCTGCTGGCGGCGCTGATGACCTGGTGGAGCGTGGCGATGTTCACGACGGGGCGAGGTGGCAATGGCTACCTGTTGTTCGCCGGCGGGTCGCTCGCGGCGGTGATTGGAATGGTGATCTACGCGGTGCTGTTCGTCCGGAAGACGCGGGCCATCGGGATGCGCTGAATCTCCCGGAGGGTGTTGCCATGACGAAACTCACGACGGCGATGATGACGACCGCGCTCGTCACGCTCGCGCCCGCAGTGGCGTGGGCCTGTCCCATCTGCTTCGGCGGTGATCCGGACTCTGCCGAAGCGCAGAGCCTGAACTGGGCGGTGTTCACGCTGCTCGGCGTCACCGGCGGCGTGCTGAGCGGCTTCGTGGGCTTTATCTTTCATTTGCTGAAACGGTCCCGGCAAGCGCTCGGGAACGACGACGCATTCGACGCCAGGGACGACCGCGGCGATGCGGGAGGGATTTCGTAGATGGGCGAGTTGCTCGGACTGCCAAGCCAGGCGTCGGCTCACGCCGGCGAGATCGATCAGATGATCATCCTCATCCACTACCTGATGGCGGTGCTGTTCGTCGGGTGGGGAGCCTTTTACGTTTACACGCTGTTCCGGTTCCGCGCGAGCGCGAACCCGAAGGCCGACTACACCGGGGTCACCAGCCACACCTCCACCTACCTGGAGTGGGCGGTGGCGGCCATCGAGGCGGTCCTGCTCGTCGGCTTCGCCATCCCGGCGTGGGCGCACCGCGTCAACGACATCCCGCCGGAAGGCGAAGCAACCGTCGTCAATCTGATTTCCAAGCAGTTCGAGTGGGTTTCGCACTACCCCGGCGCGGACGGCCGTTTCGGGTTGCGCGACATCAGCCTGACCACTCCCACCAACGTGATCGGCCTCGATCGGAACTCTCCGAACGGCGCCGACGACATCGTCACCGTCAACCAGTTGAACATGCCGGTCGACAAGCCGATCATCGTCTACCTGTCGTCGCAGGACGTCATCCACAGTTTCGCCATTGCCGAGATGCGCGTGAAACAGGATGCGGTCCCCGGCATCCAGGTGCCGGTCTGGTGGGTGCCGACCGAGGTGGGCGATTACGAGGTGAACTGTTCCCAGCTCTGCGGCCTCGGCCATTACCGCATGCGCGGCTTCGCGAGCGTGATGACGGAAGCCGACTACGAGGCCTGGCTCGCGGAAGAGGCGTCGTTGCTGACCGGCAACTGACCCCCATCACGGCTGTTGTTCGTCGTCGCGCGAGCTGCCCCGCCCGCGCATCCGTTGAGCCGTTCCAACGCACGCGCGAAGGAAGCTCTCCGTAACGCTCGATGAAGCGGCTGCGGTCCATGCTCCTTCCGGCTCCGGATCGAGCTTGACGTCGATATCGATCGTCGTCGCCCGCCACCCCATCAGAACTGCTGAACTTCCCCCCACCAGATAGACGCGACCCGGGCCCCGCGATCCCTGTCCGATACGCTTCATGAACGCCAGCACACCCGCTGCGTCGGTTAGTGTTCTCATCTCAGGGGCCAGCGCGAGTCAACGTAGGGGATGTTGACATGCCCGCGTGGAACTTGCCGCCGCAAGCTGTTCAGTTCAGCGAGGCTTCCAGCATCGCCTTCAGGTCCGCCACGACCGCTTCCAGCTGGTCGGCGGCCTCGGCAGGGTCCGTCGGCACGAGGCGGCGCGCGGCGTTGATCCGATCCTGGACCGGGCCGATCGGCAGCGCCCGCTGCGCCGCCTCGATCATCAGGCGAAGCGCCTCGACGCTGAGGCGTTGGAAACGGGCCACTTCACCTTCCTCGCCCGGACTGGCGACGACCGCAGGACGCTGTGGGGAGAGCGCTGCCGGCGACGCCGCTTCCCCGGCGACGCCGGCGCCTTCCTCGGTGGCCCCGCACGCGGCCGACACCAGGGCGGCGGCCAGGATCACGCTGCGCAGGATGCCGGGCACCGTCACCCTACCGCTCGGCGGCGGCCAGTTCCTCGCGGATGATCTCGACGAAGGTCTCGTACGGTGCGGCGCCGATGACAGACCGGCCGTTGACAAAGAGGGTCGGCGTGGACTGGACGCCGTAGCCGTTGCCGATGGCCACGTCCCGCTCGACGCTGGCGGCATGGCGCCCGCTGTCCAGACACTCGGCGAACGCCTCGGTATCCAGGCCGATGCTCTCGGCGTAGGCGTGCAGCTCGTCGATGCCGAGGGCTCCCTGATTCGCGAACATCGTGTCGTGCAACTCCCAGAAACGGTCCTGTTCGTGCGCGCAGTTGCCCGCCTCGGCCGCCTTGAACGCGTCCGGGTGCGTCGGCAGCGGGTAGTCCTTGTAGATGAAACGGATCTGGCCGGCAAAGTCCTCGAGCAGCCGGTCGATCGTCTCGGTCGCGCGCTGGCAGAAAGGACAGTCGAAGTCCGAGAACTCCACGATCTCGATAGGTGCATCGGCCGGGCCGCGCACGGGATCCTGGGGCAGCACGTCGATCTGCTGCCGGGGGGGTGCGAGCAACACGTCGATGTCGCCTGCCGCTTCGCGCAGCTCGTTCGTGTAGGCGTGCAACGCCTGCATCGGCCGCTGCCGCTCAATGGCAGCAACGATCTCGGGCCGGAAATCCTCCAGGGTCTGGTCCGGGAAACGCTCCCGGTTCCGTTCCCAAATCAACTGAATCTCCTCCTCCGTCACCTCCAGCGTCCGGCTGGGCAGCTCCGTGATGAGCAGTTCGTCCCGGGTCATGCCGCGTGCCTGCGCCTCGCGGTCGATCAGCCGGTCGCCGACCAGAATATCCAGCGCGCGACGCCGCGTTTCGTACAGGTCCTGCAACATCCGAAGGCGCGACGCCGCGTCGTTCTGCTGCCACGCCGCCTCCAGCTCACCGAACGTCACCTCGATGTCGCCGATGCGTGCAACCACGTCGTCATCCGCCTGTTGCGCACGCGCCATCGAGCCGCCGGCCGCGAGCAGGAAAGCCACCGCCATCGTCAGCGCGCACGCCGGTCCGCGCGTGCGCCGCCGGAGTGCATGCGTCATGGGTCCGACTGTACACCCCGGCCACACCCGCGTCCATGCGGGATAATGCCGGCCCGATGCCTGACCACCGAATCCGGACGCGCGCGGCGCGCGGGCTGGCGGGCGAGACCGTGATCCGCACCGACAACGAGTCGGTGGCCGTGCACCTCGAGGATGCCGCGCACTTTCCCGGCGGACATGCGGCGGGCATCGCCCGCCCCGCCTCGGAGGCGGACGTGGCGGCGCTGGTCGCCAGCGGCGCACGCATCCTGCCGATTGGCGCGCAGTCGTCTCTCACGGGCGGGGCTACACCAATGGGTGAGGTCGTGGTCGACATGCAGCGATTCGACCGGATTGGCCGCCTCGGCGGCGATGCGATCACCGTCGAGGCGGGCGTCCCGATCGCAACCCTGCAGGCGGCCCTGGCGCGAGGTGATGCGTTCTATCCGCCGGCGCCGACTTTTGACGGCGCGTTCGCGGGAGGCGTCGTCGCGACGAACGCGGCGGGGGCCGCTACCTTCAAGTACGGCACGACGCGCGACTGGGTGCGGGGGCTGACTGTCGTCCTCGCGTCCGGTGACGTGCTCGACATAAGGCGAGGCCAGACGACCGCGCATATCGAAGGATGGTTCGAGGTCGAGTCCGCGGGCGGCGTCCGGCGTGTCCCGGTGCCCACCTACCGAATGCCGAACGTTGTGAAGTGTTCCGCCGGCTACTTCGCCGAACCGGAAATGGACTTGATCGATCTGTTCATCGGCTCGGAGGGCACGCTCGGCGTGATCACGGACATCACGTTCGCGGTCATCACGCCGGCGCCTCGCCGCGGGGTGCTGTGGATCCCCGTTGCCACCGAGGCGGCAGCGATAGCGCTCGCGGGCTGCTTGCGCGACACGGGCCTGGCCTGCCGGGCGAGTGACGGCGCCGAGGGAGTCGACATAGCGGCGATTGAGCATCTCGACGCGCGGAGCCTCGCGATAACGCGCGAGGATGGCGCCCCGCAGCGCCTGGGCGTCGACTTGCCGGACGACGCGGCCGCGGCGCTGATCGCGCAGTTGGAAGTGCCAGGTGATTCCGCCGCCTCTGACCCGGCGTCCGCTTACGGGGAAATCGCCGGAGCGTTGGCGGCCGACGCGCCCGACCGGCCGCTGGTTCGCCTCTGCCGTGTGCTCGCGGAAGCCGGCGCGCTCGACCGTACGGAGATCGTGCTGCCAGGCGACACGCGGCGGCAAGCAGCTCTCCTTGCCCTGCGAGAAGCCGCTCCGGAGGGCGTGAACCGGCGCGTCGGGGAAGCGAAACGGCGGACGGGCACGTCGATCTCGAAGACGGCCGCGGACATGATCGTTCCGTTCGACCGGTTTGCGGAGAGCCTCGCCCTGTTTCGCAGCGCGTTTGGCGCACGCAACCTCGATTACGCCATCTGGGGGCACATTTCCGACGGCAACGTGCACCCTAACGTGATCCCGCGTACACTCGACGATGTGACGCGGGGCCGCGAGGCACTCCTGGAGTGTGGCCGCAGGATTGTCCGCCTGGGCGGATCACCGCTGGCGGAACATGGCGTCGGACGGAACGCGGTGAAGCAGGCACTGCTGAGGCAGTTGTACGGCGACGCCGGCATCAACGAGATGCGCGCCGTCAAGGCGGCGCTCGATCCAGACGGCGTGCTGGCCCCGGGAGTCCTCTTCCGATGAAGTGGTTCTTCCTCCACTGGCTGACGACCGGCATCGCGCTCGGGGCCGTCGCGTGGGTGCTGCCCGGCGTCAGTATCGACTCAATGGCTGCGCTGGCCGTCGCGGCGCTCGTGCTCGGCTTCGTCAACAGCGTGGTCAAGCCGGTCCTGATCATCCTGACCCTGCCGCTGACGGTGATGACCCTCGGGATCTTCTACGTCGTGATCAACGGCTTCGCGTTCGCGCTCGCCGCCTGGATCGTGCCTGGCTTCCAGGTGGCGTCGTTCTTGTGGGCGATGGCGGGCGCCGTGCTCGTCGGCCTCATGTCGATGTTCATCGGCGCCTTCCGCCAACGCGAGCGCGATCGTTTCCGCGTATAGAGCACCCGTTACCGCGACCCTCCGGCCTCGCCCCCGCCCTGCGTCCGGGACGGCGTTGCGTTCACCCTCACCCTACAACGCCACGCGCCGCAAGCGCAGCGCGTTCCCAATCACCGAAAGTGAGCTCATCGTCATCGCCGCGCTCGCCCAGATCGGACTGATGAGCAATCCGATTACGGGATAGAGCACGCCTGCCGCCACCGGTACTCCGACACCGTTGTACGCGAACGCGAGGAACAGATTCTGCCGGACGTTGCGCATCGTCGCGCGGCTGAGCCGTCGCGCCCTCACGATACCGCGCAGGTCGCCGCGCACCAGCGTGACCCCGGCGCTCTCCATCGCGACTTCCGTCCCGGTACCCATCGCGATCCCGACTGCTGCCTCAGCCAGCGCGGGCGCGTCGTTAATACCGTCGCCGGCCATTGCCACGACCTGCTCTGCCGCCTGTTCATCCGCCACGATCCGCCGCTTGTCCGCCGGCAGGGCGTCGGCATGGACTTCGCGCGTATCGATGCCCACGCGGGCCGCCACCGCCTCCGCCGTCACGCGGTTGTCGCCCGTCGCCATGACGACGCGGATGCCCTCCGCGCGCAGCATGGCCACCGCTTCGGCCGCGGTATCCCTCACCGGATCGACCACTCCGATGATCCCCGCCGCCCGATCGTTCACGGCCACGAACACGACGGTCTCGCCGCGCTCGCGGGCCTCCTCCGCATCGGCCGCCAGCGCCGCCACGTCGACACCGCGCTCCTCCAGAAACGCCGCTGTCCCGATCGCGAGCTGCTGGCCCTCCACGTTTCCGCTAACGCCCCGGCCCGGCTGGTATTCGAAGCCCGAAGCCGCCGCCGCTACCGCGCCACACTGCTCCGCCGCCTTGACGATGGCCGCCGCGAGCGGATGCTCGCTCGTACGTTCGAGACCCGCCGCCAGACGCAGCAGCTCGCTTTCCGCAAGCCGTCCGGCAACCGTCTCCACGCGCGGTCGGCCCTCCGTCAATGTGCCGGTCTTGTCGACGACCAGTGTGTCGACCCGCTCCAGCGTCTCGAGCGCCTCGGCGTCGCGGATCAGCACGCCCGCAGTGGCGCCCCGGCCGGTGCCGACCATGATGGCCATCGGCGTGGCAAGCCCGAGCGCGCAGGGACACGCGATGATCAGGACCGCGACGGCGCTCAGCAGCGCGAGAGCAAGACGCGGTTCGGGGCCGACGAGGGACCAGGCGACGAACGCGAGGGCCGCCACCGTGACGACAGTCGGCACGAAGACGCCGGCCACCCGGTCTGCGACGCGCTGAATCGGGGCGCGGCTGCGCTGGGCGTCCGACACCATCTGGACGATTCGGGCGAGCAGGGTATCGCTCCCGACCCGCTCCGCACGCATCAACAGGCTGCCGGTGCCGTTCACGGTAGCGCCCACCACCGGCGAACCGACGTCCTTCTCGATCGGAATGGGTTCGCCGCTGATCATCGACTCATCGACCGCACTGCGCCCGTCGGTGACGACGCCGTCCACCGGGATCCGGTCGCCCGGCCGCACGCGCAGGATGTCTCCCACCCGGACCTCGGCCAGGGGTACTTCCTCCTCGACGTCGGCGCCGGGTGTCATCCGGCGCGCGACCGGCGGCGCGAGATCGAGCAGCGCCCGCAGCGCCGCGCCGGTCCGGTGGCGCGCCCGCAGTTCGAGCACCTGACCCAGCAGCACGAGGACCACGATCACTACCGCAGTATCGAAGTACGGTTCGACGCCGCCGTTCATCCGAAAACCGTCCGGGAAGGCGCCGGGAGCGATGGTGGCGGCCGCGCTGTAGAGGAACGCCGCGCCCACACCGAGGGCGATCAGCGTGAACATGTTCGGGCTGCGGTTCACCACCGACGTCCAGGCACGTTCGAAGAAGGGACGGCCTGCCCACAGGACGATCGGAGTTGCGCAAACGAGTTGCAGCCAGTTCGAGACCGTCCGGGAAACCGGCAGCCCGCCGGGGCCAGCCACCATCTCGGTCATCGCCAGCGCGAACACCGGAAAACCGACCGCCGCCGCGATCCAGAACCGGCGCGTCATCTCGTTCAGTTCGAGATCGGGTCCCTCGTCCCGCGTCACCGTGAGCGGCTGGAGCGCCATCCCGCAACTGGGACAAGGGCGCGGCTCGGTTTCGCGGACGTCCGGACACATCGGACAGACGTACACGGTACCGGCCGGCGCCGTCGGCGCAGCCGTCCTGGTGGCCATGGGCGCAGGGTCCGTGGTCGCCGGCGGGCCGGCGACCTTCAGGAAGGCCTCGGGATCCGTCTGGAACGCGGCGTGACAGCCGCCGCAACAGAAATGGTAGGTCGTGCCGCCGTACTCCCACGAGAATCCGGACTTCTCCGGATCCACCGTCATGCCGCAGACGGGGTCGCGCGTCGCGACTGCCATGAAGCGATGATAGCCGCAGCTTCCGGACTACGCGCCGGCGCCGAGGGCCTGGGCCACGAATTCCGCTTCGGGGAGCGCGCCGACGATCTCGATGGCGCCGTCCACCACCGTCTTCGGCACGCCGGTGACGCGGTACTGCTGCGCGAGGTCGGGGAACTCGGTGGCTTCGATCACCGTGGCGGTGATTCTCGGACTCGCTGCCGCCAGACGCCAGGCCAGGCTGACCGCCTGGGGACAGAACCGTCAGGTGGGAGTAACGAAGACGCGCAGGTGGACGTCGCGGTCGAGTGCGTCCACCGCGTCGAGTGTGTCCTCGCTCAACGCCGCCTTGCCGGCCTGCACGGCCGCAGGACCGCCCGCCGCCACGAGTTCGATCGCTTCGACGATCGATTCCACCTCGAAGCCGGCGGGGACACCGTAATAGCGTATGCCCAGATCACCGACCCCGCCCGCGCCGCCCACCACGGCGAGCGCAGGCGCCCGGTCGACACCGTACGCCTCTACCGGTTCGCGGTCCAGCACCAGGTTGTGCTCCACCACCGTCACCTGATCGGAGGCAGCGGCAATGCGGTCAACCACCTGCCGCGCCGCCAGGCAACTGTCGCACCCGAACGTCTGCGTGAAGAAGGCCAACCGAACCGGCGCGGCAAGTGCGCCGAGGCGCGACTCGAGACCGTAGGACGGGCCTGCGAAATCCACTACTTGAACAGGTCGTTGAACGCCTGCCGCGCGCTGGCCGCATCGGGGGACGGCTCCGACGACGACGGCCCTCCCTCGTCGGGATACGCAGGCGCGGGCGCCACCCGGGAATGCGTTTCCCGTTCTACGGTGACACGTGGCTCGAAATAGGTGCAGTCGTTCCGCCGGTCCTTCGGCGAGACCCGCTTCGTGATCGGCTGAGCGCACTCCAGCGTCTGGCTCGTGTCGAACCAGGTGCACTGGGCGCAACTGTGAAGGTCGGCGCCGCAGCCCTCGCATTGCGCATCGAACCGGATGGAGGTGGAGTCGAGCGACTGCCCGCAGCGGTCGCACTTCATCACCTCATGGAACGCCGGCATGTTGATCGTGCGGGGCTCGCGGGATCCATAGCCGCGCCGCGGGCGGCCGTCACCCTTCGGCCGGCGATCGCGATCCGGTACGCGGTCGGACGGTTCGCGTGCGCCTTCCTGGTATCCGCGCTGAAGGTATTTCCTCGACATGCCGTCGGGTGGCGGGTCACCCTTATCTACTCTAACTGCTGGCCCTTTGTCCAGATCGCGGGCTGTCCGGGACTCCGGCCGCCGGGGCCTGCAACTCGGTCCGTCTGCTACGATGCCAGATCGGACATGGCATCCCTCGACGATCTCAGGATTGACCGGTCGCGGCGTCGGTCTAACTGGATAGGGCCGGTGACGGGTGTACTCGGTGCGGTAGCGATCGCCGGCGCCGGCGGCATGGCGGCGTGGCGGTGGTGGGACGCATCGCAGGTCCCGGTCGTGCGGACGGCCGCGGTCCGGCAGACGGTCGCCGGAGACGGGCAGCCGACGGTTCTGAACGCCTCCGGGTACGTAACGGCGCGGCTGCAGTCGACCGTTTCCTCCAAGGTGACCGGGCGCATTGCCGAGGTGCTGGTCGAAGAGGGGATGTCCGTTCGCGAGGGACAGGTGCTGGCCAAGCTGGATGACTCGGTTGAACGGTCGCGCCTGGCGCTGAGCGAGGCGCAGTTGCAGGCGGCGCGCGGTGCGCTGGCTGAGATGGACGTGCGCTACAACGAGGCCATGCTCGACCTCGGGCGGCGCGAGCGGCTGCTCGAGCAAGGGATCATTGGGCAGGCGGAGTTCGACACATCCCGGGCGGAGGCGGACTCGCTGCAGGCGCGAATCGCGAATCAGCGGGAACAGATCGTCGTGGCGGAACGTCAGATCGATCTGCAGCGCACGGCGCTGGATGACATGGTAATCCGCGCGCCGTTCGGCGGTGTGGCCATCTCGAAGGATGCGCAGCCCGGAGAGATGATTTCGCCAGTCAGCGCGGGAGGAGGGTTTACGCGAACCGGGATTTGTACGCTGGTCGACATGTCGTCGCTCGAGATTGAAGTGGACGTGAACGAGAGTTACATCGGCCGGGTCGAGCCAGGGCAGCGAGTCGTGGCCAATCTGGACGCCTACCCGGAATGGGATATCCCGGCGTCAGTCATCACCACGATTCCGGCGGCGGACCGGCAGCGGGCGACGGTGCTGGTGCGGATTGCATTCGACGAGCTGGGCGACCCGAGAATCCTGCCCGACATGGGGGTGAACGTTGCGTTCCTCCAAGTGGGAACGCCGGTAACCGTCGATGATCCCGACGCCCGGCCGCGGCTCTGGATTCCGGCCGCGGCGGTTCGGGATGAGGGCGAAGCGCAGGCGATCTTCCTCCTGCGGGGAGAAACTGTGGAGCGCCGGGCGGTGACGCTCGGGATCGAGGATGGCGACGAGATCGAAGTGTTGTCCGGGGTTACCCCCGGTGACCGGGTGGTAGTGGATCCGCCGGCGGAGTTGGCGGGTGGGGATCGGGTGACGACGGCGTAGGTGGAAGAGGACGTGCCGGCCTGGAGGCTATCGCACCATGAGCGATAACGGCGCATTGGTCGCGGTTCGAGACCTGCACAAGGAGTTCCGGCGGGGATCGGAACGGATCGATGTCCTGCAGGGGCTGAGCCTGGAGATGCCGGAGGGCGACTTCCTCGCCCTGATGGGCCCTTCGGGGTCAGGAAAGACCACGCTGCTCAACCTGCTGGGCGGCCTTGACACGCCGACGGACGGTTCGGTTGTTGTCGGCGGTGACCGGATCGACCGGATGTCGGGAGGCAAGCTCGCCCGCTGGCGCGCGCGGCATATCGGTTTCGTCTTTCAGTTCTATAACCTTCTGCCGGTCCTGACCGCCGAGCGCAATGTCGAGTTGCCGCTGCTGCTGACCCCGCTCGCGCGCGCCGAACGGAGAAAGCACGTGGCGACGGCGCTCGAGGTGGTCGGGCTGTCCGATCGGGCGAAGCACTATCCGCGGCAACTCTCGGGCGGCCAGGAACAGCGGGTCGGCATCGCGCGCGCCATCGTGACCGACCCGACGCTGCTGCTATGCGACGAGCCGACCGGCGACCTTGACCGGAAGTCGGGCGACGAGATCCTCGATCTGCTAGAGGCGCTCAACCGCGAGCATGGCAAGACGATCGTCATGGTGACGCACGACGCGCGGGCCGCGGCCCGCGCCCGGCGCACGCTCTTCCTGAACAAGGGCGCGCTCTCGACGGAACCGGTTGCATGAAGTACCTGCCGCTCGTCTGGAAGAACCTGTTCCGGCGGAAGGTGCGAACGTTCTTTACCGTTGGATCGATCGTCGTCGCCTTCGTGCTGTTCGCATACCTCATGGCGGTCCGCCAGGCATTCAGCGGTGGAGTTTCGGTGGCGGGCGCCGACCGCCTGCTCGTGATTCACAAGGTGTCGCTCATTCAGCCGATGCCGGAGAGCTATCGGGGACGGATCGCGTCGATCGACGGCGTGGCGGATCTGAGCTTCGCACAGTGGTTCGGCGGCATCTACCAGGATCCGCGCAACTTTTTCGCGCAGTTCGCGGTCGACCCCGAGAGCTACCTGCGGCTCTACCCGGAGATCGTGCTCACGGCCGAAGAGCGGGAACGCTGGGTCGGCAACCGGACTGGCGCCATCCTTGGACGCGCCACCGCCGACCGGTTCGGATTCGAAGTGGGTGACCGGATCCCGCTGCAGGGCACTATCTTTCGCACGCCGGACGACGCCCCCTGGGAGTTCACCATCGACGGCATCTACGAAGCCGGCGAGGAGGGGTACGACACGTCGACCATGTACTTCCACTACGACTATCTGGCGGAGACCAATGACGCCTACCGTCAGATCGGGCAGTTCGTTATCCGCGTAGACGATCCGGCCCGCGCCGTGGACGTGGCGGCAGCAGTGGACGCCCGCTTCGCCAACTCCCCGGCGGAAACGAAGACCACGACCGAGGAAGCGTTCCTGCAGGGCTTCGCCGATCAGGTGGGCAACATCGGCGCCATTCTCACGGCCATTCTGAGCGCGGTCTTCTTTACGATCCTGGTGATCGCGGCCAACACGATGGCGCAGGCCATCCGCGAGCGAACGAGCGAGCTGGCAGTGCTGAAGACGCTGGGCTTCACGGACCGGAAGGTCCTGCTGCTGGTGCTGCTAGAGTCCATGGCGCTGGCGGTGGCGGGAGGCGCGATCGGACTTGGGCTCGGCTTCCTGCTGACCAACCTGGGAGACCCGACCGGCGGCTTCTTGCCGGTGTTCGGCGTGCCGTCCGGGGACTGGCTGGTCGGTGTCGGGCTGACCCTCCTGCTCGGACTGGCCACCGGCATCCTGCCCGGCGTGCAGGCAACGCGGCTCAGAATCGTCACCGCGCTCCGAAAGACATAGGCGGATCCCGTCCATGCGACTACTGGCCCAGGTGGCGGCAGTCACGGCCCTGACGATCCGGACGATCCCTCAGCGCGCCGGCTCGTCGACCGTCGCCGTCGTGGGAATCACCGGCGTGGTCGTCGTCTTCGTCGCCGTCCTGTCCATCGCCGAGGGATTCCGCGCCGCAATGCTCGGGGCGGGCTCCCCTGACACGGCGATCGTCATGCGGGGCGGAAGCGACACCGAACTGAGCAGCGCCTTCGATCTGGACAGCAGCCGCATCATCAAGGACGCCCCCGGCGTGCAGCGGACCGAACGCGGACCGGTCGCTTCCGCCGAGCTGTTCGTGGTCGTGGACGTGCCCAAACGCAGCACCGGTACGAGCGCCAACGTACCGCTGCGCGGCGTCGAGCCCGCCGCGTTCGACATCCGCGGCGAGGTGCGGATTGTGGAGGGTCGCGCGTTTCGTCCGGGCACGAACGAGATCATCGCGGGCCGGGCGGCCGTCGCGCAGTTCGCCGGCATCGACCTGGGTGCGACACAGCGCTGGGGAGAGAACGCGTGGCAGGTCGTTGGGATCTTCGAGGCGGACGGCACTGTCGCCGAGTCTGAGATCTGGTGCGACGCGCGCGTTCTCGCTCCCGCCTACCGCCGAGGCGACACGGTGCAATCGGTCTACGCGAGACTGGAGTCAGCAGAAAGCTTCGACACCTTCAGGGATGCGCTCACGGCCGACCCCCGGCTTGACGTGATGGTGGAGCGCGAGACCGACTACTACGCTGGGCAGTCGGAGTTGATCACCGGCATCATCACCGGCATCGGCACGCTGGTCGCCATCCTCATGGGAATCGGCGCCGTCTTCGGCGCCATCAACACGATGTACACCGCAGTCGCAACACGGAGCCGCGAGATCGCAACGCTGCGCGCCCTCGGCTTCTCGAGCCTCCCGGTCGTCATTTCGGTGATGATCGAATCGGTCCTGTTGAGCGCGGCAGGCGGCATCATCGGCGGCATGCTCGCTTACTTCGCGTTCGACAACTTTCAGACGTCGACGATCAACTGGCAGACCTTCAGCCAGGTGGCGTTCGCCTTCATGGTGACGCCGGCTCTGACGCTGCAAGGTGTGCTGATCGCCGTAACCATGGGCTTCGTCGGCGGCCTGTTCCCCGCCATCCGCGCCGCCCGCCTTCCCGTCGCCACGGCGCTGCGCGCCCTCTGACCGATGCCGATCCGCTCCGGCGCCCCCCGGCTGGCGTTCGTAGTCTGCCTGTGGATGGCCCCCTGCGCGGCGGCGGCGCAGGAAGCCGATGTGCGCCTGGAGGTAGCCGGGGGGATCACGCGGCTGGAGGGTGGCGGAATTGTCGACGGGCGTGGCACGGGCGCGCTGATCGGGGTGGGATGGCGTGTGGCGGGACCGCTGACGCTTGCCTTCGAGGCGGGGATCAACCGGCTCGCCCGGGATGTTGGCCTGCTCGCGGTGAGTGTCGAGTTTCTGCAGGCGATGGCGGGAGGGCGCGTCGGCGTGGACGCCGGATTCCTGCAGCCCTTCGCGCAGGCGTTCGCCGGGGGCTCGCGCATCGAGACCGCCGCGGTTGCCGACCGGGTGTTCATGACGAGCGGCCGCTTCCGCGAGCTCCACGCGGCCTGGCAGGTTGGGGGCGGCGTGGATGTGCTGATCCCCAACGCGCCGTTGGCGATTCGGGCCGGCGTCGACTATCGGCGTGTGCACGCGGCAGCACCGTTCGGCCAGACCCGCTTGCAACTGGGAGTCGTCTACCGGGGGCTCGGCCAATAGCGGGACGGCGACCGGTCACGGCGTCACGCTCGCAGTGGACGACAGTCGTCGAAAGAGGGTTGCAGCGGGAGCGCCGGCTCACGTAACCTTCGAGGTACGATGTCTGCGAGACTCTCGTTCGCCGTCGGACTGCTGGCGCTCTTCGTAATGCTGCCGTCGATGGCGGAGCTGTACACCGAATGGCTCTGGTTCGGCGAGGTGGGCTACCAGGGCGTATTCATCAAGAGCCTGACGGCGCGGGGCCTGGTTGGGATCGCAGCGTTCCTCGTCGCGTTCACGATCCTCTTCGGCAACCTCCGGTTCGCGGTGCGGCGGGCGCGGCGGCCCTTCGTCGTGTTCACCGGCGGCGGCAATCTGCAACCGCTGGTGCTTGAACGACGGCACCTCGGCCTGCTGGCCCTGGGCATCTCGGGGCTGGTGGCGCTTTTCGTCGCCGGGGTGACATCCAGCCAGTGGCTGACGGTTCTGCAGTTCCTGGATGCGACCCCCTTCGGAGAGGCGGATCCGCTGTTCGGCCGCGACGCTGGCTTCTACATCTTCACGCTGCCGTTCCTCGACCTGGTCCGGCTCGGGCTGCAGTCGGCCGTGGTCCTGTCTCTCGCCGGCGCCGCCGGGGCGTACATCGTGGCCGGCGAGATTGCGCTCGATCAGACGGAGTTACGGGTGGCGCCCGCCGCGCGCCAGCACCTGTTGCTGCTCGCCGCTGCGATTTTCGCCCTGTTTGCCTGGGGCGCGTATCTCGACATGCCGCGTCTGCTGACCACGCCGGCTGGGATTGTCCACGGGGCGTCGTGGGTCGACGTGATGGTCAGGCTGCCGGTCTTCCGTCTTCTCATGGCGGTCGCCGCTCTCGCGGCGGGAGCGGCGCTCTACGCCGCGTTCGCTTCGACGACCTGGCCGGTCGTGGCGGCAGTCGGAGCCTACGTGGTAGTGTGGATCGGGGGCGGCGCGGCGGCGGCGTTGCTGCAGCAACTCGTGGTGACGCCGGACGAGCAGCAGAAGGAAGCGCCCTACATTAGGGACAACATCGCCGGCACGCGCACCGCGTTCGACCTCGATTCGGTGGAGGAACGCCAGGTGTCGGGGGATGCGCTCCTGTCGGTGGAGGACATCGAAAACAACGCCGAGACGATCAACAACGTCCGGCTCTGGGATCACCAGCCGCTGCTCGACACGTTCGGCCAGATCCAGGAAATCCGGACTTACTACGAATTCGCCTCGGTCGACAACGACCGCTACGTGATCGACGGAGAGTACCGGCAAACGATGCTATCGAGCCGCGAACTCAACTCCGACAGTTTGCCGAACCGCACCTGGATCAACGAGCGGCTGCAGTACACGCACGGCTTCGGCGTGGCGCTCGGCCCGGTCAACCAGGTGACGGGCGAAGGCCTGCCGGTGCTCTTCATCCAGGATCTGCCGCCGACTTCGGAAACCGACCTGCATGTGGATCAGCCGAGCATCTACTTTGGCGAGCTGTCGAACGACTACGTTCTCGTCAACACGAACACCGACGAATTCCACTACCCGCAGGGGGACGACAACGTCTCCATTCGCTATACCGGCACCGGCGGCCTCGAGCTCGGGACTTTCTTTCAGCGCTTGCTCTTCAGTCTGCGCTTCCGGTCTTACGAGATCCTGGTGAGCGGGCAGCTCAACGCCGACAGCCGCGTCATCTTCCACCGGAACATCTCGGAACGGGTGGCGAACATCGCTCCCTTCCTCCGGTACGACGCCGATCCGTACCTGGTGATCGCCGATGGCCGGCTTTTCTGGATGCGGGACGCGTACACGTTGACCGGCAACTACCCCTATTCGACGCCGGTGGCGGGGGGCATCAACTACATCCGAAACTCGGTGAAGATCGTTATCGACGCCTACAACGGCGAAACCACCTTCTACCTGGCGGAACCGGACGAGCCGATTGCCGTCACCCTCGGCCGGATCTTTCCCGGGTGGCTCCAGCCGCTCGACACGATGCCAGAGTCGTTGCGGAGTCACATCCGCTACCCGGAAGGAATCTTCTCGTTGCAGACGGCGATGTACTCCACCTTCCACATGACCAACCCCGGGGTTTTCTACAACCGCGAGGACGAGTGGGAAGTGCCCGTGATCGACAACGAGCAGATGGAACCCTACTACACCATCATGCGGTTGCCAGGCGAGGAGCGGGCCGAGTTCATCCAGATGCTTCCGTTCACACCACGCGGCAAGAACAATCTCGCCGCGTGGATGGTGGCGCGGAGCGACGGCGAGCACTACGGGAAGATGCTGGTCTTCCAGTTTCCCAAGCAGAAGCTGGTGTTCGGCCCGTCGCAGGTGGTCGCGCGGATCAATCAGGATCAGGAGATCTCGCCACAGATCACGTTGTGGAACCAACAGGGTTCCGAGGTGATCCAGGGCACGCTGCTGGTAATCCCAATCGAGGAAGCGCTCCTCTACATTCGGCCGCTCTACCTCCGCGCCTCGGGCGGACGGATCCCCGAATTGACGCGCGTCATCGTCGCCTACCAGGACCAGATCGTGATGGAGGAAACGCTCGATCTCGCCCTCGACCGCTTGTTCCGTGACATGCCGCCCGAACGCCGAACGACTCCCGCGAGCGTGCTGCTTGCGGATGCCGCCACCGCAACCGAGCCGGTCGAGACCGTGTTCGAAACGACCATAGCGGACGCCATCGCCGAGGTCACGCCTCCGGCGCCCGCCACGCTCGCGGGTCAGGCACACAACCATTACACGCGCGCCATTCAGGCTCAACGTGACGGCGACTGGGCGCTCTATGGCGCGGAACTCGAACGCCTCGGCGAGATCCTCCAGGAACTACAGGAGAACGAGAACTGAGAGGATCCTGATGACCAGGCACTCTGGGCGGCTCGCTTCGGCGGCGTCCGTGGCGCTCGCGCTCACGGCGACGGCGTGCGGGGGGGCGGCGGAACCGGAGGTCGTAGAAGCGACGCCCGGGCTGGTAGCGTTCACCGGGGCGAAGTTGATCACCGGCGACGGCGGCGCCATCGACAGTGGAGTGATGGTCGTGCGCGACGGGATGATCGAGGTGATCGGGGCGGCCGACGCCACCGAGATTCCCGCCGACGCGGCGCGCATCGATCTTGCCGGCCGGACCGTGACCCCCGGCCTGATCAACGCCCATGGTCACGTCAACAATGTGCGTGGCCTCGAGTCGGACCCGTCCTTCTACACCGAGGAGCACATCCGCGGACAACTGGCGCTCTACGCCCGGTATGGTGTCACCACGGTGGCGAGCCTGGGGGGCGGCGGCCCCGAGGGCGTCCGCGTGCGCGACAGCGAGGATGCCAGCCTGGACCACGCGCGGCTTCGCCTCTCCGGACCGGTTATCGTCGGTGACGACCCGGATGTGGCGGCCGCCCGGGTGAACGAGGTCGCCGACATGGGCGTCGACTTCATCAAGATCCGGGTCGATGACAATCTGGGCAACTCGCAGAAGATGACGCCGGCAGTGTACCAGGCGGTGATCGATGCGTCCCATGCACGCGGCCTCAAATTGACGTCGCACCTTTACTACCTCGCCGACGCGAAGGGATTGCTCGAGGCCGGCACCGACTTTATCGCCCACAGCGTCCGCGACGTGCCGGTGGACGACGAGTTCGTCTCGATGATGCAGGAGGCGGGCATTTGCTATTGCCCGACGCTGATGCGAGAGGTGTCGACGTACGTGTACGGAGACCGGCCCGACTGGTTCGACGACCCCTTCTTCCTGCGTGAAGCGGATCCCTCAGTGGTGGCGCAACTCGAGGATCCAGAGCGGATGGAGGGGGTGCGCAACAGTTCGAGCGCGCAGACCTACCGCGAGCAGATGCCGACGGCGATGGCCAACCTGAGGGCGGTGTACGACGCCGGCATCCCGGTTGCGATGGGAACCGACACCGGTCCCGCGGCCCGCTTCCAGGGCTACTTCGAGCATGGCGAACTGGAGTTGATGGCCGAGGCGGGAATGCCGCCGATGGATGTCATCGTCGCCTCGACAAGGAACGCCGCCGAGTGTCTCGGAATGGAGAACCTCGGCATGCTCGCTCCCGGTTACCACGCCGACTTCGTCGTCTACACTGCGGACCCGTCCGTCGACGTGACGAACAGCACGACGATTGAGTCGGTCTGGGTGGCCGGCAACGAGGTTCCCGGCAGCAGCGCCAGCAACTGACGTTCGGTTGTAGCGGCCACGGGCCCGCCGGCAAGCGCCCCTTGCGCTCCGGCCCGACCCGTGCGCGACCCTTTCGACGTGCCAATCCGCAAGACCCTCTATCTCGCCAACCCGTACGGCTTCTCCGCGCAGCAAAGGACGGGGCCGCTCGCAGCACTGGTCGCGGTGCTGACTGCGGCGGGAGCCGAGGTGTGGGAACCGTTCGCGCGGAACAATCAGGTGGACACGGCATCGTCCGGCTGGGCGTACCGCATCGGCCAGGCGGATGTACGCGACGTGCGCAAGGCGGACGGGATATTCGCGGTGGTTAACGGTTGTCCTCCCGACGAGGGCGTGATGGTGGAACTCGGACTTGCCATCGCCTGGGGCAAACCGACTTTTCTCTTTCGCGACGACTTCCGGCGCTGCACCGACAGCGAGATGTACCCGCTCAACCTGATGCTCTTCACCGGCATGCCCGAGGCCGAGTGGAAGCAGTACTGGTACACGTCACTTGACGAGATCGGCAACCCGGACAAGGCGCTTGCGCGCTGGCTCCGCGGTGAGCCGCTACGCGGAGCCTGAGGGGCGCGGACGGCCGGATTGCCCGAGCGGAATCCGGCGCACCGCTATCGTGCCGTGACGCCCTGCTTTTTCCAGTAGCGGGCGAGCCCGAGCCAGCACTGATCGATCGGTGCGGCGGCAATGTAGAACGCCGCCTCCTCCTTCGGAAGACGCCCCAGGACGTAGGCGTTCAGCTTGAGGACGAAGCGGACTACCTGGTCTGCGTCGTCGCCGCCGCCTTCGACCACCTCCCGTGCGATCGCCGCCGCCGCGTGGAGATGCTCCAGGGCCGCATCCAGGTGCGGGCCCACATCGTCGTGCGGACCGAAGTGGGTGATGAGCAGCGTCGACGGATTCCACGCACGAACCAACTCGATGCTCGTCGTCCAGGCGTCGAGGTCGATGTCGGGCGGCGGCGTCGGCGGCATGACGAAGAGCGGCTCGCCCGTCCGGACGCCGGCGGTGTCGCCGACGAAGGCGATGCCGCTGCCGCGATCGAGGAAGCAGACATGATGGGAGGCGTGGCCCGGCGTGTAGGCCACTTCGAACCGCCGTCCCGATGCCGCTACCCGCTCGCCCCCCGATAGCACCTGCACGTTTGCTTCGGGGACGGGGAGGAACGCGCCCCAGAGGGTGTCCATCTGATCGCCGTACAGGCGGGCGGCGCTCCCGAGCAACCTGGAAGGATCGATCATGTGCGGCGCGCCGCGTTCGTGAACGTACACGTCGATATCCGGATTCTCCCCGACGAGCGAGCCGGTAGCCCCCGCGTGGTCCAGGTGGATGTGCGTCAGCAGGATCGTCCGGATGTCGGTGACCGCGATGCCAGCGGCATCGAGCGCGGCCCGCAGCGTGGCGAGGCAGGAGGACGGACCGGGGTCGATCAGCGTGACGCCCCCCTCACCCTGAATCACCGTTGCCGCGATCACCCGCCGGCACCCGAGGTGGGTGAGATCGATGTAGCTGATCCCGGGGGTGATCTCCTGCATGGGGCGTGATTCTACTTTGCTTGACCGGCCCAAAGGGCTGTCGATAGGCTGGAAGTCCGGCGCCTGTCGTGCGGGTGTTGTCGCGCCCGCCACGAAGCCAGCCCGACCAGGCTGGCCGGCGCCGACGCGCATGGCATCTCACGACACGGATCGCCAGCTCGGCGGGGAAGTGCTGGAACGGCCCGAGGACCGGACCGTCACGCCGAGAATGTACCGCGTCCTGCTGTTGAACGACGACTACACGACGATGGATTTCGTCGTGGCGATTCTCGAGGAGATATTCCAGAAGGCGCCGGCCGAGGCGTTTCGCCTGATGATGCTGGTTCACACGCAGGGGAAGGCGGTCTGCGGCGCCTACCCTTACGAGATCGCGGAAACCAAGGTGGCGATGGTTCGGGAGCGGGCCGAGACCGAAGGTTTTCCGCTACAGGCAACCATCGAGGAGGAGGACGGGTAACCCGATCCCATGTTCAGCACGTCACTCGAGCTGATCCTGAACGTCGCGTATCGCGAGGCGATGTCGCGCCGCCATATGTACCTGACGCTCGAGCATCTGCTCTACGCGCTGGCACACGACACCGAGGCGGAGCGAATCCTCGCTGCCTGCGGCGTCGATCTGCCGGCGCTACGAAGCACGCTGGACGACTACCTTTCGACACT
Source organism: uncultured Vicinamibacteraceae bacterium (assembly GCA_964550305.1). Lineage (GTDB taxonomy): Bacteria > Acidobacteriota > Vicinamibacteria > Vicinamibacterales > UBA8438 > VXRJ01. Next base: position 97,415 of record CAZJYU010000002.1, on the reverse strand, counting down.
CGAGACCGTGAGCCGCCGCGAACGGGCGCCGGAACCGGCGCAGACGATCAGTTTCCGGCGCGTCCTGCAAACCGCAGTGCTGCAGGTGCAAAGCGCCGGAAAAGACGAAGTCCGATCCGGCGACGTGCTGGCCGCCATGCTGCAGCAGCCGAAAACGCACGCCGCGCAGGTGCTTGAAGCCCAGGGTGTGACGCGGCTCGACATCCTCAACTACATCTCGCACGGCATAACAAAAGCACCCGTCGCTCGGACGGGCCACGACGGCCGCAAGGACCGGGCAGAGGCGGATGCCGGGGCCGAAGGGCCCGCCGCGGCGCGCGATCCGCTCCGCGCGTACACGGTCAACCTGACGGAGCGGGCACGGGCCGGCAAGCTCGATCCCCTGATCGGGCGGGAACCGGAGCTTCAGCGCACGCTGCAGATCCTCTGCCGGCGGCGGAAGAACAACCCGGTATTCGTGGGCGACGCGGGCGTCGGGAAGACCGCGCTGGCGGAGGGGCTGGCGGCGCGCCTGACGGAGGACGGCGTCCCGGCGCGGCTTTCCGGTGCGGAGATCTATGGGCTCGATACCGCCGCACTGCTCGCCGGCACGCGTTACCGGGGTGACTTCGAGGAGCGATTCAAGGCGGTCGTGAACGCGCTCGCCGATCATCCGATGCCGATCCTGTTCATCGACGAGGTGCATGCGACGGTGGGCGCGGGGGCCACGACCGGCGGGACCATGGACCTGGCGACGCTGATCAAGCCAATCCTGTCGGCGGGCGACTTGCGCGTCATCGGATCGACTACGTTCGAGGAGTTCAAGCAGATCGAGAAGGACCGTGCGCTGGCACGCCGCCTGCAGAAGGTGGTGATTGAGGAGCCGACCATCGACGAGACCTCGCAGATCCTCGAGGGCCTGCGGTCGCGATACGAGGAGCACCACGGCGTGACGTTCGCGCCCGAGACGGCGGCGGCGGCGGCGAAGCTGGCCCGGCGACACCTGCGCGAGTCACGACTGCCGGACGCCGCGATCGACATTCTGGACGAGGCGGGAGCGGCCATCGGCATGCGGCGGACCATCGCCGACGCGGGCCGCGACACGACGCCGCCCGGGGCGACCGACGCCGATGGTGGGGGGCCAGCCAACACCTCCGCTGACGCGCCGCCGGAAGTAACGCTGGAGGATATCGAGAAGGTGGTGGCGCGGATGGCGCGCATCCCGGAGAAGCAGGCCACGTCATCCGACAGGGAACGGCTCCGCACGCTCGACGTGGCGCTCGAGCGCGTAGTATTCGGACAATCGGAGGCAGTCAAGGCGGTCGTGACCGCCATCAAGCGGTCGCGTGCGGGGCTCGCGACGCCCGATCGGCCGGCTGGCTGCTTCCTTTTCACCGGACCGACCGGGGTCGGCAAGACGGAACTGGCGAAACAGCTCGCGATCCACCTGGGGAACGAGTTCGTCCGCTACGACATGAGCGAGTACATGGAGAAGCACGCGGTGGCTCGGCTGATCGGCGCGCCGCCCGGCTATGTCGGCTTCGAGCAGGGGGGGCTGCTCGTCGACGCGGTGCGGACCCATCCCTACAGCGTCGTGCTGCTGGACGAGATCGAGAAGGCCCATCCGGACATCTACAACATCCTGCTGCAGGTGATGGATCACGCGACGCTGACGGACAACAGCGGCAGGAAGGCCGATTTCCGTCACGCCATCCTGATTCTCACTTCCAACGCCGGCTCGCGCGAGGCGAGCGCCGGCATGATCGGCTTCAGCGACGATCGCGCGACGACGGCGCAGGGGCGGATGAAAGCGGCCATTGAGCGGATCTTCAGCCCGGAGTTCCGGAACCGGCTCGACGGCATCATTCCGTTCGATCCGCTGACGCCCGAGACCATGGAGACGATCGTCGAGAAGTTCATCCTACAGCTCGAGTCGCAACTGGCCGAGCGGCGCGTCGCCATCGTCCTCGAGCCGGCGGCGCGGGCGTGGCTGGCGACGCGGGGGTACGACCCGGTCTACGGCGCGCGCCCCCTCGCGCGCGTCGTGCAGACCGAGGTGCGAAACCCGCTCACCGACGAGATCCTGTTCGGCCGGCTCCAGCATGGCGGCACGGTCCGGATCGGCCTCGGGGACGACAACCTGACGTTTGACGTCGAGGCGCTGCCGCCGGACGCGGCGGCGGGCGGTAGCGGCGGCGGGACCGGCACGGCCGCGCCCGCACCCGGGGAAACCGTCGAGTAGCCGACGGCGAAACGGGCAAACAGACCGATGCGCCTCTACGTGGAGACGATGGATGCCGTGCTGGTGGAGTTCGACGCGGACGGACGTGTCCGTTTCGACGGCGAGGAGTGGAGCCGACCGTCGCTGCAGGAGACGCGCGCCATCCTGCATGCCGCGGAGCAGGAACAGGCGGCGCTTGGCGAGTTGGCCGATGCGCTCGAGTCGGCCATTGCGTCCGGCGCCGGGGCCGCCATGCAACGTTCGGATTGACGGAGCGCATTGCCGGACCGGCTGCGCGGCGGGGTTCACGCTCGAGCGGAGATGGCGCGTTGTCCAACCAGTCCCAGGCGTACGGTCCGGCGGCGCGGCTGCTGCATGCGCTGGCGCTGGAGCACGCCTTCGTGGCGGAGACCTGGCTCGACGTCGAGGAACTGCTGCACGGCCGCAACCTGCCGGTTGTAGACCACGGCGCGCACGTCTTCGTCACCGGCCTGGCGCGCGCCGGCACCACCATGCTGATGCGGCTGCTGCATGCCTCGGGCCGGTTCGCGTCGCTCAGCTATCGCGACATGCCGTTCGTACTGGCGCCAAACCTCTGGGCGTCGCTCACGCGGCGGTCGCGGCGTGACATTCCGGCTCAGGAAAGGGCGCACGGCGACGGTATTGTCATCGATGCCGACAGCCCGGAAGCGCTCGACGAGGTCTTCTGGCGCGTCGTCTGCGGGGCCGGCTACATCCGACCGAGCGCGTTGTCGGCGATGGAGGCGGACGGCGACGCCGTGGATCGCTTCCGCCGGTACGTTGCGTTGATTCTGAAGCGGTACGGATCCGACCGATACCTGTCGAAGAACAACAACAACCTGCTGCGGCTGCCGACAATCCGCCGCGCGTTCCCGAATGCGCACGTGATCATCCCGTTCCGCGATCCGCTACGCCAGGCGGCATCGCTTCTGGCGCAACACCGGCGTTTCTCGCAACAGCAGCGGGACGATCCGTTCACCCGGCGTTACATGACCTGGCTCGTGCATCACGAGTTTGGTCTCGACCATCGGCCCTTCGCGTTCCCCGGCAGCGACGCGCCGCCGGATGCGGATCAGGACGAACCGGTGTATTGGCTTCAGCAATGGGTGGCCGCCTACTCGCACGTGCTGCGGTACGCGGAGACAAACGCCATCGCGCCGATCTTCGTCTGCTACGAATGGATCTGCGCCGAGCCGGAACAGGCCTGCGCGGCGCTGGCATCACGTCTCGATCTCCCGGCGACAGCACTCAGGTTCGCACCCCGCCGCTCCCCGACGGACACTCCCGGGATTGTCGCGCGGCCGCTGATCGACCAGGCGCGCGAGCTGTACGCGGCCCTCGACGCGCGAAGCCGACAGGCCGGCAGGCCCTAATCCGGCAGGCAAGCCTGGCCCGGCTCAGCCGGGCAGCGTGATGTATCATGGGTGGGTCGTGGACCGCACTGGTCATCTGATGGCAGGGGTGGCGGCGCTGTTTCCGGTGGCGCTGCTGGCGTGGGCTCCGGCGGCGGAGGCCTACGTCGGACCGGGCGTTGGACTGGGCGCAATCGCGCTCGTCGCGGGGATGATCGGTTCGGTTGTCCTTTGGTTCACGGCGATCCTGTGGTATCCGTTTCGGCGGATGCTGCACCGGCGGCGCGAGGCGATGAAGCGGTCCGCCGAGTCGGCTGGCACCCTGCAGACGGCCGACGTACCCCCGGCTGAAGACAGCGCGGCGTCCTGATACTCCCGGGCATAGACCGAAGGGAGGGTGAGAATGCGCACGACGTATCCCCTGTTCGTCACGCTCTTTGCTGCGGCATGCGTTTCGAGCATCGGGCTCGGGCTGCTCGCATCGGAACAGGCGCCTGCCGGCGCACCGCAGAGCGACATCGTGGACCAGTACCAGCGGACGTACGAGATCCTTCAGAACAACGAGGCCGCTACCAGCGGCGTCACGCGCGGGAAGACGATCTATTTCTACAAGTGCTGGATGTGCCATCAGGAGGTGGCGGCCGAAGGAGACCTGAGTGGGCTCGTTGGTCCGTCGCTGCATGATCTGGACCAGGGGTCGCTCACGGATGACGCAATCGCCACGAAGATCCGGAACGGCGGCCCGCGAATGCCCGCCTTCCGCGACACCCTGACCGATGCCGACGTGGCTGACCTCGTTACCTATCTCCAGGATCCGTCGTGCTGCTACGAGCTGCTGGAACCACCCTACAACCCGCACTACAGGGCCGAGACGGACCCCTGGCCGGTGACGGCGGAAGTGAAGGGCGGCGCGCGGGGCGTTGTCCAGTTGGCCAACGGATATCCGCTGGAAGGGATCAAGGTACAACTCATCGCGCCCAATGCCGTGCGAACGACGGTCTTTAGCGACGCGGATGGCCGCTACGAGTTCCCCGCGCTGCAGGCCGGGTCGTACACCCTGCGCATAGCCACCCCTCTGCCCTACAAGGCCTTTGTGCGCGAGGATGTGTCGATCAGCGGCGCCGCCACTCTCGATCCGATTGTGCTCGAGATGGTCCCCAGCGCCGCGGATCCCGTGATCATGCGGGGCGCGCTGCCACCCACCCTCGACGTGATGTCCCAGATGAGCGGCGCCGAGTGGTTGTGGAATCTGCCCGGCACTGACCAGCAGAAGACGGCCTTTGTGAAGTCCTGCGGCATCGGCTGCCACAGCTACGAGCTTATCTTCCGAAACCGGTACGACGAGCGGAGCTGGCGGCTTATCGTCCAGCGCATGAAGACCGGCCCACAGGGCGGTCCCGGTCGGGCGATCGACACCGACACCGAGGCCGGGAGGCTTCTCGCGACAGAGATCGATGTGATTGCCGGGTGGCTGGCGCAGGTGCGCGGCCCGGACTCGCAGGATATGCCGGTGCGGATGTGGAAGCGGACGCCGCGCGGGGCGGCCACCCGGGTGGTGATCACCGAGTACGAACCGAACCGCCGGCTGCTGAACCTGCATGATGTGTGCGGAGACGCGCAGGGAAGAATCTGGTACACGAGTCACCACGCGCCGCAGGTCGGGTACCTGGATCCCAAGACCGGGATCATCAAGGAGTACCGGCTGCCCGACGTCAACGGCCGTCCGACGGTCGATAGCCATGCGTGCCGCGTGGACGACACGAACGGGTTTGTCTGGTTCGTGCAGGGACCGCCGCAGCAACCCCGTCCCCGCGTGTACTACCGGCTGGACATGGAGACCGAGGAGATCGTGGCGCACACGGCGGTTCCCGCCGGACTGAATCCCGGCCTGGCGCCGGACGGTCACCTGTGGCAGGGGCTGCCAGGGGACGACGGTCGCCAAAGGGCCGTGCGGATCGATCCCCACACTGGCGAAGTCGTGGATTCCTACGTGCGTCCGAACACGCCCAGCTCGTACCATCACGCCGTGTCAGCCGACGGGCGGTTTGTGGCGGGCGGCGGTTCGGGGCTGGCCACCAGCAACACCGCCTGGATGCTCGACGTGACAACCGGAGAGGTGTACGAGACGTTCTCGCACGATCAGGACCATGGCGCCGCGCGCGGCGAATTCGATGCCGACAACAATGTCTGGTTCGGTGGCCGCGCCGGTCCGCTGGTGCAGCTCGTGAACGAGATCGACGAGGGCAAGGGTATTCACACTCGTCTGTTCTGGCCGCCGACGCCGCTGTTCCCGTACACGGACTTCTACACGGCGACGCCGGACAAGAACGGTGAAGTGTGGGGTGGCGTTATGCATGGTCGCGGCTTCCTGCGGTTCAACCCGAAGACGGACCGCTGGATCGTGTACGAGAATCCCGAACCCAGCGCACTCAATCGTTTCCAGTGGATCGACAATTCGACGACGCCCCCCACGGTCTGGTATCCGGACTTTCTGACGCAGATGTTTGTCCGCATCCAGCCGCTCGAATAGCGCGAACGCAGCCCCCGAGGCGATGAGCAGGATCCTGCGATGTGATCCCGAGCTCCTGCAGAGGGATCTGTCCGGGAGGGTCTACATCGTCACGGGGGCCAACTCGGGAGTCGGCCTGGCGACCACGACCCAGCTTGTGCGCCAGGGTGCTCATGTCGTCATGGCTTGCCGCCGGTGTGACGCCGCACACCGCGCGGCCAAGCCGCTGGCACGCGCAGCGGGATCCTTCGACGTCATGGAGCTGGACCTGTCAAGTCTGGCTTCGGTGCGGCGGTTCGCGGCGGGGTTTCTTGACCGCTACCACCAGGTGGACGGCCTCGTCAACAACGCGGGCGTCGTTTCGCCCCGGCTTCGGAAGACGAGTGACGACTTCGAATTGCAGTTCGGCGTCAATCATCTGGGCCACTTCCTGCTGACCGAGCTGCTGCTGGATCGGTTGTGCGCGAGTGCGCCGTCGCGCATAGTCGTGCTTTCCTCTGTCGTGCACGTTGGACGGCCTAATCTGCGGGTCACACTCGCCTTTGAGGACCTGCACTACGAGGCCCGTCCCTACCGGGGGCTCGCGGCTTATGCGGAGTCGAAACTGGCCAACGTGCTGCACGCCAGGGAGCTGGCACAGCGCGTGAGGGGCGCCGGAGTGTCCGTGTTCTCCGTTCACCCGGGTTGGGTGCGATCCAACCTGGTTGCTGCGATGATGCCGCCCTGGATTCAGAATGTGCTCTTGCGACCCTTCAGCCGGCCTCTGACCCTGGTCAGCAACGAGGACGGCGCACAGACTACTCTGCATTGCCTGCTCGACGATGGCGCGCCCCAGCACAGCGGGGAATATTTCAGCCAGATCAGCCTCCTGTACGCGGACAAGGAATGCCGAAAGGGCGGATGGCCCCTGCGCTCACCGAACGAGCACGCCAACGACGATAGGCTCGCTCGGCGACTCCACCAGGTCAGCAGGGAGTTGGTGGGGCTGCCGCGGACCCCACGCTGACCGCGTCTACGCGGGCTGGCGTAGCGTCCAGACGATCTAGGCGCCAATCGCGGTGGCGGCCCGGCGCGGGTCCTCTACGCCGACGATGACGGCGGCTCTGGATTCGCCCTCCTGAATGGTGGCGTAGAGGTACTCGATATTGATACCGGCGCTGGCGACGAACCGGGCCGCCTGCGCCAGCGCGCCGGGGGTGTTGGCGAGCTCCAGGAACAGGACGTCCCGCTGTGCCGGGCGGTAATCCGCATCCTCAAGGGCGCCGGCGGCGCGTAGCGGATTGTCGGTCACGATCCGCAGGGTGCCCGATGCCTCGACCGTAAGGGCGACGATGTGCACTCGAGCGTCGGCCAGTACCTGGCAGACTCGCTGGAGCGTACCGGGGCTGTTGGCAAGTCGGAGGGAGAGTTCGGTCCGCGCCGCCATTCCGGCGGAGCTTAGCGCAGGGGCTGGAGTATCATCAACAGAACATGGTGGTTCAGGCTCCGCCCACCATACCGGTGGCGAAGCGCAGCGCGGCGTTTGACTACGCGATCCGCAGCATTGTCGCGGAGGCGCGCAAGGTCGAGGCGGCCGGGCAACACATCGAGTATCTCAACATCGGCGACCCGGTGCTGTTCGGGTTCAAGACCCCGCCCCATCTGATCCAGGCGGTGGAGCGCGCGATGCGGGACGGCCACAATGGATACACGGCGGCGGCGGGCGTGCTCGAAGCGCGCGAAGCCGTGGCGGCCGACTTCGGCGCCCGCGGCCTCAAGGTGTCGCCCGAACGCGTCGTGCTGACCGCCGGCGCGTCGGAGGGAATCGACCTGGCGCTCAGCGTGCTGGTGGACCGGGGCGACGAAGTCATGGTGTCGATTCCCACCTACCCCCTGTACACCGGCGTTCTCGCCAAGCTGGGCGCGCGCGCCGTCTACTACCGAACCGATCCATCCAACGGTTGGCAGCCGGATCTGGAGCACATCGCCCGTCTGATCACGCCGCGGACCCGCGCGCTGGTCGTCATCGATCCGAACAACCCGACCGGCGCCGTTTACGGCCCGGAGTGCCGACGCGCGCTGATTGAACTGGCGGAGCGGCACAATTTCGTGCTGATCTCGGACGAGGGCTACACCGACCTCGCGTACGACGGTCCGGTGCCGCCGCTCGGCTCGTACAACCCGGACGCGCCGATCATTTCCTTTTCCTCTCTTTCCAAGGCCTACCTGGCGCCGGGATGGCGCGCGGGCTGGTTGGCGGTGGGCAGCAGCCCGCGCCTCGACGGCGTGCTGCAGGGGATCAAGGACATGGCCGACGGCCGGATCTGCAGTGTCGGCCCAATGCAGTTCGCGGTGGCGGCGGCACTGAGCGGTGACCGGTCGCACCAGCGGGCGTTCCTCCACGCGTTGCGCGAGCGGGCGGCGGTGACGGCGGAACGCCTCAACGCCATCGAGGGCATCTCGTGCGTACCGCCAGCGGCAGCATTTTACGCGATGCCGAAGGTCGAGCTGCCCGCGGGGCGGACCGACCTCGACTTCGTCCTCGGCCTGTTACGGGAGACCGGCGTGCTGTGCGTCTACGGCTCCGGATTCGGCACCGATCCGACCTCCGGCTACTTCCGCATCGTCTATCTGGCGCCGCCTGCGGTCCTCCACCGCTATTTCGATACGATTGCATCCTTCACCGCGCGGTTCATGGCGAGGTAGGCTATGACCCAGACTCCCACCCACCGACCGGTAACGACCGCCGGTTGCGCCATCGCCGTCTGGCTGGCGGCGACGAGCCCGCTGTCGGCGCAGACACCGCAGCTCGTTGAGTTCGAACCCCTCGTCGAGAGGCTGGAGGCGGCCGTCCGTGGCGGGGACAGCGAGGCCTACCTGGCGCTGGTGGCTGACGGAGCCGACCAGGCCGCGGCGCGGGCATTCGCGATCCGCACGTTTCGCGCGGGTGTTGATGCCGCCGTTGCCCGGCCGCTGTTCGTCCGGCCGGCCGGCGACAGCGCGGAGACCGGCGCAGCCGTCGCCGCGGGGACGGAAACCCCCTCGGAACGCTACGAGTTGATGGTCGAGGTCTTTGTCGAACGGGGTATCACCGGTGAACTCCGCACCTGGCACATCGACGTAGTTCCCGATCCCGCCACGCCTCGTCGCACTGCTGGCGGAGCGCCGGACAACCGGCCGCCTGACGGCGGCGGCCCGGCGACCGGCGACGCCGATCGACCCGTCGGCTGGCGAATCCTTGGGCAGGAGCAGGTGGATGTGGTTGACGGCCTGCTCAGCCTTTCGCTGAAGCCGGGCGTCGCCTACGACGCCGCGAATCTCGTACTCGTTGGCGAGGACCTGAACCTCCGGATGTCGTCCGGTTCGGCATTCGTAGCCGAGACGGCCGAGGGCCTGGTGACCGCGCTCGTGGTGCTGGGCGACGGGGTGTTCAGCTTCACGCCGGGACCCGAGGCGGAGCGCGGGCAGGTCCGGCTACTCAGCGGCCGGGAGACGTTGGAAGCGGAGATGTCCGCAGCCTACGTCCGCGTGAACCCGCGGAGCTTCGCGTCGAATGTCTCCCTCGCATCCCAGGTCGAGCGCCCCGTCTCCCAGGAGGACTTCGAGCGCGCGGAGGCACTGTTCGAGGAGTTCGTGGCGTTGTCGTTCGCGGTCGACCTCGGCGACCTCTCCGAGCGGACATGGTCGCTCACGCCAAGTCAGGACGACCTCATCGCTGAGGTGGTAACCGAAGAGTACGGCACGCTCACCTACGCCCGGGCGTCCGGCCAGCCAGAGGACGTGACGCTCTACACGCGGGATCCCGAGCGGATCATCTCGCTCTACCCATCGGCCGAGAAACTGGCGGTGCAGGGCCGTTACTACAGCGACGATGACAACGTCGCCTACGACGTGCTCGACTACCGGATCACCGCGACCTTCGAGCCGCAGGGGATCATCCGCGAGTCACTCCGGGCCCGCACGCGGCTGCGCGGCTGCGTCATTGAGGGACGCGCGCGCATTGCCGTGCGGGTGAAGGAGGCAAACCGTTCGACGCTGACGTTCCGGCTGTCTGACGACCTCGAGGTCCTGTCCGTGTCGCTGGTGGACTTTGGCCCCCTGCTGCACCTCCGGATGCGAGGGCGGGACAACCTGGTGGTGAGCCTGCCGACCGACAACCACCCCGCCGGTACGGAATTCGTGTTCGACATCAACTATCGCGGCCTGCTTCCACCGCAGGAGCCGGACGAGAACTGGATCGGACGCTGGAACCCTCTCGTGGACACGCCGTACCCCCGGGGGGTGGCGGCTCACCGCTACATCTACAGCAATTCGAGTTACTGGTATCCGCAGTCGACCGTGTCCGACTATGCGACCGCCACGATGGACCTGACGGCTCCGGCCGGTTTCGGTCTGGTGGCGAGCGGGACGCCCGACGCGGCCAACCCGCAGGTCGATATCGGCCAAGGCGCCGACGAACCTCGCAGCTACCGCTTCGTCACGCTCCAGCCAGCCCGGTACCTCTCCGTCATCCTCAGTCCCTTTGCACCGACCGAGGGCAGGGGCGACGAGGCCCAGACCCGCCCCCGCGAGATTCCGCTTGCGTTCGCCGACAGTGAAGCAGAGGATGCCCCGGGACGCGCCGGCGTGACGTACGACGGCGTGTTGCTGACCGTGGAATCGACGCGCAGAACGCTCAGCCGCGTTGCCGACCGCTACGACGACGCGGAGGACATCCTCCGGTTTTATGCGTCACTGATCGGGGACCTGCCTTACCCGACCTTTACCCTCCTGCTTTCCGACTCGCTTCTGCCGGGCGGCCATAGCCCGGCGTACTTCGCGATCCTGAACCAGGCGCTGCCTCAGCCGGCCCGCAACGAGCTGCGTTGGCAGGCTGACCCGGTCGCGTTCAGCAACTATCCCGCGTTCTTTCTGGCCCACGAAGTGGCGCACCAGTGGTGGGGACAGGCGGTTGGCTGGAAGAACTATCACGAGCAGTGGTTGAGCGAAGGGCTGGCGCAGTACTTCGCGGCGCTCTACGCCGAACATGTCCACGGTTCCCAGGTATTTGAAGACGTCGTCGAGCAGATGCGCGACTGGAGCCTACGGCACTCCGACCAGGGGCCGGTTTACCTTGGCCGCCGGCTCGGCCGGATCACGGACGAACCGCGGGTTTTCCGCGCCGTCGTCTACAACAAGGGCGCCATGGTGCTGCACATGCTGCGGCGTACCGTTGGCGATGCGACGTTCTTCGAAGGGCTGAGGCAGTTCTACCGTGAAATGCGCTTCCGCAAGGCGGGGACCGACGATCTGATCCGGGTATTCGAAGCGGTTGCGGGGCGGTCGCTGACACAGTTCTTCGAGCGCTGGATTCATGACGCCGACCTGCCGGACGTCACGTTCAGCTACCGGACCGAACGCGGAGCCGGGGATGCCTCCGATGAGGCCGTTCTGCGCTTCGTTCAGCGTGGCACACCGTTCGAGTTTCCGGTCACCGCCACGCTACGGTACCGGGGCGCGCCGGCCGAGCGAATCGTGGTTCTGGTGGCGGGCGAAGTGACGGAGCATCGGGTGCCGCTGCGCGGCGAACTGCGAGATGTCGCGGTCAACCAGGATCGCGCGGCTCTCGCCGAGATCGAGTGATCGGTGCGGCGGCAGCCCCGATGGCGTCCCGCCCGCGAGGCCGGCGCCGGACCGGAGGGGTGTGTTTCGCACGCACGACGGGCAGGTAGCGCTGATATGATCCGGGCAGGATTGATGGGGCTCACATCGCGTGGTTGGCGGCGCGCGAGAGCGATATCGGTGCTCGCCACCGGGGTGGCTGCGTTCACTGCGGCGGCCCCGAGGCCGGTCGCCGCACAACCGGTGCCGATCGGTATCGAACTGGCAGCCGTGAGCGAGACCGACGTCGCGCTGGCCGGTTCGACCCACCGCTCCGCGCTCGATGCACGCCTTACGCCCTCCGGCCGCGGTCTCCACGTCAACTCCGAGGCGCCGCTCGAGGACTTCCTGATCCCGACGGTCCTGACACTTGACCCTCCGGCAGGGATCACGCTCGACGGCCTCGCATGGCCGGAACCGATTCTGCTGGAGCAACAGGGGGCGGAAAACCCACTTGCGGTCTTCGAGGAGCAGTTCGTCATCGGCGCCGCGTTCGCGCTCGATGCCGACCTTCCGCCGGGTGACTACGTCGTTCCCGGCACCCTGCGCTATCAGGCATGCGACGAGCGTATGTGCTACATCCCGGCTACGGCCGCGGTGACCCTTCCGGTGCGCGTCGCCCCGGCTGACGCCACGCCCGCGCCGACCGCACAGGCGGCGTTGTTTGCGGACATGCGCTTCACCGATCCGCCGACCGTCCCAGCACCTCCCGCAGCAACTGCACCCACCGTGGCGGATGGCGCCCCGCCGCCGGACGGGGCAGCGGCGCTCGCCCGATTCGGCCGGTTCGACCTGCTCGCCACGGCCGGCGGGTACCTTGACGAGGAGCAGTTCCTCGAGTTCATACGCCGCTCCGAGACCGGCGAAGCGGAAGCGGGATGGTTCGAGGGCCGCGGCCCGCTCGCGATTCTGGCGCTGATCCTGGTGGGCGGGCTGGCGCTCAATCTGACGCCGTGCGTCCTGCCGATGATCCCGATCAACCTGGCGATCATCGGTGCCGGCGCCCGTGCCTCGTCGCGCTGGCGCGGCTTCGCTCTCGGAAGCGCGTACGGCACGGCGATGGCGGTGGTCTACGGCGGTCTCGGGCTGGCCGTGATCCTCACCGCGGGGACCTTCGGCACCATCAACGCTTCGCCCTGGTTCAACCTCGGCATCGCGCTGCTGTTTGTGGTGCTGGGGCTGGCAATGTTCGACGTCCTGACCATCGACTTCTCCAGCCTGCAGAGCCGCCTGCCCGGCGGAGGCTCAGGGCGGGGAACGTTCCTGCTGGCCTTCGGCATGGGTGCGATCGCCGCGCTGCTCGCCGGCGCTTGCGTCGCGCCGGTCGTCATTCAAGTGATTGTCTTCTCGAGCAACCTGTACGGCACGGGCGTCACTCTGGCCCTCGCGCTGCCCTTTGTCCTCGGAGTGGGCATGGCGATCCCCTGGCCGATCGCCGGCGCCGGGCTGACGGCGCTGCCGAAGCCCGGCCCGTGGATGGTGCGTGTCAAGCAGGCGTTCGGAGTCTTCATCCTGGGAACGGCGATCTATTACGGCTACCTGTCGTACGGGTTGTTCAGCCAGCGCTGGGTCGATCCGGATCTCGTCGCCGAGAGCGTGCAGGAGCTGATTGCCGAGGGGTGGTACCCCTCGCTCGACCTCGGCCTGGTGGCGGCGGAAGCGGAAGGCAAGCCGGTCCTGCTCGACATCTGGGCCACCTGGTGCAAGAACTGCCTGACGATGGACAGCACCACGCTCAAGGCCGAGGGTGTCCAGAACGCACTGGAGGGCTACGTCAAGGTGAAGTTTCAGGCGGAAGATCTGAATGCCTCGCCGGCGCGCGAGGTGATGGAACGGCTCGAGGCGATCGGGCTGCCCGCCTATGCGATCCTCAGACCTGGCCTGGAACCTCCACAGGCATTGCAGCAAGCGGCGCCGGCACCCGCAGCCGCAGCGACGACGGACTGACGCGCACCTCAACGGCCTCGGCAGCGGCCGTGTGCACCTCGCCGTCAACGTGAAACACGAGCGGGCCGTCTCCCGTGACCACCAGGGTGGATACCGGTCGGCGCCCCATGCCTGGCACTCGGTCGGCCCGGCCGGCAAACAAGTAGGGCACATGCCATAGGATCCAGGGGAGCGACCGCTCTGGTACGACGACCAGATCCAGCAAGCCGTCGTCCGCCCGTGCGCCCGGGGCGATCATCATCCCCGCTCCGTAGGTCGGACAGTTGGCGATGGCCAGCATGTGTGCAGACGCTTCGATCGTCGTGCCGGCCGTCCGTACCGTGTAGCGCACCGGTCGGTACGTAAGGAGCTCGCGCAGGCCGGCCCGGAAATAGGCGGTCGGTCCACGCGTCGTCAGGTTGTTGAAGACGCCGGCGAGATGAGCGTCGAAGCCAATGCCGGCAAGGTTGACAAAGCGTCTTCCGTCGATGACACCAGTGTCGATCCGCCGTTCCGTTCCGGTGAGGGCGGTGCGGAGGGCGTCCACCGGACGCCGCTCCAGACCCATGCCGTCCGCGAATCCGTTACCCGATCCACCGCGTACCACCCCCAGTGCCGCCTCCGCCGCCACGACTTCCGCGGCGACCTCGTTGATCGTGCCGTCACCTCCCCAGGCAACGACCGTGGTGGCTCCGGCGGCAAGCATCGTGCGGGCAATCACCCGGGCGCTGCCTGGCTGCTCGGTCAACCGGACCACCCCGTCGATCGCGAACTGCGAGAGGGCGGCTTCCGCCTGTCGCCGATGGGCGTCGACCCGGCGTACGCTGTGCCGCCCCGCCACCGGATTGATGATGATCCCCGCCTGCATGCGCGAAAACGGATGGCTTGAGTGCTATAGGCAGATCCGGCAGTTCCCGTAATTCCACCGCAGCATCTGCTATCTCCCGGGCCACACCACCACAAGATGTTCCACTTCTGGTATGATACGCACTTTAGATGCGTCGGGTGTGGTTCCGCGTGGGCCTTGTCATTGTCATGCTTGGCGGCATTGTCGCATCCGGCAACCACATCCTTCTCTCTCAACAGCGCATCAGCGTGGAGCAGGCTGGGGAACGTGCGTTCGCAACGGACGCATGGACGCTGGCGCTGTCGCTGATCGATCTCCACGCGGCACAGCAGGCCTACGTCGGAACGGGTCAGGATCGCTACTACTGGATGGCGGCCGTCAGGCGCCGGCTTGAAGCAGCCGCGAGCCAACTCGCCTCGCTGTCGCGAGCGTCGACGGCGCCCTCGGCGGCCGAGGCACTCGACGCAGCGGCGGCCACACTAGACTCGTTCCGGGAAATGGACGCGCGCATCCGGGGGCACATGACGGGCGACCGGTTGCTGCTCGCCTCCGACCTGCTCTACGGCGACGCGTTGGAGTTGACTCGTCAGGCGGTGGGTCACGTCGAGGCGGCACAGGCAGCCGAGCAGGTGGCGCGCGACGCGTCGGTTGCAGCCGATCGGGAGTCGCAGGGGCTCGCGCTGATGGCGGCAACCGGCGCTAGTCTGTCCGTCGCCCTGCTGCTGTTGCCGCCGGTGCGGACCCCCCGCGAGAACACCGATGCCGAGTCGGTTGTTTCCGAACCGGCCGACACGGATGTCGACGCGGCGACCGACGCGACGAGTTCGTCGGCGACGAGCGCCGCCACAAGCCTCGAGGACTCCGACGCCGGATCCGGCGGGGCCGCGGCGGATGCAGAACAGGCGGGAGTTCTTGGTCTGAGCGGGTATCTTCCCGCCGAGCGTCCCCCCGTGGAGCGCGGCAGCGCACCCACCGAAGACGTTTCTCCGGTAGTGCTTCCCGATCTCCAGCTTACCGCCGACCTCTGCACCGACCTGGTGCGTTCGACGAGTGCGGCCGATTTGCCGTCGCTGTTGGCACGGTCGGCACAAACATTGAATGCTGCCGGCGTGGTTCTCTGGGTGCTTGACAACACCGGCGCGGCCCTTCGGCCCGCGATCAGCCATGGCTACGCCTCGAAGACGCTCGCCAGGATTGGCCGCCTGCCCTGCAATGGTGACAACGCGACCGCAGCCGCGTGGCGTGATGCCCGGATGCATGTCGTTCCGTCCACAGCTAACGGCGGCACACGCGGAGCAATCGCTGCGCCGCTTGTGTCTCCTGATCGTTGCGCCGGCGTCTTGTCGCTGGAACTGAATGACGGATGGGAGACGAACGCGGCAGTGCAGTCGGCAGCCGCTATCATTGCCGCGCAGTTGGCGACCCTGGTCTCCGCCGATCCGGTGACCAGTGAGGCCGCCACGCGCGCCCACGCCTGACCTGCCCCCGTTCGGCGCACGCACGCCCGCCGTCCGCCGCAGGGGCCGAACCGTCGTTTCGGGTGGACAGTCACACGCTGGAGCCAACGGCCGCAGAGCGGACCGCACCCCGCCGCTGATGGCGAGACACCTCGGAAACGCGGGTGCGGATCGGACTCTGGTCCAACGTGAGAACGATTTGGCATGAGACTTGCAGCCGTTCGCTAGTGACCGCGCCGGGGTGCTACGGGATGCACAGAATCAGGCAGGCGCTGGCAAGAAAGGCATCCCGCACTATTCGAACACTGCACCTCGGCGTGGTTTTTTTCTGTACGGATGGGGCCTAACCTCGGGGTGGGCGGTATACTGACCCGGCCGTGACCGCCGACCTCACTCTCCCTCTCGACAACGCCGCGATCGAACGGATACTGCCGCACCGCTACCCTTTTCTGCTGGTAGACCGGATCACCGAGTTCGAACAGGACAAGCGGATCGTCGGAATCAAGAACGTGTCGCTTAACGAGCGCTACCTCTCGGTGCCGTTCGGCGGCGGCCGGCCCGTGCTGCCTCCCACCATCCTCACCGAGGCGGTGGCACAGGTGGGCGCCATTCTGATCCTTGCCAAGCCCGAGAATCGCCAGAAGCTCCCCTTCTTCACGGGCATCGAACATGTCCGCTATCACCACCCGGTCCATCCGGGCGATGTGGTCGTGATCGAAGCGGAAGTGGTCCGGCTCCGGAGCCGGATGGGACGACTGAAGGGATTCGCTCGCGTGGGTGACGACGTCGTGATCGACGGGACGATGACGTTCGCCCTCGGCCCCAAGGTCCGTAATCTCAACGGCGCCAATGGCGGCGGCTGATGCTGTAACGAACTGCGACGACAGGCCGTGTTAAGATGCTGGCATGGGTCGAAAAAGACGGACTCGCTCAGTAGGATCCGGTGTTTCCGTGTCGGAGGAGAGGCCTGAACATAGCGGTGGCCCCCCTTGGATTCTTATCGGTGGCGGTCTGGCCGCGCTCGCGCTGGTCGGTTTCCTCACGCTGACCGGGGACGACAATGCGGTGGTCGACCCGGAGAGCGAGATCGCGCTGAACGACACGGGCGAGGCCTCCGGATTTCCTCCCGCGCCGCCGCCTCCGCCTCCCGAGGAGCGGACGCCCACACCGCCGGCCGATGCCGCAATACCGCCCTTGCCGCTGCAGGCAGGTTTGATTCCGCGCGACCCTGAAGTGATCCGCGAGGTGTACATGTTCGCGGCGCGGCACCCCGAGGTGCTGGAGTACGTTCCCTGTTTCTGCGGTTGCGAGACCCGCGGCCACCGGCGCAACGCCGACTGCTTCGTGCGGCAGCGCAACGCCGACGGTACTGTGCGCGAGTGGGAGGAACACGGAATGGCGTGCATCGCCTGTGTCGACGTAGGACGGACGGCGATGCAGATGCACGCCTCCGGAGCACTCGTGACCGACATTCGCGACGCGATCGAGGTAGCGTACGCGGGCTCGCCTCTGCATACGCCGACGCCAGCACCTCCCGAGCCGGCGAACTGACGACCCAGGGACGGGGCCAGGGTTGTGCCGCCCCGCACCGAGCGACAGACGCTGGCCGCCGCCGACGGTCTCGCCGATATCCCTTGGCGCGACGCGCTCGCGGAGTTGTTCGAGACGGTTCACACTGGCATCTACGTCGGCGTGCTTCCTGGCACCGGGGCCAGTATCACCATCGCGGCGAACCCCTACCTCAAGTTGATGCTCGGCTTCGAACCGGACGCCGACCCGGCGGCGGTTCGCCCCTTCGAGGAGGATCGCTTTGTCGACATCGCCGCGCGGCGGGCATTCGTCGGACAATTGCTGCGGGACGGGGCCGTAACCGACTACCTCGTGCGACTTCGGCGGACGGACGGCGCGCCGATCTGGATGGAGGTGACCGCACATGCCTCCGCGCCGGTAGAGAATGAACCGGCGCGGCTGGACGCCGTGCTGCGGGACGTCAGCGAGCGTCGTGCGCTGGAGGATCAAGGGCGTGATATCTATCACCAGCTCTTGCAGGCGGAGAAACTGGCCGCCCTCGGCCAAACGGTGTCGGGCGTGGCGCACGAACTGAACAACCCGCTCGCTGCCATCCTGACCTGGGCAGAACGGCTGTCGGGGCGCGACCAGGACGATCTGACGAAGCGGGGGATCGAGACTATCCTGGGCGAGTCGGAACGGGCGGCCCGGATCGTCCGCAACCTGCTCGACTTCTCGCGCAAGCGTCACACGACGCGTGGCATGGTCGACATCAATCAGGTGACCCGCGAGGTGCTGTCACTACGAGCGTACGATCAACGGGTGGCCAACATTGCGACAATCGACGCGCTTGCTACCGGGTTGCCGCAGGTATTCGCCGATGGGCACCATTTGAAGCAAGTTCTCCTGAATCTGGTCATCAACGCCGAGCAAGCGATGCTGTCGGCCAATGGCCGCGGGACGCTGATCGCGCGTTCGTGGCACGACGTCGATCGACGCCTCGTGGTGCTTGAGATCCACGACGACGGCCCCGGGATTGCGAATGATGTACAGGAGCGGATCTTTGATCCGTTCTTCACGACCAAGTCGCCCGGCAAGGGGACCGGACTCGGGCTGACCGTCGCGCATGCGATTGTGCAGGACCACGGCGGCGGGATGCATGTAAAGTCCACGCCCGGCGAGGGAGCGTCGTTCCTTGTGGAACTGCCCGCCGCTGAGTGAAGATTTGCCCGGATGCCCCGCCGCCGGGAAGGACAGGCGGACGGGGCGATCCGGGGTCGGACGACACGGGGAGGGACTACCGCGCCGCCGCGATCTGTTGATGTTGCCGCGCTCCTGCCCGGCCCGACGCTAATCCAGCCTTCGCCATCCGGGGCCTGGCGGATGCGGTGGCCGGTCCGCCCTTCGCGAGCGCGCTCGCGAGTTGCTCCGGCGCCAGATCAGGCGCAAGCAGGCCACGCAGTCGTGCGATCGCTCGCGCATGGAGCTGCGACACGCGAGACTCGTTCACGCCGATCTCGCCTCCGATCTCCTTCATCGTGCTCTCGCCGTAGTAGTAGCGTCCTACGACCGTCCGCTCCCGTTCGGGCAGAGCGGCGATTGCGGCGCGGATCCGGTCGCGTACCTCTGTGCGCTCGCATTGCGCGTCGGGCGCCGGTGGCGCTGACGGTGACAGCACGGGCGGCAGGTCGGAGTGATTCACCGTTTCCGAGGCGGTGAGTGGAGATGTTGCCTCGATGACGCTTATTCTCCGTAGCGCCCGTGCCAACTTCGCCTCGTCCATCCGCAGGTGGCGGGCGATCTCGGTGGTTGTCGGCTCTGTACCCGACTCGGCGCGCAGCTTCTCCCGCGCCTCCTTGACCTCGCGACGGACGCGACGGATTCCGCGCGGCCAGGCGCCACGCCGTAGCGCGTCGATCATGGCGCCGCGGACCCGCCGTTCCGCGAAGGTCTCGAACTTGATACCACGGTCATCGTCGTATCGGTCGGCGGCATCGATCAGCCCGAGCATGCCATCCTGCACCAGATCACCAACGTCAATCGAATGGGGCATCTGCGCCGCCATCCGCCGGGCGAGCGCTCCAACGAAGGGAACGCCCGCATCGATTCGTTCCTGCCGTGTGCGACGTCGCGTTTGTTTATCCATGCACCGGGATAACGCAAGATCCGTGCCAACTTGGGCAAATCTGGGAGAATCGCGACCGGGCACCGGGCCGATGGCCACACAAGTTACTTTTTTTCAGTAACTTGCGATTATGTGACGGTCCGAGACGAGACGGGCAGGAGCGGGCAGGGTCCGGCAATGATGAGCCAGGATGTGCGTCAATCGCCTGACGCTCGACACCCCAAGCGTCAAGCATCTGACAGTTGCGAATGCACGGAGCCTGGGCAGCTGCGCTGAAGTCCGGCGCGCAGCCTTGACAGCGGGGAGGCTAATGGGCGGGTGAATCGATCAGTGGGCGGCGGTCCGATCGGGCATCCGGGCCCCGCCAGAGCGTGTCGGCGAAGATCCGGACGGAGCCACCAGCCGTTCGCACGTACTCCACCTTGCCGGCGGCGATCCAGTTGTAGATGGTCCGTCGGCTGACGCCCACCAACTCGCAGGCCTTCATGATCGACACAGTCTTACGGTCCACATCCATGGCTCGGTTTCTCCTTCCGGATAACAGAACTGGGGGCCGATGCCGCGCCGGACGCGTGCCTTCCCCCGCCACGAACGGGATATCGGCACTGCCGCGCGCGGACTGTAGCCCTCCGTGCCTTCCGGTACCTCCGCGGTTACAATGTTGACGCCCCGCTTCGAGTGGCGGCAGCCACGTGCCAGAAGCCGAGACACACCTGCTGCTCGTCGAGGACGAAGCCCCCCTTCGCGAGTCCTGGGCGGAACGACTCGCGGATCGCGGCTACCACGTCGTGCAGGCAGAGAGTGGCGAGGCCGCACGCCAGCGGCTCGCGGAGTTTGCCTTCGACGTCATCATCACCGACCTCCGACTGCCGGGAATTGACGGGACGGCCGTCGTTGAGATCGCACTCGAACGCTATCCCGAGATTGTGGCGGTCGTGGTGACGGGATACGCGACGGTCGAGACCGCCGTCACGCTGATCAAGCAAGGCGTGGCGGACTTCATCGAGAAACCGTGTCCCTTCGACCGGCTCCTGCACACGCTGGCGACGGCCCTCGAGCGACGGCGTCTGCGCTCCGAGAACGAGTACCTCCGCTCTCAGCTCCAGCAGCGCTACCGTCTGGAGGGAATCATTGGCGAGAGCCCGCCGATGCACCGATTGCGAGAGCTGCTCAAGACGGTGGCCGCCACGAACAGCACGGTACTGATCGCCGGGGAAACCGGCACCGGGAAGGAGCTTGTAGCGCGCGGCATCCACCACAACAGTCCGCGACGGGACGAGCGCTTCGTTGCCCTCAACTGCAGCGCCATCCCGGAAACGCTGCTCGAGGCAGAACTGTTCGGCCACGTCCGTGGCGCGTTTACCGGCGCCGTCGCCAACCGAAAGGGTCGGTTCGAACAGGCGCATCGCGGCACGCTTTTTCTGGACGAGATCGCCACGATGAGCATCAATCTTCAGGCGAAGCTGTTACGCGCGCTGCAGGAGCGGGAGTTCGAACGTGTTGGAGGGAACGATCCGATCAAGGTAGACGTGCGCGTGGTCGCCGCTACCAATGCCGACCTTGCCGATCAGGTCGCGGCTGGCGAATTCCGGGAGGATCTCTATTACCGGCTCAATGTCATCCCGATCCAACTGACCCCGCTCCGGAACCGGCGCGAAGACATCCCCGTGCTCGTTCAGGAGTTCGTTGCGCGGATCGGTGCGGCCCAGACGCCGGCGCGCGGCGCCGTCGCGGTTTCGCAAGAGGCGATGCGCCAGATGATGATGTACCGCTGGCCGGGCAACGTCCGCCAGCTCGAGAACGCGATCGAGCGGGCGCTTGCCCTGAACCCGGGGCGCGATCGGATCGAGGCGGAGGACCTTCCAGAGGAAGTGCGCGCCGGCGGCGGCGGCGCCGACGCCGCGCCGGAGTTGCCGGATGCCGGCATGGACCTGCCCACCTACCTGCAGAAGGTAGAGGCCGCGCTGATCCGAACCGCCTTGGACCGGACCGCAGGAAACAAACAGCAGGCGGCTCGCCTGCTGAACATCAAGCGGACGACGCTCGTCGAGAAAGCGAAACGCCTCGAGACGTAGTGGCGAGGCCGTTCCCGCCGGTGGCGCCGGCGCGAACGTCGGCGCACGCCTCCGGGCGGGCTAGGCGAACATGTCCATCGGGTCGAACGATCCCTTCAGCACCTCCGGGGAGTCGTCGAACCGAAGCCACTCCTCGATCATTGTGGCGTAGACCCGCCGGAAGTCGGTCGTCTTGATGAGGTTTCCGTCGTCCAGCTCGGTCAGGCTCGGCGGTTCGCCATAGAGGCCGCCCGTGACGTGGTTGCCGATCACGAACATCGGCGTCGCCGTGCCATGGTCGGTCCCAAGACTGCCGTTCTCTTCCACCCGCCGGCCGAATTCGGTAAAGACCATCATTGCCACATCGTCGCCCCTGCCGATCCGGTCAAGGTCGGTCGTGAAGCCCCGGATCGCGTCGGCGGTGTAGGCGAGTAGCCGAGCGTGCGGGTCCATCTGATGCACGTGCGTGTCGAACGAGTTGCCCTGGTAGACGACGTAGTACAGGCGCGTGGGCATGTCCGCATGGATCAACGAGGCCACCTGACGCAGGGGTCCCGAGAGTCCGCCGATGCCGTAGTCGACCGGCGTCTGGTAGGCAGCCGCCGCCTGGCGGACGAAATCCGAACTCTCGGCGGCGTTCTGCGCCGTGCTGGAGAGGAAATCCAGCGTCGGGTTGCTCGCCGCGTTGGATGACGTCATCCGGCCGATCGCCGCCTGTTCTCCGCTGGTCCCGTTTCGTTTGAACGTCCGGGGATCGTTGAATACGAGCGGGGAATGGTGCTGGGCGCGGACCGCGAGCGACTGCCGCGTCCCGATGTTGACGATCGTGTTGCCCTGGGCGTCGTGGTCGTACGCGCCGTCCGCGAGCCGGCCGAGCCACCCGAGCGTCTCCCCGCCGTTCGGAACGCCGGTGTGCCAGAAGCCCATCGACGAGAAGTGCGACAGGCTGGGGTTGTCGTAGCCACACCCATGCACAACCGCCATGTGGCCGTCCTTGTAGAGGCGCTCGAAGCCGATCAACGACGGGTGGAACCCGAAGTGGTCGTCAAGCCTGATCACCTCCGACTTCGGAATGCCGATGGTGGGACGCACCCGGTAGTACTCGTCATCGCCGTACGGCACGACGGTGTTCAGACCGTCGTTGCCACCTGACAGCTCCACCACCACCAGAATCCGCTCGGGGCTGTTTTCCATGCTCGTACCCTCCAGCGCCTGCGCCGTAAGGGCCGCGGACGTGCGGTTCAGGAGCATGGGGAGCGTCGCGCCGACGCCCAGGCCGTACATCCCCTTGATCAGGAAGTCCCGCCGCGAACATCCGCAGGTGAATCGAGCCATCGTTCTCTCTCCTCCGGCCCTCGCTCAGGCCAGTTGGTACTCCGGAGTGCTCAGGATCAGATACAGCAGGCCGCGCAACGCGGATTCGGTCTGGGGCGTAGCGTCTTCGATCCGGTCGGCGCCCAGTTCGTCGCGCAGAAAGTCGACGAGCACGCCCCGGTCCGCGTCGCTCAGCTTCACGCGCAGGAAGCGCCGCAGCAGGTGATCGACGACGTCGTTCACCGACGACTTGCCGGCATCGGCGAGCAACCGCACCATGTCGAGGTCAGCCACGCGGCGCGGAATGGGAATCAGGCGCTCAAACGCCATCACGTAGCCCATATAGCCGCCGTACCGCGTGTTGTAGTCCTCGTCGCGGTCGGCCAGCATACTCGACTCGGCGTCCCCTTCCTGGGTCGCGGCGGTAATGTTCATCCCCCGCGCCAGCCGCTCTTCAACCTGCCGGTACACGCCGGGCACCACGCGGTCGGGGGCCCAGAAGCCGTCCGTATCGGGATACAGGACATCACGGAAGAGGTTGCCCCGCTGGAGCAGGGTGGCCGGCGTCATCCAGGTGCGGCCGCCTGCCCAACCCGCGACGTTCGGGGGATTGAACAACGTCTGGCCCAAGCCGGCGGTCAGCCGGTTGAAATCGGGAATCGTCGGCAGCTCCGTCAGCTCCAGCTTCCGGTAGGTGGAAACGACCAGATGGACCGGGCTCTTGATCTGCGTCGCGTACGACGCCGGGCTGTAGAAGTCGCGCGAGAGGAAGATCCTGCGCAGTAGCGGCCGGAGTTCGTAACCGGCGTCGCGGAATGTCGCCGCGAGATCGGTGCGGACGGCGTCGTCTATTTCATCGCGCACGAAGAAGCGGTACAGCTTCGCCGCCATGAACTCCGCCGCAGCTGGCTCGTCCAGGATGATGTCGATGATGTCGCCGCCATCGAAGGCGCCGGTCCGGCCCAGGAATGTCTTTTCGCCGAAATCATGCTGCTCCGCATCGAACTTGAACTCGAGCACATCGTTCGTCCATCCCGTGAACGCACGCGCCGCCTCACGAATGTCGGTCTCGGTGTAGTTCCCCACTCCGAGCGAGAAGAGTTCCAGCAGTTCGCGTCCGAAGTTCTCGTTCGGGTGATCCTTCACGTTCTCGCCGTTGTCGAGATAAACCAGCATGGCGGGGTCGGTCAGGATGCCGAGGAGCAGGTCGTGGAAGTTCCCGTTTGCATTCGCGCGAAGCATCTCGATCTGCTGCCGCATCATCCGCGTGTCGCGCACCTTCACGTTGCCGGTGGCGAAGTGCCCGTGCCAGAAGAGGGTCAGTTTCTCCTCGAGTGGCCGCCGGGTCACGAGCATCCGCTCGCCCCACCAGGTAGCGAGCCGCTGGGTCTCGACGGAATTCGAGCGGAGGCCGTAGAAGAACTTGTTGACCACCGGCTGCAGCCGGCGCGATTCCCCCTCCGGGAGCGGTTCGACGCCCATCGACACGCCTCGCTCGCGTGCGATGCGGACCGCGTCGGCCCGGCTCTTCGGGAACGGATCCATCCCCGGATCCCAGATGGGGGAGGCTTCAAACGCCGGAGCGGTATCCTCCAGCGCCTGGTAGTCAACGAGGTAATCTACTGCCTCACTGGGCGTCATCGCCTCGAGGCGCTCGATCTCAGCGGGCGTCCCACCGAAGCCAGCCCGTTCCAGTAGGTGTGCTGCCTTGCCGTAGTCCCAGTCGGCGGCGGTGATCGGTGCGAGGTCGTCCTGCCAGTCCTCCGGACCTGCCGTGGCGGCCGCCTCCCCAGCGGCGCCGCGCAGCGACGCGGCCGCGACCAAGAGCAGAATCGCAGCCGCCGGAATAGCCAGTCTCGTCAGCCAACGCCAGCAGGGACAGATGCCGCTATCGACTTCGTCGAATCTATTGCGTGCCACGGGCTCCCTCCGACTCGCCGGGCCAAACCGCCCAAGGCCCGGGTCGCGCGTGTACAGACTCGCATCATACGTCAGACCGGCTACGTCGCCAACTCCACCTGCGCCCAACCCGAGGCCGATTCAGGAGAGCACGTCCAGCGTGTAGTCCAGCATCCGTTCGCCGTCGAAGATCCACCGGCCCGCGAAGCGGCGGCCCGCCACGACGAGCGGCAGCCAATGGCGATCGTCTTCCCACATCTCGTCGAAAGGGATGGCCTCGACGCTAACCCAGTGCGGTGTGGCCTCGCCAGTCTCAGTGGGCTCTCCCACGAGATCGGGGGCGCGGAAGACATGAACGTAGGTGGAGTAGCCGTCGACGAACTGGAAGCGGTGGATTCCCACCTGTTCCGGCCGGAGCGGCGTCACTCGAAGCTCCTCCTGCACTTCGCGGACGGCGCAGTCGG
Source organism: uncultured Vicinamibacteraceae bacterium (assembly GCA_964550305.1). Lineage (GTDB taxonomy): Bacteria > Acidobacteriota > Vicinamibacteria > Vicinamibacterales > UBA8438 > VXRJ01. Next base: position 72,119 of record CAZJYU010000002.1, on the reverse strand, counting down.
CGAACGTCTCGCCCGGCTCGAGACGACCGCCCGGGCCGTTGATCTTGCCGGCGCCGAGCCCGCGCTTCTTTCGGATCAGGAGCATCCGGCCGTCCTTGATCACGAAGACCAGCGTAGCGGGGTCGACCGCCCGCCACGCTGTCCAGTCGATTGCCCGAACCCGCCGCGCGTTCATTCCCCATACAATACCCCCTCGCCGACGCCGAGCGTGGCACCGGAGCGTAAACGGGGCATTACGTCGACGCCAGGTGAACCGTGGCCTCGCTCCTCCCGACGGCCGTGGCGTGGGTGGTTGCGGGCGCGTCTCCGTGCTGCGCTTGGTAGTGGGCCCGGATGACCGCACGGAGTTCCTCAATCGACTCGGCGCGGTTAATCGCCGTCCGGAGCCGCGATCCGCCGTGCTCGCCTTTGGTGTACCAGGAGCCCAGGGCGCGCAGTTTGTTTATCACCCACCGCTCGCGGCCGGCAGGACTGCGCGCCGAGTGCTGGCGGGCGGCTGTCTCGCCCGGCGCGACGTGGCGGAAGCCGGACGCCTCGTCCTCACCCTCGCGCAGCAACAGGTCGATGTAGTCGAGCAGGAACCGGCGCCGTTCCACGGGCGTCACTTCCGGCGCGGGACCTCCGGCGGCAAGCGCCGCCGCCTGCTGGAAGATCCAGGGGTTCCGGAGCGCGCCACGGCCGATCAGGACGCCGGCGACGTGCGGTGCTCCGGACCGATCGACGGCCTGTCCGGGCGTCACACAGTCGCCGCTGCCGAACACCGGTACCGAAACGCCTGCGGCAACGCGGTCGATCAGCCCCCAGTCCGAGACGCCACGGTAGGACTGGCGCGCCGTCCGGCCATGAACGGCCAGCGCGGCGGCGCCAGCGTCCTCCATCCGCATCGCCACCTCCGGCGCGTTGATGGTCTGCTCGTCCCAGCCGGCGCGCATCTTGACGGTGACCGGGATCGAAACGGCGTCCGTCATCGCCCGCACGACCGCTGCGGCGTGCGACGGTGCACGCATCAGGCTGCAGCCGGCGTTGTGCTTCGCGATCTTGGGGACGGGGCAGCCCATGTTGACGTCGACGATATCGGCGCCCATCGCCTCGACGATCTGCGCCGCCGCCGCCATCTTCGCGGGATCGCCGCCGAAGATCTGAATCGAAACCGGGCGTTCTGCCTCTGTGTACTCGGCGTACTCCAGTGTCCGGTCGATCCCGCGCACCAGCCCCTCCGAACTGACCATCTCGGTGACGACGAGACCGCAGCCGCCCCGCGCCTTGACCAGGCGCCGAAACGCGGTGTCGGTCATGCCGGCCATCGGCGCCAGCGCGTAAGGGTGGGCGAGCGAGACGGATCCGATCCGCGCAGTCTCCGTCATGGTCAACCGCCGAAGCGCGCCGCTGCCGTGGTCACTGCTCGTCGACGGTCAGGGCGCCGGTCTGCCGGAGGAGTTCATCGCGCGCCGCGGCAAACTCGTCGTATGCCTCGCGGAGCCCCTCGCTCTTCCATTCGATGTCCGCCTCTTCGCGCAGGTCGGCGATGTAACGAGCGTACTCGGCGGCGCGCCGGGCATTGAAGATACTGTCGGCAATCGTCTCTCGCACGTCGTCGAACGGAGAAGGCGTCGGCTCCGTGCGCGCCTCCAGCTTGATCACCTGGTACCCGGCCGGGGTCCGGATGACCTCGCTGATGTCTCCCACCTCCAGCTCGGCCAGCACCTCGGTCAGGTTGTCGCTGATCATCGAAATGTCGAGCGGGCCGATCAGCCCGCCGTTCGCCTTCGACGCAGCGTCGGAAACCTCGGCGACGACGCCGGCGAAGTCCTCGCCGTCGAGTACTCGCTGCCGCGCCGACCCGGCGGCCTCCTGTGCCGCCTCGGTGGCCGCCGGACCCAGTGCGCTGCCCACTCCGGAAGCGGTCCGGACGAGGATCTCACGCATGGTCACCGTCGCCGGTTCCGTGAACTCATCCGGATTCGCGTCGTAGTACTCACGCGCCTCTATCTCGGTCAAGGTCACGCGGCTCAGTACCTCCACCTGCTGCACCTGACCGATGAGCATCTGCCGCTCCATGATTTCGCGCAGCGATTCGAGCGTCATCCCTTCCGCCGCGAGCGCCTGGGCGAACTGCTCGTCGGTGGTGATGTCGTTCTCTTCCTTGAGTTCCGCGATGATTCCGTCGAGCGCCTGGTCCGTCAGCGCATAGCCCAACTCGCGTCCACGCTGGAGGAGCAGCAGTTCGTCGACCACCTGACCGACCACCTGGGGCGTGATTTCCTCGAGCACCCTCAGCAGTTCCGCGTCGGTCCTCGGCTGCACGCCGCGCGCGCGAATCGTATCAAGCTGCCGCTGCTCAAACTGCGTCTGGGTGACGATGTCGCCGTTCACCTTCACCAGAATCTGCTCGAGCACCTCGCCCACCGCAGTGGCCGGGCTGGATCCTCCCAATTGTGCCGCCACCGGCGTCGCCAGCACCAACGCGGCCGCGGCGCCCAGTCCGATGTGCGCGGCCCAGGGACACCTGATCCGTCCTGCCTGGCCACGTGTGCGTGCTGTCCGTCTTGTCATTTGCTGCTGTTGCCTCCTGCCGATCATCCCAAGTGTAGCGCCGACAGCCTGTCGAGCAAGTCGTTCGCCCGGGCCAGCAACGTCAGATCGCGCCGGGTCGCGGCGCTCGCCCCTGATGCGTGGGTCGCCGGATCTTCCGCCGGACGGGTCCGTGCCGGCGGAAGATCGGCGCGGAGCACGCCACGCGGGGAGAGTGCGACGCCCGGTTGCGACTCGACGAACCGCACCAGGCCCACCGGATCGAGCGGCGCGTCCTCGCGGAACCGGAGCACGAGCTGGCCCCCTTCCCGGTCGATTGCCTCGACGCCGGCCCGATCCGCGGCGAGCCGGATCCGGCCGTACGCGGCGAGCCGCTCGATCGTGGGATGCAGCGGCCCGTACCGATCCGCTACCTCGTCGAGGGCAGAGGCCAGCCCGTCCTCGCCGGTCGCCGCCGCCATCTTCCGGTAGACCGCAAGGCGCTGATCCGCCTCCGGGATGTAGTCCTCGTCGATGCGGAGGTCGATGCCGATGTGGACGCGGGCAAGCCGTTCGTCCGGGACTGCCTCCCCCTGCAGCTCGCGCACCGTCTGCTCGAGCAGCTTCACGTACAGGTCGAAACCGATTGCCTCTATCTGGCCACTCTGCTCTGCGCCCAGGAGATTGCCGGCGCCGCGGATCTCCAGGTCGAGCGCGGCGATCCGGAACCCGCTGCCCAGCTCGCTGAACTCGCGGATTGCCGCAAGCCGACGGCGCGCGACAGGCGTGAGTGCGTCTTCGGCCGGCACCATGAGGTACGCGTACGCTCGGCGGTCGGAGCGGCCCACCCGGCCACGCAACTGGTACAGCTGCGCCAGGCCGTAACGCTCCGCGTGGTTGACGATGATCGTGTTGACGTTCGGAATGTCGATTCCGTTCTCGATGATCGTGGTAGCGATCAGGATGTCGTACCGGTGGGCAACGAAATCGATCATCACACGCTCGAGCGTCGCTTCGCTCATCTGGCCGTGCGCCACGGCGAGCCGTGCCCCCGGCGCGAGCCGACGGATCAGGTCGGCGATTCCGGCGATCGACTCCACGCGGTTGTGCACGAGGAAGACCTGGCCGTTGCGGGCCAGCTCGGTTCGGATGGCGTGAGCGATCAGCTCGCCATCGAATCGGACAACGTTGGTCTGGATCGCAAGGCGGTCCTTCGGCGGCGTCTCGATGACCGACATGTCGCGGATGCCGGCAAGCGACATGTTCAACGTGCGGGGAATCGGCGTCGCCGTGAGCGTCAGCACGTCAACCCGGCGGCGCAGCTGCCGGATGCGCTCCTTGTGCGCCACGCCGAACCGCTGCTCCTCGTCGACGATCAGCAGGCCGAAGTCGCGGAACCTGACATCCTTCGACAGTAGCCGATGCGTCCCCACCACGAAGTCCACCCTGCCCGCGGCGAGCTGGGCCAGAACCTCCTTCTGCTCCTTCCGGCCGACGAACCGGCTGAGTAGCGCCACGCGAACCGGGAAGGCGGCAAACCGTTCGCGGATCGTCTCGTAATGCTGGAACGCCAATACCGTGGTGGCGGTGAGCAGCGCTACCTGTTTGCCGTCCATGAGTGCCTTGAACGCCGCCCGCAGCGCCACTTCGGTCTTGCCATATCCCACGTCGCCGCACAGCAGGCGGTCCATCGTGCCGGCCGCTTCCATGTCGCGCTTGATGTCGGCGAGCGCCGACTGCTGGTCGGGCGTCAGCTCGTACTCGAACGCCGCTTCGAACTCCTGTTGCCAGTGGGTGTCGGGGCTGAACGCATAGCCGGGCAGCGCCTTGCGCGCGGCGTACAGTTTCAGCAGCTCCTGGGCCATATCGCGCATCGACTTGCGGACGCGCGTCTTCGCCTTCTGCCAACTGGTGCCGCCCAGCCGGTCGAGCGAAGGGTTGGCGGCACCGGTGTACTTCTGCAGGAGGTCGAGCTGCTCGACCGGCACGAACAGCTTGTCGCCGCCCGCGTACCGGAGCTCGACGAATTCCTGCATCGCGGCGCTGGGGCGGCCTGCGCCCTCGCTGCCGATGTGACGGAGACCGACGAACGTGCCGACGCCATGGTCAACATGCACGACGTGGTCGCCGGCCTTCAGATCGCGGAACTCCGAAAGGAACGAGCGGGCGACAGACTGCTTCCGGCGTCGGGCCAGGTGCTCGTCGTCAAAGAGATCCGACTCGGCGTAAATCTGCAGCCCCGCATCCGGCAGCCGGAAGCCGCGGGACAGCAAGCCGGTGGCAACCAGGACGGTCGCGGGCGCCGTCGCCTCCGCTCCCACGACCGCGACGCCTACCAGGTCGTGCTCGGCCAGCAGCTCGACGATCCGCTCGGCGCGACCGTCGGTCTCGGCGACAAACAGCAACTGGTCGCCCCGCTCGCGACCGCTCCGGACGTCGTCGAGCCAATCGTGCAGCCGGTTCCGGAACTCCCGCGCCGGCTGGCAGGCAACATGGCGCGAACCGCCGTCGACCTCGAACGTATCGAGTCTCACCGCAGTCGCGAACCATTCGCTGACCACTTCGTCGTCCACCGCCAACGTGGCCGGCGGTGGCGCCGGATCGCCCCTTGCCTCGGCATCCGCTCCCGCCGCCCGGAGCTGCGCAATCGCATCGTGGAGCTGGGCCGCCGTTTCGGCCGGCTGGCTGATCACGTAACGCGCGGCGGCCGCGCGGGTGTAATCGTCAAACGTGGCGGAGCGGTCCGGCCGCCGCGCGTCGTCGTCGCGGGCCGACGATTCGATGGCGAACAGATCCGTCAGTGGGCAGATCGCCACCTGATCGAGCGTCGACACCGACCGCTGTGTCGAGGGATCGAAGCGGCGGATCGATTCCACACTGTCGCCGGCGAATTCCGCGCGCACCGGGTACTCCGCACCCGCCGGAAAGATGTCGACCACCCCTCCGCGCCCGCAGAAATCGCCATGCGCCTCCACCGGGTCGGCCTGCGTGAAGCCGGCGTCGGCGAGCCGATCCGCCAAATCGATCGGATCGCAAACACCTCCTGCCCGTAGCTCGACCGACGCGCCCAACAACCGCCGCGGCGGGCTGAGGCGTGGGAGGAGCGCGGACGCGGAAACGACGACAATCCGGACATCGCAGCGCGCGAGCGCCACCAGAGCCCGGGCGCGTGAGGAGGCGACATCGAGGTGGGGCGCAATGCCTCGATACGGGTCCACCTCGAGCGAACCGAACGGAAGGACGCTGCGGCCCGCGTCGTCGCGCGTCAATCCCCCAATGGCGGCAAGAAAAAACCGCGCGTCGCCAGTGGTCGGTTCGACGTCACGGTCGTGCGGGACGACCAGGACCACCGGCCCCGTACTGGCGAAAACCGCCGCCGCGAGTGCCTGCGCCGGCGGCGTCAGCCCGGTGATCGTCTCGCCCGCAGATGCACCCCGGCCCAATGCGGCCCGCTCGGCCGCCCCCTGAAACAGCGCGCGCAGCGTCAACGACACGGTCGGTCCCGGCGCCAGACGTACCGGCGAAGCCATAGAGTCTATCCCGGCGCGGGAGGATTCGGCCGCCTCCAGGCCGACACCCGGACCGGTGGCGTGAGGATTGGCGCGCGGGCCGCCGACTCGGCGGTCAGATGGTTCGCACTAACCGCCTGCTTGCGATTGGGCCGGAACCGGTGGGGGGAGAACTACGACGCGGTCGGCTGGCCCGGCCAGGTGCTGCTCTGCCCACGCGAGTACATCGTCCTCGTGCGTGAAGAGGATCACCTGCGCGTCCTGACTCATCGAGTGCAGTGTCGCCAGCACCGCCGCCTTGCGGGTAACGTCACACGCCGCCACTACATCGTCAAGGATCATCGGGCAGGTTTCCTCGGGCAGCGTAAGGTGCCGCGCAAGCGCGAGCCGAAGCAGCAGGTAGACCTGTTCGGCCGTCCCGCGCGACAGGTACGACGCGGCGCGCCACGGACCGGCCCCGCTGCGGACATCCACCTCGAGTGACTCGGGGTCTACCTTGCAGTCGTCGTAACGGCCGCCGGTTACTCGCCGCAACTCCTCGAGCACGGTCTTCTTGAGAATTGGCGCGATGTCGCGGTGGACCCGTTCCTCGGCCCGCTGCAGGAACCTGATGGTCGTATCCAGTGTGGCGTCCAGGCGTTGCAGATGCGCCAGCTCGAGTTCGGCCGCCGCCAGTTCCTCTTCGGCGTCCACAACGCTCGGAAGGTCTGCCTCCCGTTGGGCGAGCTCGCCGCGGAGCTGGTCGCGCGCAGCGTGCGCGTCCCGGGCATCCTGTTCGAAGCGTTCGAGCTGATCGGCGGCGGGTGCTTCCCGACGGATTTCCGCCATCAGGGTCGCTTCGACGGTCGCGGCCCGCGCCTCCGCGTCTACGCGCAAGCGTGCCGCCAGCGCACGCAGTTCACTGACGGTGCGGCCGCCAAGAATCTGCTGCAGCTCGTCCCACTGCATACCCAGGCGAACCTGGTCGCCGAGCCGCTGCTGCCGAGATCGTTGCCATTTCACCAGAGCCTCAACCTGCGCCTCGGGCCCGACCGCCGTCAAGCCCGCCGCCGTAACCGCCTCGCCGAGCGCCGCCTCCGCGCGCGCGTGCTGTTCCAACACCGCCTCCTGTCGGCGATCCGCTTCACGGCGTTGTTCGATCCGGGCCTCGACGACCTCCAGACGTTCCGAGATCAGCGCCTCGACGACGGCGGGGGCCGGTCGGGGTGGCGCTGTGCGGCGCCTCGACAGGCCCCACCACACGAGCAGGCCGGCACCGACGACGAGCGCGGCGATGCCAGGGAGTTGCAGGTCGGACAGGAGCAGGGCGACGCCTCCGACGGCGCCAACGAGACCCAGGGCAAGAAGCGGCGTAGCCCTGCGAGTCGGCGCGGATTCCTCCGATTCCCGTGTTGCCGCCGCCAGCGAGTCGGTCACGTTGGCGGCCTCCTGTTCGAGTTCCGCCACCGTCTTTCCAGTGGGTGGGATCGCGTCCGGACGCGCGCGCCACCCGGCAAGCGCGTCTGCCACCTGACTGATCAGGTGCTCGTCCTCCAGGGTGGGACGCGGGAAACCGTCCGGGAACCCGGACTGCAGATCCGCCGCGCGCTCAACTCGCCGCTCCGCGTCCGCCGCCGCCTGTTCCGCAATCACCACACGGAGCGCTTCCACCCGCTGCTCCCGCGACTTCACGTCCCGCGCGAGCGACTCCAGCCGGGCCTGACACTTCCCGTATTCGGCATATAGGTGCCGCGCCCCGTCGAGCGCCGCTTGCGCCGCGTCCTTCCGTGCTATCGCGAGGGGCATTGGCTTCTTTGTCGCACGCTGCCCGCCGACCCGTTCGCGGAGGTACTCGCGGAGTAGGTCGAGCGCGCGCGCGGCGGTCGCATGCGCCCCCGCGGTGGCCGCGGCGCGTTGCAGATCCTCCTGCAACGCCTCGGAATCCTCGAGTACTCCGAGCACATCGGCCTGCTCCACGCACGCGGCGCCCCGAAACGTGCTGCGGCTCAACCCAAGGAAGCGCGATCCGTCAGGCGAGCCCTCGTGCAGGATCTCGTTCGCGTAGTCCCGGCCGGCAAGGTCGGCATCCGTCGCGCTGCAGTTGGTCTTGTTCGTCAGGTCCTGCCGCAGCTCGACACGGCGCCCGTCGGCCAGGGCGACGGTCGCGCTGACCATCCAGTCGCCGCCCTCGCCGTCCCACGGCCGGTGACGATCCTGGAACTCGCGATCCAATCTGGCCGCCCCCCTGCCACGTCGCATACCGCAGAGCCCGACATACAGCGCGGCGTGCCAAGACGACTTGCCGGCCTCGTTGGGGCCGTAGATGACGGTCATCCGGGGAGCGAGTTCGAGTGTCTCGTCCTCGAACGGCCCGAAGGGATGCGCGCGAACCGAGTCGAAGCGCATCCTCAGAGCACCTCCAGGTCCGTGCGGTCCTCAAAGGCGCGGAGGCCGGTGGTCAGGACGCGCCGTCTCTCGTCCTCCGCCAGCTCTGCTTCGAGCACATCGCGGACAAACTGACCGCGCACCGTCTGCTCGGTGCGGATCGCGTCGATGTCGTACCCGGCCCGCAGGCCGGCGCACCGGAGCCGCACCGCATCGAACGTGTCGAGCAGCGCGGATCGAAGATCCTCCTCGCTCAGATCGACATCCTCGCCCAACTCGCCCCGGACCGTCATCCGCGCGACACCTCTGCGTCCACTCACCAGTTTTGCCAGACGCTCAAGCACCTCGCGTTGAGAGCCGCACCCCGTGATGTCGAGTTCGAGATCGTGCGCTTGGGTGACCGCGACTTCGCGCCATTCGCGTTCCACCGCACCGTCCGCACGGATCGTCGCCACCACCGCACCCCGTTTTCCCTCTTCACCGAACGCCAGTGGGTCCGGATTACCCGGATACGTGTGGCGCGCGGCCGCTTTCGGCTGATGGTAATGACCCAGAAACGCGTGCGCGATGCCGGCCTGCTCGATGTCCGCCGCGTCAAATGGTGCGTGCGGCAGCTTGCCGTCCTCTTGCGCGTCCAGCCAGGTACGTTCCGCCGCATGGCAGAGGGCGACGTGGACCCCCGGCCCCGCCACCGCAAAGTCCTCGAAGAAGTTGCCGGTGTTGGCCGGCTGGCACTGTGCCGCACCCCAGAGCGTCACTCCCTCGCTCAACCGAACGGGCCGTAGCCGCGGTTCGCGAAAGACGTGGACGTTAGCGCTCCACGTGACACCGGCGTAGACACTCTCGGGGCCGTACCAGTCGTGGTTGCCGGGCGCGATGTACACCGGCACCGGGGCCAATTGTTCGAAGGTCCTGCGAAGGAACTGCGCCGTATCCGGCGTTACCCGGTCGTGCTCGTACAGGTCGCCGCCGCACAACAGTGCATCTGCATTCAGCTCCCGGACGATTGCGGCGATCCCGACCAGCGCCTGCTGCAGTCCCCGGCGGCGCTTGCGGGCCTCCTTGCCGTCTGCGCCCGCCCACGCGAACGCAGAATCGAGGTGCAGGTCGGCGAAGTGGACAAGCGTCATTGGAATCTGACGTTCGACGTGAAACTCCACTCGTGTCGCGGGCGATAGATTCCCGTGTCGTGGACGGCGGACTTCACGCGGAACGTGTAGAGGAGTCGGTGGTAATCGTATTGCAGGCCGGCCACGCTGTGGACTGCGACATCCAGCTTGTACGTGCCAGCCACGAGATCGAGGCGGTCGATCGTGAACGCCACCTCGCCGTCCCCCGACAACTCAAGGGGCACGAATCGCTCGATGTCGGTGTTCGTCCCGTAACAGCAGACCCCTTCGGTGTTGAAGATGCTGATGCCGAAGACGAAGTCCCGCAGCGGCACAGGTGTGCTGTAGGACAGCCGGATGGTCATCCGGTCGCCGCTCTCGAAGAGGTGCGCTTCGTGCCCGTCCCGCTCCATCGTCACGCGGTGGATGCGGGCCGGCCCGGACCCCCAGCGCCCCTCCGCCGCGCGCGACATATCCTGGAGCCCGTCATCCTCTTCCTCCGCCCGTTCCTCGGGCGGCGCGCCCGCCGTTTCCAGGACCCTCTGCTCCGCCGAGGCAATCACCTGCTCCTCGCCGTGCGCGACATCCGACCGATAGATGTGGACGATACGGCGCGAGTCTCCACGCTCACGGAGGCGGCCGGCATCGAGCCAGGCGGCTTCGTCGCAGAAGCGCTCCACCATGCCGAGGCCGTGCGTAACGAGCAGGATTGTCTTCCCGCGGCGCTTGAACTCGGCGAACTTGTCGAGGCACTTCAGGCTGAAGCCCTCGTCCCCGACCGCGAGCACTTCGTCCACCAGCAGGATGTCGGGGTCGACGTTGACCGCGACGGCGAAACCGAGGCGCATGTACATGCCGGACGAGTAGGTCTTGACGGGTGAATCGATTACGTCGCTCAGCTCGGCGAACTCCACGATCTCGTCGAAGCGCCGCGCGATCTCGCGTCTCGTCATCCCGAGCATCACGCCGTTGATGAAGATGTTCTCCCGTCCGGAGATCTCGGGGTGAAAGCCGGCGCCAAGTTCGATGAGGGCGGAAATCCGTCCGTTGACCTGCACCGTTCCAGCCGTCGGCTTCGTAATTCCCGCGATCACCTTGAGCAGCGTGCTCTTGCCCGATCCGTTCCGTCCGATAAGGCCGAAGGTCACGCCGGGCTGGATCTCGAGCGACACGCCGTCCACGGCGCGCAGCACTTCCTCCGGCTGAAGCTCGGCGGCGAGGCTGCCACTCAGCAGGGCGCTCTTCAGCGTCTGGAATTGCCGCTGGTGGGCGTAGCGCCGGTACAGCTTCGTGACGTCGCGGATGGCAATGGCGGCGTCGGTCACAGCTCCTCCGCGAACGAATCCCGCAACCGGTCGAACAGGGCGTAGCCAGCCGCGAACACCACCACCGACGCGGCGCCGAGCGCGAGAAGCCACTTCCAGTGCCCGAACGGGCCATCGTAGAACAGGATCTCCTGGTACGAGATCGCGAGATGCGCGAACGGGTTCATGTCCATCAGCACCTTGCCGAGAGGTGGCAGGCTGCCGAACTGCGGCCCGCGTTCCGCGACCAGCGACATCGGGTAGATGATCGGCGTGGCGAAGAACCAGAGCGTCAGGACGTTCGCCAAGAGGTCGCGGATGTCGCGGAAGTGGACGGTCAGCGCGGCAAGGATCAATCCGAGACCGAGCGTCAGGAGCAACTGCACCGCAATGACGGCCGGGAACCAGAGAAGCTCCAACGGGCTCGGCACACTGGACGCGAAGAAGGCCAGACCCACCAACAGGATCGGAAGCGCCAGCAGGAAGTGGACCATGTTCGCAATGACCGCCACCACCGGCAGCACTTCTGCCGGGAAGAGTACCTTCTTGATCAGGTTGCCGTTGACGAGCAGGGCATTCGACGAATCGGTCAGCGCGGTCGAGAACCAGGTCCACGGGAGGAGCCCGCAGAAGAGAAAGAGGGCATAGGGCTCAATGTCGATCGGCCGGAACCCGGCCAGCACCACCGAGAAGACGAACGTGTAGACCAGCAGCAGGAGTAGCGGGTTTGCGAACGACCAGAAGAAGCCGAGGATCGAGCCGCGGTAACGCGCCTTCAGTTCCCGCGTGACGAGCGTCTGAATCAGCGTCCGGTGGCGGAGCAATCGCCGCAGACTATCGATCATTCACATCCACCACGACGACCGTGATGTTGTCCGGGCCGCCCGCTGCGTTCGCGGCGTCGATCAGCCGCGCCGCCAGCCGATCGAGGGGCAGCTCCGAGCTGAGCAATTCGTTGATCCGGTCGTCCGACAGTACGACGGGCAGACCGTCGGTGCAGAGCAGTAGCCGGTCCCCCGCTTCGACCCGCCAGGTGGCCACGTCCACCTCCAGGCCTTCTTCGCCCGTCAGCGCACGGGTCACCACGTGGCGCCAGTGGTGACGTCGCGCCTCGTCCGGCGTGAGATAACCCGCGCGGACCTGTTCCTCCACCCACGAGTGGTCCCGGGTCAGCCGTTCCAGTTGTCCCGCTCGCTGGCGGTACGCGCGGCTGTCGCCGACGTGCGCAAGCGCCGCGTCCGCGCCGCAGACGAGCAGGGCGACCGCCGTGGTCGCCATCCCCTCCAGGGAGGGGTCATCCGTAACCAGCTCGGCCAGGCGGCGGTTCGCCAGGTGCAGTCCGGCCCGGAGGCGATTGCCGTCCGGGGGGAGCGCCGGGTCGTCCGGGATCGGCCGCTTGCCACCTCCGCCCGGAACTACCGAGGCGGCAATGAACCGCTCTACCTCCTCGACTACGAGACCAGCGGCAACTTCTCCTGCCACATGGCCCCCCATGCCGTCCGCTACGATACAGAGTCCGAGGTCGTTGCGAACGCGCACCGCGTCCTCGTTGGTTTCGCGTCGGAGTCCCGGATGGGTGCGTGCGGCGCAGGTGAGTTGCATCAGTCTCTCACGGTCGCACCCGACGGCGCGCCGCACGGCGTCGGCGGCGCGTCACCGCGTCGGCGCGCGGCGATGTCGCATCCGCTCGGCCACCTGCAACCGGGCCAGTGACTTGAGGAGCGCGATCCGCGCTCGCTCGAAGTCGACCGCGGCCGCCGTCGAGAGCCGCTCGCGGGCACGCTTCGCCGCGGCCCGCGCCCGCTCGATGTCGATCTCGTCGCCACGCTCCGCGGTGCGCGCCAGAATCCGGATCCGGTCGGGCAGGATCTCGGCGAACCCGAAGGCGACGTGCAGGTGCGTCGTTTCCTCCCCCCGCCGGAACGAGATCTCGCCCACCTGCAACTGCACGAGTAGCGGCGTGTGCCCGGGCAGAACGCCGAGGTAGCCGTCCGCACCGGGAATCTGCGCCTCGTCCACCGTTTCATGGACGACGGCGCGGTCCGGCGTGACGATTTCGATGGCCAGGTGCTGCGGGAGCGGCATGGGTACGGTTTCTTCGGAGTTAGCCTAGGCGGCCGACTCCTGTTGCTCTGCGTTGGCGACTGCTTCCTCGATCGTGCCCACCATGTAGAACGCCTGCTCCGGCAGGTGATCGTGCTTCCCTTCGACGATCTCCTTGAAGCCGCGCACGGTGTCGGCAATCGGGACGTACTTCCCTTCCTTGCCGGTGAACTGCTGGGCTACGAAGAAAGGCTGAGACAGGAACTTCTCTATCTTCCGCGCGCGGGAAACCGCCAGCTTGTCGTCCTCGGACAACTCGTCGATTCCCAGAATGGCAATGATGTCCTGCAGATCCTTGTAGCGCTGCAGCACCTGCTTTACGGCGCGGGCGACCCCGTAATGCTCTTCGCCGATAACGCGGGGATCGAGAATGCGCGATGTCGAGGCCAGCGGGTCCACCGCCGGGTAGATGCCCAGCTCGACGATCCGTCGCGACAGGTTGGTCGTCGCGTCGAGGTGGGCGAACGTCGTCGCCGGCGCCGGATCCGTGTAGTCGTCGGCAGGCACGTAGATCGCCTGCACGGAAGTGATGGATCCCTTGCGCGTCGACGTGATTCGTTCCTGCAGCGCACCCATCTCGGTGAGCAGCGTTGGCTGGTAGCCGACCGCCGAGGGCATCCGACCTAACAGGGCGGAGACTTCGGAACCCGCCTGGGTGAACCGGAAGATGTTGTCGATGAACAGCAGGACGTCCTTCCCTTCCGCGTCCCGGAAGTACTCCGCGACGGTGAGGGCGCTCAGGCCGACACGCAGGCGCGCGCCGGGCGGTTCGGTCATTTGACCGTATATCAGGGCGGCTCGCGACTTTTCCGGTTCCTCCAGATTGACGACGCCGCTCTCCTGGAACTCGAGCCAGAGGTCGTTGCCCTCGCGCGTCCGCTCGCCCACGCCGCCGAAGACCGACACGCCCCCATGCTTCGTGGCGATGTTGTGGATCAGTTCCTGGATGATGACCGTCTTGCCGACGCCAGCCCCGCCGAACAGGCCAATCTTGCCGCCCTGCAGGTACGGCTCGAGCAGATCGATAACCTTGATACCCGTCTCGAACATCTTCAATTCGGTCGATTGATCCGTCAGCTTCGGGGCGGGGCGGTGGATCGACCAGTGGTCGGAGGCCTCTACCGGCTGATCCGGGAAATCGACCGGCTCGCCCAGTACATTGAGCACGCGGCCGAGTGTCTTCGGGCCGACCGGCATCGAGATGGGCGCGCCGCTGTCGACCGCCTCCATCCCCCGCTGCATCCCGTCGGTCGGCTTCATGGCAACCGTGCGGACCCGATTCTCACCCAGATGCTGCTCCACCTCGCAGATGACGTCGATCGTCTCGGCGCCTTCCATGTCTGCCTGGATCCGCAGCGCGTTGTAGATCGGCGGAAGATCGCCCCCGTCGAACTCGACGTCGACCACCGGTCCGATCACCTGAACTACGCGCCCGACCTTCTTGTCTCCGTCCGCCATCGTTTCAGTGCCCCCTGTGCGTTCCGTCCGTACGTCAGTCGTTCGTGCCAGAACCGCCGCCGCCGTTTCCTTCTTCGTTCCGCGCGGCGCGGTGCCGCTGCCGTTACAGTGCCTCCGCGCCGGACACGACCTCGATCAGCTCTCTCGTGATCGCCGCCTGACGAACCTTGTTCATGTGCAGAGTCAGCCCGTCAATCATCTCGCCGGCGTTACGTGTCGCCGCATCCATCGCCGTCATCCGCGCCGCATGCTCCGCCGCCGCCGATTCAAGCAGCGTACGGAAACACTGCGTCTCCACATGGTGCGGCAGCAGGGCGGTGAAGATCCGATCGGCCGACGGCTCGAACAGATGCTCCGGCATCGTCAGGTCATCCGCCATCTCAGCCAGCCCGCTGTCCGGTTCACCGGTCTCCTCGTCAAGCGTCGGGATTGGCAGGAGCTGATCGACCACGACCTTCTGCTGCAACACGCTCTTGAACTCGTTATAGAGGATCAGGACGCGAGACACCCCGCCTGCGGCGTACTGCCCAATCGCGACCCTCGCCATCTGCTCCGCATGCGCGTACGTCAGCTCGTTGAACAGGTTCACCATCTCGAAGCGAATCTCGACGTCACGGCGGGCGAAGTGATCACGCCCCTTCCGGCCGACCAGTCCCATCGCCACCGGCCGGTCGGCATTAACGACGAAACGGGTCGCCTCGCGGATCAGATGCGAATTGAAGCTCCCGCAGAGTCCCTTGTCCGCGGTGACGACGAAGAGGAGGATCGGCGCGCCAGGAGCAATCGGCGGGGCAAGCAGGGGGTGCGCCGGCGCCTCCGCGCTCCGGGCGGCGAGATCGCTCAGCACGTGCCGCATGGTGCGGGCGAACGGGCGGGCGTTGACGATCCGATCCTGGGCGCGGCGCAGCTTGGATGCAGCGACGGTCTTCATCGCCTTCGTGATCTGCTCCGTGGACTTGACGGCGCGGATCCGGCGGCGGAGGTCGATGAGCGATGGCATGGTCTCTACGCCGCCGCACCCTTCCGCGACGCGACGAACTGCCCGGTCAACTCGCGGATCGCAGCCTCAAGACTGGCGCGGAGCTCGTCGTTCAGGTTCTTCTCGTCGGCGACGCGCGAAAGCAGGTCGCTGTGCCGCGTTTCCAGGAAGCGGTAGAGTTCCTGTTCATACGTCGCCACGTCGCTTTCCGCCACCTCGTCGAGGAAGCCACGGGTGCCCGCGAAAATGACGATTACCTGCCGTTCCACCGGCAGCGGTGCGTATTGTGGCTGCTTGAGCACCTCGACCAGGCGTGCACCCCGGTTGAGCTGGTGCTGCGTCGCCTTGTCGAGGTCGCTTCCGAACTGTGCAAAGGCCTGAAGCTCGCGGTACTGCGCCAGATCGAGCCGGAGTGTCCCCGCCACCTGTCGCATCGCCTTGATCTGGGCGGATCCGCCGACGCGCGAGACCGAGTTGCCGACGTTGATCGCGGGCCGAATCCCCTGATGAAACAGGTCCGATTCCAGGAAGATCTGCCCATCGGTGATCGAGATGACGTTGGTCGGGATGTAGGCCGACAGGTCGCCCGCCTGCGTCTCGATGACCGGTAGCGCGGTGAGCGAGCCACCTCCGTTCCCGGTGTTCAGCTTCGCCGCCCGCTCGAGCAGGCGCGAGTGCAGATAGAAGACATCGCCCGGGAAGGCTTCCCGCCCCGGCGGACGTCGAAGCAACAGCGATATCTCGCGGTAGGCCTGAGCATGCTTCGACAAGTCGTCGTAGACGCAGAGCGCGTGGCGACCGCTGTCGCGGAAGAACTCTCCGATCGTGCACGCGGAATACGGACTGATGTAGAGAAGCGGCGCGGGTTCGGAGGCCGCGGCGGCAACGACGATGGTGTAGTCCATCGCCCCTTCATCCTCCAGCGTTCGCACGACCTGCGCGATGGTCGACTGCTTCTGGCCGATGGCGTTGTAGATGCAGACGACGTCCTGACCCTTCTGGTTGATGATCGTATCGATGGCGACCGCAGTCTTGCCGGTCTGGCGGTCACCGATGATGAGCTCGCGCTGCCCGCGGCCAATGGGAATCATCGCGTCGATCGCCTTGAGGCCGGTCTGCAGCGGCTCCTTCACCGGCTGCCGGTCGACGACGCCCGGCGCGATTCGTTCGATCGGCGACTGCACATCCGTCGCGATCGGGCCCTTGCCGTCGAGGGGTTGACCGAGCGCGTTCACAACGCGGCCCAGCATCGCATCGCCTACCGGCACGGACATGACGCGGCCTGTCCGCTTGACGGAATCTCCCTCGCGAATCTCGGTAGTGGCCCCGAGCAGCACGGCGCCGACGCCATCCTCTTCGAGATTCAGCGCGATGCCAAAGATGCCGTGCGGGAACTCGAGCATCTCGGTTGCCATCGCCCGTTCAATGCCGTGCAGCCGCGCAATGCCGTCGCCCACGGACACGACAGTGCCCACTTCCGCCACGTCGACGTCGAGCGAGTACTCGCCAAGCTGTTCCCTGATGATCTTGGAGATTTCGTCTGCTTTGATCGTCATCGGTCTCTGTCGCCTGTCATCTGCCCGTGGATTCTGCTGATCGTGATTCGTGCCAGTTCCGTCGATGCCGCGCGGCCCGGCGGGTGTCGCCGGTGCGCATCCTTCACGCGGTCATGAACCGCTGCCGGAGCCGCTCGATATGATGTGTGACGCTGCCGTCGAACACCGTGCCGCCGATCTGCGTCACCATGCCGCCCACCAGGTCCTCGTCGACGGCGGTTTCCACCTGCACCTCGCATCCCGTGGCCGTCTCGATACTCCGGGTGATTGCCGCCACCTGCTGCGGCGCGAGTGGTTCGGCGGTCGTTACGCGCGCTCTCACGACCTGACGGTGATCCAGCAGTCGGTCCCGGAAGACTTCCTGTAGCGCCGGCAGCACCGCCAGCCGATCGCGGTCCGCCAGCATCACCAGCAGCCGGGTAACGAGCCCCGACAGATCCGGGAGCCTCTCGATCACCGCTTCGACGACGGCGCGCTTCCGCGACGGAGGTACCGCGGGATTGAACAGGGCTCGGGCGAGCAGCGGATGTTCATCGATTAGCGACGTGAACGCGGTAAGGTCCGCTGCCGTCCGTTCTGGATCGCCACCATCGACGCTCGCCTCGAACAGGGCTCGCGCGTACCGGGTTGCCGCCGCGTAGTCAGTCATCCTGAACCAGCCCCCAACCGGTCTGGGAAGAGGTGGGCCGCTCCGACGTAGGCCAAACGGCCATTTATACCACCGCGCGCCGAAAGGGGGCAAGCCAGCAGCGCCGGACCCTCAACGGCGCGTCAAGTGGTCGTAGAGCCGTTGCAGTTCGTCGTCGGACTTGAACGCTATCTCGATGCGGCCGGCGGCGCCGCGCCGGACGATCCGTACCGGAGTCCCAAGGGATCGGCGGAGTGTGTTCTCCGCGGCCTGGACATTCACGTCGCGCGGCTCGACCTTCTTCGGGGAGGGCGCCCGAGACGCACGGGGCGCGTGGCGGACCAGCGCCTCCGTGCTGCGGACCGAGAGATCCCGGGCGATGATCTCGCGCGCCACGCGCTGCTGCGCTGCCGCGTCAGGCAGCGACGCTAGCGCGCGGGCGTGGCCCATGGTCAGACGGCCCGCCGCCACCTCGGCCCGCACGTCCTCGGCGAGACCGAGCAGCCGCTGATAATTGGCAATTGTCGCGCGATCCTTCCCCACCGATTTCGCGATCTGCTCCTGCGTCAGTCCGAAGTCGCTGGCTAGGCGTGCATAGGCAGCGGCTTCCTCCATCGGATTGAGATCCTGGCGCTGAATGTTCTCGATCAGCGCCAACTCCAGCCGTCGGGTCTCCGCGACGTCACGGACGACCACCGGGACGCGCAGCAAACCTGCGCGCTGCGCGGCGCGCCATCGGCGCTCGCCCGCGACAATTTCGTACCCGTGCGCTTCGCCCGCGCGTCGCGTCACGACTATCGGCTGAATCACGCCGTGCGCCCGGATCGACTGCGCCAGTTCCTCAAGCGACGCATCCTCCACCGCACCGCGCGGCTGTTCCCGATTGGGGTGCAGCAGGTCCAAATCGACCTCTTGCGGCGGTCCCGTACTGCGGTTCGGATCCATCGCGGCTACATCCGGGATGAGCGCTCGCAGTCCGCGTCCCAGCGCCTTCCGTTTCTCAGCCACTCGTCGCCGTCCCTTCTACCGCAGGCGCAACCCCGCGCGTGCGCGCCAGGAATTCCATCGCCAGCGCCTGGTATGCCTCGGCGCCCTTTGAGCGAACGTCGTACAGGATTACGGGCAGGCCATGGCTCGGCGCCTCGCCCAGGCGGACGTTACGTGGAATCGTGGTCCTGAAGACCGTGTCGCCAAAGACCTGACGCACTTCCGCAGCCACTTGCTGCCCCAGATTGGTTCGGCTCTCCGTCATCGTCAACACCACGCCGACCACCGCGAGACGCGGGTTCATAGTTGTCTGGACTCGGCGGATCGTCGCCGTCAGCGCGGCGACACCCTCCAGCGAGTAATACTCGCAGGTCATCGGGATAAGTACCGCCTCGGCCGCAATCAGAGCGTTAACGGTCAGGAGACCCAGCGACGGAGGCGTGTCGATCACGATGTAGTCGAACCGCACGCGCGCCTGTTCCAGCAGCGGCTGGAGACGGCGCTCTCGCCGGTCGAGGCCGACGAGCTCCAGTTCGATGCTGCTCAGGCTGCTGTCGGCGGGAACCAGCGATAGTCCGGCGACCGGTGTCGGCAACAGGTACCGATCCAGGTCAAGGGACGCCTCGCCGGTCAGAGCGTCGAAGATCGTGAGCGGCGCGGGTCCGTCCGATGCACCGTCCGCCCAGCCGTCGCGTTTTTGTCCAAGCCCGCTCGTCAGGTTCGCCTGCGGGTCGAGATCCACCACGAGCACCGCCTGATCCGCCAAGGCCAATGCCGCCGCCAGATTGATCGCCGTCGTGGTCTTGCCGACACCGCCCTTCTGGTTTGCCACCGCGAGAATGCGTGCTGCCATTCTAGTCTTAGGTCTATAGACCTAATTTGGTCGGCGCTCTCGCCGGGCGGGGCATCGTTCCACGTGGAACACCACGCACCTCATCCACTGACGCGCAACATGATAAGCCGACTTCGAAGCGACGGGTGTAATGGGTGTGACCCCGCAGCTTCAATCGGCGGCCGCAGGTATGGTCCGACGTCCGTCGCCGCGCTGGCGAAGAGCCCAATCAGGCCACCCGGCCGAACGAAACGGCCGAGCTGCCCCAAAACGTCGGCGTCCCAGGCGATGCCGCGCAACGTCACGATGTCGTGCGTTCCGCACAGGCCCGGCCGCTCCAGCAGGGTCTCGTACCGCGCCGCTTCGACCACGACCCGGCGTAGTGACACCTCGCGCACTACGTGCCGAAGGAACGCGCTCTTGCGTGCCCGGGATTCAACCAGCCGGACCGAACGGAGATCGGGGCGCGCAATCCTCAGCGGGATGGCAGGCGATCCGTTCCCGGACGCGATGTCGATGAGGGCCGCGTCCCTCGGTAGATGTGGCGCAGCGGCGAGCGCTTCGATGATGAGGCGGTCCATGGCCGAGTCAACGTCGAGCGCCGTCAGGTTCATCCGCGCGTTCCAGCGGCGCAGGAGCAGAAAGTACCTAACGATATCGCTGGCCACCGCAGCGTTCAGGACAACACCCGCACTGCGAGCCCGCTCGCGCAGGCGCGCGGTCAGCCCCTCGGTCGATCCATCGCGCGCGGCCACCGGCTAGGTGCCCATCCGGGCGCCGATCAGCGCCACGGCGGCCGGCGTGATACCGGGAACCCGTGCCGCTTGGCCGAGTGTCTCGGGGCGGACCGCGCTCAGCCGTTCCACCATCTCCGCCGACAGCCCCGGCATATCCTCATAGCGGAATGTCAGAGGAATGTGCTGTGATTCCTGCCGCCGCGACCGTTCGATCGCCGCGTCCTCCCGCTCCAGATAGCCACTGTACTTGCAGGCGGTCTCGACACTCCCGCAGTCCGTCGCTTCTTCACCCGGCGCCACGTCAAGCACCACGGCCCCCGACGCGATGATCTCCGCCAGCGTCGTTTCCGGCCGGCGAAGGAAGTGCGCCACGGACGCACGCCTGCCGTCGTCGACTGTCATCTGGCTTGTGCGGACGGCGTCCAAGTTCCGCTCAAACCGATTTCGCCTTGCCTCAAAGCGACGCCAGCGCCCCTCGCCTACGAGACCCACCGCACGCCCCCTCGCGGTGAGCCGCAGATCGGCGTTGTCGATCCTCAACCGCAGCCGGTGCTCCGCGCGGGAGGTGAACATCCGGTACGGCTCGAGGCAGCCACGCGTGGTCAGGTCATCCGCGAGTACGCCGAGGTACGCCTCGTCGCGGTCAACAACGAACGACGGTCGCTCCCGCGCGCACTGCGCTGCGTTGATCCCGGCCACAATGCCCTGAGCGGCCGCTTCTTCGTAGCCCGACGTGCCGTTCACCTGACCTGCCAGGAACAGCCCCGCCACGGCTCGTGTTTCGTACGTGCGGGTCAATTCCGTCGGCTGCACGAAGTCGTACTCGACCGCGTAACCCGGGCGCCGCATCACCGCTCCTTCCAGCCCCGGCAGAGCGTGCACCAGCGACTCCTGCACCGCGGCCGGCAGGCTCATCGAGAAGCCGTTCACATAGATCTCCTCGCTTGTGAGGCCCTCCGGCTCGAGCAGGATGTGGTGACGCTCGCGATCCGGAAAGCGCATCACCTTGTCTTCCAGCGACGGGCAGTATCGGGGGCCCGTGCCGGTGATCTGTCCGTTATACAGCGGGGACTCGCCGATGTGCGCCCGGACCAGGTCGTGCACCGCTGCGGTAGTGTGCAACTGGTGGCAGACGATCTGCGACCGGTCGATCCGGTTGGTCAGGAATGAGAACGGGACCGGTGTCTCGTCGCCCCGTGCCTCCTCGAAGCGGCTGAACCTGATGCTGGCGCGATCGAGGCGCGGCGGCGTTCCCGTCTTCAACCGCCCCCAACGAAGCCCCAATGCCTTGAGCGACTCGGCCAGCGCCCGCGACGGGGGCTCACCGGCCCGACCCGCCGGCCGTTGCACGGGCCCGATGTGAACAAGGCCGTTCAGGAAGGTTCCGGCTGTTACCACGACCGCGCGAGCCGCCAGGCGCATCCCTCGGTCAACCGGTTCCAAGTCGACGCCCGCGATTCGGTTGCGCTCCACGACTACGCGTCCGACCCGGCCGAAGATCCACTCGATCCCGGGCTGGCGTCGCAGCGCTTCCGTCACCCATCGACCGTAGAGTCGTTTGTCCGCCTGCGCGCGCGGCGAGCGAACCGCAGGCCCTCGGCTTCGGTTGAGAAGCTTGAACTGTATGCCGGTCGCGTCGATCGCCAAACCCATCAAGCCGCCCAGCGCATCGATCTCCCGCACGAGGTGCCCCTTGGCCGTGCCACCAATTGCCGGATTGCACGGCATGTGGGCGACCGTCCCCTCCGACAGGGTGCACAAACCCACTCGGCACCCCAAGCGCGACGCCGCCCAAGCCGCTTCCACGCCGGCATGTCCGGCGCCGATGACGATCACATCGAACTTTGCGCTCCTGCCCATTCCGTCCCGCGAATGTCCCCGCCTACTTGCCGATGCAGAAAGACTCGAAGATTCGTTCAATCACTGCTTCCGGCGTTCGTCGGCCCGCCACCTCCTCCAGCATCCGGCGCGCTTCCTGCAGATCGACCAACAACAACTCCTCCGCCGCGCCCGCAGCGGCCGCCCGGGCCGTTCGGCGGAGCGCTTCCCGCGACGCTTCCAGTAACCGTACATGCCGGATATTCGAGATCGCCGGCCAATCGCGCGGCGGTTCGCATCCGCCGCTCCCGATCACCTGGGCCAGCGTGCTTCGAACGCCCGCAGTCGACCGGCCCACGGCTTCATCGTTACCCAGCAGGCTGGTTTCCACGACGGGGGCGCCGCGGCGGTCGGTGTCAATGGCGTCCAGGCCCCAACACGCCGGAAGGTCGCGTTTGCTCACCACCACCACACGACGCCGGTCCGCCGCCTCCGACAGCAGTGCTCGGTCGTCCGCCTCGAGCGGTCGGGATCCATCCAGCACCACGATCACCACCGCCGCGGCGTCGCGCGCGCCGCGCGCACGCCGAACCCCCTCCGCCTCCACTCGATCCTGCGGCTCCCGGAGGCCCGCTGTGTCGACCAGCGTGACAGCAATCCCTTCGAGGTCGATGGTCTCACTCACGAGATCCCGCGTCGTGCCCGGAACCTCGGTCACTATCGCGCGCGGCGCTCCGCACAACCGGTTGAACAGTGTTGACTTACCGGTGTTGGGACGGCCCAGCACCACTACCGTGCAACCCTCTCGAATCAGGCGTCCGCGCGCCGCCGTCGCCAGCAGTTCCTCAATCCGCGACGCCAGCGTGCTCGCCTCGCGGCCCGCTGCTGCCGCGTCGATGAAGTGATATCCCTCCTCGGGGAAATCAAGCGACGCTTCGAGTTGTGCCACGAGATCGAATAGATCACGATCGAGTCTGCCGATCGCCGTCGTAAGGGTCCCTTCGAGTTGGTCGAACGCCACGCGGGCCTGCAGCGGCGTCACCGCGGCGACCAGATCGCCGATCGCCTCCGCCTGCACGAGGTCGATTCGCCCGTTGACATACGCACGAAAGGTGAACTCCCCCGGTTCCGCAACCCGTGCCCCCGCCGCCGTCGCCACGCGCACGATCGCCTGCAACACCACGGGGCTTCCATGCGCGCTTACCTCCACCACGTCCTCGCCCGTGTACGACCCGGGGCCAGGAAACCACGTGACGAGAACACGATCGATCGGGGTTGATGCCGAAGGCTCGACGACTGTCGTCAAGGTCGCCCGGCGTGGCTCCAGCTGCGGCCGGCCGGTGAGAATCGCTCCCGCGATGTCCACAGCCCGTCCACCGCTGAGTCGGACGATGCCGACGCCGCCCGGCCCTGGCGGTGTGGCGATCGCGACGATCGTGTCGTCGGTAGCAAACATCGCGGCCGCACCGGGCCGGACGTTCAGTCGTCCGCGGTGATCAGGATCGTCTTGACGAACGCATCGCCGATGCTCTCCGACGACGCGCCCGGCACATCAACGACGGTGAGGTGCACGATGCGCCGCGCATACGGATTGAGGGGACCGATTTCCTGCGGTTCGCCCGTCTCGACGGCCCGCGTCGCCAGCAGCCGGGCGGTCTCCCGAAGCTCCGCGTCCTGACCCTTTCGGAAGTCGAGGCAGTCGACCACGATGTGGCCTTCCGGATGGTCGCGCCGGAAGGCCGCGTTCACTACATGCTGCAGTGCGTCCAGGCCTGCCCCTTTTCGCTGCAGGAAAATGTCGCAGCCCGTGCCCGCCACCGTGATGCGCGTACCGTCCGTGATCCGTTCCGCCTGCACCTCGAGCGTGAGACCCATGGCTGCGCCCAGTTCCTCCACGAACGCCGTCATCCGGACCTGTAATTCGTCACCCACGTTTCTGTCTCCTTCGCGACCGCCGCGATCCACGGCGTGGCGCCGGCGCAGTGGCGCCCGGCGCGTCCCCTTCCGCCGGGGTTTCCTGTGTCGACGCTTCCTCATCGGCGGCGCTGCTTCCAACCTGCTTCACGCGGCGCTCGGCCGGCGGACGGACCGTTCGGACGGCTGGCGGTCCGATGATCCGGTTCGTCAGGAGGGTCTGGCCAATGCCGAAGACATTGCTGGTCAGCCAGTAGATCACCAAGCCGCTCGGCATCCGAAGGAACATGAAGGTGAAGATGACCGGCATCAACATCATGATCCGCTGCTGCATCGGCTCGGCCTGCGTCGGGGTGAGTTTCTGTTGCCAGACCATCGACGCACCCATGACGATCGGCGTTATGTAGTACGGGTCGTAATGCGTCAGGTCCGTGATCCAGCCGACAAACGGCTCGCCGCGAATCTCGACCGCAGCCCGCAACAGGCTGAAGAACGCGAACAGCACCGGGAACGTAAGGACCATCGGGAGACAGCCGCTCACCGGGTTGGCGCCGCGATCACGGTACAGCTGCATGATCTCCTGGTTCATCTTCGCTTTCTCCGGATCGGTCGCCTTCAGGTGCTTGTAGCGATCCTGAATCGCCTTCATCTCCGGTTGCAGCTCCTGCATCTTGCGCATCGAGACCACGCTCTTGTGGCGCAACGGCAGGATGATGATGTTCACCAGGATGGTGAGAACGATGATCGACCAGCCCCAGTTGCCAACATAGTCCTGGATCCAGGTGAGCGACCGATGGAGCGGCACCACGAGCCACCCGAGCCACCCGAAGTCAACCGCCTGTACCAACGCCGGATGCGCCGACTCAAGGGCCTCGAATGCCTTCGGGCCGAGGAAGAAAGACAGATTCGCCAGCGCCGCCTCCGGCACGCGAAGGGTGAACGCCATCAGTTCGCGCGGCGATCCGTCCGGTGCACGCGGCGGCAGCGGTACGTTGCGGTATGCCACCTCGGCCTGGCCGTTGGCCGTCAGGGCAGCGGCCAGGAAATAGTGGTTGTCTACACCCGCGAAGCTGAACTGGCCGTCGTACGTCGGGCGTTCCGCCACGTCGGAAGCGTCGGCACGCCAGACGTCTTCTGGCTCCAACGCTCCAGCCTCGAGCACTCGGCCGACG
Source organism: uncultured Vicinamibacteraceae bacterium (assembly GCA_964550305.1). Taxonomy (GTDB): domain Bacteria; phylum Acidobacteriota; class Vicinamibacteria; order Vicinamibacterales; family UBA8438; genus VXRJ01. The sequence goes on along the minus strand of CAZJYU010000002.1, from coordinate 47,138 downwards.
ACCAGGCCGCGCGGGCCCGAAAGGTATGCGATACCCGACTGCGACGATTCGATGCCGCCAAGGGCCGGTCCCCAGGCGATGGCGGGAGTCAGTGGCTGACCCGCCAGCGAGGCCTCCACCCCGACGCGGAGGACGTAGTCGTTCGCCGGGTCGAAACCGTACGTCTTACGGATTCGCAGGCCGGTGGAGTCTTCGTAGTCGAACGTGAGGGTCTGCGCCGCGCCTCCAGGGGCGATGTGGTCGGTGTTCGCCCTGAACAACGCCTCCCGAGCGCGCGCAGTCAGCGCCGGATCCTCGAACACCAGGGTGAACGGCGTGTCTTCGCCCTCCGGGAGATCGCGCGGCACCAGGTCGATCGGTTCGCCGGTGTCCTGATCCACGTGCTGGAGCATCCGCCAACTGGCGAGCACTGCGCCTCGGTTGTGGAACCGCGCCTGTACCCGCTCGCCTTCTACCTCGAACTCCCGCTCCGTGTCGTCTGCCACTATCGGCGTCGCTTGCGGCACAAGTGCGGACGGTGCGGGGGCGGCGGGGGAGGACACTGCCGGTGGTGCCACCGGCGGCGGGGCGGGCTCGGTAGCTGGAACTTCAGCGCCGCCGCCCGGCGGCGCCGACTCGACCGCCGGAGGCGGTGGCGGCGGCACGACCAGGCTCTGGTACACCAGCAGCACGAGGATCGACAGCGCCAGCGCGAGCAGGACTCGTCGTTCCATCATTTGCGGTGGGTGCTCGCTGCGTCCGCCCGAAGGCGGTCCCTTCGGGCCGGCACGGGATCCAGGCCGCCGCGGCAAAACGGCTGGCAGCGCAGAAGACGCGCCACGGTCAGCCAGCTTCCCCTGATCGCCCCGTGGACCATGACCGCCTCGACGGCGTACGCCGAGCAGCTCGGAACGAACCGGCAGCAGCCTGCAAACAACGGAGAAACCGCGAGCTGGTAGCCTCGGATAACCAGCACTAGCAGCCGGGCGGCAGGCGAGACGCCAGGGGCCACCGCCGGGCGCCGATCAGCAACTGTGGCCGCGGGCGACACGCTGGAGCGTGGCACGATAGTCTGCCTCGAGGTTCCTGAAAGGAACGTTCTGGAATCCCGGCCGGAGCAACGTGACAATGTCGATTCCACCCGCTCCCTTGCGGTGCCGGAACAACTCTCGCATCAGTCGTTTTGCACGGTTCCTGGCCACCGCGCCCCCCAGGCGCCGCGTCGCGATAATCCCCAGGCGGTTCTCGTCAAGGCCGTTGGCTCGTGCAAAAAGCGTCAGGTAACGGCCACGGATGCGCACGCCCTTTTGCTGCACCGCCAGAAACTCAGGGCGCCGCCGAATCCTCTCACGGCGCGTCAGGGTCCGAGCCACCCGCTTGCCAAGCGTCCGAAACGTCGAAGATCCTACGAACACCCGGCCTGCCGACCTACGATACGGCCAGCCGTTTCCGCCCCTTGGCCCGCCGCTTCCTGAGGATCTGGCGACCGGATCGGGTCTTCATCCGGGCACGGAACCCGTGAGTCCGTCTGCGGTGTCGGTTGTTCGGCTGGAACGTTCGTTTCATCGTGTCTGATCGTTATCTGCGCGCGAACTGGTCATGGTAGCCACCACGACCGGTTGTTGTCAAACTGCGCGTGCGTACGCAGTTCAGGCCGCAAAAACGGGCGTTTTCCGGTCCGGTTGCGGCACCACCGAGCGTATGGTACATTCGCATCCCCGCAAGCTGGGCGGAGCCGACACGCCGCCAGTTTTTCCACACGTGTTGAAGAACTTGTGGAAACTCAGCCGGCCACCGGCGCCCCGCCTTTTGGCTCGCGGCCCTTACTTACCATGGCGAAGGACTCCTGGAACGCCGTCCTTGAACGCATCGAACGGAAGGTCGACCGCGACATCTTCCACCAGTGGTTCAAGCCAACTATTCTCCTCGAGGACACTGGCGACCTGCTGACCGTCCGCGTACCCAATGAACTATCTCGGGACTGGCTGCACCGGCATTACACCGGAATCATCAACGAAGCGACGGCCGAAGTCGAGCGCCCAGGCATAACCGTGTCTTTCGTCATCGATCCGGACCGCAGCCTTGCCACGCCAGTGCAGCCCCCAGGTTCCGCAACCGTCGACGCCGGGAGCACGGCCACGAAGTCGTCTCTGAACCCGCGATACACCTTCGAGAGCTTCGTCGTCGGCCCATCGAATCAGTTCGCTCACGCCGCCGCGCTGGCCGTCGCCGAGGCGCCTTCCCTTGCCTACAACCCGCTCTACTTGTACGGCGGGGTCGGCCTCGGCAAGACACACTTGATGCATGCTGTCGGACACCTGCTGCTGAAGAAGAACCGGCGACTGAAGCTGACTTACGTGACCTCTGAACGCTTCATGAACGAGATGATCAACGCAGTCCGCTACGACCGAATGCTGGATTTCCGCGAGCGCTACCGGGCGCTCGACGTGATCATGGTTGACGACGTCCAGTTCCTGGCCGGAAAGGACGGAACGCAGAACGAGTTCTTCCACACGTTCAATGCGCTGCACGAGTCGCAGAAGCAGATTGTCATCAGCAGCGATTGTCCGCCACAGGAGATCTCTTCCCTTGAGGATCGGCTTCGGTCCCGGTTCCTCTGGGGCTTGATTGCCGACATCCAGCCACCTGACCTCGAGACCAAGATCGCCATCCTGAAGAAGAAGGCGGACGCGGAGGCGGTCCCCCTTCCCGACGATGTCGCGCTCTACATCGCCAACCGCATCAAGTCGAACGTACGTGAACTCGAGGGGTCGCTCATCCGGCTCATCGCGTACGCCTCGCTGCGAGGTCAGATGTTGTCGCTGGCGCTCGCCCAGGACGTTCTTCACAACATCCTCCAGAGTGACGACCACCCCGTCACGGTCGACATGGTCCTGAAGTTCGTAGCCAACTACTACCGGCTGCGCCCGGCCGAGCTGAAGGCAAAGAACAACTCCCGCGCGATCGCGGAGCCGAGGCAGGTTGCGATGTACCTCGCCAAGCAGTTGACCACGGCGTCACTCAAGCAGATCGGTCACGCGTTCGGCGGCAAACACCACACAACAGTTCTGCATTCCATCAACAAGGTGGCGGAGCGGCGCCGGAAGGACAGGGCTTTCCACAACCTCATCCACAGCTTCATCGAGACCTTCCGGTAGCTCGGCCGGCACATACCCATCCAGCCCACGGGCATTTCCACAGCCCGTCTTCGCTCTGAGATCCGGGACTTGGTGGATGCCTCACGGTTCCACCATCGACCTTGTGATCACCCGCACGGGGAGGTGACTGTTTTGGAATACTAAACTGTTGATAAAAAAGGCTTTATATTCATTTTCCACACTTTTCACGCGCCTTCTGATCCTGTATACTTAGAACAGATTCTTTCCAATAGGGGAATGACGGTGACCAGCTGTCACCGGGCTCTCCAGTTGAGGTCAAGAACTCCATGGAACTGAACGTCCGCAAGAGCGATCTTCTCCATGAACTACAGCTCTGTCAGGGGATCGTCGAACGCAAGAACACGATTCCGATTCTCTCGAACGTGTTGCTGGAGGCTGATGAAGACGGTGGCGTTGACCTGCTGGCGACGGATCTCGATGTGACCCTCCGGAGCCGGTGCAGTGCCGTAGTCGGGCGTCCCGGGTCGGTGACGGTGCCAGCGAAGAAGCTGTTCGAGATCGTACGGAATGTTGCAGAGACCGATATCCGCATCTGTGAGGAGACGAAAGGAAGCGTGACGGTGGAGGCGGACGAGTTCAGTTCAAAGCTGCAGACGCTGCCGCGAGAGGACTTTCCGACCTTGCCGGCGACCGGGGGTGGGGCTGCCGTGTCGGTCGAGCGCGCGGCCATGCGCGACATGGTTGCGAAGACAGCATTCGCGATCACCGGAGAAGACACCCGGTTCTACCTGAACGGGGCGCTGTTCGTCGTGAAGGGCCATGCGATGAGCCTTATTGCTACGGATGGCCACCGCCTGGCGCTGGCGACGAGACCGCGGAACGCCGATGGGTCGCCGGACGATGAACTGACGGCGATCCTGCCGAAGAAGACGCTGAGTGAATTGAGCCGCCTCCTGTCAGAGGGTGATGGCGACGTCTCGTACAGCATCGGCGAGAGTCACCTGTTCTTCGAGGTGGACGGCCGATACCTGATCTCCCGGAAGATCGACGCCACATTTCCCACCTACGAGCGCGTGATTCCGACCGGGAACGACAAGAGAGTCGAAATCGACCGCGATCGGCTGACCAGTGCGGTTCGACGCGTCGCGCTGCTTTCGAACGACCGGTCACACGCGATGAAGTTCAATATCTCCGCCGCGCCGGGCTCCGGCGAAGCGGGCGCGACGTCTGAAGGGGCTGCGGTTGCTGAGGTGAGCGCTGAGAGCCCGGAACATGGTCGAGCCCGAGAGGTCGTCCCGATCGACTACGACGGACCGGACCTCGTGATCTGCTTCAATGCACAGTATGTCCTTGATTTTCTGGGTGTAATAGACGCTGAAGCGGTCACCCTCGAACTGAAGGACGAGACGAGTCAGGCAGTGATGCACCCGTCTGGCAAAGAGGCGGACTACACCTACGTAATTATGCCGATGCGTGTCTGATGGCCGTACCGCCCGCCACTGAGAATTCGACCGCCGCGAGTGATCTCTCCGGTACCCCGCGCGACACGCTGAAACCGATCAGCGCTGACGCCTACGGCGCCGAGCAAATCAAGGTGCTGGAGGGGTTGGAAGCGGTCCGCAAGCGTCCCGCGATGTACATCGGATCCACCGGACCCAATGGTCTGCATCATCTTGTGTACGAGGTGGTCGACAATTCGATCGACGAGGCCCTGGCCGGGCACTGCGACACGATTGGCGTAACCATTCACATCGACAACTCCGTCACGATCGTCGACAACGGGCGGGGCATCCCGGTCGATCGGCACGAAAGTGGTCGCTCCGCGGCGGAGGTGGTGCTGACGGTCCTGCACGCCGGCGGGAAGTTCGACAACAAGAGCTACAAGGTCTCCGGCGGTCTTCATGGTGTAGGCGTCTCGGTCGTCAACGCGCTCTCGGAGTGGCTCGACGTCGAAATCCGTCGGGACGGCCAGGTGTACCACCAGCATTACGACCGGGGCGAGCCGCAGGCGCCAATCGAGGTCACCGGTACCACTCGGCGCCGGGGTACGAAGATCACCTTCAAGGCGGATGCGGGTGTATTCGAAACGGTGGAGTTCAGCTACGACGTTCTGGCGCACCGGCTCCGGGAGCTGGCGTTCCTGAATGCCGGTGTGAAGGTCGCGCTGAACGACGAGCGGAACGGCAAGCAACGGCAATTCGAGTACGCCGGCGGAATCCGATCGTTTGTCGAGTTTCTCAACAAGAACAAGGCCGTGGTCAACGACGTCCCGATCTACATGCAGGGCGGACGTGACGGCGTCGGCGTCGAGCTGGCGATGCAGTGGAACGACGGCTACGCGGAGGCGCTCTACACCTTCGCCAACAACATCAACACCCGAGAGGGCGGCACGCACCTGTCCGGTTTCCGCGGCGCCCTCACACGCACGATCAACGCCTACGCCAATCGGAACAATCTCGCGAAGGACCTGACGGACAGCATCAGCGGCGACGACATCCGCGAGGGACTGGTGGTGGTCATCAGCGTCAAGATTCCCCAGCCGCAGTTCGAGGGCCAAACGAAGACGAAGCTCGGCAACACCGAAGTGAAGGGGATCGTGGAATCGGTAGTAAACGATCGCCTGGGCGCGTTCCTCGAGGAGAACCCTCCCGTCGCGCGCCGGATCGTCAACAAGGCGATCGAAGCGGCCCGGGCGCGCGAGGCGGCGCGGAAGGCCCGCGACCTGGTCCGGCGCAAGGGCGCACTGGACAGCAGTGCGCTGCCTGGCAAGCTTGCCGATTGCCAGGAGCGCGATCCGGCACAAAGCGAAATCTACATTGTCGAGGGAGAGTCGGCCGGCGGTTCCGCCAAACAGGCCCGCGACCGCCGCTTCCAGGCAGTGCTGCCCATCAAGGGAAAGATCCTGAACGTCGAGAAGGCGCGATTCGAGAGAATGCTGGGCAGCGACGAAATCAAGACGATGATCGCTGCACTCGGTTGTGGTATTGGCAGTGAGGATTTCAACCTCTCCGGGCTGCGCTACCACAAGATCGTCATCATGACGGACGCCGACATCGACGGGTCCCACATCCGCACACTGTTGCTTACGTTCTTTTACCGGCAGATGCGAGAACTGATTGAGGCCGGTCACGTCTATATCGCTCAGCCGCCGCTGTATCGCGCCAAGCGGGGCCGTGCCGAGCACTACATCAAGGACGACCACGCACTTGAGACCTTCCTGATCCGCCGCGCCAGCGAGGCGCGGACGCTCTGGATGGCAGAATCCGAGCAACGGCTGGAAGGTGAGGAACTCGAGCGGACACTCCAGCGTCTGGTCACTTTCCGCCGGCTGCTCGATGTCGTCGAGCGGATCGGACCAAGGCGCGACGTTGTGTTGGCGCTACTCGACCAGGGCGCCCGGGACCGGAGCTTCTTCGCCGACGCGCGCCGCGTCAACGCACTGGCCGCGGCGCTCAGGACGCCGACGCGGATCGCAAGCGTTGCTGCCGATGAGGAGCATGGCGGGTGGTTGATCGAGATAGAGGACCGGAGCAACGGCTACGCCCGGGCCGCGGTGATCGGCGTCGCGTTCATCGAGGGGGCGGAGTACCGGACGCTCCTGTCGCACCACGCGCAGATCGCACTCCTGCGGGGGCCGATGACGGTTGCTTCATCCCGAACCTCCACACCCGGCAACGGTGCGGGCGGGGAGTCGGCGGAGGTCAACGCCTCCGACGAACCCCTTGTGAAGGTCGCGGAAAACGAACGGCGGATTGGGTCGCTTGACGAATTGCTCGAGTACTTCATCGCGGCCGGCAAGCGCGGCCTCGCGATCAACCGCTACAAGGGCTTGGGTGAGATGAATCCGGAGCAGCTCTGGGTCACAACCATGGAGCCCGCGAATCGCACGTTGTTGCAGGTACGTGCAGAAGATCACACCGAAGCGGATCAGATGTTCACGACCCTGATGGGTGATCAGGTGGAGCCGCGGAAGAAGTTCATTCAGGACCACGCGCTTGACGTCCAGAACCTCGACGTCTGACGCCGTCCTCCTCCATCCTGCTGACCGCTGATGTCTGACGTCGCCCGTCCTACGCGCCCGCACGTCCCGGTCACCATCGAGGACGAGATGCGCCGGTCGTACATGGATTACGCGATGAGCGTAATCATCGGCCGCGCGCTGCCGGACGTTCGAGATGGACTGAAGCCGGCGCACCGGCGCGTCATCTACGGCATGCGGACGATGGGCCTCGCCTCGAACCGCGGCTACCGCAAGTGCGCGAAGATCGTCGGCGAGGTGATGGGGAACTTCCATCCCCACGGCGACACGTCCATCTACGACACACTGGTCCGCCTCGCGCAACACTTCAACATGCGGTATCCGCTCGTGGACGGCCAGGGGAACTTCGGCTCCATCGACGGCGATCCGCCCGCCGCCATGCGGTACACGGAGGCACGACTCGAGGCGTTGTCCGACGACCTGATGGCGGACATCGATCGGGACACCGTTGATTTCGTCCCGAACTATGACGAGACGACGGAGGAGCCCTCGGTTCTGCCGGCCCCCTTCCCGAACCTTCTGGTGAATGGCGCCGACGGCATAGCCGTCGGAATGGCCACGAAGATACCGCCGCACAACCTGCGGGAAGTGATCGACGGCATCGTCTGGGCGGCGGAGCATGGTGACGCGGACCGCGCAACGCGCGAACAGCAACTGATGAGGCTGATCCCGGGGCCGGATTTTCCAACCGGCGGCATCATCATCGGCCGCTCCGGCATCTGGCACGGCTATCGGACGGGCCGGGGATCGGTCGTGGTCCGGGCGCGGACCGACGTGGAGCTGGCCGAACGGAAACGCGAGAAGGACGCGATCGTCGTCACCGAGATTCCGTACCAGGTGAACAAGTCACGGCTGCTCGAGAAGATCGCCGGATTGGTCCGGGATCGGACGATCGAAGGAATCGCCGATATCCGCGACGAATCGGACCGGTCCGGAATGCGAATCGTCATCGAACTCCGGAAAGGCGAGGTGCCCGAGGTTGTGCTGAACAATCTCTACAAGCACACGCCGCTGCAGACGACGTTCGGCATCAACGCGGTCGCCATTGTCGATGGCCGGCCCCGGACGCTCCCGCTCGTCGACCTGGTCGACCACTTCATCGATTTCCGCCGTGATGTAGTCCGGCGCCGAACCGCGCACGATCTTCGCAAGGCGGAGGCGCGCGTGCACGTTCTCGAGGGTCTTCAGATTGCCCTGGACCATCTCGACGCCATCATCGCGCTTATCCGCGCGTCGGCGACCCCGGCCGAGGCAAGAGTCGGTCTGATCGGGCAATACGCACTGAGTGAGATTCAGGCACAGGCAATCCTCGACATGCAGCTCCAGCGGCTGACGGGCCTCGAGCGGCAGAAGATCGCCGACGAGCTGGCCGAGTTGCGTGAGGCCATCACGCGGCTCCGCGCGATCTTGGAGAGCGAAGCACTACTGCTGAACCTCGTGATCACGGAGCTTCGCCACGTGCAGCAGCAGTACGGCGACGACCGCCGCACCGAGATCGCAGAGGATGTCGACGGCGAGTTCACCATCGAGGATCTCATCGCTGACGAGGACGTCGTCATCACGGTGAGCAACACTGGGTACGTCAAGCGGACCGCGGTCACCGAGTACCGGAGCCAACGCCGGGGCGGCAAGGGCATGATCGGCATGCGGACTCGCGACGAGGATTTCCTTACCCACCTCTTCGTGGCCTCCACGCACGCCTTCCTTATGATCTTCTCCGACCGGGGCCGCGTGTATCCGCTGAAGGTGTACCGGATCCCGGAGGTGGGACGCGATGGGCGGGGCAAGGCAATCGCCAACCTGGTGCCGCTTGCCGTGGGGGAACGGGTGGCCGCGTTGGAGACCCTGCGGGACTTTCCGACCGATCCAGGCGTGGGCTTCGTCGTTATGGGGACCCGTCAGGGCGCCGTAAAGCGGATCGACCTGAGCGCGTTCCGCCATGCGCGACCGTCGGGTGTCATCGGCATGCGGGTCGGTCCCGACGATGCGGTCGTGGGAGCGCAACTGACGGATGGTCGTGGAGACATTTTCATCGGCACACGCGAAGGAATGGCAATCCGCTTCGTTCAGGACGATCTCCGTCCCATGGGACGCGCTGCCGGAGGTGTCCGGGGGATTCGTTTGCGGCCACGAGACGAGGTCGTGGCGATGGCGCTCGTCCACCCGGACGGAACACTGTTGACGGTCACGGAGAAAGGCTACGGCAAGCGGACGCCACTGGGAGAATATAGGGTGCAATCTCGTGGCGGAGTCGGTATCATAGGGATCCGGACGAGCGAGCGGAACGGCCCGGTCGTCGGTATCGCGTCTGTGGACGGTCCGGACGACGCCCTGTTGTTGATCACGCAACAGGGCAAGGTGCTTCGGATGCGAGCCGAGGATGCGCGGCCCATCGGTCGCGCGACGCAGGGTGTTCGGTTGATCGAGATCGGCGCGGATGATCGCGTCGTCTCGATCGACAAGTTCGTTGACCGGAACTCGGTGGAACCGCCCGATGACGAGGGCCCGGTCGGCGGACCGTAAGAGCGTCGGCGGAGGCAGGGGGCGGCGAACAGGTTCAGTGCATCAGGGGCTCGCCGGGAACTGATGGCAGACGCAAGGAGGCATCCGATGTCGCGTTTCATCATCCACACACTGATCGTCACCCTGACGCTGCTCGCAGGCGGCGGGCTTCTGGCCGCGTGCGGGGGAGGCGGCGAGGAGTTGACGCTCATTCGAGGCTTCTTCCAGGCATCGCGGTACCAAGACCGTGCCACGCTGGGCAACATGTCGATGGTCGTGTTCAGTCCGACCGAGGACGGCATCGCGTCGAGCCCCAGCATCCAGAACGTCACGGAGGTGGAGCGGCGTCCGCTACGGTTCGCCGAGTTGCGGCAGGCGCTGGATGAAATCCAGGCTGCCGAGACCTCGTTCCGGGCCGAGAAGAAGCAGTACCAGGACGAGAACGAGGCCGCAATCGCGCGCATCATCGAAGCGAACCGCGAGGGTGACGAAGTAGCGTCGCGCGATGAAGAGGTGCGTGACACCTGGAACCAGTGGGTGGCCGACGAGCGGGAGTACGCTCGCAAGGTCTCCGACGCCCAGAACGCGCTCAACGAAGAGAGCCGCCTCGCCCAGGCGAGCGTGTATGACCCAGCGAATCCGATCAACGTCGTCGACTACGACGGCGAGCATCTGCAGAAGGACGTGACGGTGTCGGCCAACATCGATCTGGACGGCGCGTCCAGCGAGCGGACGATGGTCGTGACGATGGAGAAGGTGGAGCTCCAGGGCGAGCAAGGCCTGATCGACGGACGCTGGATCATCACCAACATCGACTAGGACGTCACGGTCCGATCACCGCGTCGAGCAGGTCGAGCGCCAGGCTCGGCCAGAGACCCAGGATCCCCGAGGCAGCGGCGACCGCCATGAGCGGTGCCGTCATCGTCCATGCAGGATCCCGCAGGTCATCGCGCTTCGCCAGTGCCGGGCTGAGCGGCCCGAAGAAGATCTGCCGTGCGGCGCCGAACGTGTACGCGATGGTCAAGAGGATCGTGGCGACACCACAGACGCCGACGGCGACGATTGTCGGGCCCGACGCGACGCCGCGCTCGAAAACCCCGGTGAAGAGGATCCACTCGCCTGCGAAGCTGCTGAAGGGCGGGAAGCCCGACAGCATCAGCGCGCCGACAATCCACAGCCCGGCCGTCATCGGCATCCGCGCCGCCAGGCCGCCGAGTTCCCGCATGTCGCGGATGCCCGTCGTATAGACGACGATACCTGCGGCCGAGAAGAAGATCGTCTTCCCCATGATGTGACTCAGGAAGAAGAGCATTCCTCCCTCGAGGCCAGCGGCGTTCAGGGCGCTCAGGCCGAGTACCGAGTACGCGATCTGACTGATGGTGGAGCATGCGGCCAGCCGCTTGATGTCGGTCTGGGCCAGCGTCAGGAGCGAGCCGTAAACCATCGTCACGAGCGCGAGTCCCATCAGCGGCGGACCGAACGCAGCCATCTCACCGTTCAGCGGCAGGACGAGGACGCGGACCACGACGTAGAGGGCCAGGTTGGCGTAGACGGCCAGGAGCCCGGCGATGCAGGTGGGATGCTCCGCATGGACCGACGGCATCCAGACATGGAACGGCACAAGAGCCAACTTCATCGTGAGGCCGGCGAGCAAGAGCGCGATTGCCACCGGGGCCGCCGGGTCGCCCGCCAGCCGCGCCATCTCGGCGATCTCGAGGCTGCCGGTGCGGCTGTAGACGATCAGCGCGCCGGCGAGGAAAAGGAGCGCGCCCAGGATTCCCCATCCCAGGCTGATGAACGCAATGCGCACCCGTTCCCGGTAGCCGTAGAACGCCATCAAGAAGAAGAGCGTAAGGGTCAGCGCCTCCATGAAGAAGTAGAGAGTGACCAGGTTGGTACTCAGGATCGTCCCGATGAAGCCGAACGGGAAGAAGGGAAGCAGTGCAAAGAAGCGCCGGTAGTGCGCCGCCTGGACGGCGGCCGGAGCGCCACCGTACAGCAACTCCACGCGGTGCTCGATATACCGGATCGAATAACAGCACAGGGCGATACACAGGAGGACGACGACCGCGAGCGTCGGGTAACTCAGGCCGTCGGCGAGGAGACCGAGGCGGATCCCGGGTGCAACCGGCAGGTATGTCGCCGTGAGCGAGCGGCCACCGGCGATCATCGGACCGGCAAGTGCGACGAGACAACCGGTAAACACGAGTCCGAGCGTCGCGATCCATCCGGCTCGCCGCCCCCCCGGTACCGAGCGCCCGTCGCGCCCTCGCGTGAGGTCGCCGCGACCCGCCAGCAAGACCACCGCCGCGGTCAACGCCGGTGCGAGCAGGATCGGCAGCAGCAGCCCGTCGTCCGTCATCAACCGCCTCCCCCGCCGCTCCAGAAGAGAATTGCCGCCAGCAGCAGGGCGAAGAGCACGAGGAGGTACGAGATGTTGTCGGCCAGCGTCTCGCTGTCGGCGCGCAGGCGCGTCAGCCGCGCGTGCAACCGATTGAGCACCAGGCCCGGCAGCCAGACGTGCGCCACGCGATCCAGCCGTCGCTCTATTCGCTCCGCCACAACGTGCGCGATGCGCACCGTACCGCCGACCGGAATGCGGTGGTATGCGCCATCGATGCCCCAGCGGTTCCAGAAAAAGCGGTGGAGCCCGGACAGCACCGGGTTCGCCGCCAGCATCGCATCCGGTGAGCGCCTCCGCAACAGATAGATCCACGCGGCGGCGCCGCCGCCCGCGCCGATTGCGGCGAGCGAGAGCAACAGCACCAGCGATTGCGGATCCCCGCCGCCACCCGAGTCCGATCGATCCGCCGCGCCGCTAACGCCGCCCGCCACGTGGGCGTCCAGGCCGACCTCGAACCCGTGGTGGAGTGCGTTTTCGACTGCGGACGCGCCGACGCTGGCGGCAAGGACTAACAGGGCGAGAACGCCGGAAGCGAACCGCATCGACCGCGCGCCGTCGTCGAGGTGTCCGCCGCCGTGCGCGCGGGCCGCCGCGACGTGGGCGCTCTCCGGCCCGTGAAACACCAGCGCGACCATGCGGACGGTGTAGAAGGCGGTCAGCCCGGCTGTCATCAGGCCGAGGCCCAGCAGCAGGGGGCTTGCCGCGTGCGCCACCAGGAGCACCGCATCCTTGCTCCAGAAGCCGGCCAGCGGGGGCATGCCCATCAGCGAGAGCGCCGCGACCAGCAGGAAACTCCAGGTGAGCGGCAGGTACCGGCGCAGGCCGCCCATGTCGGTGACGTAGATCGAGTGGATCGCGTGGATCACCGTGCCGGCGCAAAGGAAGAGGCACGCCTTGAAGAGCGCATGGCTTACTAGGTGGAACAGTCCTGCGGTATAGCCCTCTACCAGGAGCCCGGGCGCCAGGCCGGCGGCGCCGAGACCGAGCATCATGTAGCCAATCTGGCTCACCGTCGAATAGGCGAGCACCTTCTTCAGCTCGAGCGCAACCATCGCCTGAGTAGCGGCGAGCAACGCGGTGAACGCACCGATCCAGGCAACCGCCTCGAAGAAGAGCACGGCGCCATCAATGCCGGAGACATGCAGGCCCACCCAGAAGATCGGCACCAGCCGGGCCACCAGGTAGACACCGCCCTTCACCATTGTGGCGGCATGGATCAGCGCCGATACGGGCCCTGGGCCGGCCATCGCTTCGGGAAGCCATTCGTGGAAGGGAAACTGCGCTGACTTGCCCGCCGGCCCGGCCAGCAGCAGCAGGATGGTGAGCGACAGCAGGCCCGGCGACGTTGCCAGCGATGCCAGCCATGTGGGCGCGGTGGCGTAGAGTTCGACGAAGTTCAGCGTGCCGCTGTGCGCGTAGATCAACAGAATGCCGCCCAGCATCAACATGTCGCCGGCGCCGGTAGTGACGAGCGCCTTGAGCGAGGCGACCGAGGGTGTCACGAACGCGGCTGGTGCCGGCCCGCCGATCCAGTAGTCGCGCTGGTCGCGGTAGTAGTAACCGATCAACCCGTAGCTGCACAGGCCGACCAGCTTCCAACCCACGAAGAGCCAGAACAAGTTGTCCGCGAGGACGAGCAGCAGCATGCTGCCGACGAAACCGTTCATCCAGGTCCAGAAGCGCGTCGCGCCCGGATCGCCGCGCATGTAGCCGGCGCAATAGACCTGGATGAGGAAGCTGATCACGGCAACGACGTTCGCCAGTACGATGGCCAGCGGATCGATGAGCAGGCCGAACCCGATCCGGACCGGCGCCTCGATCCAGGCGGCCGTGCTTACGACCGGCAGGACTTCTGGCCGGAACAGCACGGGCAGCAGCGACACCGCCGCCGCAGCCGCCACCAACGCGGTGCCGAGCGCCACGGCGAGCCGGACGGCGTTTCCCAATCGGGCCGCGAGCGGGGTAAGAAGCGCCCCGACGAACGGTATGGCGACCGCAATCCAGGCGGCGGTGGCGAGCGCGCCGCTAGACGGATCGCTCATCGGACGAACGCCGTCGGTACGGCCGGCTCCACGAAGGATGCAACAATGGCGCCGTTGAAGAACCCCAACAAGAGAATGCCGATTGCCAGCGCGAGCATCGGGACGAGCATCGACGCGGGTGGGTCGACAGTGCGTCCCCCAGTGGCGACGTCGGAAACGCCCGACACGCCGTCTCGGGCGTCGACGAAGTAGAGCGCACGGATCGCATTTCCGAAATAGGCGACGGCCAGCAGGCTGCTTGTCAGAATCACCGCCACGAACACCCATGCGCCGGCGTCGATCGCGCCAAGCAGCAGGTACAGCTTGCTGAAGAACCCGCCGGTCGGCGGGATGCCGATCATTGCGAACGCAGCCAACACGAACGTGGCTGCCGTGAGCGGCATTGCCCGACCCAATCCGCGCAGAGCCTCAATCTCGCGTGCGCCGGTTCGATAGATGATGACGCCGGCCACCAGGAACAGACAGCCCTTCATGAACGCGTGGTTCACCAGGTGGAGGACCGCGCCGGTAAACCCGTCCTTGTTGGCGAGGCCGACCCCGAGCATGATGTAGCCAATTTGCCCGACCGACGAATAGGCCAGCATCCGCTTGAGATCCGTCTGCGCAATGGCCATCACGGAGCCAACCAGCATCGCCACCGCCGCGGCCCAGGCGAGGATCGTCGTGGCGGGAATCACGTCAACGGCGATGCGCGGCTCGAATACGTGGAACAACACGCGGATCAGGACATACGCTGACGCCTTCGTCGTTGTCGCCGCGAGCAGCGCGCTGACGGCCGACGGCGCGTTTGCGTACGCGCGCGGGAGCCAGGCGTGCATCGGAAAAAGTCCCATCTTGAGCGCCATCCCCGTAACGAGGAAGGCGATGCTCACCAACACCGTGTTCGAGCCGGATAGCGGAGGGAGAAGACCCGACAGATCCGTCATGTTGAGGGTGCCGGTGACGCTGTAGAGGTAGCCGACGGCGAGCAGATAGAACGCTGCGCCGATCGTGCCGAGAATCAGATAGCGAAAGGCGGAGACCACCGCGGCGCCGCCGCCGAGCGAGACGAGGGCGTAGCCCGCGAGGGACGTGATCTCGAGAAAGACGTACAGGTTGAACATGTCGGCGGTGGAGACGAGTCCGGCGAGCCCTGCCGCCAGCAACAAGTAGACGCAGTAGAACGGGGTGCGCTGCTCCGGCAGTTCCGCGTCTACACTCCGCCGCGCATACACCGCGATGACGAGTGCGATGAACGTAACGAGGAGCAGCATCAGCGCGCCGAGCGTGTCGACACGAAACGCAATTCCCCACGGTGGCGGCCAGCCTCCCAGGTGATACTCGACGGCGCCGCCGTTCACGACGGCCCGTGCAGTCGCCAGGGCCGAGACGAACGATGCCCCGAGCGCCGTGAGGGTCAGCGGGTAGACGGCCGCTCGCCCGCGCCAGGCCACGATGGGCAGGGCGAACGCCGCGAGAAGCGGTACGGCGACGGCGAGGATCGTCGGCGCGAACTGGGGGCCGGTCATCCCTCGGCGCGGCCCGGGTTCGGCGGCACTTGGAGCTGCGCCAGCACGTCGTCCTCTTCGAGGGAACCGTAGCGGCGGTGAATTCGGAGCAATAGCGCCAGGGCGACACCCGTCGTAGCGACACCGACGACGATGGCCGTGAGCATCAGGACGTGCGGCAGCGGGTTGATGTAGTGTGCCGCCTCAAGCGCCGGCGCGCCGCCACCGCCGACGGCGTAGCCGGCCTCGACGATCGGGATCGTCGCTCCCCGTTTCGCGCCGAGCGAGACGACGAAAAGGATGATCGACCACTGAAAGATGTTCATGCCGATCACCTTTTTCGCCAGGTTGGTCTTGCTGATCATCGCGTAGAACCCGACCGTCATCAGGGCGATGTACGCGGCAACGTTCGCGTGGCCCACCAGGAAGTCGAAATCGACCATGATGCTCAGTGGCCCCGGTGACTCGCGTCGAAGGCGCTCAGGTCGACGAAGATTGACACCATGGCCGCCATCACCGTGATGCCGACGCCAATCTCGATCACCAGCATCCCGACGCTACGGGCATCGGCGACCGGCAACACGCTGTAGTCCAGGTAGTTTGCGCCGAGCAGCAGGCAGACGAGACCGAGCCCGCCGTAAAGCAGGACGCCGGCGCTGGTCGAGAGGGTCAGTGCGGAGAGCGTCACGCGCTCCCGCACCTCGTCCACGCCGAAGGCGACCGCCAGGAGGATCGCGCTGGCGCCCAGAATGACGCCGCCCTGAAAGCCGCCGCCCGGGCTCGAGTGGCCGTGCATGATGACGTACAGGCCAAAGAGTTGAACGAACGGCGCGAGCAGCCGCGCCACGGTCCGGACAATCAGACTCTGCGGCCCCTTCAGCAACTGCTATGCCTCCGGCTCCCCGTCCCGTCTCCGCGACGGGCTTGCCCGCAGGATCAGCAGTACGGCGACCGCGCCGGTGAAGACGACGGTCACCTCGCCTAGGGTATCGAAGCTGCGGTAGTCGGCCAGCACGGCCGTGACCATGTTCGGAACATGTGTCTCACCGAACCCATCCTCGATGTAACGAGGGGAGACGTGAGTGCTGGGCGGCGCCGACGGATCGCCGGTCGCGGGCATGTCGAGCGAGCCGAACAGGAGCAACAGTCCAGTGGCTCCCGCCGCCCCAACGTGAATCCACTTCGCAATCAATCTCTCGCTCCCCGCTCCGTCTTGAAGACGGTGATGACGAAGAACACGGTGGTGATTCCAGCGCCGACGGCGGCTTCGGTGAAGGCGACGTCGACCGCCCCGAGGGCTACCCAGAGCAGGCACATGAAGAGACTGAACACACCCAGCAGCACGACCGACGCCAGCAGATCCCGCACCTGCACCGCCGCCACCGCGCTGATCAGGGTGAGTGCGAGCAGGATCGTGTCGAGCTGCCAGATCACGGATCTTCCTCGTTCCAGCGCCGCTTTTCGTGCTGGAACGCGGCGCGCGCGATGGCATGGGTGGCAGTCGGGCTGGTCATGAAGATGAAGAGTGCGATCACCATGATCTTGAGGCTCGCGAACGTAACCCCGTCGTAGCAGGTGAGGCCGATCAGCAGCAGCAGGCTGCCGAACGTGTCGCACTTCCCGGCGGCGTGCATCCGCGACCAGTAGTCCGGGAAACGGAGGAGCCCGACCGCCCCCATGGCCAGGAAGAAGACGCCGAGCGAGATCAGCACCACCGAGAGCACCGTCACGGAGGAGCCTCCTCCCTGTGGTGCAGCCCCTTCCGCTGGAGATATCGGGACAGGGCCAGCGTGCCGATGAAGTTTATTAGCGCGTAGAGGATCGCGATGTCCACGAAGAACTCGACCCGCTCGAAGACTTGTCCCACCAGCAGGATGACGGCGATCGTCTTGGTCCCCACGACGTTCGCCCCGATGATCCGATCAACGATCTCCGGCCCGGTCACGACGCGCCACACCGCCAGGAGTACCGAGATCAGGATGACGATAGCGGCTCCCAGGAAGAAGGACTCCATCACTCCTTCCGTCGGCCCACCGGCGCCGGCTCGTCGTACAGGCGCGCGACCCGCCGCTCCATACTGCCGCTGCGCAAGTCGTCGGCAACCTTGTCGCTCAGCGCGTGAACCACGAACTGATTGCCGCGAATCCGTATCGTGAGCGTGCCCGGCGTCAGCGTGATCGAGTGCGCGAACGTGACCCGGGCCACGTCGCTCCGTAGCGTGGTCTGGAAGCGGACCACCTGCGACCGGATCGCCGACGGCCGCAGAATCAGGTAGATGACATGCAGACTCGCAAGCAGCACTTGCCACAGGAGCCAGGGCACGTAGGTAAGGTGGCGAAGCGCCGCCGTCGGCTTCGCGGGTGTTGAGGTTGAAGGCAGAAGCAGATCGTACGACGCTGCGGACACCAGCGCTGCGCAAATCACTCCGTAGGCCAGATGCTCCGCGTCGAGATGCCCGGAGAAGATCACCCAGGCCGCAAACAGCAACGCGAACGCTTTCAGCCGCCGGCGATTGTCGCTGCTCGGTTTCGCCACCCCGAGGATTGTAGCGGTTCTCCCGTCAGATCCGTTCCAGGTTGGCGTAGCGGGCCAGCAACTTCTTCCGGCCGACGGTGGCGAAACGGATCGTGAGCTTCAGATCGCCGGCGACCGGCTCGACGTGGATCACTTCGCCCTTGCCGAAAGTGGGATGACGGACGCGCGCCCCCCGCGAGATGCCGCCGGCCGACTGATCCTCGTCGGCGTCGTCCCACGCGACGGACGCCGCGCGCGCCTCGCCGTCCCGCCCCCCCGGCGCGGCGCGCCGGCGACGGGCGGGAGACCAGCCGCCCCCCCCGTACGGGCGGGCGGTGAAGGCAGGCTCGATGATCTCGATCAGCTCGGCCGGGATCTCGGCCAGGAAACGGGAGGGTTCGGCGTCCTGATACTCGCCGAACATCCGCCGCCGCGCGGCCGACGTGAGGATCAGGTGCGACTCGGCGCGGGTCATGCCGACGTAGCAGAGTCGGCGTTCCTCCTCGACCGCCGCCTCGTCCTCGGTCGCGATGGAACGCATGTGGGGGAACAGTCCCTCCTCGAGCCCCGAGAGGACGACGAGCGGAAACTCCAGGCCCTTCGCGGCGTGGAGGGTCATCAGCCAGACGCGCGCGTTGGTCGCCCCTTCTTCCTCGTCCGCCTCCGACAGGAGCGACAGGCGGTCGACGAAGCCGGCCAGCGTGGCATCCTCCTCCCGCATCTCGTAGTCGGCTGCGGCCGAGACCAGTTCCATCAGGTTCTGCAGGCGTGCTTCCGCTTCCTCGTTCTGAGCGTCGCGCAACGCCTGGATGTAGCCGCTATCGTTCAGCGTCCGCGAGACCGTCTCGGAGGTCGATGCGCCCGATGCCGCGAACTCCTGGAGCGCCGTGATCAGGGTCCGGAACGAGTCGAATGCCCTGGTGGCCCGCCTCGGCAACAGGTCGCCTTCGACGGTGCGGTCGATACGCGCCCAGAGCGACGTAGCCGATCCCCCGCCGCCCGGCCCCTCGGCGCCCGCGCCAAAGAGCGGCCCCCCGCCGGCCGGTTCCGGCGCGATGGCGGCAAGCCGCTCCATCGTACCCGAGCCGATGCCACGCGCCGGGACGTTGACTACGCGCCGCAAGCTGATGTCGTCGTCCGGGTTGAGGATCAGCTTGAGGTAGGCGAGCGCGTCCTTCACTTCCTTCCGCTCATAGAAGCGGACACCGCCGACGATGCGGTACGGCAGGCCGTCGCGAATCAGGGCATCTTCAATCGCGCGCGACTGCGCGTTCGTCCGATAAAGCACGGCCGCCCGATCGACATCCGCGGAGAGCGCCGCGCGCAGCCGGGCGAGGATGAAGTCCGCTTCCTCGAGTTCGTCTCCCGCCTGGTACCAGAGGAGTCGGTCGCCGCCCGGTCGCTCCGCCACCAGGCGCTTCTCGTCGCGCCGCCGGTTTCGTCGGATGACGCCGGTCGCCGCGTCGAGAATCACCTGCGTGGACCGGTAGTTCCGCTCCAGATGGACGACGGTTGCGTCCGGGAAGTCCGCCTCGAAGTCGAGGATGTTCCGGATGTCGGCGCCCCGCCACGCATAGATGGACTGATCCGGATCGCCGACGACGCAGAGATTGCGATGATCCGCAGCAAGATGCCGCGCCAGCAGGTACTGCGGCCGGTTCGTGTCCTGGTACTCGTCGATCATCACCTGCCGGAACCGCCAGGTGTACCGTGCGCGTGTCTCGGCCGATTCCTCGAACAGCGTCACGGCGGCGAGCAGGAGGTCGTCGAAGTCGAGCGCGTGGCTCGCCTCGAGCATGCGCGTATAGCGCTCGAAGACATCGGCCAACCGCTCGTCAGCGAAGCCGGCTGCCTCGCGCCGGACATCCGCGGCGCTCTCGAGCCGGTTCTTCGCAGTGCTGATCCGCGCCAGCAGCGACCTCGGTGGCGTTACCTTCGGGTCGAGGTCCAGTTCGGCCATCGCCTGCCGGATGACGTTCAGCTGATCGACCGAGTCGTAGATGACGAAGTCGCGCGAGAGCCCGATCCGCGGCCCGTCCCGCCGCAACACCCGCGCGCAGAAGCTGTGAAAGGTCGAGATCCAGAGACGCGGCGCTTCCGAGGCGAGCAGCCCCTCGACGCGCTCGCGCATCTCCCCTGCGGCCTTGTTGGTGAACGTGACGGCGAGTACCTCGTCAGACCCCGCGTATCCGTTGCCGATCAGATAGGCAAGGCGGTAGCAGATAACACGCGTCTTGCCGGATCCGGCGCCTGCCATAATCAGCAGGGGCCCGTCCCGATGCAGGACGGCGGTCCGTTGCTCGGGGTTGAGCTGATCCAGGAAATCCAGCGCGGCTACTCCACCGTGACGCTCTTGGCGAGGTTGCGCGGCTGATCGACATCGCACCCGCGGAGGACGGCGATGTGATAGGCAAGCAACTGCAGGGGCGCCACCATTGGAATCGGCATCAGCAGCGGGTGTGTTGCCGGCACCGGGATGAAGGCGTCGTGCCGGGGGTCGAGCACGTCCCGGAAGGCCTCGCGCGGCGCATCGCTCAGCGCGATGACCGCCGCCCCCCGCGCCTTCGCCTCCTGCACATTCGCCTGCATCTTCTGGAAGACGTGGTCCTGCGGAATGAGCGCCACCACCGGCAGGTGCTCGTCAATCAGCGCGATCGGCCCGTGCTTCATTTCGCCCGCCGGGTAGCCCTCGGCGTGGATGTAGGAAATCTCCTTCAGCTTCAGTGCGCCCTCGAGTGCAATCGGATAGTTGATGCCGCGGCCGATGTACAGGAAGTCGGTCCACCGGTAGAAGCGCTTCGCAATCTCCTCGATGGTCCCGTTTACCCGCAGGGCGTCCCCGACGAGGGCCGGCACGCGCGCAAGCGCTTCCACGTGCGCGCGCTCCGCCTTGGGGTCTATCGTGCCGCGCACCTGAGCCAGGTGCAGGGCAAGCAGATTGAGCGCGATCAATTGCGCGCTGAACGCCTTGGTCGACGCGACGCCGATCTCCGGCCCGGCGTGGGTATAGACCGTGCCGTCGGCTTCCCGGGCCGCCATGCTGCCGACGACGTTGCAGATGGCGATACTGTGGGCGCCCGCCGCCCGTGCTTCGCGGAGCGCCGCCAGCGTGTCGGCGGTCTCCCCGGACTGCGTGATCACCACCGCGAGCGTCTCCGGGCCGGCGATCGGTCTGCGGTAGCGGTACTCCGATCCGTAGTCCACTTCGACACGCACCCGTGCGAGTCGCTCGATCAGGAACTTGCCCACCAGTGCCGCGTGCCACGACGTGCCGCAGGCGAGCAGCACGACCTGATCGATCGTGCTGAGCACGGCCGCCGAAATCTCGAGCTCGCCGAGAAAGACACGCCCCTGTTCCTCCGAGACGCGGCCAATCACGGTCTCCTGCAGCGCCATCGGCTGCTCGAGGATCTCCTTCAGCATGAAGTGCTTGTGGCCTGACTTCTCGGCCATCACCGGATCCCAGTGGATGCGCTGGGTTGCCTTGGAGACCGCCGCGCCAACGAAGTCGGTGAACTCGACGCCGCCGTGCGTCACCAGCGCCATCTCCCCGTCACCCAGGAATACGACATCGCGGGTGTGGTTCAGGATGGCGGTGACGTCGGAGGCGACCAGAAACTCGCCGTCGCCGATGCCGACGACGATCGGCGGGCCGTTGCGCACCGCGACGATCTTCTGCGGGTCGTCGGCGTGCGCCAGCACCAGGCCGTAGTGGCCGCGCAGTTTGGCGAGCACCCGGCGCACGGCGCGTTCGATACCGTCTCCGCGGAGTTCGCTCTCCACGAGGTGGGCGACGACTTCGGTATCGGTCTCGGTCGCGAACGTGTGGCCCGCCGCTTCCAGCTGCCGTTTCAGCTCCAGATGGTTCTCGATGATCCCGTTGTGGACCACGACCACCTTGCCGGTGCAGTCGCGGTGCGGGTGGGCGTTCTCCTCCGTCGGGCGACCGTGGGTTGCCCAGCGAGTGTGGCCGACGCCGTAGTCGCCATCTACCGGATCGCCCGCGATGGCCTCTTCGAGCCGCGCCAGCTTCCCCGCGCTCCGCCGCACGTCGATGCCACCGTCGCGCAGGAGTGCGATGCCGGCCGAGTCGTACCCGCGGTACTCGAGCCGCCGCAGGGCGTCGATCAGCACGGGCACGACCGGCTTGCCGCCGACGTATCCGACGATTCCGCACATGATGTGATGATTCCCGTTCGCCGACCGCGACCCTGGTTAATCGTCGGCGGATTGCCTGCCGTCGCCTCCTGTAGCGGCGTTCGCCTTGTCACGGATCTTACCCGCCCCTCCCGGCTTTGTAACCTGCCGGCCCCTCGCCACGGCAAGAGCCCCCGGCGGCACATCCTCGGTGATGACCGACCCGGCGCCGACGTAGGCGCCCTTGCCGACCGTGACCGGGGCGACGAACTCCGTACCGCTTCCGATGAAGGCGTCTTCCGCAATCGTGGTCCGGTGTTTCCGCTGGCCGTCGTAGTTGCAGGTGATGGTGCCGGCACCGATGTTCGCGCCGGCGCCCACGGTGGCGTCGCCGATGTAGCTCAGGTGCCCCGCCTTTGCGCCGGCGCCGAGTGACGCCTGCTTCAGTTCGACGAAGTTGCCGACCCGAGCGCGGTCACTCACCGTCGAGCCGGGCCGGATGTGTGCGAACGGCCCGATCGTGGCCTCGGCCGCCACCTTCGCCCCGGTGATGAGCGAATGGTCCAGAACGGTGACACCGTCACCGATCGCGGAGTCCGCAATCCTGACGCCGCCGCGGAGTTCGCACCGTGCGCCAATGGTTGTCCCCCCCTCCAGGATCACGTGCGGGTGAATCACGGTATCCGCGCCCACGTCGACGTCGATGTCGATGTAAACGGTAGCCGGGTCGACGATGGTGACGCCCGCCGCCATCAGCTCCTCGTTCTTGCGCTGTCGCATCAGGGTGCCTGCTTCCGCCAGTTGTGACTGGCTGTTGATGCCACGAACTTCGTCAAGGTCGCTGGCCGCCACCGTTTCCACCGTCAGCCCCTGCGCGCGGTAGGTCTGCAGAACGCGCGGCAGGTACCGTTCGCGATTCGGGCCGGCCTCGGGCACCTGGCGCAGCGCACCGAAGAGCGGCGCGAGGTCGAACACATAGACGCCGCAGTTGATCTCGGAGATCGCCCGATGCGCGTCGGTGGCGTCCGCCTCCTCGACCACGCGGGAGAACGCGCCGTTCCGCCGAACGATGCGGCCGTACCCGTACGGCCGTTCCACCTCGGCGGTCAGCATCGTGGCGGCGGCGCCGGTCTGTTCGTGCACCTCCACCAGTGCCGAGACGGTCCGCCACCGGAGGAGCGGGGCATCGCCGGACAGGACAACGACGGCGCCCCGAGCTCCGTTCAGCGCGGCCTCCGTCTGCAGCAGTGCATGCGCGGTGCCGAGCTGCGAGTCCTGGTGGACGAAGCGCAGGCCATTGCGCGACTCGGGGAGCGCGGCCGTCACCGCCTCGGCCCCGTAGCCCACCACGAGCGTCGTGGTGCGCGCCCCGAGCGGGTCGGCGGCCCGCAGTACGTGCTCCACGAGCGGGCAACCGGCCAGTCGGTGCAGTACCTTCGGCCGGCCCGATCGCATCCGCGTTCCCCGCCCTGCCGCGAGGATCACGACATGCCGGTCTCCCCTTTCAAGCGTCGCCGCCATCAGCGTCGGTCTGGATGATACCCGCGCGCGCCGCTTCGAGCGTGGCGTAGATGGTTCGGCCCGGCACGCCGTGCCGGGTGGCAAGCGCCCGGACCGCTTCCCGGCGGTCCATGCCTTCGTTGTCGGTCAGGCGCGCGAAACTGGCCAGCAGGGTGGAGCCGTCCGGCAGCTCGTCGGCTGGTTGCGACGCCGCCGCAGCGGGAGCGACAACCAGCGTGTACTCGCCCCGCGGCCGGCCCAGCCCGCTGCTCAGGACCTCTGAAATAGGGGATATGACATACTTTTCGTGGATCTTGGTCAGCTCGCGACAGACCGCGACTCTCCGGTCGCCCATTGCGCCCTGCAGATCGGCGAGCGACGCCCGGATCCGGTGGGGCGCTTCGAAGACCACCAAGGGTCTGGTCTCACTGGCGAGCGCCGCGAACCACCGTTTTCTGGCATGTGACCTATAAGGAGGAAATCCGGCGAAGGTGAAGGTGTTCGCCGCGAGTCCGCTACCCACCAGCGCGGTGAGGATGGCGCTTGCGCCCGGGATCGCCTCGACCCGCACGCCGGCGTCGAGAGCGTTGCGGACGAGCCGGCGCCCCGGGTCGGAGACGAGTGGTGTACCGGCATCGCTTACCAGAGCGATGTGTGCGCCGGCCTCAAGGCGTCGGACGAGGTCCACGCTCTTCGTGGCCTCGTTGTGCTCATGGAAGCTTGTGGTGCGGGCGACGATGCCGTAGTGGGCGAGGAGCTTTGCCGTCCGGCGCGTGTCCTCCGCCGCAATCAGGTCGACTTCGCGAAGCACGCGAACCGCCCGGTAAGTGATGTCCTCAAGATTGCCGATCGGCGTGGCGACGATATGAAGCGTGCCGGGGGGAGGCGCAGAGGGCACGGGGCTGACGTCGGTATTGTACCATCAGGAAGGCGTGGCTCCCTGCCTGCCGCGCCCGGCACGCACTGCGGACAGCACACCGTTTTTCTGATCGGCGGCACGGCATGAATCGGTACAAGACGCCTGGGGGATCGGAACCACTGGCGCACTTTGCTGGCGAATATCGCGACTGGCTCTACGAGACGTACCCCACGGAGGCGGCCGCTGACGGAGTACACGTACACGACGATGTGCTCGAGGACTTCAGCCGCGATGCGATCGATGCGCGCACTCGCGACCTCGGGGGCTGGGCACGCCGTCTGGAAGGAATCCGCGACGAGTGGCTGACGCCAACCGAAGTGCTCGAGCGCCGGATGCTTGGGGACCGGATCCGCGCCCGCCTGTTCGACCTCGAGGACGTGCGTAACTGGGAAAACAACCCCCTTGTCTACGCCGACCTGCTCGCGACCAGCCTCGCGGGGCAAGTGCTGTTCGCGTACACCGATCTCGGCAATCGCGCGCGGCGCGTCGGTTCGAAGCTGCGCCAGGTGGCGCGGCTCGTCCGTGCGCTCGAGCGGAACGTGACCGAGGCGCCCGGCCTTTTCGTCAAGACTGGCATCGAATCGCTCGAGGGTGTGGTCACCTTCATCGACCGCGACCTCCCCCGCGCCTTTCGCGATCTTGACGACCTGCATGTGCTGGGTGATTTGGCGGACGCATCGATGGAGGCAACCGAAGCGCTGGGTGGCTGCCTGGAGAACCTGCGGGCCATGGCGCCGCAGAGTCGGGCATCGTTCCGGCTCGGCCAGGAACGCTTCGAACAGAAGCTGCGGCTCGAGGAGGGAATCGACCTGCCCTCGGGGCGGTTGCTCCAGATCGCGAGGCGCGAACTGGCGGCGACGCAGGAAGAGTTCGCGCGGGTCGCCTCCGAGATCCACAAGGATCCGCGCGAGGCGTGGCGCCAGACCAAGGGCCGGCACCCATCGGCCGCAGAGCTGATCCCGACCGCGGCGGAACAACTGGAGACGCTCCGGACGTTTCTGGAACGGAAACGGATCGTCACCATCCCGGCTCACGCGGGACTCGAAGTGCGGCCGACGCCCGACTTCTACCGCTGGACGTTTGCGAGCCTCTGGACGCCCGGACCGTTCGAGCCGTCGCCGCCGCCGGCGTACTACTACCTGACGAACGTCGACCCGTCGTGGGACGACGCGCGGCAACGGGCGCACCTGCGCGATCTGAACCATGCCGCGTTGTGGTCCATATCGACGCACGAAGTGTTCCCCGGACATTTCCTCCACTTCGAGCATCTACGGCAAATCGACTCGCCGCTGCGGAAGTCGAATTTCTTCGCCGCGACCTCGTTCGTGGAGGGCTGGGCTCACTACGCCGAGCAGATGGTGCTGGAGGAAGGCTTCGAGCGGGGGAACCCCGAGATCCGCCTCGGCCAGCTCGCGGAAGCCCTCGTTCGCCTGGCGCGCACGATCGTCGGCATCCGGTTGCACACCGAGGACCTCTCAGTGGAACAGGGCGTCCGCTTCTTCCGGGACGAGGCCTACCTCGAAGAGGAAAGCGCGCGCACCGAGGCGGAGCGGGGCACGTACGACCCGTCCTACGTCCTTTATGCCATCGGCAAGCAGATGCTCCTGAAGCTCCGCACCGACGTCGCCGCCGCGGACGACAGCTTCTCCCTGCAGACGTTCCACGATTCCCTCCTCGGCCAGGGCAGCATGCCGTTCTGGATGCACCGCGCACTGATGCTCGGGGCGGGCTCCATGATCGAGTAGATTCGCACCGATGCCGCTCTACGAATATCAGTGCGAGGACTGCGCGCACCGCTTTGAGGAACTGCAGAAGTTCTCGGATGCGCCACTGACGACCTGTCCCGAATGCCGTGGCCCGGTCCGCAAGCTGCTCTCGTCTCCCGCCATCCAGTTCAAGGGCACCGGCTGGTATATCACCGACTACGCTAGAAAACCCTCGGGGGGACAGGCGTCGGAGACCTCACCAGAGGTAAGGGACGCACCGAAATCCAGGGACAGCGAGTCTTCTTCACCGAAGACGTCGGCGGATTCGACGCCCGACACGAAGACCTCTGACGCTGCCGCCAGGAAGGAGACGAAAGCGCCGTCGTCCACGACGTGAGGCGTGTTACGCGTCAGCCGGTTACGCCGATCTCGTCCGCCAGCCACGCCCGCAAGCGGGGCGCCAGGTCCGGCCGCCGCAACGCAAGGTGGATGCCTGCCTGCAGGTAGCCCAAGGGATTTCCGGCATCCAGCCGCGTGCCGCGGAGTTCGCAAGCATAGATGGGACGCGACGCCAACAGGCGCCGCAACGCGTCCGTCAATTGGATCTCTCCACCGGCTCCCGGCTCCGTCGCTTCCAGCGCCTCGAACACATCCGGCGTCAGGAGGTACCGCCCGACAATCGCCAGATCGGAGGGCGCTGCCTCCGGCGGCGGCTTCTCCACGAGGTCGGTCACGCGCCACGCCCCGTCGCGCACGGGCGCCGCCTCGACGATCCCGTAGCTCGATACCGCCGCGTGCGGCACCCGTTCCACCAGCAGCACCGGCCCGCCCGTCTCGCGGAACACCTCCAGCATCTGCGCCAGCGCGGGTGGCACGGCGTCGATGATG
Organism: uncultured Vicinamibacteraceae bacterium; assembly: GCA_964550305.1. Lineage (GTDB taxonomy): Bacteria > Acidobacteriota > Vicinamibacteria > Vicinamibacterales > UBA8438 > VXRJ01. The sequence continues at coordinate 19,902 of CAZJYU010000002.1, read as the reverse complement.
TCGTCCGGCAGCAGCACCGCGAACGGCGCGTCGCCCACTACCGCGCGACCGCACAGCACTGCGTCGCCGAGACCGCGCGCCTCCGCCTGATGCACGACGGACATCTCCGCCATCTCCGACAACGCGCGCACCAACTCAAGTTGATCGGTCTTCCCGCGACGTTCGAGCGTGGCCTCCAGTTCGGGACTCGGCGCGAAGTGCAGCATCGACAGCACGTTCCCCGGATTCGTCACCAGCACGACGCGCCGGATCCCGGCCGCGAACGCCTCCTCGACGCCGTACTGAATGATCGGCCGGTCAATCACCGTCAGCATCTCCTTCGGGACGGCGCGGGTGGCCGGCAGCATGCGCGTCCCGAGCCCGGCGGCCGGCACGAGCAGCGTGGATACGCCGGTCGACGCAGCAGGAGAAGGCGCTGGCATGCGCCGGGATCGTAGCAGAGCCCCCGCCGGGCGCCCCAGGGACGGCACGGTAGAATGACCCGCGATGATCGATCCGACGCTGCTCCGGGAGCAACCTGACGCAGTCCGTGCCCGGCTCCAGGCACGCGGCGGTCAATTTGATGCGGATCTCGACCGCGTCGTGCAGTGCGACGTGGATCGCCGCGCGATCCTGCCCATCCTCGAAGCGGCGCGCCATGCGCGCAAGCAAATCGGTGAACGGATCGGCGCCGCCCGGAGAGCCGGCAACCCGGCCGACGATCTGGTTGCAGAGGGACAGAAACAGCGCGCCGCCATCGAGGAACACGAAGCGCGACTCAGAGCGGTCGAAGAGAACCTGCGCGCTGCCGCGTTGGCGCTTCCGAACCTTCCCCACGACACGGTTCCGGACGGCGCCTCCGATCAGGACAATCTGGAGGTCCGCCGCCACGGCGACCCCCCCACGTTCGACTTCGAGCCGGAACCGCACTGGGATCTCGGTCCGGCCCTTGGCATCCTCGATTTCGAGCGCGCCGCGCGTATCGCAGGCGCGCGGTTCGCCGTACTTTCCGGCGCCGGCGCCCGTCTGGCGCGGGCGCTGATCAATTTCATGCTCGATCTCCACACCCGCGAGCATGGCTACACCGAAGTGGAGCCGCCGTTCCTGGCGAGCGCCGATGCGCTCGTGGGTACCGGCAATCTGCCGAAGTTCGAGGCGGACCTGTTCAGGATCGGGGGCGACTGGGATCTCTACCTGATCCCGACCGCAGAAGTGCCGCTCTGCAACCTCCACCGCGGCGAGATCCTTGACGGCCGCGATCTGCCGTTCCGCTACGCGGCTTACACACCCTGTTTCCGGAGCGAGGCCGGCGCCTACGGCAAGGATGTCCGCGGACTGATCCGTCAGCACCAGTTCGACAAGGTGGAACTGGTCGCCTACGCCGCCCCGGAACAGTCGTGGGATATCCACGAAGAACTCACCCTGCACGCCGAAGAGGTCCTCAGGCGCCTCGGCCTTCCCTATCGCACGGTTCTCCTCTGCAGCGGCGATATGGGCTTCGCTGCGTCAAAGACCTATGACCTCGAGGTGTGGCTCCCAAGCCAGCAGGCGTACCGCGAGATCTCGAGTTGCAGCAACACCGAGGCATTCCAGGCCCGCCGGGCCGGCATCCGTTTCCGGCGCGACGGAAAGGGCAGGCCGGAACACGTCCACACGCTTAACGGCTCAGGTGTCGCGGTCGGCCGCGCGCTCGTGGCGATCCTCGAGAACTTTCAGCAGCGGGACGGATCGGTGCTTGTGCCGGAGGTGCTCCACCCCTACATGGGCGGCACGACGGTCCTTCAACCCGGTTAGCCTTGCCGGCCCTTCTCCGTCGTTGGACCGGAAACAGCCCAGTCCTGTCGCTTGAGCCGATGCTGTGATACGCTGATGCGGCGATGCGAACCACCCTGAACGTGGACAATGATGTCCTGGCCTACGCGCGCGCGTTCGCCGTAGAGCGAGGCATCTCGGTCGGCGCCGCCTTGTCGGAGTTGGCGCGCCGTGGCAGCCGGCCCCAGCCGGTTGCCGGGCATAGGCCCATTCCTGGTTTCGTCGTCGAACACGACAGCCCGCCCATTACGCCGGAGATGGTCCGCGCCGCCAACGAGGACTCGTGACCGCACTGCTGGACGTCAACGTGCTGGTGGCTCTCGCATGGCCCACGCACGTGCATCACGACCCCGCCGTGCGCTGGTTCACCGATCACGGCCCCGCCCCATGGGCGACGGCTCCGGTTACGCAAGCCGGCTTCATCCGGGTTTCCTCGAACCGAAGGGTTCTCCCCGACGCGCGCTCACCGGGGGAAGCGGCTGCAGTGTTGCGCGCCATCACGGACCTTGCCGGCCATGAGTTTTGGCCGGACGGCATCGACCTCGTGAGGGCTCCCGAAGTGAGCTTCGATCGTCTGAGCGGCTATCGGCAGGTGACCGACGCCCACCTGGTGGCGCTGGCCATCAGGCACGACGGCCAGCTCGTTACGTTCGACGCCGCAGCCACGGGACTGGCCGACGATGACCGCCGGGTAGTCGTCTTGCGGTTGTAACCGCCGGCGCGGCTCCCTGAAAAGCGCCGCGGTTCGCGCTGGCGACAAATGCGGATTTGGACCGACGTTTCAGCCCCCGAATCGCCAGGTGAGCGCCACCTTGAAGCGACGTCCCTTGGGGTCGTGCGTGAAGCCGTCGTAGGCCTGCTCGACGTTCGCCCACGGCGGACGCTGGCCGGTCAGGTTCAACGCGTAGAGCGTCAGGTCCATGCCGCTGGCGGGGAAGCGCCAGACGAAGCTCGCGTCCCACGTGAGGAACGAGTCGATCACGGCCGCCGCGGTCGTCGTGGAGGGGTCCTCGTACGACGAGAGGTAGCTCACGTAGTTCGCGACGGTATACGAGCCCCAGGCGTAGGTGGCGGACCAGCGGCTCTTCCAGCGGGGCAGCGGCACCGCGATCGGGTGGGCGAAGTTCAGGTAGCCGGCCGCTTCCTGTGCGGCGTACAGGGTCAGGTCCGTCCCTTCCAGCAACAGCCCGCGCGTGTCGTAGGCAAGAGTGTAGGTGGAATCCCAACTGGCCACGAACTGGCCTGGTCCCGCGTCCTGGCGCAGGGCAAGGTGCGTGTCGACACCCGACGTGGTGAGCCCGGGCCAGTTGACGAGGTCGAGCTGGATCCGCTCCAGGTTCCGGGCGGCGCAGCGATCGGCCGGCGCGAGATCGGATGCCCGCCCGCCGGGACAGATGATGAACCGTGACACCGCGTCGCGCCCGGCCGCGTCGTCGCTGCCGTAAAGGCTCGTGACGCCGAGGTACGGCATCGACCCGATGACGTTCTCGAAGTCGTAGTGCCAGTAGTCGACCGTTGCTTCGAGCCCGCCGGCCACGAACAGCACCGCGCCCGCGTTGTAGGTGAACGCCCGCTCCGGCTCCAGGTCCGGCCGTCCGAAGCGGTCGACCGCCTGGTAGGCGCCGGTTTCCGGAATCCACTCCAGGGTGGTCAGCGGACTGGAGTTCAGGTCGTCGAGCGACGGCGTCCGGAAGGTGGTCTGCACCGACCCGCGTAGCGACAGCGAGTAGTCCAGGTTCTCTGCCACCTGAATCCGCCAGCCCACCTTCGGGTCGAAGCTGCTCACGGTGCGGCCGGCGATGTTGTAGAACTCGTAGTTGGCTGCAAGCTGGGTATCTACGCGGGGCCCGAGGGCCAGGGCCAGTTCGCCGAACAGACGCTGCACCTGCTGGTCTGCGGAGTAGGGCCGATGGACGTTGGTGAAGAGGTACGGACCGAACCGGTCACCGGCCGAGCACCCGATGTCACCCGCCACGGGGCAGGGATTCACCGTTACGTCGCCCGGATCGTTCGGGTCACCCTCGGCATTCGTGCCCCGGTACTGGTACCCGACCGCGAAGTCGGCGACGTTCTCGACCAGGTTGCCGCTCACCGTCGCATCGGCGACGAGGAGGTCGGTCGTGCTGACCAGGTCCACTTCATCGTTCAGCCACTGCCGCAACTCGGGAGAATTGGCGAGACCGGCGACATAGTCGGGGTTCACCGTGTTCTCGAAGTGCGACCCCGGTTGATCGGAGTACTGGATGGCGTTGCTGAAGGGGTTGTAGTACATGCAGGGTCCCTGCCCGGCGACCGCCCCGCCGAGCGGTCCGAGCACCATCCCCGCAGGAGAGTTCCGGTCCGCCATCACACCGACGCCGCAGTTGGGGCCCCCGAAGCCGCGAAAGGCCCGGAAGATTCGATCCGTGTAGACCGCCGGCAGGTTGAGATTGCCCCGGGCCCGGGAGTAGCTCAGCCCGATATCCCAGTGCGTGCTTCCGCCCTCCACGAAGTCCCCGTCGAGGGAGGCGGCAACGCGCAGCGTGCGCGATTCGCGGCGCAGCCGCCGGCCCGGCCCCGAGTTGCCGAACGGGCGGCCGTTGAAGTACCAGGGAGCGCCGTCCGCGCAAGCGCTCATCGGATCGGCCTTCGCGTCTCCCGCGTAGTTGGAACAGAATGCCTGGCGGCCCGGGTGGTTCGCGGCCACCTCCATGATCGTCGTGCTGATCAGGGGGAACGGCGGATAGGACGGCGTCGTGTACCACCGTGGGATCACCGCATCGGACCACAGCCCCTCCACGTGGTAGTTGGTGCGGCTGTTCAGTGGCCCGTTGAGTTCGGCGAAGATGCGCGTCTGATCCTGCTCGTCGATCAGGTTGTCGTACGGTGCGTAACGGAACCGGCACGTCCAGCCTTCGTCCAGGCCGCCGAAGTCGGTGCAGCGGGGATCGAAGACGGGCGCGGTGTAAGGTGCGGGCGTCCCCACCGCGAACGTGCCGGGATTACCGATGCTCGACCATCCGCCGCGGGTGCCTGGGGGGTAAACGCTCAGGCGGTCCAGCGCCCACGGCCGATCCGCCATCTGCAATTCCTGACGGCCCATCCGCTCGGCCGCGAGCACGGCCCGCGTCGATCCGATCCGCCCCCCCCAGATGCCGGCGACTGTCGTATCGCCCGCCCCGCTGAACCAGTCGTGCGAGACATTGAACTCAAAGCCCCGAAAATCATCTCGGGTCACGAAGTTGGCGACCCCTCCGACCGCGTCGGAGCCATAAGTGGCGGACGCGCCCTCCTTGAGCACCTCGAGCCGGCCGACCGCGATGGCCGGAATCGTGTTGACGTCGACGAAGCGCCCGCCGATGAGGCGCGCGGGGACCGGAACGTGGCGCCGGCCGTTGATCAATACCAGCGTGCGCGAGGCGCCCAGGCCGCGCAGATTGACGTTCGCCACGTTCTCGGTAAGCGTCGCTGGCTGATTCGAGTTGTACCAACTATTCCGCTCACCAACCACGCCGTGGCTGACGTTCAGATTCCGGAAGAGGTCTACGAGTTGCGTCGCGCCCTGCTGCTCCAGAACCTCCCGGCTGACAACGGTGACCGCGTGGGGCATGTTGATCGCGGGCGCCTCGATGGCGGTGCCGGTCACCGACACCGTCACTTCCTCGAAGAGCCCGCCGACGCGCAGGTCGACATCCACCATGGCCGCCAGGCCGGCGGTCAGCTCCACGTCGCGGTCCGCCCGCTCGAAGCCGGGCAGGCTGAACGTAACCGCGTAGTTGCCGGCGGCGAGCTCCGTGAGGGCGTAACGACCCTCGATGTCGGTCACCGTCACCCGCGGACCCGCCGGCAGTACGGCCGAGGAGGCCTCGACGGTCACTCCCGGCAGGACGCCGCCGGTGTCGTCGGTGACGGTTCCCTCGATACTGCCGTCCTGAGCCGCCGCCGCGGACGGCAAGGCAAGCAAACAGACGGCGACAAGGAGTTTCCTCATGACTCTCCTCCTGTCGTCTCACGGTGCGGACGGCGGGCACCAGCCCGCGGATGCGTTCGCGCGGTCACGATTCCGCCCTATCCTACACCCGTACCACGGATCGCCTCGCGCGCGTCGAGGATGTCCCGGACGAGTTGCTCGACGTCCTGCTCGTCGATAAATGGGGAAAGGATGAAGCTCTTCAAGCCCACCATCGGGTCGCCGTAGTCGGTTATCCGATAGCAGTCCGTCATCGAGATGTGGACGCCCTCACCCCGCATCGCGCGATCGTAGAGGTACCGGTAGAGCTGCCGGTTGTACTCGTTGTGGCGCAGCAGCTCGTCGCGCGCGGCAGGGTCCGTGCGTTCGCGATCCTTGATCGTCCAGGTGTCGACGCCGTCGGGATACACCCGGAAGACGGTCACCGTCCCGACACCGTCGTCGTTCAGCACGGTGGTGGAGAGGTGTCCCTCCAGGTGTTCGCGCAGCGCCTCGGCCATCTCGACGAGATGGCCGAGCAGGACGCGGAGGCCGGTTAGCCCGAAGAGCTGCAGGTTGGCGTACGCGGCCAGCACCCCCGAGCCGCCGCGCGAGGTTTCCAGCGTGTAGACACCGGGATGTCGCTCCCCGCTCTGGAACAGATAGGGCATCTGCTCCCGGCCGCGCACCAGGAGCTTCATGTCATCGCGGTTGCGGACCAGGAAGAGACTCGAGACGTAGGGCGCGAAGCCGGTCTTGTGGAAATCGATGCCGACCGAGTCGGCCCGGTGCAGCCTGGACACGCGCCGGCAGGCAGACGCGAGGGCCCTTACCGTGCGGGGACGGAACCCAAGCGGGTTGTCCTCGAAGTCGTAGCGGTTGAAGGCCGACCAGGCCCAGCCGATCACGGCGTCAGCGTGAACATGCGGCGTGTAGTCGAGGCGGTAGTCCTCGACGAGCCGGTCGCGGACATCGACGATCGCATCGAGGTCGTCGATGCCGAACGCATCCGTCGTGCCCATCGTCGCCACCAGGGCCACGATGCGCCGTCCCCGATCGAGCAGGTCGCGTGCGGTCTCTTCCAGCAGATCGATCCGGATGTCGTTCGTAAGGTGCGTCGGTACCTGGACTACGTTCTCTTCGCCCAGACCCAGCCAGCCCGCGACGTTCAGACGGCAGTAGTGGCTCTGGCCCGATGCGAGGATCACGCCCCCGCGCGGCACGCCGGTGTCCATCGCGTCGGGGAATGCCTTCTCGATACCGAGCTTGGCGCCGTAGAGCACCGTCGCCGTCCCGCCGAACGTGAAAACACCGGTCGCCTGTTCCGGGTCGTAGCCGACGAGCCGCGCCGCCATTGCGGAGACTGCGGCCTCCGTCAGCATGAGACCGAACGACGTATCGTCGGAGACGAGGTTCGGATTGTAGATGGCGGGTAGCAGCGAGCCGATGACGCTCGGGATCGACGGTGGAGGGACGACGTTGATCTGCGTGCGGGGATGACCCCAGATCGGCATCCCCTCCAGTTGGCCGACCAGCAGGCGCGCCACCTCTTCGACACTGCGGCCTTCTTCGGTCAGTTCGGCCTCCTCGGCGGCCTCGTAGTCCAGCCTTCGCGGACGGCCGAGCAACGGAACCTCGGACTTGAGGTCGTCCACGGCATCGAGCGCGCGGAGGATAGCGAAGACGAAGTACGCGTCGTGCTTGCGGTCCGAGATTGGCGCGGGGAACGTGTCCCGGATTCGGGTCAGATGCTCGCGGTAGCGGGGCTCGTTCACATGGGATGTCCTGTTTTCATTGTAGTCCCGGCGCCGTCCGCCTCGCGTCGGCGAAGGCCGTGCCTGCCCGCCCCGGCGAGTGGCGAATCCGTCAGGCAACCGGAAACTTGGCATAATGCGCGGCGGAGCGGGGGACGGATGGAGCACTCGACGATGCGTTTGCGGGCAGCGATAGTGCTCGCGGTGGCGATTGCCGCCAGCGCTGGGGGCGCATCCGTGGCCCTTGCGCAAGGCTCATCGCTCGATCGGCTGCCGCCCGCCCTGCTCGACGTCCTGCCCCCGACCGAACGCGTCAGCGGCGCCCCGGGCAGCATGACAATCCGCCGAACGTCGTGTGGCAACCTGGCAATGGAGGTAGTCCGGCGCCGCATTGTGGACATCGCCGTGCAGGAATGGGCCTTCTTCGGATTCCGGGTCGTGGACCAGACGAACATCGATGCCGGACGGCGGGCGGCGCCGCGCCCGCGGCGGCGCTGGCGGCCGAGTTCTGCGGAATCTGGCCGGACCGCCAGTTCGATCGCCGGCTACTGGGCGGTGACGCCGCAGGGTAGTTGGATCCTCAATGCGCAGAACGCCATTTGGAATGGACCCCGGGGCGTCACCGCCTGGTGGCGCTACCCGTGGTCGGCGGCCTTCGTGTCGTGGGTCATGTGCGAAGCCGGTCTCGGCGACGCCAGCCGATTCCAGCGCGCCGTGGCGCACCACACGTATATCGACCAGGCCATCCGGGCGGTTGCTTCCGACGAGACCCCGGCCGGCTTTACCGCGCACGACATCGGCACGGCGCCGATTGCGCCGGGCGATCTGTTGTGCAGCGCGCGGCGCCCGGCCTACCGGTCGATTGCCGAACGGCGGCGCCAGATGGGCGCCGGCGCCCGCACGCACTGCGACATCGTCGTGCAGCTCGACGCGGACCGCGCTCGCATCCTTGCCATCGGAGGCAACGTGCGCGGCACGGTGGGGCTGAAGCTCCTGCCGGCGGCGATTGCGCCGGGCGGAGACCTGCATCCCGCCGGCGGCGCGCGTCCCGCGTTCGTTCACCTGAAGCTGCGCGCCGCACCGATCGAGGCGGATGCCTTCGGGCGCACGCCAACGATGCGGGCCGTCGGTTGCGGGAATGGACTATCAGCGCGAGACCGGCTCGCGGCCGCGCACCTGCTGCCCGACGGCGCCCGGGCCATGGCGTGCTGAGGCTGCGCGCGGCTGGCCGGTTGCGCGTCGGACCGCCGGCAGCGCACGCTAGTTCGCGACCGCGTACCGGAAGCGCACCCCGGCGCGCCGCGGGGTGAGCACGTTGGCGAAGTAGCGGCGCGAATGGAAACCGTCCCCCGTCAGACCAATTTTCCCGGGCGTCTGGCGTACGCCGGTAACCGCGTATTCGTCGAGCAGATTCTCCGCGTAGAGGGTCAGCGCCCAGTCGCCCCTCGATATCGACGCCGACAGGTTGTGGAGCTCGTAGGCGGGGAGCGTCTCGCCACCCGCGCGCAACCCGATCCGGGTGTAGATGTCGCCGACATAGGTATAGCCGTAGAGCAGTTCGAACGCGGCGCCGCCGCCTAACAAGGTCGCGTACGAAGCGAGCAGGCTGCCCTGATTCCGCGGGGCCCCCGAAAGGCGATCGCCCTGGAAAGCGTCCGCCCCGCCGTCGAGCAGCCCGGGTGAGTCCTGGTTCAGCTTCGCGTCGGTGAACGACCACGAGCCGCGAAGCCGCAAGGCAGCGGTCAGGCTGGCGCTCGCCGCGAGCTCGAGGCCGCGGCTGACGGCCCCGCCACCGTTGAGGGTGATCGGTTCCGCGCTGAACGGCGTAAGGCCAGCCACCTGGATGTCCTTCCAGTCGACCTGGAACAGCGTGCCGCTGAGGGTGACCCGTTCGTTGTTCCACGAACGCCGCACTCCCACCTCATAGTTGGTGGTGGTGTCGGGCCGGATCAGCGCCTGATCCGCGTAGATGCAACCCGACTGCGGCGGGTCGTTGCCCGGGTCGTCGTCCTCGAGCAGCGCGATTTCCTCGTCGCTGCAGACCCGGAAGTTGTTGCCGCCGCCGATCCGGTACCCCTCGGACCGGGTGAAGTAGACATTCGTCGCCTCGTCGATCCGGTAGCGGACGCTCGCCTTGAACAGCATGCCGCGGTCGTCCGACGCGAAGTCGGTGAAGGGCGAGTTGTACATCGGCGTATACGGGAACTCGGTCAGGCTGCCCGTCTCGATGCGGTAGCCGAACCATCGGCCGCCCGCGGTGACGCGCCAACGGTCGCCGAGGTCACGCGAGATTTCGCCGAACAGCGCCCGCTCCACGACGTCCTGCATGCCCAGGCTGTAGTACTCCACTGGCTCGGAGACCGGCCGCCCGCCGAGGATCGGCGTCACGCCGGAGAACTCCGTCAGGCCGGGCGCGTATTCGTGGCTCGTGCCGTGGCTGTCGTAGTCGTTGAAGAAGACGCCGCCTACCCAGTGCCACGGACCGTCTCCGTTAGAGACGAGGCGTGATTCCCAGTTGAACCGCTCCTCGCGTCCGTCCTCCCGTGTATAGGCGCTGAACGCGCGAAACTGTGAGGTGAGGTCGTCAACCGAAACTGCGGGATCGATCGCCTGCGCCCGGGCCAGGGCCGGAAACCGGCCGGGCAGCAATCCCGCGATGCCGAATTCCTGGATCAGCAGGTCCGTCTGGTCGCGCTGCCCCTGCTCGCGGAAACGGGAATACCCGATAGCGGTGGTCAGTTGCGCGGCGCCGAACGCCCAGTTCAGCTCCAGGCTCAGCAGTTCGTTCCGGCGGTCGTTCGGTTCGAGGTAACGGTGGGCGGAAACGTAGCGCCCGGTGTCGAATGCGCGAGCGTGGTTGATCTGGCGCGCACCGACATGCTGGCCCTGCAAGTGGTATGTCACGAGCGCCGACAGCGTCGGCGTCGCCTCCCACAGCAACGACAGCCGGGCCGAGAGCGTCGCCTCCGTGTTGGCATCCGGCTGCCGCCGCAGATTCGCCTCCACCGCCTCCGGATCGGTCGGGTCCGGTTCCGGCTGGGACACGCCCGGAGTCCGGATCAGATAGTCGTAGTCGATGAAGCCCGGATCGGCGTACCGGTCGACGGAGCCGCGTAGCGCCAACCGGTTGGCGGACAGCGGCAGATTGAAGGTGAAGCCGGCGTCGGAACCGGGTGCGCCGCTGTGCGCCAGGTCAAACAGGTCGCCGCGGAGCTCGAACGTGCGCCGCCCGGTATCCGGCCGGCGCGGCAGGTAGCGCACCGCCCCCGCGAGCGTGCCCGCGCCATAGAGCGTCCCCTGGGGTCCCAACAGCACCTCCACCCGCTCGATGTCGTTCAGCCGGAGGTCGACGGCGAGGGGAATGTCGCCGAGATAGGTGGCGACGCCGTTGTTGTAGTTGTTGCCCGCCTGTTCTGACGCGGTCAGCGCGTCGGTGTGCAAGCCGCGCACGATCACCACGTTGCTGCCGCGCGCCCCCTGATCGACCACCGTGAGGCCGGGCGTCCAGCGCGACAGTTCCGTCAGGTTGCCGATCGCGCGGCGCTCGAGATCCACGCCGGTCACCGCAGAGATGCTCATCGGCACCTGCTGGAGCGGTTCCTCGATCCGCGTGGCGGTGACGACGACCGCCTCGTCGAAGCTGGCCAGCCGGAGTGTGACGGGCGGCAGTTCTACGGAATCCACGGCGGCGACAACCACGACGCCATCCAGCGTTACCTCGCCGAAGCCGCTGAGGAAGATGATCACCCGGTAGGTACCCGGCGCCAGTCCGGTGAAGGCGAACCGACCGCCCGCGCCGGTCTGAGTTTCTTGCGGCCCGCTCGGCCCGCCGGTCAAGGTCACGGTCGCGCCGGGCAGAACCGCGCCGGTCTCGTCGGCGACCATGCCGCGGACGGCCCCTGATTGCGCGGCGGCGAGCGGTGCGGCGACGGTGAACCCGAGAAGCGCGAAGGCGAGACTGGCCAGAAACGTCCGGGAACGGCGGGTCAGCCCGCAAAGTAGTGCGATACGAGCCATAGCGCTGTGAGAACCACCACTTGCACGACGATTACCGCGAGGTAGGTGCGCTTCACGAGACGAGTATACGTGCCGGCCCGAGCCGAAACCGTCAGCACTCGATGATGCTGACCGGCACGCCGAGGACATGCGTCGCCAGCCCGCCGCGGGACGTTTCCTTGTACTTCTCCTGCATGTCGCGCCCGGTGTCGCGCATCGTCCGTATGACCCTGTCGAGCGAGACGAAATGCCGTCCGGTGCCACGCAGGGCCAGGCGCGAGGCGTTGATCGCTTCCACGGAAGCCATGGCGTTGCGCTCGATGCACGGGATCTGCACCAGGCCGCCCACCGGGTCGCAGGTCAGGCCGAGGTTGTGCTCCATCCCGATCTCCGCCGCGTTCTCCACCTGGGCGGGCGAGCCGCCAAGCACCTCGGTCAGCGCCCCGGCCGCCATCGAGCAGGCCGACCCTACCTCGCCCTGGCAGCCCACTTCGGCGCCGCTGATCGACGCATTCGCCTTGAAGAGCAGTCCGATGGCGCCGGCCGTGAGGAGAAAACGGATCACGCCGTCGTCGTTCGCTCCTTCGCAGAACCGGGCGTAGTAGTGCAGCACGGCCGGAATGATGCCAGCCGCCCCGTTCGTCGGGGCGGTCACGACGCGGCCGCCCATGGCGTTCTCTTCGTTCACTGCCAGGGCGAACAGGTTCACCCAGTCGATGACGGTGAGCGGATCGTGGCGTGCGGCTTCCGGTTGGCTGTCCAGTTGCCGGTACAACGTGGCGGCGCGCCGCTCCAGCTTCAGCCCGGGCAAGTGCCCCTCGCTCTCGCAGCCCCGCCGGACGCACTGCTGCATCGCTTCCCAGATCCGCAGCAGGCCGGTGCGAACTTCCGCTTCCGGCCTCCAGGCGCACTCGTTGCGCATCATCACGCCGCTGATCGCCAGCCCGTGGTGGCCGCACAGCGCCAGTAGCTCCCGGCCCGTGCTGAATGGCAGGGGAAGTGGCGTCTCGCGCTCGGCCAGCACCGCCTGCCCATCGGCGTCGGCCGTGGCCACAAAGCCACCGCCGACGGAGTAGCAGATCCGTTCCTCGACGACATCGTGGTCCGCGAGGGCGACGAATCGCATGCCGTTGGGATGCCCCGGGAGGCTCCCCCGGCGTTCGAACACGAGATCCGCCTCGGGGTCGAAGTCGATCGCGTGGCGGGCGAGCAGGCGCAGGCGCAGGCTCCCGGCGATGGCGGCAACCCGGGCCGGGATCCGGTCCACGTCGGTCTCTTCCGCCGTGTCGCCTTCCAGCCCGAGCATCAGCGCCTTGTGGGTGCCGTGACCACGGCCGGTCGCGGCCAGCGAACCGTACAGGTGCGCCCGCACGCGCGTGACGCGCTCCAGGCTGCCGGCCGCTTCCAGCTCCAGCGCGAACTGCCGTGCCGCCCGCATCGGCCCGACGGTGTGGGAACTCGACGGTCCGATGCCAATCGTAAAGAGATCGAAAACGCTGACGGCCATAGAGACCTCGCGCGCCGGCTCACCTGCCCGCACCGCGCGCCGCGAGGACCGTTTGCGAGCAGCGCCGGCTCCAAGACAGGCGCCTACACTTCCAATCTAACCGACGACGCCGCCCGAGGACGATCCGGATCCGATCAGAACCGCACGCTCAGGCCCACCTGGCCGCGCCGCGTATCGCCGAGGCCGCTGCGCAGCGAGCCGTCGAAGTTGAAGAGCAGCGATCCGACGGCGTTGTCGAGATAGTTGTCGGCGTTGGTCAGGTTGAAGACCTCGACTATCGGCTCGATGACGGCCCCGTTGCGGAGTGTGAAACGCCGCGAGAACCGGATGTCCCACGTGAAGAAGGCGTTGTCGCGCCGCAGCGTGTTGCGCGTGAGGATCGTGCCGTCAGCGCAGATACGGTCTGACGGTTGCGCCGCCCGCCTGCCCCGGTTGGCGCACGACTCCGACGCGGGCGACGCGGAGACGTAGCGGACCACATGGTTCAGGTGGAGCTCCCCGGGGAGGGCGATGAGCAGGTAGCCGCTTACCTGGTGGCGCCGGTCGCGATCGGACCACCCGTACTCGGGCGCGAGGCTGCCGGCATCCGCGTAGCGCAGCGTGAAGGGATCGCGCTCGTTGTCGTCGTCGGAGCGATCGACGGCAAGCGTGTAGTGGGCCTCGAACGTGATCGGCCGGCGGCCTACCGCGCCGCGCCCGCGCAGCCCGAGGGTTAGGGCGGAGTATCGCGATCGGGCGCTGCTCTCGGCGACGGTCAGCGCGTTGATGCCCCCTCCGGATGGATGGGTGCCGAGGCCGAACGGAGAACCGAGTGCCGAATCGTTCCGGTTGACGAAACGGAACAGGTGGTCGGTCCGCGCGTGGAGGAACGTGGCGCTCGCCGCGACGCCGCGGCCGAGGTCCCGGTCCACGCCGGTGCTGAACGACCACGTTCGCGGCAGCTCCAGGTCGCGGTCGGCGACCTGGATGTCGGGCAGGAACGGCGGTGTCGTGGAGGCGTCGATGAGACTGTCGATGGGGGGCACGGGGCCGAGCGCCGGAGCGTCGGCGCTGCTGCGGAACAGTGTCTGCTGGAAGGCGCCGTTGGTTGACCGGTGCTGTGCGAAGACGAGCAGGGGAATGCGCGCCACATACGATCCGGCGTTCGCGCGCACTACGGTGCGGCTGTCGCCGGCGAGATCCCACGCGACACCGGCGCGAGGCTGGACGTTGTCGAGGTCGTCCGGAATCCGCCCGTCGGACGGGAATCGGGGGTCGTCGAGGTACGGCGCGAAGAAAGTGTCTTCCGGCGCGACGAAGACCTCCGGGTGCCACGTGCCCTCCCAGCGAAGTCCGAGGTCGAGCGTGACCCGGTCGTGCGGCTGCCAGGTGTCCTGAATGAACGCGCCCAACTCGTGCGTCTCGAGGGCCTGCACGCCGAGCTGGTCCGGGGGAATACCGGGCACGGTCGCGGACTGCAGATAGAGGAGCACCGGGCCGGTCACGTCGGCCCCCGGCGGACAAACGCCGAAGGCGCTGGACGATCCGTCCGAGCAAGCGACATAGCGGTTGCCGTGCGTGACGAAGCCCATGAAGCCGTCGACCGAATCGAAGAGGTAGCGGCCGTTCGCCAACCCTACGAACTGCTGCTCTGCGCGGGTCCGGTTGTACTCGAACCCCGCCTTGAAGAGATACGTGCCGGTGGCGAACGAGAGGTTGTCGACCACCTGGAGCCGCGTGTCGAAATAGGGATCGACGGGAAGGAAGAACGGCAGCCCGATCCGGAAGCCGTCGGCGAAGTCCATGGAGATGTCCGGGAACGGCCGCCCGCCCAGCCGGTCGAACTGCGGCGGGCCGGCAGTCCTTGCGCCGGGAAGAACCGGGCCGTCGTACCCGCGTGGCCGGTCCTCCCGCGCCCACTGGATGCGCAGCTCGTTGGAGAGCGCGTTGGTGAGCAGGGAGCGGAGGCTGCCGTTGAGGGCGTGCGACCGGCCCCCTTCGATCCCGTTGGCCGACGCGCCCCAGGCGTCGACGTCGAAGGTGCCGTTCACCTGCTCCGCCCACGTGTAGTTGTACTTGACGGAGGCCTGGTGCCGGCCGTCCAGGTTCAGGTCTACTTTGGCGAGGAAGGATCGGGCGTCGTCGGTCCGCCGGATCGGCCCGAATTCGCCGTGGAACAGCCCCGGCCAGCGCGTCTGGAGGAACTGATCGAGGCGTTCCAGATTCTGCTGGTTCACGACGTGGCGGGTGGTCTGCTTGGTCTCGTCGGAAACCTGCTGGTCGTAGGCGACGAAGAAGAAGGCCCGGTCGCGGACGAGCGGACCGCCCAGCGTGGCGCCCGCCTGGTTGCGCCCGAAATCCGGCTTCCCGCCGCCCCGCGCGGCCGGAAACGGCGCCGCAATCTCGTCCCACTGGCCGTAGTAGTGCGCCGAACCGCCTAGGTCGTTGGTTCCCGACCGCGTGATCACGTTGATGAACCCACCCGCCGAGCGGCCGTACTCCGCCGTGGCGCCCTGGTTCACGACGACGAGGTCCTCGATGGCGTCCTGATTGAACGTGAACGCGGGCCGTTGCCCGCCGCGCTGTTCTCCGAAGAAAGGGTTGTTGAAGTCGGCGCCGTCGACAATGAAATTGTTGAAGATGCCGCGCTGCCCCGCGATGTTCAGCTCGTCGCCGTCCGGGCCCTGCGAGATGGACGCGCCCGGCGTGAGCAGCGTCAGGTTCAGGAAGTTGCGGCCGTTGCTCGGCAGGCCGTCCACCACGTCTTCCTGAATCCGCTGCGAGCGCGTCACGTCCGTCGTGTCGATGGGCGACGGCAGCTCGCTGACGACCGTCACCGTTTCGGCCGCCACTACGCGCAGCGCGATCGCCAGATCCAGCGTCTCGCCGACACGGAGAACCGCGCCCTCGATCCGCTCGGTGCCGAATCCCGCCGTGGCCGGGGCCACCGTCACGTCGTAGGCACCCGGGGGCAGGAGCGTGCGCACGAACGTCCCGGAGCCGGATGTCTCCACCGTTGTCATGAAATCCGTCTCCCGGTTCTGGATGACGATTACTGCGGCGGGGACCGGGTCGCCGGCCGGATCGCGGACCGAGCCGCGGATGACCCCAGTCGTCGTGCCTGCCTGGGCGCTCAGGTCCGCGGCGTTCAGGCCCAGGAGCGCCGCCAGCATGAACATCGCAGTCGCGGCGCGGACCGGATTCGGTCCCCTCACTGTCTCAGACCAGGATCTCGCCATTCCACAACCGTTTCAGGAAATCGAGCAGCGGCAGAACCCGCACGTCGTCCCAAAGAGCCGCCCGCCGTCCCAGATAGATGCCGTAACACGTGGTCGCGCGCCGGTCGAGATGCTGCCGGACGCGGTGGAAACCCCGCTGGAAGCGTCGATCCCAGCGCGCCGCCGCCTTGATCTCGATCGCCACGAACCCTGCGGATGTCTCGCAGAGCACGTCTACCTCCGCGCCGTCGTAACTCCGCCAGTAGTGGAGGCGGTAGTGGCGTCCCGAGTAACGGAGAAAGGCCCGCAGCTCGTTCAGGACGAGGGTCTCCAGCAACGGCCCGCGCTCCTCTGGCGCCGGCGCGTAGGGCAGGCGGCCCGACAGCGCGCGAACGACGCCTCCATCGAAGAAATAGAACTTGCTCTGCTGCACCTGCCTCGTCGCGGGCTTCAGCTTCCAGGCAGGCAGCCAGTATCCGATCAATGTGTCGCTCAGGATCGCGAAGTGGCTCTGTACGGTCCTGCGGTCGATGCCGGCATCCCGGGCGATGGACGTGAAGTTGGTTGCCTGGCCATTCTGGCGGGCCGCGATCTCGAGGAAACGGGCAAAGGGGCCGAGGCTGCGCGTAAGGGCTTCGGCCTGAACTTCCTGCAACAGGTAGGTCTCTGCATAGGTGCGCAGGTAGTCAAGCGGATCGTCGCCGGCCACGGCCATGGGCAGCGTGCCTTGCGAGAGCGTCCGGTCAGTGTCGAAGTCGAACGCCACCTCGGCCGATACCAGCGGGAACATCGTCGTGGTGACTGCCCTTCCCGCGAGCAGGTTGACGCCGCGCCGGCGCAGCTTGCGGGCGCTGGACCCGGAAAGCACGAAGCGCAGCCCGCGGTCTTCGATGAGGCGATGCACTTCGTCCAGCAGTTCCGGGACCTTCTGCACCTCGTCGATTACCGCCCACGAATCTGGTGGCAAGACCGCCAGTTCCCGGTACAGGTCGCCGGGGGTCTTGCTCAGCCGCAACGCCTCGCGTGTGTCGAGCAGGTCGTACGTGGTCGCGGCCGGAAATCGGTCCCGAATCCAGGTGGTCTTGCCCGTGCCCCGCGGGCCGAACAGGAAGACCGAACGCCCGGGCGTGGGGAGGAGTCTGGCGTACACTACGTACTATTATAGTCGACAATAGTACGTGTGAATGCACGATCACGCCGCGCAGCCCAATCTAGCGTTCCGTCTCGCCGGCCAGATTCGACTTGTGGGTCCCGAACGTCGCGATGTAGAGATTCTTGGGGTCGCCGGGCGCCGCGCCGAGGTTCTCCCGGGCGCTGCAGTAGATCATGGTGCCGTCGGCGGCGAACGACAGTTCCAGGCTCGCTCAGGACGCGTGCGAATGTCCAGACGACGCCGACCGCGTGCGCTATCATGCGAGTTGGTCCATTGGCGGGCTCCTGCCGGAGGGGCCGGCGGCATTCCGGAAAACGATGAGACGGACGATAGCGCTTGCGGTCGGGCTCGCGGTCGTGGTCACGCTCGGCAGCGTTGAGCTGGCGGCGCAACGGTCATCCGAGCGGCGGGTAGCCAACCCGGGCGAGACGCAATTCGATGTCCAGTTGCTGCGGCCGTCGGGCGGTCCCGTGGTACCGATCTTCGAGGGGTGGTATCGGAATCCCGACGGCACGTTCGAGTTGTCGTTCGGCTACTTCAACGTGAACACCGAGGAGACCCTGGAGATCCCGCTGGGTCCCGAAAACTTCATCACGCCGGCGGAGTTCGACGGGCGACAGCCCACACGGTTCGAGCCGGTTCCCGAGAGCGACCGGCGCCATTGGGGCGCGTTCACGGTGACGGTGCCGCCGGACTTCGGCGACCGCGATGTGGTCTGGACGTTGCATGCGGGCGGGCAGACGCTATCGGTGCCGGGGCGGCTGACCAGCCCCGCCTACGAGCTCGCCGGATGGGAATTCCCGGGTCGGTCGAGCGCGTCGCCGCTGCTGCGTTTGGCGCCCAACGGGCCGGCGGGACGCGGACCGCGGGGAATTACCGGCGAGAACCTCCACGCGAACGCCGGAGCGCCGATCGACTTGAGCGCGTGGGTGGCCCGCGACCCTGCTGCCGCCGAGGACGATCGTCCGATCAACGTCAAGTGGTTCAAGCACCAGGGCCCAGGTGACGTCATGTTCGCCGAGCGGACCGTCGAGGTCGAGGCGGACGCCTGGGCGCAGGAGAATGGGGCGAGGGTGACCACGGCCGTGACCTTCGCCGAGCCGGGCGAGTATCTGCTGCGAGTGCTCGCGTTCAACGTGATCCGGGAGTTCGAATTCCAATGCTGCTGGACGAACGGGTTCGTGCCGGTTACGGTTAGTCCGTAGTCGTCCATCAAGCCGACGGAGAGATGACCATGGCGGAGACACAGAAACAGGGGCGGTGGAGTCGGGTAGCCGGCCCCGGGCTGGCCGCGGCGCTGCTGCTGGCGAGCGCTGGCGGGGCTCTGGCGCAGGCCGGCGCGACGGGCGGGCCTGCGGCGGCCGACCCTGCGCCCACGTTCAACCGGGACGTCGCGCCGATCCTGCAACGGTCGTGCCAGCACTGCCATCAGCCCACCGGCATTGGGCCGATGTCGCTGCTCACCTATCGTGAGGCACGCCCTTGGGCGCGCAGCATCCGGGACCGGGTGGAACGCCGACTCATGCCCCCCTGGCACCTCGACACGACCGTGGGCATCCAGAGCTACAGGAATGACATCTCGCTGACACAGGACGAGATCGACACCATCGTTCGATGGGCGGACGCGGGCGCGCCGGAAGGCAATGCGGCCGATTTGCCCGAGCCACTGGTGTTCCCGCCCGCCGACGCGTGGGAGGTGGAGGCGATGCTCGGCCGCCCGCCGGACTTCATCGTGCGCTCGAAGCCTTACACCGTCGTGGCCAACGGCCAGGATCAGTGGTGGGAGCCGGAGATCGAGTTCGCGGGCTTCGACGTGCCGCGTTACATTCGCGCGGCCGAGTTCAAGCCGTCGTATCCCCTCGGGATCAAGGTGACGCACCACGGGCACGCCACGTTGCGGCGCCCGGAGACGGAAGACGAAGGAGAGCGGCCACCATCAGTGCGGCTCTCCGGCATGGGCATTGGGAAGCGTTGGGACCTGCTGCCCGAAGGAGTTGGCAAGCTGTTGCCGCCGGGCCCCGGGACGGTTCGTTTCAGCCTCCACTATTTCCCGGTGGGCGAGGAAGTGACCGAGGTGGCCGAGGTCGGGGTGTGGCTCTACCCCGAGGGTGAAGAGCCCGGCAAGGTGACGGCCGGCGAACGCCAGTTCTACGTCGATGGCACCCATCGCGAGCGGCTGCGGGCCAGCGACATCCTCATTCCGCCGCACGGGCACCTGGTGCTCGAGGATCAGTACGTCATGGAGGAACCAGCGCTGATTCAGAGCTTCCGGCCCCACATGCACATGCGGGGAACGGAGATGTCGATGACCGCACTCTATCCCGACGGCCGGCGCGAGCTGCTCAGCAGCGTCAACCGCTACGATCACAACTGGCAGATCGCGTATGTCTACAACGACGACGCGCAGCCGCTGCTGCCCAAGGGGACGGTGCTGATGCTGCGCTCGAAGTTCGACAACACGGCGGCCAACCGGATCAACCCCGACCCGGACCAGTGGGTGGTGTTCGGGGCGCGGGGCGTGGACGAGATGTCGCACGCCTGGATCGGCATCACCTATCTGGACGACGCCGAGTACG
>CAZJYU010000001.1:95337-207864 GCA_964550305.1 uncultured Vicinamibacteraceae bacterium | reverse complement strand
CGGTCTAGACCGTTTTTCTCCTTGACTTACCCAGCCCGTAGCAGTAGAAGGGAGCGTACTGATCGGTGGGTCAGCCACCGCTCACGTCGGCAACTCGTCCGAGGCAGTCGTCCAGCGGCGTTAGCCGCCAGTCGGCGAAAGAAGGAGGGCGTGTGATGCGACACCTTCCAGGATCCATCCTCCTGGCAACCGCAATCCTGGCATTCACGGCTGCGCCCGTGTTTGCCCAGGCAACCGGCACCATCACGGGCACGGTGATCGATCAGGATCAACTGGTTCTCCCCGGCGCCACGGTTGTGGCGACCAATACCGCAACCGGCGCGACGCGCGAGACCGTGACCACCGGCACCGGAACTTACACGATTCCCGCCCTGATTCCCGGACCCTACGAGGTCGTTGCGGAGTTGCCGGGGTTCGATCGGGCCGCAGGAGTAGCCAACGTCGTGACCGCATCGACCGTCACCGTTGACCTCCAGATGGGTATCGCGGCGCTGGAAGAGACCGTCATCGTCTCGGCGGCGGCGCCGCTTGTCGAAACGACGCAGGCAGTTGTCGCCAGCTCCATTCGCCAGGAAGAGGTTCGAGAGCTGCCGATGGTCAACCGCAGCCTGGCCTCGATGATGACCCTGCTGCCTGGGGCGCGCGAGGTGCCGGCATCCGGGTCCCACGGGCATGCGTCGAACTACGTGTCGTTCGCGGGCAATACAGGCCGCAGCTACAACATGTACGTCGACGGCATCGACAACAAGGAAGATCAGGACGGCGGCACGCTCCTGCAGTACAGCCTGGACGGTATCGAGGAGTTCCGGGCTCTCGGCGCGGGCTTCCAGGCCGAGTATGGGCGCGGCTCCACGGTCGTGACCCTGGCGACCAAGTCGGGCACGAACCAGTTCACCGGGAGCGTGTTCCTCTTCGGACGCAACGAATCGACTGGAGCGACGGACTTCTTCTCGAAGGTGGAGAACGGCGGGTTCGGCGAGCAGCCCTTCCATCGCGTGCAGTATGGGGGTTCGCTGGGCGGGCCGGTTGCCCAGGACCGGGCGTGGTTCTTCACGTCGGTGGAGCGGATCGACCAGGGCTTCCAGTTGCCGCGCGCGGCCCGCGTCACTGCGGAACTGAGTCGGCTCATAGGCATCGTTCCCGGCATCGAAGTCGGTCCCTCCATACCGCAGCCCTTCAAGGACCTGCTGTTCCAGGCTCGGGCCGACGTGCGGATGACCGACAACAACACCGGGTTCTTCAAGATTGCCTCGCAGCACGGCTACGTCGACAACCCGGCGATGACCAACACCTCGGCCCTTTGGGCAGGGGAATTCGCGCAGCGGAACGACCAGAACATGTATGCCGCGGTCGGCGGGTGGACCTTTGTGCCCAACAGCACATCCGTGAACGAGTTCCGGATGCAGTACATGTACTACCTGCATGACGATATCAACGGTGCGCCGTGTGCCGGCACGTGGAACGAATGCGTCCTGACGCGGATGAATTTCCCGTCGGTCCGCACCGACCGGCCCTTCTTCGCGTCCGACACCTGGGTCAACTTCGAGACCAAGTTCGAGATCGTCAACAACTTCTCGAAGCAGATCGGCCGCCATTATGTGAAGTTCGGTGTCGACATTGCGACGCTGCCGACCTTCTACGCGAACCTGCAGTATCAGACCCCCGGCGTCGTCTACTGGTTCGACGATCCATCGGTCATCCTGGACAACACCAACGGCATGTATCCGCAAGGGTTCCTGACACCCGGCGCGGTGGCTCGCGTGGCCGTCAGCAGCCAGTATCAGGTGGATGCCCATGCCCACGACTCGTGGTTCTTCGCGGGGTACATCCAGGATGACTTTCAGGTGACGCCGAAGCTGACCATCAACATGGGTCTGCGCTACGACATCAACGAGATGACCAACCAGTGCTGCTGGGACCAGAACCGCACGGGGCGGATCCTCAGGGCGATTGATCACCCCTACGGTCCGCTTGCGTCGACCGACACCAACAACTGGGGACCGCGGTTGGGCTTCGCGTATGACATCCAGGGCGACGGCACCGACGTGGTCCGCGGCAGTTTCGGGCTGTTCTATGCGACTGGGATCATCACGTCGTCCTACGTGCAGAATCTCCAGGAGCAGGAGTTCATCCTTCTGCAGAGTTCTTTTTCCAATCGGTCGATCGGCAACGGGCAGTTGGCCGACTTCGTCTACGGGGTAACACCATTGCCGGAGGTGGAAGCAAAGCCCACCGAGTTCCTGCCCGGCAACAGCGCGTCCGGCTTCTACTACACTCCCGACTTCGCGGATGCGTACTCGATCAACTCGTCGGCAGGGTGGTCGCACCTCTTCACGCCCCGCACCGTCTTGTCAATCGACTACCTCAACGTGCAGGTTCGGAACGGGTGGCGCCGTCTGCAGATCAACCCGCTGCTCGCGTCCGGACGGGCTCTGGCCCCTGCGCTGCAACGCGTCTTCGGCGACCCGAACCTCCTGGGGTCGACGAGCGTGCTGTGTTCGTGCAACGAGGGGCGGTACGACGGCGTTGACTTCCACTTCGAGCATCGGTTCATAACCGGTTCCGCGTTCCAGCTCAACTACACGCTGGCCTGGGCCCGTGGCATGGGCGGTTCGACCGACTTTACGACCCAGGGGTTCTTCGCTGGTCCAGAGCGTATCCACCCTCTGGGAGAGGGGATTTACGACGATTACGAATGGGGCCCGACCGCCTTCGATGAACGGCACCGGGTCACGTTCACCGGCGTCATCCCGGTGCCCGGGGGATTCACCGTCGCGCCCCTGGTCATTGTGGCCAGCGCGCGCCCGTATACTACCTATAGTGGCGTTGGGCAGGCCGCCAGCGGGTTCGGGCTGTCGCTCCTCTATTCTCGTGACGCGAACGGGAACCCCCTGGGTCCCTACAACGCGCGCGGCAAGGCGCTGGTCAGCACCAACGCGCGGGTCACGAAGACGTTCGAACTCACCGGAGGACAGGACATGTCGGTCTTCGTTGAGTTCTACAACCTCCTCAACCGGGCGAACTTCGGCCGCAGTTTCAACGGGAACGAGTGGTCGCCGCTGTTCGGTCAGCCAACCGGGTACCTGGGAGGGATCGCCTCGACGACGACCCTGCCCATCTCGTTCCAGGTGCAGTTCGGCGGGCGCTACGAGTTCTAGCTAGGCGCCCGTCTGGGATTGGCTACCGGGCCGGCCTCGCTGGAGGGCGAGGCCGGCCCTTCGTCGCATGGCGCGCGGATGGCGGATGGGCCGGAATCGAGGGAAGGCTTGTCCCTGCGTGACCGGCGTAGAGCTTTCGTATACTAGTGTCGGACAACGCGGAATTCGGGGGCCGCGCGCCACGACGCGGCGTTGACTCGTTCAGGAGAACGGACATGTCTGCAAGCCTGCTCAGACCGCTCGTGGGTTTCGGAGTGGTGTTCATGATGACGGTTGCCGGGGTGGCGGTCGGGGCCGAGCCCGACCTCCGGCTCGTGACGGCCGCCAAGGACCAGAACACCGGGTTGGTGGAAACGCTCCTCGAGGAAGGCGTTGACGTCAACACGACGAGAGCCGACGGGGCCACCGCGCTCCTGTGGGCCGCGCACTGGGATGACCTCGACACCGCCGCCCTCTTGCTCCGGAGCGGCGCCACCGCAGACGCCGGCAACGATCAGGGAGTCACTCCGCTGGCCCTGGCCTGCGAAAACGCGAGTGCGTCGATGGTGGGCCTGTTGCTCGACGCCGGCGCCGATCCGAACGTGGCGATGGCCAACGGCGTCACGCCGCTCATGACTGCGGCCCGAACCGGGAACGTGGGCATCGTCGAGAGGTTGCTCGCGGACGGGGCGGACGTCAACGCGACGATTCCCTCGACGGGGCAAACCGCGCTCATGTGGGCCACGGCGGAGGGCCACGTGGACGTCATGCGGGAGGTCATCGCTGCGGATGCCGACGTCCATGCGCAGTCGGCGCTCGCTTTCACACCCCTCCTGTTCGCAAGCCGAAACGGTGATCTGGAGGCGGCGCGGCTCCTGCTCGACGCCGGGGCCCGTGTCAACGACCTCGGTTCCGATGGCACCCATGCGCTTCCACTGGCGATCGTGAGCGGCCATGAGGAAATGGCGCGGTTTCTCCTTGAGCACGGAGCGGATCCGAACGGCGCCATGCACGGGGTCGGCGCGCTGCACGCGGCGGCGGGTCCGGTGGACATGTGGCTGCGCGACTGGTTCCGCATGCGTCAAGTCGACTGGTCACAGTCCACCCTGTCCATCGATACCGACACTCGCATCGGGCTCGTGAACGCATTGCTGGCCCATGGGGCGGACATCAACCAGCGCGTCACGAGTTCGATGTCCACGGGTGTCATGGGCTGGCTCACGAACGAGCGCGGTGCGTTCGAGCCGTTTTCAGTTGGCACAGGGAACATTCGGGGCGCTACTCCACTGTGGGTGGCGGCGTGGGCGGCCAATGGCGGCCGGGGACTCATCGGCGACACGGGTGGCGGCAGTGCTGAGGTGGTCCGCGTACTCCTCGAGGCCGGCGCGGATCAGCATCTCACCACCGACGACCGGACGACGCCCTTGATGGTGGCCGCCGGACTCGGGCGGGGGACCTACCGGCCCGGAAAGCCGCGCGGCGATCGCTCACCGTCGGCCGAGGCGGCGGTCAAGTACCTCGTGGAAGCTGGCGGCGACGTCAATGCTGTTAACGAGGCCGAATTCACTGCCCTTCATGGGGCGGCGTTCCGGGGCCTCAACGAGGTGATCGAGTATCTGGTCGAGCAAGGCGCCGACATCGACGCCCAGGACTTCCAGGGGCGGACCGCGTTTCGGATGGCGGAGGGCTCGAAGCAGACCTTCCAGTTCCAGACGTGGCCGGAGACGGCCGAGTTCATCCGGAATCTGGGCGCCGACACCTCGCTGGGCGTGGCGGGCAACCTGCAGGAGCGCCAGGCAGAGCGGGACGCGAGGGCCGACGAGAACGGCGATCTTCCGTGAGTTGAGGGCAATTGGATAGCACGAGGCAGCTACTCATGTTGGACAAGCTGAACACGCTGAAGACGTTGAAGGGACTGCACGTCGCCCTGACCATCGTCCTCCTGGTTGCCGGCTCCGGCGCGGCCAACCTCCACGCGCAAACGGCCATCGCCACCGAGCCGTCGGCAGCGCTCGACCCAACGCTCTTCGACCGGTACTGCGTTGCGTGCCACAACGAGCGCTTGCAGACGGCAGGCTTGGTGCTCGAGGGGGTCGATGTAACGCAGGCGGCCGCGCATGCCCCGGTGCTGGAGAAGGTGGTCCACAAGCTTCGCTCCGGGCAGATGCCACCAGTGGGCCGGCCCCGACCGGAGCCCGCGGCTCGCGACGCATTCATCGCCGGTCTCGAATCGGCGCTTGACCGCGAGGCCGCGGCTTCGCCCGACCCGGGCCGGATTGCCGTGCACAGGCTGAACCGCCTGGAATACGTCAATGCCATTCGCGACCTCCTGGCGCTCGACATCGACCCCGCGCTGCTGCCTGCCGACAATCCCGGCATCGGCTTCGACAACAACGCGGACGTGCTGTCCGTCACGCCGGCGCTGATGGATCGCTACATCTCCGCCGCCGCCAAGGTCAGCCGTTTGGCCGTCGGCGACGCCACCATCCAGCCGTCGGTGCAGGTGTACCGGGCGTCGGAGTGGGAAACGCAGACGGTACGGATGAGTGAAGACCTCCCGTTTGGCACCCACGGAGGCTTCGCCGTAAACCACGTCTTTCCGCTGGACGGCGAGTACACCTTCCGGTTGCGTCTGCGGCGGAACTTCTTCGGCGGCACCATCCATGGGATCGATGACGAACACGAGGTGCAATTCCGCCTGGACGACGAGCTGATCCAGCACTTCGAGGTCGGCGGCGAGTATCAGGGCGCGGATCCGGGCATCCTGATCGCAATCCCCGAAGACGATATCGAGAGTCAGAGACTGCATTCCTACCACCTCAACGCGGATGACCACATGGTCGTCCGAATGCAGGTCAAGGCGGGGCCGCATCTCGTAGCCGCGGCGTTCACGGGCATCGCGCCGGCGGTGTCCGAGATGGTCCCGCTGCGGCCTCGCTCGCTGAAGAACTCGAACTTCGACGACGCGAGCGCTCCGGCCATCTTCTCGATCGAGATCTCGGGCCCGGCGGGGCCGACGACCGTCGGCGATACGCCCAGCCGGCAGCAGATTTTCACGTGCCGCCCGGCCCAGGTGGGGGACGAGGAGCCCTGTGCGAGGGAGATTCTCAGCACGCTCCTCCGTCGTGCCTACCGCCGGCCCGTGGACGAGTTCTTCCTCGATCAGTTGTTGGGTGTCTACCGGCAGGAGCGGGTCCGGGCCACCTTCGACGCCGGCATCCAGCTCGCGCTGGAGACGTTGCTGTCGTCGCCGGCGTTCCTGTTCAGGGTCGAGCAGGATCCGGAGGACGCGGAACCTGGCGTCCCGTACCGGGTCAGCGATATCGAGCTGGCCTCCAGGCTGTCGTTCTTCCTGTGGCGCAGCGTCCCGGACGACGAGTTGCTCGAAGTTGCCGCGCGGGGCGATCTGACCGATCCGGACCAGTTCGAACGGCAGGTACGTCGGATGCTGGCCGACCCGAGGGCCACGCGGTGGATGAACGACTTCGTGGGGCAGTGGCTGATGGTGCGCAACCTCGAGCTGCACGAGCCCGACCCCTCGATTTTCCCGGAGTTCGAGGACAACCTCCGGCGCGCCATGATCGCCGAGACCCAGATGTTCTTCGAGAGCCAGGTCCGTGACGATCGCAGCGTCCTGGAACTCCTCCGGGCCGATTACACGTTCCTGAATGCGCGGCTCGCCCGGCATTACGGGGTGCCGGGTGTCTACGGCAGTCATTTTCGCCGAGTCCCGGTCACCGACCCGGCGCGGCAGGGATTGCTCGGTCACGCCAGCATCCTGACGGTGTCGTCGTATGCGCACCGTACTTCCGTCGTGTTGCGCGGCAAGTGGGTGCTCGAGAATCTGCTGGGAGCCCCGCCGCCGCCGCCGCCGCCGAACGTGCCGCCGCTCGAGGAGAACGAACCGGGCGCCGCTCCGAAGTCGCTACGTGAGCGAATGGAGCAACACCGGTCGAATCCGGTCTGCGCAAGTTGTCATGCGCCGCTGGATCCCAACGGTTTCGTTCTCGAGAACTTCGACGCCGTCGGCAAGTGGCGCGATGCGGACGGAGAGGCCGAGATCGACCCGGCGACGACCCTGCCCGATGGCACGGAGATTTCGGGCCTCGAGTCGTACCGCAGTTTCCTGCTTGATGCCCGCCGGGAGGATGTGCTGCGCACCGTCGTGGAGAAGCTGCTCTCCTACGGTCTCGGCCGCGGCCTCGAGTATTACGACGCCCCGGTTGTCCGGGAAATCGTCCGGGACGCATCCTCCCAGGACTACCGGTGGTCGGCGGTCATCATGGGAATCGTGAAGAGCGCGCCATTTCAGATGCGCCGACTCGGCGACCCGGACGGTACGGCGGCGGTAGCGACGGTGGCCGAGCGCTGATTGCGCGTCAACAGGAAGCACGAGAGAAGGAGTCCGAAGATGTTCATCACCAAGAAGCACCTCCCCCGCCGGACCGTCTTGCGTGGGTTTGGCGTTACGCTGGCCCTGCCCTGGCTCGAGAGCATGGTCCCCGCCCTGTCCGCGCTCAGCCAGACCGGGGCGGCGCCGGCAAAACGACTCGGCGTCTTCTACGTGCCCAACGGCATGGCGATGGCCTACTGGTTCCCGACTACCGAGGGCCCCATCAGCGAGCTGCCGCCGACACTCCAGTCGCTCCAGCCCCTGAAGGATGAGGTGCTACTCCTGGGTGGACTGGCCGACGAAGCCGCCAACCAGGTGCCGGCGGCCGGTGACCACGCGCGCTCCGCTGGCACGTTCCTTACGTGTGTTCCGTTCGAGGCGATCAGCGACGCCCATGTAGTGGCCGCAACCACGATGGACCAGTTGGTGGCCAGGCAGTTCGGTACCGAGACGCAGTTGGCGTCGCTCGAGTTGGGGATCGAATCGGCGGCAATGCTCGGTGCGTGCGACGGCACCAGTTGCTCGTTGACGAACACGATCTCATGGAGTACTCCCACAACGCCATTGCCGCTCGATAACGACCCGCGCTCCGTCTTCGAGCGGCTCTTCGGCGTGAGCGGCAGCACCGACCCGGAGGCACGGCTCGCCCGCATCCGGCGGGAGCAGACCATTCTGGATGTGCTGAAGGATCAGCTGTCGTGGCTCAACGTGCGGCTGGGGCCGTCGGATCACGCAAAGTTCGAAGAGTACCTGGACTCCATTCGGGACGTCGAGCGACGGATCCAGATGGCGGAACGGCAAAACTCGCGCGAGATGCCGGTCGTGAACCAGCCGATGGGGATCCCGAGTGATTACGCGGAGCACGGGACATTGATGATGGACCTGCTGGCTCTGGCGTATCAGACGGATCTCACGCGAGTCAGCACGTTCATGCTGGCCCGCGAGGTCAGTGGGCGGGCCTACCCGGAGATCGGCGTATCCGACTCGCACCACCCGCTGTCGCATCACCAGAACGAAGCGGCGAAGCTCGAGCGGTTGCACAAGATCAACGAGTACCACTTCCGGCAGTTCGCCCACCTCGTAAAGAAGCTGGCGGCGATACCCGAAGGCGACGGAACCGTCCTCGACTCGACGCTATTCCTCTACGGGACTGGAATCAGCGACAGCAATACCCACTTCCACGACGATCTGCCGATCGCGGTTGTCGGCGGCAAGGCGGCCGGTTTCCATGGTGGGCGATATCTCCGCTACGCGCAGGGCACGTCGCTGGCCAATCTCCACCTGACCCTGATGGGCAAGCTGGGCCTGCACATGGAGGAGTTCGGCGACAGCACCGGCAAGCTCAACGTAGGCGATCGGATGCTGTCGGGCGTCTGACGCAGAGGACGCTTCGGTCCCCGGAACAAATACCGTCGGCGGGCACCCGTTGTTGCCCCAAAGGGATACGAGTGCCCGCCCGCGAAGTGCCGGTGGTTCTGGCCGCCGCTGCAGGACGTGCTGAATCAGACGGTGAGGCGCGACAGGTTGCCCGTGCCGTCCCCGAACGATTCCTGCGGGACCCCCATCAACTCGAGGATCGTCATGTGCAGGTTGGCGAGCGGCGTGTCCGGCGCATAGCGAATGTAACGCCCGCCCTGGATGCCCGCCGCCTTGCCGCCGACCACCGCAATCGGCAGGTCGTCGTGGAAGTGCGTGTTGCTGTCGCTGATGCCCGTCCCATAGAGGAACACCGTCGAGTCGAGCATCGTGCCGTCGCCTTCCGCCAGGTTCGCCATCTTGTCGACCAGATACGCGAACTGCGCGAAGTGGTGCTGGTTGATCTTGTGCAGCCGCTCCAGCTTCGCCGGCTCGTCCTGGTGGTGTGACAGCGGGTGGTGCGAGTCCGGCACCCCGATCTCCGGGTACGCCCGGCCGCTCACCTCGCGCGCCAGCATGAAGGTCGAGATGCGCGTCAGGTCCGTCTGATACGCCAGCGCCAGCAGGTCCATCATCAGCCGCGCGTGCTCGACGTAGTCCGCCGGCATGCCCATCGGCTGGTCGACCACCGGGAGCTCCCGCGCCGCCTGGTCCTCGGCCATCTGGATGCGCCGCTCGATGTCGCGCACGGAGTCGACGTACTCGTCGAGCTTCTCCCGGTCGCGGGGACCGAGGACCCGCTCGAGGTCCTTCAACTCCGCACCCACCACGTCCAGGATGGTCCGGTCGCGCTGCAGCCGCGCCAGCCGTGCTGTCGGCTCGGTGCTGCCGCTCAACCCGAACAGCCGCTCGAACACGGCCCGCGGGTCGTTCTCGATCGGTAGTGGGGTGTTCGGGGTGCGCCACGCAATCGTGTTCGTGTAGGCGCAACTCACACCGTCGCAACTGCCCAACATGGCATTCGACTCGATGCCGAGCTCCAGCGATGCAATCTGCGTTTCCTTCGATGTTTCGCGGGCCGCAAGCTGATCCATCGACACCGATGCGTCAAACCCGGTGGTGATCTTGAATGGCACGCAGGTCAGGAACGTCCCGGCGGAGCGGGCGTGGTCGCCGCTGCCACCCTTGACCAGGTTCGCCGCCTCGTCGTCCAGGTTGCCGCACAGCAGGACCTTGTCCTTGTGGGCGTTGAGCGACGCCAGCGTCGGCGGCAACTCGTCCATCGGCCCCTCCGTCGTCGGGAACCAGTACGGCATGG
Organism: uncultured Vicinamibacteraceae bacterium; assembly: GCA_964550305.1. GTDB lineage: Bacteria > Acidobacteriota > Vicinamibacteria > Vicinamibacterales > UBA8438 > VXRJ01. Next base: position 197,660 of record CAZJYU010000001.1, on the reverse strand, counting down.
ACATGCCGTTCGGGACGTAGAAGACGCCGAGCCGCTTGATGGGCGCCGCCGCCGTGTTCTGCAGCGCGGTCAGCGCCGGCACCATCCCGTCGAGCAGTGGCAGAGCGACCGTCGCGCCAAGGCCACGCAACACCGTCCGACGCGGCAGATGCTTCTTGGTGATGAACATCGCCTCACCTCCCGGGTCCGTTCCAGACCCCCCGAGTTACGCCGACGGATCCGATGTACTCAGTCTCAGTGCACTGTCCCTGGGCCTACTGCTGATCGGCGGCGGCCACCAGCTCACCTTCCGGCACCGGCGCCCGCCGGTACCGGAACTGTTCGCTCGCGACGAGCGCTCCGACGAGCGTCGACCACCGCTCGCCGCTCCGCGCCAACTGATCCGAAATCTGCCTCAGCAGCGGCTGATCCGTGTGCAGCACGCCACGGCCCAGCGCGTAGATCAGCATCCTTTCCGCCACCGTCCGCACGAACTCCCGGTCGCCCTCGGCCAGCAGCGCCTCGCGGAACGTGCGCGGGCTGTCGACTGTCTCGCCACCCAGCTCGATCTCCGCATTGATCGGCGCGCCGCCATCGGTCTCGCGCCACCGGCCGGTCGCGTCGAAGTGCTCCAGCGCGAAGCCAAGCAGGTCCATCCGCTGGTGGCAGCTCGCGCAAACCGGATTCTGCCGGTGCTGCTCCATCCGCTCCCGCAGCGACGTCGGGTTCGCCCCGTCCTGCTCGGCGAGCGGCGGAACGTTGGGCGGCGGCGGCGGCGGCGGGGAGCCGAGCAGCGTCTCGAGCACCCACTTGCCCCGCAGTACCACCGACGTCCGGTTGGCGTAGGACGTAACCGTCAGCAGGCTCGCATGGCCCAGCAGGCCGGGGCGCCGGTCGTCGTTCCACTCGTGCCGGCGGAAGCGACTGCCGTAGACGCCTTCCACGCCATAGTGCTCCGCGAGCTGCTCGTTCAAGAAGGTGTAGTTGGCGGTCAGCAACTCCGGAATCGGCCGGTCGTTCCGCACCTGATCCTCGATGAACATCTCCGTCTCGTTCACCATCGCGGTGCGGAGCGAGTCGTTGAAGAAGGCAAACAGCGCCCCATCCGGATCCTGCGAATCGATGTTGCGCATCTGCAGCCACTGGCCGGCGAAGTCCAGGATGAACCGGGTCGAGCGTTCGTCGGCCAGCATGCGCTGCACCTGTTCCGCCAGCACTTCCGGTTCGCGCAGGCGGCCTTCATCGGCCAGGTCGAGCAACTCGTCGTCCGGAATGCTCTTCCAGATGAAGAACGACAGCCGCGACGCCAACTCCAGGCCGGACAACTCGTAGATGGCGCCAGGCTGCGTGTCCACCGGCTGCTGCTCGACCCGCATCAGGAAACTGGGCATCGAGAGCATCGCCTCGAGGCCCCGCTCAACCCCCCCCTCGAAGTCGCGGTCGGCCCGCCCCTCGCGGTAGACCCGCAACAGCGAATTGAGGTCTTCGTCCGTCACCGGCCGGCGGTAGGCTCGGCGGGCGAGCGTCGAGAAGATCTCTCTCGCGCACGCTTCCTCGGCCTCGGTGGTCTCGCTGGCGGGACGGCAGGTGAAGATCCGCTCCCGGCTTGGCGTCTCGTCGGGCACCGCTCCGTCGAACGGACCGGACAGGTACAGCATGTCGACGCCCGGAAGATTGATCGGCGCCTGCGGCAACGGCGCCACATCGGTGAAGCCGACCGTCACCAGGCGGGTGCCGGCACTCACCGGGACGCGAACCTCCAGTTCCTGGTCGGCCGTCATCCGGTACTCATGGAGGATCTGGCCCTCGACGTCGTCCTCCTGAACCGCGATCAACTCCCCGGGGTCCGGTCCGGGATAGCGACCACCGATTTCGAACTGCCGGATCAGCTCATGATCGATCCGAAGCTCGAGTTGATGCTCGTCCTCCTCGATACCCTCGATCGTTTCGATCGTCTCGTCCCGCTTCAGGCGAACCGCGAAGACATACTCGCCGTCGAGCGGGAAGTGGTGGCGCACCGAGATGCCTCCAACCGTCCCGAACGGCATGTCGTCGTTCCGGCGGGCGTCGCGCTCCTCGTAGCCCACCTCGTAGACCTGCATCATCGGCCGGTTTTCGGGGCTGCCGATGGCGGCGCGGCTGATCTTCGTCGCCGCGGCGATGTAGCGCGTCATCAGCCCCGGCGTAATCGAGAGCACATCCGCGTTGTTGTCGAAGCCGAAGCCCGCCATGTCGCTCGGCAGCAGCGTCGCGGCATCGATCTCCAGCGCCAGCAGGTCCTGGACGGCGTTGGCGTACTCCAGCCGGTTCATCCGCCGCGAGGAGACCCGACCCGGGTCGGGTCTCTCCGCCGCCGCCCGGTCGAGCGCGATCTCGAGCGACGCGAGAAACGCCCCGACCGCCGCCGCGTCGGGCCGGGGCCGGCCTTCCGGCGGCATCTGCCCGTTGCGCAGCTTGTGGACGACCCTTTCGAGCGTCTCCGCGTTGCCGGCGATGTCGCTCAGGTCAAGCTGATCGAGCATCAGCCCCGCGGTCTGGAGGCGCTCGTTGTGGCAGGTGACGCAGTAGCGATCGAACAGCTCCCGCGAGGGCGCCTGGGCCTCCGCGAAGGGTGGCGCGAGCATGGCCGCCGCCATCACCGCGGCCACTGCGAGACGGACGTAAATGGGTCTAGTCATGAGACGCATTCTATCGTATAGTGAGCCTCATGACACAAGACTTTTTGGTCCATCTCCGGCGGATTCTTGCGGCTTCGGCAGCCTGCCTCGCCGTGGCCGCGACGGCGGCGGCCCAGGGGCCCGATCTGCGACTCCTGGATGCGGTGGCGGAACAGGATCACGCCACGGTCCGTGCGCTGCTCGACGAGGGAATTGACGTCAATGCCCGTCGGGCCGATGGCGTTACGGCCCTGCTCTGGGCGGCGTACAGCGACGACGTCGAGATTGCCGAGCGGCTGATTGCTGCCGGGGCGGACGTCGACGCAGCGGACGACCATGGCGTCACGCCGCTCGAGCGCGCCGCGGAGAACGCGAGCCTTCGGATGACCGAAGTCCTGCTCGCCGCCGGCGCCGACCCGAATGCCGCAATGACGAGCGGGCTGACGCCCCTCATGACGGCGGCGCAGACCGGCAACGCCCAGGTGATCCGGGCGCTGCTCGACGCCGGCGCGGACGTCAACGCGGCGGTTGCCACCACGGGAAGCACGGCGCTCATGTGGGCGATCGTGGAGCAGCACGGCGAAGTCATCCGCACGCTGCTCGACGCCGGCGCCAACCCGTCGGTCTCCACCGTCAAGGGCTTCACCCCGCTGATGTACGCCGCGCAGAACGGGGATGTCGAGACCGCGCGCCTGCTGATCGCGGCCGGCGTCGACATCAACGAACCGAGCGCGGACGGGACCCACGTGCTGCCGTTCTCGATCGTGTTCAATCAGGACGACTTCGCGATGTTCCTCATCGAGGAAGGCGCCGATCCGAATGGCACAGTGTTCGGCGTCAGCGCACTTCATGCCGCCTCCGGGTCGGTTGGTCAGTGGTTGATCGACTGGAACCGGCGGCATGGCTTCTACGGCCGCTACGGCAGGGCGCGTAGCTACCGCCGCACGAGGCTCGATCCCGACCAGCGTCTCCCCTTGGTGCGGGCGCTGCTCGACAGGGGCGCCGATCCCAACGGTCGCATCACCGCCTCGACGATGATGATGAGTTACATCGGCTACCCAAAGAAGGGGGCCTTCGAACCCTTCGCGTGCGGCACCGGCGACATGCGCGGCGCCACGCCGCTGTGGGTCGCCGCGTTCGACATGGCGGACAGTCGCCGGTACTACCAGGATCAGGACGGGGCGACTATGAGCGAAGAGTCCCAGAATGCCGGCGTGGCAATCCTTCAGGCGCTGGTGGACGCGGGGGCGGATCAGCATCTGACGACCGTCGATGGGACGACGCCGCTGATGATGGCGGCCGGCCTGGGCCGATCCACCTACCGGCCGCGCGAGCCGCGCGGCATCCGTTCGCGGGGCGCGGAGTTGGCGACGAAGTTCTTCGTGGAGAACGGAGGCAACATCCACGCCGTCAACGAGGCGGACTTCAACGCGTTGCACGGCGCGGCGTTCCGGGGCCTGAACGAAGTGATCGAGTACCTGATCGACCAGGGGGCCGACATCAACGCGCGCGACTTCCGTGGCCGGACCGCCTACCGGATGGCGGAGGGCTCGAAGCAGTCGTTCCAGTTCCAGACCTGGCCGGAGACGGCCCAGTTGCTGGCCGACCTGGGCGCCGACACCACACTCGGCATCCCGGGTACGGTGCAGGAACGGCTCCGCGACACGTCGCCCGAGGACTTGCTGGTCGACGTCAACGAGAACGAGCAGAACTGACTACGTGAACGCCGGCGCCGGGCCGGCAAGCAAGGTTCGTTGACTGGGGACGCCGCGTAGCTTCATTGCTGCGTGCACGCCCCGCTGGAGGCATGGTCATGACAATTTGCATGCGTCGGTGGGTCGCCGGCTTCGCTGTTGCGGTGCTTGCCGCGGGAGTTAACGTGGCGGCCGCGCAGGACTTCCGCATCGTCACCGCCGCTGCGGATCAGGACCGCGAGGCGGTTCTGGGCCTCCTTGAGGAAGGGGCCGACGTGAACGCGGCCCGGGCCGATGGCACCACGGCGCTGCTGTGGGCGGCCCACTGGGACGATGTCGAGCTGGTCGAGCGGCTGCTCGCCGCCGGCGCGAATGTAAACGCGACGGACGACCGCGGCGTGACCGCGCTCGAGCGGGCGGCCGAGAACGCGAGTCCCGCCATGGTCGAGACGCTGCTTGCCGAGGGCGCCGACCCCAACGTCGCGCGGCAGAGCGGCCTCACGCCGCTGATGACGGCGGCGCGGACCGGTAACGCCGATGTCGTGACAGCCCTCATGGGGGCCGGAGCGGACGTCAACGCCAAGGTGACCGCGACCCACAGCACCGGGCTGATGTGGGCGGTGTCGGAGATGCATGGCGAGGTCGTCCGGCGGCTGCTCGCCGCCGGCGCCGACCCGACCGTCTCGACGCTCAAGGGGTTCACGGCGCTGATGTTCGCGGCGCGCAACGGCGACACCGAGACGGCGCGTGCGCTGATCGATGCGGGCGTCGACATCAACGAGCCGAGCGCCGACGGCACCCACGTGCTGCCGTTCAGCATCCTGGAAGACCAGGCGGACTTCGCGATGTTCCTGATCGAGGAGGGCGCGGATCCGAACGGCAGGATGAACGGCGTCTCGGCACTGCACGCCGCGTCAGGTCGGGTTCGCACCTGGATGCGCGAGTGGTACGTCCGGCACGGCGGCAGCCGACGCAGCATTACGCGGTACCGCACTCGGCTCACGGCCGAGCAACGCCTCCCCCTGGTGCAGGCGCTGCTCGATCGGGGCGCCGATCCGAACGCGCGGATTACCACCTCCGCGATGTTCATGAGCTACATCGGCTGGCCGAAGAAGGGGGCGTTCGAGCCGTTTTCCGCCGGCACCGGCGACCTCCGCGGCGCCACCCCGCTCTGGGTCGCCGCCTACGACCTGAACGGGGGCGAACGGCTTTTTGGCGTCGTCGCCGAGAGCCGGACCTCGAGCGGCGTCGAGATCATGCAGACGCTGATCGACGGTGGCGCGGATCAGCACCTGACGACCGTCGACGGGACGACGCCGCTGATGGTGGCGGCCGGGCTCGGCCGCGCCACCTACACGCCGCGCGAGCCGCGCGGGGTCCGTTCGCCCAGCGCCGAGGCGGCGGTGAAGTTCCTGGTCGAGGCGGGCGGTGACGTGAACGCCATCAACGAGGCGGACTTCACGGCGCTTCACGGCGCGGCGTTCCGGGGCCTGAACGAGGTGATTGACTACCTGGTCGCCCAGGGGGCGGACATCAACGCGCGCGACTTCCGCGGCCGGACCGCCTACCGGATGGCGGAGGGTTCGAAGCAGTCGTTCCAATTCCAGAGCTGGCCGGAGACGGCCCAGTTCATTGCGGATCTGGGCGCAGACATCAGCCTTGGCATTCCGGGCACCGTGCAGGAGCGGCTGCGTGACACGTCGCCGGAGGATCTGCTCGAGGACGTGAACGAGCCGTAGACGGAGTGCTCAACCGGGGACGTTTCGCATGGTGCGTGGCGGCGGCGGCGCTCGCGGCCATGGTGACCGCGCCGTCGCCGTCGGCTGCGCAGGCGGAGCTGTCCGAGCCCCGCGCGCTGCTCGACCGCTACTGCGTTACCTGCCACAGCGCCCGAATTGTCAATGGCGCCGGTGAGCCGGAATCCGCGCTCGTGGCGCAACTCCGCTCGGTCGCGCTGACTCTGGATACGCTCGAACTCTCGGCGATTGGCGCGCATGCCGCCGAGTGGGAGCGCGTCGTCCGGAAGATGCGTGGCGGCGTGATGCCTCCGGCGGGGCGGCCCCGGCCGGATGATGCCGAGACGGACCGCTTCCTTGACTGGCTGGAAGGCGAGCTGGACCGCGCCTGGGGGGTGACGCGCGATCCGGGGCGCACGGCCGCGTTCCACCGCCTGAACCGGACCGAGTACCGCAACGCCATTCGCGACCTGCTTGCCATCGAGCTGGACGCCGACGACCTGCTGCCGGCCGACGACTCCAGCTTCGGCTTCGACAACATCGGCGGCGTCCTTCGGATGTCGCAGGCGCTGATGGAGCGCTACCTCGCGGCGGCACGCACGGTCAGCCGCCTGGCCGTCGGCAGCCCGCCGCCGGCGGTGTCGGCGGCCCGGTACGAAGCAGCCCAGGATCTGGCGCAGCACGCGCGGGTCGAACGGCTGCCGTTCGGTACGCGCGGCGGCCTGCACATCGAACATCTCTTCTCGCAGGACGCGGCCTACGACATTCGGATCGAGTTGGTCAACAGTCAGCGGCTGGCCGAGGCACACGATCTGGAAGTGACGCTCGACGGTGAGCAGGTCAGGCTGGTAGCCATCGGTCCGCCGCCCGAGGGTGGAGGGGGACGGCGCGACGAGGCATCGATCGTCGACTTCCGCCTCGAGGTGGAGGCTGGGCCACGCGAGATGGGCGTAACGTTCTTCCGAAAACCGGCGGCGCTGATCGAGCAGGTGCGCGAGCCGTTTCCCAATCCGCGGGTCTCCGGCAACTCGGGCGGGCTGGCAGGCAGGCAGCCGTTCGTGCAGCGGGTGACGATCACCGGACCCTACGACGCGTCGGGAGCCTCGGACACGCCGTCGCGCGCGCGGATCTTCACCTGTCGGCCCGCGACCGAAGCGGACGAACCCGCCTGCGCGCGAGAGATCCTGTCGACCCTCGCACGCCGCGCCTACCGTCGCACTCCCGCCCCGGAGGAGTTGACCGTGCTGATCGGCTTCTACGATCGCGGGCGGGCGGACGGCGGGTTCGAAGACGGCATCGAGCTGGCGTTGCGCCGCCTGCTCGTGAGCCCGGAGTTCCTTTACCGCGTCGAGGCGGATCCGGAGGGGGTCACGTCCGGCACGCCCTACCGGATTCCGGACATCGACCTGGCGTCGCGCCTTTCGTTCTTCCTCTGGAGCAGCATCCCGGATGATGCCTTGCTGGACGCAGCGGAGTCAGGGCGCCTCAGCGATCCGGCGGAACTCGAACGCCAGGTCCGGCGGATGGTGGCCGACCCGCGTTCGGAAGCACTCACGACGAACTTCGCCGCGCAGTGGCTGCGATTGCGCAATCTGGAGACGACGGTCCGTCCGGGCGATCCGTATTCGGTCGCGTTCGACGAGTCGCTTCGCCAGAGCATGCTGCGCGAGACCGAGCTGTTCGTCGATGGGATCATCCGGGACAACCATGCGATCCCGGACCTGTTGACGGCCAACTGGACGTTCCTGAACGAGCGGCTCGCGGAGCACTACGGCATTCCCGGGATTGCCGGCAGCCACTTCCGGCGGGTCGAACTGCCTGCCGGCAGCCCGCGCCGCGGGCTCCTGGGGCATGGCAGCATCCTGACCCTCACGTCGCACGCCATCCGGACCTCGCCCGTGCTGCGCGGCAAGTGGATTCTCGATAACCTGCTGGGGACGCCGCCGCCCGATCCCCCGGCGAACGTCCCCGCCCTGAACGATCAGAAAACGCAGGCCAAGCGCCCCACCTTGCGCGAGCGGCTGGAGGAGCACCGCGACAACCCGGCCTGCTCCGCCTGCCACGCGATGATCGATCCGACCGGGTTCGCATTGGAGAACTTCGACGCCATAGGACGGTGGCGCGAAGTGGACGAGTCATTCCACCGAATCGATCCGTCGGGCGTGCTGCCCGACGGCCGGTCGTTCACGAGCGTGAACGGGATGCGTGATGCGCTCGCGTCGAAACCGGAGCAGTTCGTGATGACGGTGACCGAGAAACTGCTCACGTATGCGCTCGGTCGCGGCCTGGACTGGTACGACATGCCGTCGGTCCGAAGCATCGTTCGCGGCGCGGCGGCGGACGACTACCGTGTCCAGTCGGTGATCCTTGGTATCGTTACCAGTGATCCGTTCCTGATGAGGAGATCGCAGTCATGATCGTCACCCAGCAATCGCTTTCCCGGCGGACGGTGCTGCGCGGCCTGGGGGCCACCGTTGCCCTGCCTCTGCTTGACGCGATGGTGCCGGCACTGTCGGCCGCCGCCCGCACCGTGACTACACCGGTGCCACGGCTCGCCTTCTTCTACGTGCCGAACGGCATCCTGCCGCGCAACTTCCATCCGGAGGGGAGCGGTGGGTCCGACTTCGAGTTGTCGCCGGTGCTGGGACCGCTCGACCCCCTGCGCGATAGGCTGACGGTCGTTAGCGGCCTGAGTAACCGGGGGGTGCTCAGTCCTAACGAGGGTGGCGGCGTGCACACGCGGGCCCACGGCGGCTGGCTGAACGGGATCCTGCCGAAGCGGACCGAGGGAGCCGATCTTCGTGCCGGCAAGACGATCGACCAGTATGCCGCGGACAAGCTGGGCGTTGACACCGCGCTCCGCTCCCTGGAACTGACGACCGACTCCAACTACGAGGTGGGCAACTGCGAGAACGGATACTCGTGCGCCTACCTCAACTCGACGTCGTGGCGCACGCCGACCACGCCACTGCCGCACGAGCGCGATCCGCGCGTGGTCTTCCAGCGTCTGTTCGGCGACGGAGGCAACACCGAGGCGCGGCTGGCGCAGATGCGGACCGATCGGAGCCTTCTCGATTCCGTCACCGAAGCGGTGCATCGCCTTGAGCGGCGCGTCGGCGCGCAGGACCGGGCCGCCGTGGACGAGTACCTCACGTCGATCCGCGAGATCGAGCGTCGCATTCAGCGAACCGAGGAGAACAACGCCACGACGCCGCTCCCGGCGATCGATCAGCCGGCGGGAGTGCCGGACGACTACGACGAGCATGTCCGGCTGCTGCAGGACATGCTGGTATTGGCGTTCCAGGCGGACATCACGCGCGTGAGCTGCATGCAGATGGCGCGCGAGCAGAGCTGGCGGACCTACCCGAGCATCGGCGTGCCAGAGGCGCACCACACGGTGTCGCACCACCAGATGGACACGCACAACATCGCGCAGTACACGAAGATCTGCCAGTACCACATGACGCTTTTCGCAGGGTTGGCGGAAAAGCTGCAGAACACGCCGGACGGCGACGGCACGCTGCTCGATCACGCCATCCTGCTGCACGGCGCGGGCATGGGCGATGGCGATCAGCACACGCCGTACAACCTGCCCGTGGCGATGCTGGGTGGCGGTTGCGGCCAGCTCGCGGGCAACCGGCACCTCGTCTACGAAATGCACACGCCCTTCATGAACCTCGGCCTGGCGCTGCTCGAGAAGGTGGGCGTCAAGGTGGACCGGATCAGCGACAGCACGGGTCCGTTGACAGGGGTTTAGGCGCGATGCGGGAGACAACAACCTGCCGGCTGGCGTGGGTGGTTGCGGTGGCGGCGCTCGCCACCGGCCTGACGGCCGCGCCCGCGGCGGAGGCTGCCGCCAGGCGTGGCGTGCCCTTGATCGACGCGGTGCGGGCGGGCGACGGCGACGCGGTACGGGCGATCGTGGCTGAGCAGTCGACCGACGTCAACGGAACGGAGGCCGACGGGGCGACGGCGTTGCATTGGGCGGCGCACGGCGACGATCTGGATCTGGTGAACCTGCTGATTGGGGCCGGCGCCGATGTCACGGCGGCCAACCGGTACGGCGTTCAGCCGATCGCGCTCGCGGCGGAGAACGGCAACGCGGCCATCCTCGAGGCTCTTCTTGACGGCGGCGCGGACGCGAATGCGTCGCTTCCCGGCGGTGAGACCGTGCTGATGACGGCGGCGCGCAACGGTGACGCCGAAGCGGTTCGGCTGCTGCTGGTGCGTGGCGCCGATCCCAGCGCCCGCGACGAGTTTCGTGGCCAGACGGCGCTCATGTGGGCCGCAGCGCGGAACAACGCCGCGGCCGTGCATGCGCTCGCGGAGCTGGGCGCCGATGTCCATGCCCGGACGGAGACGGGGGGACGCGCGCCGAGTGGCAGCTCGATGTTCTACGCGCCGCACCCGACCGGCTTCACGGCGCTGATGTTTGCCGCACGCGCCGGCCACCTCGACGCGACGCGCGTTCTGGTCGAGGCGGGCGCGAACGTGAACGAGACGCTGTCGGATGGCCAGAGCGCCTTGGTGGTGGCCTTGGCGAACGCGAATTGGGAGCTGGCGGACTGGATGCTCGACCGGGGCGCCGACCCGAACCTGGCGGACGCCGGCTGGAACGCGATGCATCAGTTGCTCCGGACCCGCCGCATGAATACCGGCTTCGGATTCCCGGGCCCGATTCCGGCCGGCAATGTCGACAGCATCGACGTGCTGAAGAAGATGATCGCGCTCGGCGGCGATATCAACGCACGGATGACGGTCAACGGCATGAAGGACGGCCAACGCAACCGGCTCAACCGGCTGGGCGCCACACCGTTCTTTCTTGCCGCCAAGGTGACCGACACCGAAGCGATGCGCGTCCTGATAGACGCCGGCGCCGACACCGTGACGCCGAACGCCGACGGCACGACGCCGCTGATGGTGGCGGCGGGCATCGCCATCTGGAACCCGGGCGAGGACGGCGGGTCGTTGAAGGGGCAGGAGGACGAAGTGCTCGAGGCGGTGCGGATCTGCGTCGAGCAGGGCGGCGACGTGAACGCCGTGAACTACCGGGGCGAAACCGCGCTGCACGGCGCGGCGTTCCGCGGCGTCAACGGCGTAGTCGACTACCTCGTGGAGCAGGGCGCGGATCTCGATGCGCGCACGGTCGACGGCTGGTCGGCCCTCGCCATCGCCGACGGCTTCAGCTACTCCGACTTCTACAAGGCGCAGAAGCACACCGCGGCGCATCTGCGCGAATTGATGGTCGCCCGGGGTATCGACGTGGAGGGCGAAGGCCACGCGATCCCGGGCTCGGTTTGTTACGATTGTCTACAGACGCGCCAGGACCAGATCGCGGCCCGGAGGACCTGGGAGGCTGAGCTCGAGGCCGAGTTCAACGGATCGCGGGCTGACGACAGTCGCGCGGCGGACGAGGGAAGGTAACTGTGAATGTGACGACCCCCATAAGCATGACGAGCGCGATGCTGCGCCCAGTGGCGCTGGCAGCGACCGTGGCCGCGATAGCGGTGCTGGCGTTGACGCCCGGGCCGCTCGAAGCGGCCGAGGCGGTACCGGATGATCCGACGTTCAGCAGGGACATTGCGCCCATCCTGCAGCGGAGCTGCCAGAAGTGTCACCGGCCGAACGCGCTGGCGCCGATGTCTCTCATCACCTACGAGGAAGTTCGGCCATGGGCGCGGTCGATCAAGTACCGCACCGGTCTGCGCGACAAGCTGGGCGTGATGCCGCCGTGGTACATCGAGAAGAGCATCGGCATCCAGGAATTCAAGGACGACTGGTCGCTGAGCGACGACGAGATCGCGACGATCGCGCGGTGGGCGGACAACGGCGCCCCGCAGGGGGATCCGGCCGACATGCCGGAGCCGCCGCCGTTCATTGACGTCGACGAGTGGGAGATCGGCGAGCCCGATCTGATCGTGTCGTCGCCGGAGTTCGAGGTGGCGGCGGAGCAGCCCGACTGGTGGGGCGCCCTGGGCACCGTCGAGACGGGGATGACCGAGGATCGCTACGTCGCGGCAGTCGAGTACAAGGAACGGAACAACATGCAGCGGGGCGTCCGCTCCAACACGGTGGGCGGGCTGTTCGTCGTGCACCATTCCGCCCTCTACGTTCAGGGGCCGGACGAGGATGACCAGCCGGTCAGTTGGCCGGTGGCCGAGGTGGGGCGCAACGCCGACATCTTCGACGAGGAGGCGGGACGGCTCATCGAGGCGGGCTCGAGGCTGATCTTTCCGACGACCCACCTCCATGCCAACGGTACGGACGTGCGCGCGCACCTCGACGTCGGTTTCAAGTTCCATCCGAAGGGATACAAGCCGACGAAGGAGATGCAGTTGCTCTTCTTCGGCAACGGGCCGGATCTCGACATCCGCGCCATGGAAAAGGACCAGCGCGCCGAGGCCTTCCTGACGTTGACCGAGAACTCGAAGATCAGCGTCTTCGAACCGCACATGCACGCTCCGGGCGTGAGGATGTGCATCGACGCGATCTACAACTCGCAGTCGCGGACGCTCAACTGCGCCGGTTACGACCACAGTTGGGTACGTGTCTACAAGTACGCCGATGACGCCGCGCCGCTGTTGCCGAAGGGCACCGTGCTGCGGCTGACCGGTTACTTCGACAACACGCCTTCGAACCCGAACGTGCCCGACCCCCGGAACTGGTCCGGCTCCGGCCAGCGTTCCGTCGACAACATGTTCATCAACCTCATGCAGGCGATCTATCTGGACGACGAGGAGTTCGCGGCTGAGGTGGCGGAGCGCGAGGCCGCGCTCGATGCGAACGGGGGATTCGACATCGGCTGCCTCACCTGCGGGTTGCCGGACGAGGACCCGACGGCGGGCGGCGGCGATAACTAGGCGGTGACGACTCGATACGCCGTTTTCGGACCTCAGTGCTTCGCTGGGCTCGTGCGCACGGCCGTGCCTGCGGCGATTCTGGTTCTTGCTCTTGCGCCGCCGCCCGGTGCGGCGCAGGAACGGTACGATGTCGGCCAGAGCCTTTCGCCCGCCTACGAGGGCTGGGAGGTCAACGCGGACGGCTCGTTCAACCTGGTGTTCGGCTACTTCAACCGGAACTGGACGGAGTCGCCGCACATCCCGGTAGGTCCCGACAACTACTTCGAGCCGGGCGACCCGGATCGCGGACAGCCCACGTACTTCCTGCCACGCCGCAACCGCTTCACCTTCAGGGTGCGGGTGCCGGCGGACTTCGGCGAGCAGGAGCTGGTCTGGACGGTGACCGTGAACAGCGTGACCGAAAAGGCGTACGGCACGCTGAAGCGGGACTACTACATCGACCCGTCCGTCGTGCAGGCGAACTACGGCGCGGGTGGTGCGGCCGGGACGACTCCGGAGTTGCCCGAGAACGAGGCGCCGACGCTCGCTGTCGAGGGGCCGTCGGAGAGAACCGTCCGTGTCGGCGAGCCGTTGGCGCTGACAGCCGTCTCGACCGACGACGGCAAGCCGCGTGCCCGTCCGCTGGCTCGCCCGCAGAATGGCATCCGGCGTCCGATCACTACCGACACCGCCACCGGCCACCGGCTGTCATGGTTCGTCTACCGCGGGCATGGCGACAACGTGAGGTTCGACCCGCCGCAGATCAAGGTGTGGGAGGACACACGCGACGGTATGAACTCACCTTGGTCGCTTGGCTTCACTACCCCAGACCCGCCAGAGGACGGTCGCTGGACGACGGAAGCGACGTTCAGTGCGCCGGGCGACTACGTCCTGCAGGCGATTGCCCACGACGGCGGCCTCGCAACTACCGCCGACCTGACCGTTTCTGTCACTCCCTGACACCAGACTGGAGGCATAAGCCTCCAAAGTCGCCGCTACTCGTCGTTGGCGGCGGCGCGCTCGGCGACGATCTGCTCGTAGTCCTCGTCGGTCAGGTACACCACGTTGACGTGAGCATGGTACATGTCGTCGTAACTGCGCTGGCCCCAGCCGACCCACTGGGTGGGATCGGGGTTGGCACGGTTGCCGGCGGAGTTGTCATGCCAGGCGGTTAGCTTGATGACCGTGCCCGCGGGCAGTACCGGAGCGCTGTCGTCGGCGTAGACGTAGTTGACGTGCCAGTTGAAGTCGAAGCGGTCGACGTAATTGATCATCTCGGTCCGGCCGTCGGGATAGATCGCTTCCATCGACATCGCCTTCCCGCGAATGTGCATGTGCGGCTGAAAATTCTCCAGACGCGCCGGGTAGCGCAGCGGGAAAAACGCCTCGTGCTCGGTAATCGCACCCGGCGGGATGTCGAGGGATTGGATCGCCTGCCGTACCCCCATGGCGTGGGCGTAGACGCGGTACTTCGGGACGTAACCCTGTGGGTAGAGCCAGATCCCTACCTCGGTGGAGTCAGTGATCGCCTCGCCGACCGAGTGGTAGTGCAGGTCGTAGCGGAGGCGTGAACCGGCCTTCAGCAGCTTGCCGGTGCCCTCGCTGAAAACATCACCCAGCTTACCGACCGCAAACTCGGTGAAATAGGAACCGGTGCCCGGGACGCTGATGGCCGCCTCGAAGTCGTCCGGATCCTCCTCCTGCAGCAGGCTGATGACGGCGTGGTGGACAATCGGCCGCCCGTCAAGCGACGGCCGCACTTCAACCGCCTTCACCCAGCGGTCTTCGGTAAGCCCCGTCTCGACTATCGGCTGGTACCACTGATCCTGCCCTTCGGCATCCTGCGTCCAGGGTGTGGAGCGGACCACCAGGTCGGGTTCACCCAGTTCCTCGTACTCGTCCGCGAGGCGCCAGACGTCGCCCGCCGGCCATTCGATCGGCGGCGGCATGTCACTTGGGTCACCCAGCGGCGCGCCGGCGTCGACCCAACGTACCACCGTGTCGATCTCGTCGTCGCTCAGCGAGATGTCGTTGGCGAACTTGCGGACGCCCACGGTCGGATCGAGATGCCACGGCGGCATGAGCCGGCCTGCCACCTTCTCGCGGATGGCGCGCGCCCAGGGCCGCACCTCCTGGTAGGTGACGAGCGACATCGGCGCCATGTTGCCGGTCCGGTGGCAGGCCTGGCAGCTCCGCTGCAGGATCGGCGCGACATCGCGGGCGAACGTCGGATCGTCCGTTCCGGTGCCCTGCGCGAGGACCGGCGTCGAGGCAGCGCCGGCGGCGAACAGGGCGACAACAGCCACGAAGGCGAGAGCGTAGTGCCTCTTCATCCGTTGATCTCCATCCATCTGTTAGTTGGGCGCCGCATCCGGTCGGAGCCGCCTACTCTACACGAACATCCACGTACGCATTGGTCCAGCAACACTGGAAACCGCCGGCCATGATCGCCCCCTGACCGCCGGAGTCGTCCCAGGCGAGAAGGCGCAGGACGTAGTCACCCGGGGCATCGAAGGTGACCGTCGTGGTGGCGCGGCCGCCGTCTCTCAACTGCGGCGACGTCTCCGCAAAGTGCACCCCGCCCGGCCCGCGGTACTTCGACCAGGTGAGGCCGAGGATCGGCGGGTCGTCGGTGGGCCGCTTGGTGACCCCATCGTCGGTTGCGCTGACGGCCAGCGTGAGCGGTACTTCGACCGCCGCCGTCAGCGTTTGGCGGACGCCGGCGGGACCCTGGCCGGATGCGTTCCCGGTGAACGTGACGACCGGCGGGCGGTTGCCGCTCGTCACCTCGTGCAAGGCGTCGATCTGCCACTCGGGGCGGATGTGCCCCGGGACGGCGAAGGTCTCACCGCTCGCCGTGAGCGACCACGTGAGCGTCTGGTTGCCGAAGTCCGCGGGGACTACCACGGTGAAGATGCCGGTCTGGCGGCGCGGCAGCAGGTGCGTCGGCTGGCCGCGGTCGGCGGGACCCGGCTCGAAATGATTGTCGGGACCGATGGGTATGTCGAGCGCCGTCTCGTGGTTCCGGTTGAAGTAGCCGAAAGACAGCGTGAACGAGCCGTCGGCGTTCGGATACCAGCCTTCGAAGGCCGGATTGATGCTCTGGCCGGAGTCGTGCGGGATCGGAGCGTCGCGCGACTGGGCAGCCACCGGTGCGGCGGCGAGCGCCAGCGCGGCGGCAGCGATGAGCGTTCGCATGACGGCGTCAGTATATCGCCGCCGGCGACCCGCGGTTTGACCCGGCGCCCGCGCGGGCGCATAGTGAAGCATCATGGCTGAGTCCCTGCCAACCGTCGGTGCTGCGGCGGAACCCGGGACGCCGGGTAGTGTCTCCCGCCGGGAGTTTGTGCGCGCGATCACGGGCGGATCGGCGGCCGCGCTGGCGGTCGGCGTGGACCCGCCGGCGTCGTACGCGCGCGCGGCGGCGCGTCCGGGTGCGGCGCAGGCGGAGGCGTCCGACGACGAGACGTTCTGGGCGGGCGTGCGGCGCGAGTTCCTGATCTCGGACGAACTCGGGTACATGAACAGCGGCACGCTCGGGCCCATGCCGAAGCCTGTCTACTACGCCGTCGTCGACGGCTACCGCGCGCTTGCCGCCGATCCGGGACGGACGAACACGGCGCAGAATCGCCTGCAGGACGAACTCCGAGAGAAGCTGGCGACGTTCGTCAGCGCGGACCTCGACGAGGTGGCGCTGACGCGCAACACGACCGAGGGGATGAGTTTCGTCGCCAACGGGTTGGACCTCGAAGCAGGGGACGAGGTTCTGTTGTCGTTCCACGAGCATCCGGGCGGCCTGCAGCCCTGGAGGCTGGCTGCGGCGCGCCGCGGCGTGGTCGTGAAGGAACTGCCGTTTCCGATCCCGACGCCGGACCCCTCCGACATCGTCGACCGGTTCGAGGAGGCGATCACGCCGCGCACGAGAGTGATCAGCGTCAGCCACGTCACCTTTCCCACCGGCTGCATGCTTCCGGTTCGGCGACTGGCGGCCCTGGCCCGGCCGCGCGGCATCGTGACGGTGGTGGATGGTGCGCACGCGATCGGTATGCTGGTCCTCGACATGCACGACCTGGGCATCGACTGCTACGCGTCGAGCCCGTACAAGTGGATGGGCGCGCCGGTGGGATCCGGCTTCCTTTACTTGCGTCGCGACATCCAGGATCGGATCTGGCCGACGGTGGTGACGGCAGGCTGGGATGACGCGGAGCGTGGCGCCGCCCGGTTCGACCGGCTAAGTCAACGCGCCGGACCGATAGTGGCGGGCACCGCCGCGGCGATCGACTTCCAGGACGCGATCGGCGGGGAGCGGATCGAACGGCGCATCCGGGCGCTCGCGGCGCGGCTGCGCGATCGGCTCGCGCCGATCCCGGAAGTGGCCATCCGTACGTCTTCCCATCCCGCGCTCGCCTGCGGCATCACCGGCTTCACCCTCGATGGTTTCGACCGGCGCGACGTCGTGGAGACCCTATGGCGGCGGCACCATGTCTGGGTGCGCCACACGGACTTCGACCTGAACACGGTCCGGGTATCGACGCACCTCTACAACACGGAAGAGCAGGTGGATCGGCTCGTGGCCGGGATTCAGGACATTCTCGAGAACGGCGCCCTCCAGGCGCCGGAAGCCTGACCGCGGAGTCGCCGGATCGTGTCGGTGGTTGACACCCCGTCCGGGCGGCTCGGATAATGGCTTTCATCCTGGCGGGGGTTCGTGTGTCGAGGTGTTCTGGGAGGGCGTGACGACGATGTCCGTGACCGCGCGCACGCTCGCCGCCATCATGGCGCTCGGCGCTTTCGCTGCGCTGACCCCTCCGGCCGCCGCGCCCGCCGCCGGCCAGAACGCCGCAGCCGTTGCCGCCGCCGCGCCAGATCAGTACCGCGCACTCCTCGACGAGTACTGCGTCACCTGCCACAACGACCGGCTCAGCACGGCCAATCTGTCGCTGGAGCGCCTCGATGTCGCACACCTAGCGACGGGCGCGGAAACGTGGGAAAAGGTAATTCGCAAGCTGCGGGCGCGCGAGATGCCGCCGCCGCTCCGTCCCCGCCCCGACGACGAGACGTACGTCCGCTTCGTCGAGTGGATAGAGACCGGACTGGACCGCGCGGCGGCCGCTGACGTCGACCCGGGGACCGAGACGATAAACCGGCTGAACCGGACCGAGTACACGAACGCGATCCGCGACCTGCTCGCCCTCGAGATCGATGGCCGCGAGTTGCTGCCGGCCGACGATCAGAGCTACGGCTTCGACAACATCGCGGACGTGCTGTCGCTCTCGCCGTCCCTGCTGGAGCGCTACATGCTGGCGGCCGGAAAGGTCGCGCAACTGGCGATCGGCGACCACTCGATTCGTCCGGAAACGGCCGCGTACACCACGTCGCCGGTCTTGCTGCAGCACGATCGGATGAGCGAGTTGCACCCCTTTGGCACCCGCGGCGGCTTCGCGACCCGCCACTACTTCCCGGTCGACGGCGAGTACGACATCCGGGTGACGTTGGAGCGGACGCACGGCAATGCGATCAAGGGGCTGCAGCGGCGTAACCGGCTGGAGGTGCGGCTGGACCGTGAGCGCGTCGCGGAGTTCACGGTCGGCGGCGACGGCCAGCGCGAGGCGTGGAACGCGGTCTTCAACCTCACGCCGTACGAGCGAGACGCCGACGAGGATCTCCGCATCCGGATTCCGGTGCGGGCCGGCATGCGTGAGATCGCCTTCTCGTTCGTGCGGACGAGCGCCATTCCCGAAGGCGTGCTGGAGCCAGTGAGCGGCGCGGAGACTTACCACTACGCGGGGGATCGCGACGCGCCCATGGCGGTCTGGATCGTCGAAGTCGAGGGTCCGTTCAATCCGACGGCGCCCGCTTCGGCGGCGGACGCCACGCCGAGTCGCCAGCGGATCTTCACCTGCCGTCCGGTCGACGCGGCAGCCGAGCCGGCCTGCGCGCGCGAGATCCTCGGCACGATCGCGCGGCGCGCGTTTCGGCGCCCGGTCAGCGAGAGCGATGTCGACGCCCTGATGGCGTTCTACGACACGGGCCACGCCAAGGGGAGCTTCGAAGCCGGCATCGAGTTTGCCCTACGCGCCATCCTGGTCGACCCGGAGTTCCTGTTCCGGATCGAGCACGATCCCGAGGAGGTGTCGCCCGGCGAGCCGTACCCGATCAGCGATCTGGAGCTGGCGTCGCGCCTCTCGTTCTTCCTGTGGAGCAGTATCCCGGATGACGAACTGCTGGAGGTTGCGGCCCGCGGCGAGTTGCGCGGCGACGGTGTACTCGCGGCGCAGGTCGAGCGGATGTTGGCCGATCCGAAGGCGTCCGCGCTGACCGAGAACTTCGCCGGACAGTGGCTGTTCCTGCGGAACATGCGTTCGGTAAAGCCCGACCCGCTCGCGTTTCCCGAGTTCGACGGCAACCTGCGGGAAGCGTTCACGCGGGAGACCGAACTCTGGTTCGAGAGCCAGATCAAGGAAGACCGGAGTGTTCTGGAGGTGCTGACCTCCGACTACACCTTCATGAACGAGCGTCTCGCAAAGCACTACGGCATTCCGGGGGTCCGTGGCAACCACTTCCGCCGCGTCACGCTGCCCGCCGCCAGCCCGCGCCGCGGCATCCTGGGACATGGCAGCGTCCTGACCGCAACGTCGTACGCGAATCGCACCTCGCCGGTGAAACGCGGCGTCTGGGTGCTCGAGAACCTGCTGGGCGCGCCGCCGCCGCCGCCGCCCGCCGACGTGCCGGGGCTCGAGGATTCCGATTCCGTCGTCAACCCGGCCGACCCGGAGAGCCGCCCCCGCTCGGTCCGGGAGCGGATGGAACGCCATCGGACCGACCCGGTCTGCGCGAGCTGCCACGTCCGGATGGATCCGCTCGGTTTTGCCCTGGAGGGGTTCGACGCCATAGGCGGCTACCGCGAGCTGAGCGTGGAGGACACTTCCGGAACCCTCCCGGACGGGACGGAGCTGACCGGTCCGGAGAGCGTGCGTGCGATGCTGCTGGCCAGCGAGGAGGAGTTCGTCGCCACCGTCGCCGAGAAGCTCATGACGTACGCCTTGGGGCGCGGCGTCGAATACTACGACTATCCCTGGATCCGGCGCGTCGTGCAGCAGGCAGGGCCGTCCGGCTACGCCTGGTCGTCGTTGATCGCCGGTATCGTCGAGAGTCCGCCGTTCCAGATGAGAAAGGCGCGAGAGCCATGATGATCACCAGGAACCACCTGCCGCGCCGCACTTTCCTGCGGGGCGTCGGCGCCACGCTGGCGCTGCCGCTGCTCGACGGAATGGTGCCCGCGTTCACCCCGTTGCGTCTGTCGGCCGCCCAGCCGGTCAGGCGGCTCGGGGTCGTGTATGTGCCTAACGGGGTCCTGATGGATCAGTGGACGCCCGATGCGACGGGCGCCGGTTTTGAGCTGAAGCCGGTTATGCGGTCGCTCGCATCGCACCGCGACAAGCTGATCGTGCTGGGTGGGCTCGCCAACCAGCATGGGGATGCCCTGCCGGGCGAGGGTGCGGGCGACCACGCGCGCGCCTCCGGCGCGTTCCTGACCGGCGTTCACCCCAAGAAGACGGCCGGCGCCGACATTCGCGCCGGCGTTTCGATGGATCAGATCGCCGCACGCGAACTGGCGCAGGAAACGCAGCTTGCCTCGCTGGAGTTGTCGCTCGACTCCAAGGAGCCGCTCGGGGCGTGCGACCCCGGCTACTCCTGCGTCTACGCCAACACTCTCAACTGGCGGAGCGAGACCACGCCACTCCCGATGGAAAATAACCCGCGCGTCGTCTTCGAACGGATGTTCGGCGGCAGCGGGACCACGGACCCGGCGGCGCGCATGGCGCGCATGCGGGAGGACGGCACGATTCTGGACGCCGTCTCCGAGAAGCTAGCCAGCCTGCGCCGTTCGCTCGGCGCCCGCGACCGGCGAAAGCTGGACGAGTACACCGAGGCGATCCGCGACGTGGAGCGCCGCATCCGCATGGCGGAGGACCAGGGGCTGAGCGATCTGTCGGTCGCGATGGAGCAGCCGCCCGGCATTCCCGGCTCGTTCGAGGAACACGCGAGGCTGATGTACGACCTGCAGGTGCTCGCCTTTCAGGCCGACCTGACGCGCGTGATCACGTTCATGGTGGCGCACGAGACGAGTAACCGCGCCTACCCGGAGATCGACGTCTCCGATGCCCATCATCCGCTGTCGCACCACGGCGGCGACGAGGAGAAGATCGCGAAGCTCCGGCGCGTCAATGCGTACCACGGCGACCTGTTGGGCTACTACGTCGACCGCCTCGCTGCGACCGAGGATGGCGACGGCTCGCTGCTCGACCACTCGATGACCATCTACGGCAGCGGGATGAGCAACGGGAACACGCACAATCACCACAAGCTGCCGATTCTGGTGGTGGGAGGCGGTACCGGGACGCTGAGGGGCGATCGTCACATCCATTACGACGACGACCGGCCGGTGACGAACCTCTTCCTCACGCTGTTGCACAAGTTGGGCGTCAAGCCGGAGTCGATCGGCGACAGCACGGGTCAGCTCAGCGAGTTGACCGATCTCTGACCGCGTCATGAGGACCTGGTTGGCCCGCCCGTGCGCTGGCCGGTGGCCGGCATCCGGTACCGCGCGGGCGGCAGGCATCGCCCTTGCGGCGACATTCCTGTTCGCATTGCCGCCGCCGGTCGCCGCGAACGACGACCTGCGCGTCGCCGCGGCCGTGGAACGCCAGGAATGGGACGCCGCGCAGGCGCTGATCGCGGCTGGCGCCGACGTTACCGCGGCGCGGCCGGATGGCGCCACCGCGCTGCACTGGGCGGCCCACTGGGGGCATGCCCGGACCGTTGCCAGTCTGATCGCGGCCGGCGCGGCCATCGACGCGTTGAACGACCTCGGTGTTTCCCCGATCTGGATCACCGTCGACAACGGCAACGCCGACGTCGCGCTGCAATTGCTCGACGCGGGGGCCGACGCCGCGGGACGCCTGCCATCAGGGGAAACGTTGCTGATGACGGCGGCCCGGCGTGGTCTGGCGCAGGTCGTCTCGCGCCTGATCGAAGCGGGCGCTGACGTCCGCCTGGCGGAGCACGAGCGGGGCCAGACGGCGTTGATGTGGGCCGCCTCCGAGGGGCACGCCGACATCGTCCGCCGCCTCGCCGAGTCGGGCGCCGCCATCGACGCGCGTAGCGTCGGCCGGTTCACGGCGCTGATGTTCGCGGCGCGCGCCGGCGATGTCGATACCGCCCGTGTGCTCCTCAACGCCGGCGCCGACATCGAGGCGCGGTCGCTCGACGGCAGCACTCCGCTCATCATCGCGAGCCGCAGCATCGATGCGCTGGCCGCCGTCGACTGGGCGGTCGTCCCGTACGAGAGCAGTCACGAGGCGACGGCGCACTATCTGATCGAGCGCGGCGCGGATGTGAACGCCGCCGACCGGCGCGGCCGGACGCCGCTCTTCGGCGCGGTGGAGCGCAACCGTCTCGACCTGGCCCGGACACTCCTCGACGCCGGCGCCGAGGTGGATGCGACAATGGTGGATCCACCCAACGCGTTACGGGGCGACTACGTCTCGCTTGCCGGTTTCAGGGGCGCCACGCCGCTCTGGGCCGCTGCCCGCGAATGCAGGATCGAAATGATGCGCCTGCTCATCGGCGCCGGCGCCGATCCGCTTCATGCAAACGCCTTCGGCGTGACGGTTCTGATGATCGCGGCCGGCCTGGGTGGGAACGATGCTCGCCGTGCGCCCGATCATCGCGTTGTCGACGCGGTCACGATGCTGCTCGACCTGGGCGCCGACGTGCATGCCACCAGCCGCGGCGGTCAGACCGCGCTCCACGGCGCGGCATCGATGTGGGAGGACGAGGTGATCCAGCTCCTCGTCGACCGCGGCGCCGACGTCAACGTCGAGGACAGCCGTGGCCGCACACCTCTCCATCTGGTTCAGTACGGCAACGCGAACGCCCCCTCCGAGAGCACCGCCGCCCTTCTGCGGCAGCTCGGCGCCACCGAACCGGTCGTAGAGCGGTAACCCTGGCCGCTTGGCTCAGCGGCAATGCGTGTTTGCCGGCACGCGACGCACTCCACATGGCAACGATGGAAGGCCGGGGCGTTCGTCTGGCAGCGGTACATCAGGTATCCAGCCAGTAGTCGACGGGAGTCGACAGGAACGTTTCGAGGGCGATGCCGTCACCGCCGACGAGTAGCTTGCGCGTCGGCCGGAACGCCTCCGAGAATGCCGCCATGCCAGGCAGCGAGTCAGCTGCCCGTCCGCTCTTGACTTCGATGGCCGTCAACCGATCTCCGGCTCGGACAACGAAATCTACTTCCCGGTTGCGCTCGCGCCAGTAGTAGACCTCGCAGTTGCCTGCGGCCGCCGCGTTGGCCAGATGCGCGCCAACTGCAGATTCCACGAGGCGACCCCAGAACGTGCGATCCTGCCGCGCCTGCTTCAGCGGCAGCCCCCCTTGCGCGGTGGTCAGGGCGGTGTTGAAAACCTGGAGTTTGGGGCTCGACGCCCTGCGCCGCGTTGTGTCCCCGGCATATTTCGGCAACCCGACGACCAGTCCGGCACCCGCGAGCAGGTCGAGGTAGTGGGCAAGGGTAACCGTGTTGCCGGCGTCCTGGAGCTGACCGATCATCTTGTTGTACGAGAGGATCTGTCCGGAGTACGTGCACGCCAGATCCAGCAATCTGCGCAGTAAGGCCGGTTTGTCTACCCGGGAGAGCAGCAGGACGTCGCGGGAGATGATCGGTTCGATGAGCGAGTCGCGGATATAGCGTACCCAGCGGTCTGGCTGGCGGATGAGGGGCGCCGCGCCAGGATAGGCACCGTAGAAGAGGTACTGCTCCAGGGACCAGCCGAAGGCCGCTCGCATCTCCGCGAAGCTCCAGTGCGGCAGGCGGATATCTCGAAGCGTCCCGCCAGACTTTCTCCCAGGCCACGCTGAACAAGCAGCGGCGCCGAGCCGAGCATCACTACCTTCAGCGGCAGATGGGCGCGCGTATCGGCATCCCACAAGTACTTGACCACCTCGGGCCAGCCGGTCACCTTTTGGACCTCGTCGAGTACGAGGAGTGCGCCGCGCCCGCTGGCGTCTGCAGCGAGACTCCGTGCGGCTCCCCATTGCTGTTCAATCCATTGCGCGTCACGCAGTGTCGGCTCGTCGGCGCTGGCGTAGCGGGCAGGCAGTCCGGATCGTCGCGCGGCGTGCTGGACGAGCGTCGTCTTGCCGACCTGGCGGGAGCCTGCGATTACCTGGACGAAACGGCGCGGTTCCAGGAGACGGTCGACCAGTTCGCGAAGCTGGGGCCGGGAGTAGGAGACCGAATTACTCAAGCAGGTGAGTATTATTACTCAGCATGCGCGGAACTTCAATCGCGGTACGGAGTTGCTCAGGCGAACTCCCGGGCGAGTCGCGTGAGGCTCCTCCGGTCTATCGTCACATCCATGTCGATAGTCAACTGCCGCGGGGTGCCGGCGGGGACGACAACGAGACCCTCCGGCGCGAAGTCTGCGGTGCGCCGGGGGTGGACACCGCGCGTGTCGTAGGGAGCGATCGCGGTGTACAGCTCGTCGCAGAAGGCGTCTTCGACGAAGAACTGCCAGGTAAACGCCTGATCGCCGAACGGCGCGGTGAAGTGGAGGTGTGGCGGCCGCGGCCGGTACCAGCCGGGGAAAATCGTGTCGAACCGGACCTCGCCATCCGGCGCGGAGACCTGCCGTCCACGCAGATAGGTGGTCCCGCGGGTGTCGGGGAGGTCTTCGACGATGCGGCCGTTGTCGACGCCGGAGTAGATGCCGAGCGCGCTCGCGCTCCAGATGTCAACCGGCAGGCCGGCGATCGGCTCGCAGTTGGCCGCGTCGCGGAGCACGAGTCGGATCGCGAGCGGAACCCCGTCGTGTCCCTCGGTGACATCCTGCCGGTCAAGGCCGGTGTTGACGTAGAACGGCCCGGCCTCGAACTCGGGCGTGACGGTGCAGACACCGCCGCTGCCGCGCACCACGCGCGGCGGATCCGGCTCCGCGCACCCCGCCGCAATCGCCGCCGCTGTCATGGCGCCCGCCTTCAGCAGAGATCGCCGCGTGATGCCGCCACCGTAACCGTCGAGGACTTCGGACATGGGTTTGCTCCCCTCGGATTGATCGCCATGTGACGGCATGGACCGCGGCGACAATCCGATTATTTCCCCAACGCCGGGACGGTTCAACCGTCGGGTGACGGCATGGAAGCGACCTGATAGGGTAGGACCGAATTGTGTGCGCACACCTCGGGGGGAGTCATGGGCGCGAGACGGTTTGTCGGCAGCCTGGTGGTGATTGGCGTGCTGGTGGGTTCGGCAGGCCCCGCGACGGCCGGACAGGCGGGGAGCCTCGTCGACGTCACCGTGCTGTCGGGCCGGCCCGACATGGTGACGGGAACGGAGGCATTGGTACAGGTGGAGGTGCCATCGCTCGTGGCGCTCTCCGCCGTACGCGTGACGGTCAACGACGCGGATGCCACCGCGGCGTTTCGCGCGGATGACGATGCGCACCGGCTGGTCGGGCTGGTCGACGGCCTGGACCCGGGCGAGAACCACGTCTTGGTCACGGCCGGCCGTCGCGCCGGTGGGGCGAACATCACGCTGGTTGCCCATCCATTGGAGGGGCCAGTGATTTCCGGTCCGCACGAGCGGCCGTTCATCTGCCAGACCGACACCTTCGAACTGCCCTCCGGCGACACGCTCGGCCCTCCGCTCGACGAGTACTGCTCCGTGTCGCGCCGGGTCGACTACGCCTACCGCGCCGAGGGTGATCCGGAGCTCCGGCCGCTCGCCGAGCCCTCTCGGGTGCCGTCCGACGCCGCTGTGACCACGACGCTGACCGGCGACGAGGTGCCGTACGTCATCCGTATCGAGACCGGCACGATCAATCGCGCCATCTACCAGATTGCGATGCTGCACGCACCGGGCGCGGGCGATGCGCCGCCCGACGCCTGGACACCGTCGCCCGGATGGAATCGGCGGCTGATCTACACGTTCGGCGGCGGTTGCGTGAACGGCTGGTACCGGCAGGGCGCGACCACCGGCGGCGTGACCGACGACGTGATGCTGCGTCAGGGCTACGCGGTCGCGTCGGCGTCGCTCAACGTCTACGGCAACAACTGCAACGACCTGTTGGCGGCCGAGACGATGATGATGGTGAAGGAACGGTTCATCGAGGCGTACGGAGCGCCGCGCTACACCATCGGCTGGGGATGCTCCGGCGGGTCGTACCAGAACCACCAGATTGCCGACAACTACCCCGGTCTGCTCGACGGCATCATTCCGGGTTGCAGCTTCCCGGACGTCACCTCCGGCACCGCGCCGATGGTGACCGACGCGCGGTTGCTCAACCGGTACTTCAGTGAAACGGCGAGCGTGGAGTTCACGGAGGCGGAGCAGCGAGCGGTAGCCGGTTTCCTGAACCTCGCGACCATGCCGAACGTGTCGCGCAACGCGGGGCGGATCACGGTGGGTGAGTTCTGCCCCGACGTGCTGCCCGAGGAGCTGCGGTACCACCCGACCGACAACCCGGACGGGGCGCGTTGCGACATGTTCAGCCACTACGCCAACATCTTCGGACGCGATCCGGAAACCGGCTTCGTCCGGCGGCCGCTCGACAACACCGGCGTGCAGTACGGCCTGGGTGCGCTCAACGACGGAGTGATTACGGCAGAGCAGTTTCTCGACCTGAACCGCCGCATCGGCGGCTTCGATCAGGATGGGAACTTCAGCCCGGAGCGGTCGGTGGCCGATCCGGAGGCGGTGCGGCGGACGTACGAGACCGGACGGCTGGCCAGCGGGGGCGGCGGCCTCTCCGCGACGCCGATCATCGACTATCGCGCCTACAGCGACGACCGCGAGGGCGGCGACGTCCACGTCCGTTACCACTCGTTCTCGATGCGCGAACGACTGCGGCGCGCCAACGGCCGGGCGGACAACCACATCATGCTGGTGGAGGATGCGCGATATGGCCTCTACAGCAGCCGGAGTCCCGTGCTGCAGGGCGCGCTGGCCCGGATGGATGAGTGGTTGGCAAACCTGACGGCCGACGGGTCGCCGGTTCGGGGGATCGACGACGTCGTGGGCGCGAAGCCGGCGGACCTGGTCGATGCCTGCTGGTCGCGCGACGAGGACCCGGAGCGGATCGTCGAGCAACAGGTGCGCGGACGCGGCCGGTGCGAGGCCCTCTATCCTTCATCCCCCGGGCCGCGCGAAGTGGCAGGCGCGCCGCTGGCGAGCGACGTCATCAAGTGCGTCCTCCGACCGATCGACATGGCCGACTACGAGGCGACGTTCACCGACGAGCAGGAGGCGGAGCTGCGCCAGATCTTCCCCGGCGGCGTCTGCGACTGGGCGGTGCCGGGCGTCGGCCAGACGGATCTGGCCGGGACGTGGAAATCGTTCTGAGGAATGACGTGACCAGGAACCAGGCGGGAGGCAGCATGCGCGCATCCAGAATCGCGGTCGCGACGGTCGTTGTCGCCTTGTGGGGGGCCATTGCCTTCGAGGCCTACCAGGCCGAGCGCGCGGTTGACGCGATGGCCCAGGCGGCGCGCGCGTTGCTGGCTTCGCTGTCCGACCCGCAGCGTTCGGCAGCGACGTTTCCGTTCGACTCCGACGAACGCTCGCGGCACCACTTCATCCCGACCGAGGTGTTCGAGCGTCATGGGATGGTGTACCGCGACATGGACTCGAGGCAGAAGGTGCGCGCGCTCGATCTGCTCCGCTCGGGCCTGAGCCAGGATGGCTACCTGACGGCGCAGCAGATCATGGAGGTCGAGGGCATCCTGGGCATACTCGAGGGGGAAGGGGGCCAGTTCGAGCGGGATCAGGAGGGCTACTGGGTGTCGGTGTTCGGCACGCCGGAGCCGGGCGGCACGTGGGGCTGGCGGTGGGAAGGCCACCACCTGTCGCTGCACTTCACCGTCGTGGCGGGGGCGCTCACCGTGAGCACGCCCACGTTCCTCGGGGCGAATCCGGCGACCGTGCCGTCCGGCCCGCGCCGCGGCATCCGGGCGATGAAGGCGCAGGAGGATACCGCACGCGAACTGCTCGGGTCGCTCGATGCCAGTCAGCGCGAACGGGCGATCTTCGATGACGTCGCGCCCACGAACGTGGTCACCGGGGCGGAACTGGTAGTCAATCCGCTCGATCCGATCGGGATACCCGGCGCGGCGTTGTCATCCCGGCAGCGCGACCTGCTGATGGCGGTGATCGACTCGTACGTCGGACTGATGGCGGACGACATCGCCGCCCTGCGCCGGGCGGCGGTGGAGCGCGGCGGACTCGACGATACCTGGTTCGCCTGGGCCGGACCTACCGGGCGGGGCGAGGTGGCCTACTACCGCGTGCAGGGTCCGGAGTTCCTGATCGAGTTCGACAACACCCAGGAAGACCCGAACCACATTCACGCGGCGTACCGTGACTTCGACGGCGACCTCGGGCGCGACGTGCTGCGCGAGCACGTCGCGCGGGCGCACTAGTCGGCGGGGTCAGGGCTACGGCAGGGCCAGCGCGATCCACTCGCCCGGATGCTCGACCGATCCGATCGGCAACACGATGTGCTGCCTGCCGCCGTGCAGGTAGGTGATCGGTGAGCCGTTGGTGCCGGCCGGGAACGTCGTCTCCCAGACCACGGCGCCCGTCTCCTTGTCGAACGCACGGAATCCCTTGCCGGCGTCCGGCCCGGCGCCGGGCGGCGTGCGAACCATGATGGGATCGCCCTCGCTCACGAACAACAACGTCTTCGTGAGGAGGGGCATCGACCGGCCCGGCTGGCCGAGCGGCGGCAGATTGAGATGCGCGATGGCGGGATGGTTCCGCGGCCCGTCGCCGTTCGGCACCATCCAGACGTGATCGCCGGTGGTCATGTCAATGGCGGTGATCCGGCCGTAAGGCGGCTTTGTCAGCGGCAGCCCGCGCGGGCCGTTCGGGAACGCGCGGGTGCCCCGGGTGTACCGTACGTTCATCCGGTCGGGGTTGCCGGGGGTGAGGTCCGCCGCAAACGCGCCGGTGACCGACGGCACGTAGAGCATGCCCGTTTCCGGGTCGAACCCGGCGCCGCCCCATTCCGCCCCGCCGACCGAGCCAGGAAGCTGCAACGTGCCCTTGGTGTCTGTCGCGCCGTCGCCCCGGATTGACGGCGGCGTGAAGATCTGGCCCAGGATGTAGGGCTCGACGATCTCAAGCACCTCGGCCTTCAGCTCCGGCGTGAAGTCAATGAGATCATCCTCGGAGATACCGTGCCGATCGAACGGCAGCGGCTTCGTCGGGAAGGGCTGGGTCGGCGCAATCCACTCGCCCGGCGTATCCGAACCGGGGACCGGGCGCTCCTCGATCGGCCAGATCGGCTCGCCCGTGACCCGGTCGAACGTGTAGGCCATCGCCTGCTTCGTAAGCTGCACTACCGCCTTCGTGATTCCCGGGCGTCCTTCGATCTCCAGGTCCATCAGGATGGGTGCGACGTTGTTGTCGTAGTCCCACAGGTCGTGGTGCACGGTCTGGAAGTACCAGACCATCTCGCCCGTCTCGGCGTCGACGCAGACCAGACTGTTGGCGTACAGATTGTTGCCGGGGCGATGGCCGCCGTACATGTCGTTCGTCGGCGCTCCGGTCGGCAGATAGACGTAGCCGAGCTCCGGGTCCGCGCTGAACATCGTCCAGACGTTTGCCATTCCGGAGTAGGTCCACGAATCGTCCAGCCAGGTCTCGACACCGGGTTCTCCCGCCCGTGGGATCGGGCTCCAGGTCCAGCGCAGCTCCCCGGTCCGGACATCGTAGGCGCGCACGTCGCCGGGATGCTGTTCCTTCGTGAACGGGTGGTCCGCCATCGCGCTGCCAAGAATCACGACGTCGCGCACCACAACCGGCGGCGACGTGCCGCCATAGCCGGTCTCTGCGTCGTACGTGAGATCCACCAGGCCACCATCACCGAAACTCTCGATCATCCGGCCGGTGTCGGCATCGACCGCCATCAGGTAGGGGGGCCGGAGCGCGAAAACCCTCCGGTCGTCGCCCTCGGCCCACCAGGCGACCCCCCGGTTGGCGGCGCCGCGCGGGCGCTCCGCGCCGAGGAACGACGCGTCCTGCACCCAGACGGTCTCGCCGGTCCCCGGGTCGAACGCTTCGACCAGTCCGATGCCGTTCGAGGCGTACAGCACGCCGCCCACCATGATCGGCGTGGAGCGCAACTGGTTGGAGTACTGCAGCTCGGGCCAGCGCTCCAGGAGAGAAGCGTCGACCGCGCCGCGGCGCCAGACGATCTCCAGACTACCGACGTTGCTCGCGTCGATCTGATCGAGTGCCGAGTAGCGGGTATAGCCGGCATCGCCCCCGTGAACACGCCACTCGCCGCCTACGCCCTGCTGGGCGGTTGCCGCGCCGGCTGCGGCAAGCACGGCGATCAGGAGAAAAGCAACCACGCGCTGCCGGTGGGACGTGCCCTCGGTCGTGCGGACTGTCATTCCTTCGCCTCCGGAGTCGTTAGCGAATGCATCATAACAGCGGTGATCGGCGGGACGTTCGTGGGTTGCGAGAGGATTCGTCTGGTCTCGCGTGCCTGTTTCCAAAGTGCACACATCATGCAATGATTGGCACTTGTACAGTTTCGACTGGAACACATCAAGGAACCGGCAGCTCATTGAGGGAAGAGGGGTGTCGTTCGAGGGCATCGTCTCCGCGATCGAGCGTGGCGGCCTGCTGGACGTGGTAGAGCCCCCGAACCAGCACCGCTACCCGGGGCAACGGATATACGTCGTCGATGTCGACGGTTACGTTCATCTGGTTCCGTTCGTGACGCAGGCTGACGGCAAGCGCTTTCTGAAGACGATCGTTCCGAGCCGGAAGGCGACGCGCGACTACCTGAGGAGCCGCCACCGCGTGGTGCGCCGCGGCAGGCGGACTCCGGCCGGCACTACTGCGCTGGGCTACTTGAGCGCGGAGTACGACGTCGGTTCCATGATCCGCGCGTCGATCGTGTCGACCAGTTGCCGCTGTCCGTCACGCTCGACCGCGACGATCAACTCCTGGAAGTCTTCGTACGTGCCCAGTTCGCGCCACATTTCGTCGCGAGCCTCCCGGGAGGGGTAGCTGAGCACGTAGATGAAGGTGTCGTCCGCGTCGTCTCCCGATACCGCGTTGAAGTAGCCGACGTTCGTCATGCCGGCGCGCTCGAACATCGCGGCGGTGTGATCCCGGAATCGGTCGGCGAGCGCCTGCCGCTGGCCCGGCATCGTCTTGTAGACGCGCAACTCGAATACCTGTGACGCGGAGCGCTGCTGCTCCGCCGCCGCCCAGCCGGCCCCGGCGATGCCAACCGCGAAACCGACCAGCGCCAGAATCCGCCACTTCAACATCGCATTCCCTCCGTTTTCCGGTGCAGAACGAGAATGGACGGGCCGGCGCGTCATCCGCACGCCGGCCGGTCCGGGCCCTCTATGCCGTCCGCGCCGCTATTGGGCGAGCGGATTTGGGCGGATCTGGAACTTCACGAGGTTGCCCGGCTCCACCGGCCCGCCCTCGACATGCCAGGCGGCGTCGGCGCCGTAGGTCGCGTAGACGCCCCGCCCCTTCCAGCCGGCGTTCGGATCGTCGATCCGCCCGTCGAGGCCGCGACTGTGGAAGCCCTGCGGGTACGGGACGCGCAGGATGGTCCACTCGCCCGTCTCCGGATCGAGCGCGAGCAGCGAGTCGGAGCTGGATCCGGTGGCGATCGGGGTGTTCTCGCCGAGCCCGAGCGTGTTGAACTGATCGACCCAGTTGTAATAGTGGAAATCGGTCCCGATGTTCGTGCCGCGGAAGTTCGGGCCGGGCGCCTTGTAGAAGGTCCACCCGTCGTCGCAGTGCCGGCCGTCCCGCACTTCGGAGCCGCCGAAGACCTCGCACTGGGTCCGGTCGAACGACGCGAAGTGGCTGCTGCTGGCCAGCGCGGTCCAGAGCACGCCGTTCCGGTCGACGTCCAGGCCGCGGGTCCGGTAACCCTTCTCGACCGGCACCGTATAGAGCTCGCTCATGCACGTTTCCGGCGGGTTGTCACCTCGGTCGAGCCGGAGCAGCCGTCCTGGGAAATCGTCCGAGATCACCCAGACGGCGTCGTCAACCGGGCTCGCGATCACCCCGTAGGCGCCCAGCCGGATGCGCGTGTCGAGCGACGCATCGAACCGTGCCGCCTCGCCGCCGCCGCGGCGGGGCGGCTCGTTCCAGGGCTTCGTGATGCGACCGTCACCGTTCGTATCGATCACGGTGGGGCACCACCCCTGCGCATAGCGCTCGTCGCCCGTCTCGTCGTACACCTTCGTGTCGAGCCAGCCGATGGCGTCAGCGTCTCCGCTGAAGTACAGGGTGTCGTTGGCATCCTCCGCGAACTGCAGATGGTGCGTGCCGAAACAGGTGTCAATCAACACGAACTTCTCGGCCCTGGGGTCGAAGTAACCCGCGTGCCGAAAGGCTCGGTTGCGCGGGAAGTACTGCGCGTACTTGTTGTCCGATCCCTCCCGGCACCAGTCCGGGTTGTCGGGATGGCGGATCCGCGTGGTCAGCCAAACCCGTCCCTCTCCGTCGAGCATTGGGTTGTGCGGGTTGGCCGGGTCGTTCCAGACCGCCCGCTCGCCGAAGTCACGCCAGGGGTTGAAGCCCTCCGTCGCAAACATCGACGGCACCTGCTCGCGCGGGGCGCGGAGCGGGATCTTGATCATGGTGGAGTGGTGTTCGTAGGGGTCGGTGACCAACAGGTAGTCGTTGCCGATGTCGACACCGTAGATCGGCCCGTTGGCGTTGACGCGCGGATTCCGCTTGTCGGTCGATATCTCGTCGTGCACGAACGCGACGTTATCGCCCCAGTTCCACATCGAGATGACGACATTCCGCTCGATTCCCTGCGGGCGCGGCGGTGCTTCGGGCGCCTCGCCGGCGGCGATGCGGTCGGTCCAGTCGACGAGCATGTCGAGCGCGCGCTCCCGGCCGAAGCGGGTGATGAAGCTGTACATGAGCGAGCCGCGCTGCCCACGCTGCGTTCTGTGGTCCCAGGCGGCGCGGGCCGAGTCGAAGTTGGTGAGGTCCGGGATCTCGCGCGTCCGCTCGTTCCCTACCTGGTGACACCGCTGGCACCCCTTCAGGTTGTTGATCCAGTGCGCCTGCGTCTCCATCGTCTCGCCGATGCCATTGCCGTCCGGCCCGGTACCGGGGAACTCATGCGCCTCGGGCAGGTTGATGAGCGACAGCCAGTACGTCGATGGGTAGACCTGTGCTGCCTCGGCCGGGGTTGAAGCGACTACCGCCGTCAGGTCGAGTTTGTCGCCGGGCCGTCCCTCGACGGGTTCGGAGTCGACGAGTCCATAGCCTCGGACCCACACGTTGAAGGTTGCCTCGGGCAGTTCCGGCAACAGGTAGCGCCCGTCGTCGTCCGTGACGACGATCTTCCGGTAGACCGTCTCGAGGTCGTCGGTCTCGGCGATCACCCAGACTCCCGCCTCCGGGCCCGCCGGGCTGGTGACCCGCCCCTGGATCACTCCGTCGTTGGCCTGCGCTTCCGCGCCCACGGTCGTCGCGCCGGGCGCCATCACGAGGAGAAGAAGCCCCGCTCCGGAGAGCGCGGCGGTCAGGCTCGTCAGTCGTCTATTCATGGTCATCGTGTCACCCGGAAAATTGCCGTTTGCACTGGCCGCCGTCCGGCCTGCCGGCCGCCTCTCCCTCCCGGTTACCGTTCCACCGTCTCGCCGCCCAGATCACGCAATAGCGCGACCGTGGCCGGCCACGCCTTCTCCGTGTTCGCGACGAAAACGCCCTCGGCGATCATGAGCGGCGTCCAGCCCAGTTCGTTGCGCGCGTTCACGTCCGCACCCTGATCGACGAGGTACTGCACGATCAGGTTCGATCCCATCATTGCCGCGCCGTGCAGGGCGGTGCAGCCGTCCCAGCGCATGTCGCCCCGGTCGCGCTGCGGGTGGAGCTCCAGCAGATTGTGCGGGTGGCGCAGCAGCAGCTCGACCCCGTCACCCACCAGTTCGGTATCACCGAAGTCCGTCACTGCGTGCAGGTCGTTCCCGAGCTCGAGCGCCAGTTTCACCGCTTCCAGTCGGACGTCGTCGGGCGTCCCGTTCAGCGGCCCGGGGCTCTCGCCGTCCCAGAAGCCGACACCGGCCGCCGCCATCAGCGGGGTGACTCCCTGGTCGGTCGGCAGCAGCGGATCCGCGCCGTACTCGACGAGCAGACGCATCAGATCGACGTCGGCGTGTTTCGCCGCCAGATAGAAGGGAGTCGCGCCCACGAAGCTGATGAAGTTCCGCCCGACCGAGATATTCGGCGGAGGCTTGACAATGCCCAGATCCACCTCGAACGGGATCTCTGCCCAGTAGACCCGCACGTTCGGATCGGCGCCCCGTTCAAGCAGCGCGCGCGCCAGATCCAGGCTGTCGAGCGTGCCGGTCGGCACCGGCGGCCGTCCCGACCCGGGCCGCCGAATCCAGGCGAGCGCGTGCAGCGCCGAGCCGCGCGCGTCGGGAGAGTTGGGATCGGCGCCGGCCTCCAGCAACACGTTCGCCAGTTCGTAATGCCCGTTGACGATCGCGAGCGCCAGCGGCGACGTGTGTCCGCTCGCGGCGGGCGTATAGATTCCGGCTCTGGCGGTCCGGTTGTTCACGCCGGCATTCTCGTCGGCGCCGCCGGCCAGCAGCGCCCGCACCGCATCGATTTGGCCCTCGCGGATGGCGAACAGTAGTGGCGTCAGTCCATTGCGCGACCGTGCCTCGATGTCGGCGCCCACTGCGACGAGTGCGTCCACTGCGTCGGCGTTGTTCTCGGCGGCGGCCCACATCAGCGCCGTCTGGCCGCGCCACGACTCGGCGGCGTTGACGTCAGCACCTGCCGCGAGCAACCGTTGAATCACCGGAACGCGACCCGTTCGGGCAGCCACCATCAGAACCGTCTCGCCCTCTCCGGTAGCACCGTTCGCATCCGCTCCGACATCCAGGAGTGACCCGACGATCGCCGCGTCGCCGCGCTCCGCGGCCAGGGCGAGGGGGGTGACACCGTAGCGGTTGGCGGCGTTCGTATTGGCGCCGGCCGCGAGCAGGTGTTCGACTATCGCCGGATGGGCGTCGCGCGCCGCCCAGTGAAGCGGCGTGGTGCCGTCCGGGGCGGCGGCATTAGGGTCCGTGCCCTGATCGAGCAGGGCCTCGACCCGCGCAACGTCACCCGCCTTCACCGCCTCGATCAAGGGAGTGTCGACCGTGACTGCGGCGGTTCCGGGCGCGACCCCGGCGAGCAGTAGTCCGGCGACGAGCGTCAGGGCGAAACGGTTCGAGAAATCGCGCGTGGAGCGCATGACGTATTCCTCCTCCAGTCCCCGGCGCGATGGTTGACGGGGTAGGGCGATGCTACCGCGTCGGCTTCCCGTTGACAACACCTCGCAACGAGCGTACAAAGAGGGCCTATGAGTCTGGTGACGTGCGCCCGGACGATGGCGCGGCGACGGGCGGTCCTCGTTGCGGTGGTGGTATTGGCGGCCGCCAGCGTGCCGCTCGCGGCTGCGCCGGCCCCCGCCGCTGGTGCGGAGACGGCCGCGGCCACCGCCGCGGAGGTGGAGGCAACGCTCGGCCGCTACTGCGCCACGTGCCACAACGAGCGGATCGTCAGTGGCCGCGACGCCGCCCCGTCGATGCTGGTGTCGCAGCTCCGGACCGCCGGCCTCGCGTTCGACGCTCTCGATGTGGAACGGGTCGGGGCGGACGCTGATATCTGGGAGCGAGTGATCCGGAAACTGGAGTCGCGCACGATGCCCCCGCCCGGTCGTCCGCGCCCGGACGAGGCGACCTATGGCGACGTGGTCGCGTGGCTCGAGGCGGAGCTGGACGAGGCTGCCGCGGCCGCGCCCAATCCCGGTCGCCGCCCGCCGCTGCATCGACTCACGCGGACCGAGTACCAGAACGCAGTGCGCGATCTGCTGGCGCTCGACCACCTGCCGAAGGAATTCGACGTCTCGACGCTGCTGCCGGCCGACAACGCGACGAGTGGTTTCGACAATCTGGCGGAACTGCTGTTCGTTTCGCCCGCGACGCTCGAGCGGTACCTGGCCGCGGCACGCAAGATCAGCCGTCTCGCGGTAGGCGACACGACGATGCCGCCGATCGTCGATCGCTATCAGTTGGATCGCGATCTGATCCAGGACGACCACCTTGATGGCCTGCCGCTCGGCACGCGCGGCGGCGCCTTTATTCGGAGCCACCTGCCGGCCGATGGCGAATACGTCGTGACGATCGAGTTCGCCGCCGCGGCGCGGGACGAGCACGAGGTGGAAGTAAGCGTCGACGGCCGGCGGGTCGAACTGTTCACGATCGGCGGGCGGTCGCTCGTGCGGGGCGCGAGCGGCGTGTTCGTGTTCGAGGCGGAGCCGCCGGTTGAGGTGCGAGTGCCGATGCGCGCCGGGCCCCGGGAGCTCGCCGTCGCATTCCTGGAGAAATCCGGCGCGACGCACGAGAGTCTCGTGCGCGCGTCTCGGCGCGGGCAGCGGCGGGAACCTGCCATTGCCACGGTTTCCATCAGTGGCCCCTACGGCGTTGACGGGTCGGGCGATACTCCGAGTCGGCGCCGCATCTTCACCTGCAGCCCCGACGATGGCGCTGACGCCGAGCCGTGCGCCCGGGAAATTCTCTCGACGCTGGCGCGGCGCGCCTACCGCCGTCCGGTGACCAGTGACGACCTCGACGTCCTGATGCCGTTCTATGCCGATGGGGCCGCGGCGGGCGGTTTCGAGCGCGGTGTCCAGCACGGCCTCGAGCGGTTGCTGGTCAGCCCGGAGTTTCTGTTCCGCATCGAGCGCGACCCCGCCGACGCCGCCTCCGGCGAGTCGTACCGGGTCAGCGATCGGGAGTTGGCGTCCCGGCTGTCGTTCTTCCTCTGGAGCAGTATTCCGGACGACCGGCTGCTCGACCGCGCGCTCGCTGGCGAACTGCGCGATCCGGCCGTGCTCGCAGCGGAAGTGCGGCGGATGCTCGCCGACGAACGGGCGCGCGCCCTGACCGAGAACTTCGCCGAGCAGTGGCTCTATCTCCGTGACGTCGACGCGAAGGAACCGGACCCTGCCTTCTATCCGGAGTTCGACGAGAATCTGCGGCAGGCGTTCATCCGCGAGACGGAATTGTTCATCGACAGCGTCCTGCGGAGTGGCCGTCCGGTGACGGACCTCCTGACCGCCGACTACACGTTCGCCAACGAGCGGCTGGCGA
The DNA here is from genome assembly GCA_964550305.1 of uncultured Vicinamibacteraceae bacterium. Lineage (GTDB taxonomy): Bacteria > Acidobacteriota > Vicinamibacteria > Vicinamibacterales > UBA8438 > VXRJ01. The sequence continues at coordinate 160,536 of CAZJYU010000001.1, read as the reverse complement.
AGCACTACGGGATCCCGCATGTTTACGGCAGCCACTTCCGCCGGGTCTCCCTCGCCGACACCGAGCGCCGCGGACTGCTGGGGCAGGGCGGAATCCTGACGCTGACGTCCTACGCGACGCGCACGTCGCCGGTGTTGCGCGGCAAGTGGATCCTGGAGAACCTGCTGGCGGCCCCTCCGCCGCCACCGCCGCCCGACATTCCGGCGCTGGAGGAAGCGGCCGACGACGGCACGGCGCTCTCGGTCCGGGCCGCGATGGAGCGCCACCGGGCGAACCCGGCGTGCGCGAGCTGTCACGCGCAGATGGACCCGCTCGGCTTTGCCCTTGAGAACTTCGACGCGATTGGCCGGTGGCGTGATCGGGGCGAGTCGAACGAGCCAATCGATGCATCCGGGATCCTGCCCGACGGTAGTGCGTTCGAGGGCCCTGCGGGGATGCGCCAGGCGCTGATGCGCGACGAGGAGCGGTTCGTCGCCACTATCACCGAGAAGCTGCTTACGTATGCGCTGGGCCGCAACGTGGAGTCGTTCGACATGCCGGCCGTGCGGGCCATAGTTCGCGGCGCGGCGGCCGACGGGTACAGTTTCGAGTCGATCGTTGTTGGGATTGTCGAGAGCATTCCGTTCCAGATGAGGTTGGCATCATCATGATCATCACTCAGAAGGCGCTGCCCCGCCGGACTTTCCTGCGCGGTGTCGGCGCAACGCTTGCGCTGCCGTTCCTCGATGCGATGACGCCCGCCGCCTCCGCCCTCGCGCGGCAGGCGACGGCGCCGGTCCGCCGCCTGGGGTTCATTTACATCCCGAACGGCGTGATTCAGGAGCAATGGGTGCCGGAGCAGACGGGCCGTGGCTTCGAGTTCTCGCCGATCCTCAGCCCGCTGGCGCCATTTCGCGATCAGTTACTGATCCTGAGCGGTCTTGCGCACCGGCAGGCCGATTCGTTCGGTGACGGGAATGGCGATCACCCGCGCGCCACCGCCGTCTGGTTGAGCGGCGTGCACGCGTGGGAGCGCCGCGGGCGGCAGGGCCCAACCGAAATCAAGCTGGGGATTACGGCGGATCAGATCGCGGCGCGCGAATTCGGCAAGGAGACGCCCTTGCCCTCGCTGGAGCTGGCGCTGGAGCAGCCGACCGCGATCGCCTGCGATACGGGCGACTGCTTCTATTCCAACACGATCTCGTGGCGGAACGAGACGACACCGCTCGACATGGAAGCGCATCCGCGCGTCGTCTTCGAGCGGCTGTTCGGGGAAGGCGGCAGCGCCGCCGACCGTATGCAGGTGATGCGGCAGACCGGGAGCATCCTCGATTCGGTCACCGCCGAAGTCGCGCGGCTTGAGCGGACGCTCGGTCCGTCCGATCGGACCAAGCTGGATGAGTATCTCGATGCGGTACGCGACATCGAGCAGCGGATTCAGCGCTCCGAGGCGCGCGGCTCCGACGCGTTCGTCGATCTGCCGGAACGCCCCGTCGACATCCCGGAGCAGTTCGAGGATCACGCGAAGCTGATGTTCGATCTGCAGGTCCTCGCGTTCCGGGCCGACGTCACGCGCGTTTTCACGCTGATGATGGCGCGCGAGGCGAGCCCGCGGCCGTTCCCGCAGATCGGCGTGCCGGATCAGCACCACACGGTGTCGCACCATCGGAACGCCCCCGAGTACATCGCCAAGAAGGCGAAGATCGACACGTACCACATCACGTTGCTGGCCGACCTGCTCGGCAAGTTGCGCGACACGCCGGACGGCGACGGGACGCTGCTCGATCAGTCGATGATCGTCTACGGCGGTGGCATCGGGAACGGCAACCTCCACGAGCACACCAACCTCCCGTGCGTGGTGGCGGGTGGCGGCGGCGGGCGCCTCATCGGCGGACGGCATCGCGCCTACGCGGAGGACACGCCGATGTCCAACCTGCTATTGACCGTGCTCGACAAGGCGGGCGTGCCAGCGGAGAAGCTCGGCGACAGCACCGGCCTCCTCAACACCGCGCCGCTCAGCATCTGACGCGGCGTTCGCCGGCTACCGGCGTGCGGGGACTGGTGGGCCGGCTACCGGCAGGTTGGCCTCCAGGGCCGGCAAACCGTGCCTAGTTGGCGCCCAGGCGCCGAAGCAGGCCCGCAATCTCGGGGCGGGTCGTGCGGAGGCCGTTGGAGCCAAGGACGGGCAGTTCGCTTTCCGCGAGCCCAAGTGCCGTTTGCCCCTGTTCGTTCGTTGCGGCGAGGTTGGCGCCGTGTGACGCCAGCAGATCCACGACGGAAGTGAAGCCGAGCCGCACCGCGTCGTGCAGGGCAGTGTTCCCCTGCGCGTCGGCCAGATTCACGTCAACCTCCATGTCGAGAATCTGCCGGACGATGTCGAGAGTGCTCTGCTCCAGCTCGGCCGGATCGACTTCCGGGGCGTCAACCTGGTTGCGGCGGTTCTCTGCAGCGTTCCGCGTGACGCCCATCGCCGCCTGGAGCGGCGACATCCCGCTGGCGGGCATGATGTGCGGACTGGCGCCATGTTCCACGAGGAGCTCGAGGATCCTCGGTTCGCCGTAGCGCGCCGCGAGCCACAAGGCGTTCGCCCCGATGAACTGGTGGCGGATGCTGAAGTCGGCGCTGAAACGCCGGCCCGGTGTCCCGTGCTCAACCCGCGTGTCGCTCTCGGCGCCATGGTCCAGTAGCGCCTCGACGAGCGCCACCTGGCTGCGGAGGACGGCAGCATGGAGGGCGGTGTAGCCGGCGCCGGCCGCGTTCGGATCGGCCCCCCGTTGCAGCAGGTAGATGCCGAACGGACCGTGGCCGCTATGCGCCGCTATCACGAGGGCGCTCGTGCCGGACGCGGCCGTATCGTCCGGGTCGGCGCCCGCTTCGACAAGGACACGCGCCGTCTCGAGGCTTCCCCCGCGGGCGGCGAACAGGAGCGGTGTCGAGCCGCCGTGGGCCATCCGGAAATTGCCGCTGGTGTTGGTGTTTCCCGCCGTATTCTCCAACTGATGCCAAACGCGGCTCCGGGCATGCAGGTCGGCGCCGGCGTCGATCAGCAGTTGCGCGACGCCTGCGTGTCCCTGCGCGGCGGCCCACATCAGGGCGGTCTGGTCGCGTTCGAACTCGGCCGCGTTCGGGTCTGCACCCGCGTCGAGCAGGAGGGCGACAGTCTCCGACGCCCCCGACCGGGCGGCGATCATCAGCGGTGTCTCGCCCATCGCCAATGTCAGGTTGGGGTCAGCCCCGGCTTCGAGCAGCAGTTCGGTGAGGCGCGGGCTGCCGTTCTCGGCCGCCAGCCACAGAGGTGTCGCATCCAGGTCGTTGGTAGCGTTCGGGTCGGCGCCGGCATCAAGGAGCAGGCGCGCAATCGCGGGATTGTTGCGATGCGCCGCCCAGTGGAGAGCGGTGGCCCCATCGCCCTGGTGGCCGTTGACATCGGCGCCGCGGGCGATCGACGCGCGTACGCCCTCGGCGTCGTCCGCCCGTGCCGCCTCGATCAGCGGCGGGTTCCCGGGAATCCATCCGCCCGGCTGCGCGCCGGCGTCGCGCGGCATGACGGAAGGGATGGCAAGGACAACCGTGAGGATCGCCATCGCCGGACTGACGGTACGTCCCATCGTTTGTCTCCCGCTGCCTCTCCGGCGGATTTTCGAGCCGTCGCCCAGGGTCCGTCACCATGGTATAACAGGGCATTCGTTCCCCTGGTCCGGCCTACGAGGAGGCAGACGGACGATGATCGGCGGCACGCGCGTCCAGACGTTGCGGTTCCTCGTACCCATGGCCGTTTTGGCCATCGGTCTATCCTTCGCCGCTCCCCAGGCCTCGCGCGCGCAGGAGGCGCCGGCCGAGGCGGTGCTGTTGCGGGATACGGTTCGGCAGTACTGCATTACCTGCCATAACGATCGCCTGCGCACGGCGGAACTCTCGCTGGATGGCGTGGGCCTGACCGAGGTGGGCGCCCACGCCGGGCTGTGGGAGAAGGTGGTTTCGAAACTCCGGACCCGGACGATGCCACCGGCCGGCAGGCCGCGCCCCGACAATGAGACGTACGCCACGCTCGCCGCCTGGCTGGAGTCGGAGATCGACACGTACGCCGGCGCCCACCCGGACCCGGGCCGGCCGGAAGCCGTCCACCGGTTGAACCGCGCCGAGTACGCCAACGCCATCCGCGACTTGCTGGTCCTTGACATTGACGTCGCCGCCCTGCTTCCGGCCGACAACATCGATCAGTACGGTTTCGACAACATGGCGGACGTGCTGACGGTGTCTCCGGCGCTGATGGAACGTTACCTGTCCGCGGCACGGAGGATCGGACGGCTTGCGGTCGGCGAGGTACCGCTCCGGCCATCGACCGAGACCTACAAGGTGCCCATCCTGCTGACGCAGGATGACCGGATGGGGGATGACCTCCCGTTCGGATCCCGCGGCGGTATCGCCGCTCGCCATTACTTTCCGGCCGACGGCGAGTACGACCTGGAGATCCGCCTGCACCGGAACTATGTGAACTACGTGCGCGGCATGGGATCGCGCCACCAGTTGCAGGTGCGCCTCGACGGCGCGCTGGTTCGCACCTTCACGTTCGGGGGCGAGGAACCGGACGGCACGCAGGCGCCCGCCAGCTACGCCGGCAATCAGTTCGGCGACCCCGAGTGGGAAGAGTACATGCTCTACGCCGACGCCAACATGCGCGTGCGCTTCGAGGCGACGGCGGGTCCGCATGTGGTGAGCGTCTCCTTCGTCCGGCGATTTGCCGAGCCCGAAGGCGTACTGCAGCCGCGCCAGAGCATCTTCGCGGTGGCGGTGAACGAGATGCGCGACGGTGATGCCGCGGTAGAGCACATGGCAATCGGCGGGCCGTACGTCAGCACGGGGCCGGGCGACACGCCGAGCCGCCGCGCCATCTTCATCTGTCGGCCGGACGAGGGCGCGGCGACCGGCGACGAGGAAGCCTGCGCGGAGGAAATCCTGGGTTCGCTGGCGCGGCGCGCGTATCGCCGCCCTGTCGACGCCGGTGATGTCGCGGTGTTGATGGACTTCTACCGCGTCGGGCGTGATGACGGCAGCTTCGACGCGGGCATTCAACTCGCGCTCGAGCGGCTCTTGATCGCGCCTGACTTCCTCTTTCGCGTCGAGCGCGATCCCGTGGACGCCGAGCCGGACTCGGTCTACGCGCTGAACGACCTGGAGATGGCGTCGCGCCTGTCGTTCTTTCTCTGGTCGAGCGGACCGGACGACATCCTGCTCGACCTGGCTGAGCAAGGGCGACTTGACGATCCGGAAGTGCTTGCCGGGCAGGCGCGGCGGATGCTGGCCGACCCGAGGGCGGCCGCGTTCGTGCGCAACTTCGCCGGGCAGTGGCTCTATCTCCGCAACCTGCGCGGCGTGGTGCCGGACGCCAGAGTCTTCCCGGAGTTCGACGAGAACCTGCGGGACGCGTTCCTGCGGGAGACGGAGCTCTTCGTCGAGAGCCTGGTCCGCGCGGACCGCAGCGTGCTCGACCTGTTCAGCGCCGATTACACCTTCGTCAACGAACGGCTGGCGCGGCACTACGGCATCCCGGGGATTTACGGCAGCCGCTTCCGGCGAGTCGCGCTCGACCCGGAGATGGCCGAGCGGCGCGGCGGTATCTTCGGACATGGCAGCCTGCTGACCGTGACGTCGTATCCGAACCGGACGTCACCGGTGCTGCGCGGCAAATGGGTCCTCACCAACATTCTCGGCACGCCGCCGCCACCTCCCCCCGCCGACGTGCCGGACCTGCCCGACCGGGGCGAGGACGGGCGCGCCGCGACGGTACGGGATCGACTGGCCGTCCACCGCGAGAGCCCCGCCTGCTCCGGCTGCCACGCGCCGATGGATCCGCTGGGACTGGCGTTGGAGAACTACGACGCGATCGGTACCTGGAGAACCACCGGCGAGGCGCAACTGCCGATCGACGCGTCGGGCCGGTTGCCGGACGGGACCGCTTTCGACGGACCGACCGGACTTCGCTCGCTGTTGCTGGAGCGGCGGGAGCAGTTCGTCTTCACGCTGACGGAGAAGCTGCTGGCCTATGCGCTGGGGCGGGCTCCCGAGTACTATGATCGCCCGACGGTGCGGGCGATCGGCCGGGACGCCGCGTCCAATGGCTACCGGTGGTCGGATATCATCGTCGGAATCGTGCAGAGTACCCCGTTCCGGATGCGGAGGGCAGGGTCATGATGATCACCCGGAAGGCAATTCCGCGCCGCACCGTGCTGCGCGGAATCGGTGCGTCAGTCGCTTTGCCGTTGCTCGATGGAATGGTGCCCGCGTTTGCGGCGATGCGGCGGTCCGCGGCGGCGCCGATCAAGCGATTCGGCGTCGTGTATGTCCCGAACGGCATGATGATGCCGCACTGGACGCCCGCGACCGAGGGAGCCGGATTCGAGTTCCCAACCATCCTTCAGCCGCTCGAGCCCTTCCGCTCGAAGGTGCAGGTGCTGTCCGGGATGCACGGCGTCGAGAGCGAAGGGCCACACGCCCGTGCATCGACACGCTTCCTGACCGGCGTTCCGTCGAAGCCGGATGACGGTTCCAACCTGCTCGCGGCCGCATCGGCCGATCAGCTCGCCGGGCGGGCGCTCGGCCGCGCGACGCAGCTCGCCACGCTCGAGCTGGCGATTGACGGGCGCGACTTCGCCGGCTCGTGCGACGACGGTTTCTCGTGCGCCTACACAAACACGATTGCCTGGGCGAACGAGACCACGCCGCTCCCAATGGAGAACAACCCGCGCGTCGTTTTCGAGCGGCTGTTCGGCGACAGCGGCAGCACGGATCCGCAGGTCCGGCGAGCGCGGCTGCAGAAGGACGCCAGCCTGCTCGATTCCGTGACGGAACGTGCGGGGGAGCTGTCGCGGGAGCTGGGCGGTCCCGACCGCGCGAAGCTGGGGCAGTACCTGGACGCCGTGCGCGACATCGAGCGGCGGATACAGATGGCCGAGGCGCAGAGCGGTCGCGAGTTGCCGGTAGTGGAACAGCCGGCGGGGATCCCGTCGACGTTCGGTGAGCACGCAAGCCTGCTGTTCGATCTGCAGGCGCTCGCGTGGGAAACCGACCTGACGCGGGTGACCACGTTCATGCTGGGACGAGAGATCACCGGGCGCACCTACGCCGAGATCGGCGTGCCGGATGCGCACCATCCGATCTCGCACCACCAGAAGGACCCCGCGAAGCTGGCCAAGCTGACCAAGATCAACCAGTACCACGTGCAGCTCTTCGCGCAGTTTCTCGAGCGCCTGGCCGCGACGCCGGATGGGGACGGGACGCTGCTCGACCACGCCATGATCGTCTATGGCGCCGGCATGGCCGACAGCAACACGCACGGATCGGAGAACCTGCCGATACTGCTGGCGGGTGGCGGCGCGGGCACCGGTGGGCATCACGTCCGCTATTCCTCGGAGACGCCGCTCGCGAACCTGCACCTCAGCTTGCTCGACAGGCTGGGGGTGCCGGTGGAGTTGCTCGGCCATGCCACGGGCAAGCTCCCGCTCGATCCGCTGCTGGCGTAGGTGCAGGTGGTGCGGGCGCGGCGCAAACCGCAGTCCTGTTACTGCAGCGTCGCCAGCTCGTCTGCGCTGACCGGCTCCGCCGGCCCGTGGAAGATCGCGTTGAAGAGCAGCTTGAACGTGGCGCGCGTTTGCGTGCGGAACGCGATCTGGCTTCCCATCGTCACTGCCGTGCCGCGTCCCACCTGGAACGCGACCACGTTCGCCTGGTTGCGGAGGAATTCGTCGCCGAGCAGCCAGCCGCTTGCCACCAGGTCGTCGTCGTCCGGGTAGCGTGAGACCACTTCCGCCGGGATGTCGAAACTCGGCAGCAGCCGGTACGCCTGATCCAATCGAAAAAAGACCGGCCAGTTGTCCGGCATGCCATATCCCACCGGGTGACCGGGGTTGTATTCCTGTTTCAGCAGTGTGCCGGGGGAATAGAAGAGCGATGTCGGATCGGCGATCCCGTCACGTAGCGCGCGTGCGAGCGACGCCGGACTGCTGAAGATGCGGCGAAGCTGCTCCTCTTCATCGGCGGGCGCGGTGCGCGACTGACGTCTGTTGCTGGCGCGGACCGACGCGCGGCGCCCATTGCCGGACGGCAACACCGGTTCGATCGGAAGGTCCAGCAGCTCGCGGGCCGTCTCGGAGGCCGAGCCGAGGGCCACGAGCGTGCCGCCGTCCTCCACCCACTGCCGCAGCCGCCGCCAGCCGTCGCCGCCCACGCCGTAGGCCCAGCGCCACGACTCGTCGTGGCGTTGTGGGTTCAGTCCCCCGACGATCCGCGCGCGGGTCGTGCCGGATGGCAGCACGATCACGTCGTACCGCGCATTGAGGTTGCTCTCGAAATCGACCGACGAAATGACGGCGTGGTCAAGCTCGTACTGCTCGAACAGCCACATCATCCAACCGCCCGGCATGTTGTTTGCGACGCGCCAGAGGCCGACGCGAGTCGGTTGCCGGAGACGGTGCCCGGCAACCGGCGGCGCCGCGTCGAGGGCCGCCACGGCGAGGCCGGTCTCCTCTGCGGTCCGTTCCAGCACCGACGCCACGTCGGGAGTAGGGGGCGCCAGCCACGTGCCCGGAGGATGGTCGCGGCCGTTCGCCTCGAACCAGTCAGCGGCTCGGTAGACTGGGACATTCGCTGTCTGCAGCCGCGACGCGGCCAGAAAGCCGGCGTTCGAACCGGGCGGAACGGCATAGCCCCACCCGGGTGTCGGGGGGAATGGGGTGCGGGCCGGCGCGATCGTCTCGAGACGTTCGAGGTCGGCTGCCACCGGCTCGTCGATTCGATCGACGTCCACCCCCATCAGCAGCCCCAAGGTGTGCGCTGTCACGTCGTACGGCGGAATCGGCGGCCCCCCGTCGTAGTACCGCAGATCGGGGTAGACCTGCCGCTCCAACATCGTCTTCGCGAACGCGCCGTACGGCTGTGCAAGCTGGATCACCCACGAGCCGGCCGGGTACCGGGTGCCGCCGGCGGTGAACGGAGCGCGGGCGTGGTCGATTTCCACTTCGCCGAAGTGGAGGATTTCCAGCAGCTCGTAGGTAGCCAGCGGATCGCGCTGATCGGCCGGTACGACGAAGGCATACGGGGGCTCGTCGCGATCCACCCAGTCGCGGTGCACGCGGTGGAAGTTCTCGAGCCAGCGCGTACGGTACTTCGCGAGATGCTCGAGGGCAGCGTACACGACGATCTCGCCGTACTCGATGATGTCGCGCAAGCGCCACACTCCCGAATCGTACGGCGCGGGGAAGTTGGTCCGGGCCTCCTGGGGGCCGAGCGGCCGGTTCGGACCGGCCGGGTTGACGTACGGATCAGCCAGGTTTGCACTCGCGATCTCGGTCAGGATGCGCGGCTGCCCGTGATACAGCATGTACTGCCGCGCCGGCGTCCAGAGGTCGTACTGATCACTGTTGATGACGCCGGTCTTGCCGGCCGCAGTGAGTGCCGCGGTCATCGCGCGGCCGATCAGGGCCTGTCCCTCGAGCAGGAGCGGATGGATGTTGGGATCGTGCGGATCGCGGAACGGCGGGACGAAGATCCGGGCGCCCCGGCTCCCCATCTGGTGCATGTCGTGCGTCACCTGCGGCTTGAAGTCGCGGTGGATGTCGATCGCCAGCCGCGTCTCCTTCTGGGTGAACATGAACCAATCGCGGTTGTCGTCGTGGCCGGTGTAGCGGTGGTAAAGGTCCGGATAGACGCGGCTATAGCCGGTGCCCTTCGTGTCGTACCAATGATCGATCACCAGCATCTGGCCGTCGGGGTTTTGCGACGGCACCAGCAGCAGAACGGTATTGTCCAGAATCTCCTGGATTTCAGGCGACGTCTCAGTGGCGAGACGGTGCGCAATGTTGATGATTGCCTGTCCGTTTCCCACCTCGGTCGAGTGGATCGTGGCGTAGAGAAAATAGAAGGGCACGCCCTCGCGGGTAAGCGCGCGCGCCTCCGCCTCGGTCAAACCGCGCGGCTCCGCCAGCCGATGGTTGATCTCCACGAGCCGGTCAAGCCGATCGAGGTTCGCCGGCGCGCTGATCGTCACGAGGACGTAAGGGTTCCCGTTCGTCGTCGTGCCGCGCGGCGCGTACGTCACGCGGTCGGAGCGCGCCGCCAGTTGCTGCAGGTATTCCAGCACCACCGGGTAGCGGGCCAGCTCGCCGTCGGTTCCTATCTCGAAGCCGAAGTAGTCCGAGGGCGGTACGATCCCGTCCTCGGGCGCCGATTCCTGCGTGGCGACCGGCCAGGGCGAGGCCAGCAGCAGCAGTGCGGCGATGAACAGGCCAGGACGGCGCATGCGGCGGTCTCCGGCGACGCGTGGTACTGCCACGGGCGGCCAGATCGGCAGAATATCATGCGCTGGCGGCCTGCGCGCGCGAACAGCCGGTCGCGCCACGGCCTGCGCTATGCTTGGTGAGGTTCCCATGAAGCACTCGACTGCAGCGGCGCTGCTTGTCTCCCTGCTGTTCCTCGCGCCGCCTGCTGCCGCCACCCAGGATCGTCCCGCGCTCCGCCACCGCGTCCCGGCAGAGTTCATGAGCTGGCGCGGCGCCGACTGGCTTGAGCGGCCCGGGCGGGTGGAGGAGGAACAGCCGGAGCGGGTGCTCGACACGATGGCGCTCCGGCCGGGCGACACGGTGGCGGATGTCGGCTGCGGCTCCGGCTACTACGCCCGGCGGATGGCGCGGCGCGTGCAACCGGGCGGGAAGGTCTACTGCCAGGACATTCAGCCGGAGATGCTCGACATCATGCGCGATCTGGCGGCTGACGAAGGCATAGCCGGGATCGAGGCGGTGCTCGGCACGCCGACCGATCCGCGTCTGCCCGAGGGCGCCATCGACTGGGTGATCATTGCGGACGTCTACCATGAGATGTCCGATCCGGAACCGATGCTCGCTGGTATTCGCCGCGCGCTCGCCCCCGGCGGCCGCGTGGCGCTGCTGGAGTACCGGATCGAGGACGGGACCGGCGACAGCATCAAGGCCGATCACACCATGTCGGTCCGCCAGGTGTTGGGGGAATGGCAGGCGGCCGGGTTTGTGCTCGAGGCGCTGCACGACTTCCTCCCGAGCCAGCACCTCTTCTTCTTTCGGGCCGCGGCCGGCGACGTCAGTCCCGCGGCATGCGGCGACAGCGCGCCTGCCGGCGTGCTCCCCGATTGCGACCTGTTCGACGCGGTCGACGCCGGCCTGGTCGAAGTGGACGCGCGGGGCGCCGGCGCGGAGTTGGTCACGCTGCGAATTCGGCGGACCGGCAATGCGCCCCTGGTGGTCACCGCACCCGTTGCGACCGTTTTCGAAGCGGATGCCGCGCGCGACATGATCGCGCGGCGCGACGGCTGGATCGCGCTTCGCGACGACGGTTGGCACGACTGGACGCTCCGCGCTGTCGGCCGTCAGCGAGACCGCGATCCCCCCGGCCCGGGCGACTTGCTTCGGCTCCGTCCGCCGTCGACCGTCCCCAGGATAGAAGCGGTCCTGGCCGAAGTGCAGGTTGGCACGTACACGGTCGCCAACTCGCCGACGCTCTATCCACCCCGGACGTATGTCGTCGAGCAGGCGGCGGTCTGGATCGCCGATGGCGATGCCGACTACGCATCGATGGAGCCGGCGATTACCGGTCCTCGGATTCCGCCGCAGTACGCCGCCGCGTTCGCGCTGGTATTCGTTGATCGGGCCGGTATCGACGTTACGAGGCGCCGCGTCTGGGCCGATCGGGCGTCCATCTTCGAACGCCTGCGCGATCAGGGCCTGAACGTCTGGTACCAGTTGAAGACACGCTAGCAGCCCCTATCCGGGCTCCTGCCGCGAGTGTGTGCACCGCGCGTCGGAGTCGCTGGCGTACTCGCATAGACTCCACACGATCCCGTTCGGAAGGAGGATCATCATGACCATGCAGAGATCGCACCTGGCGGTGTTCGTTGCGCTCGCTGTCGCCGTTGCTGCCCTTGCTGCCTGCACCAACTCCGGTGAGACGACTGCCGCGGAGCAGGAAGCCGGCATCGCGCCGGCGCCTCCCGTCGACAGACTGGGCGCCTCGCCGTACCTCCGCACGCTGACGGACTCGCTGGTCTACGGCGAGATATGGGAGCGGCCGCACCTCTCGAAACGCGACCGGAGCATGATTGTGATTGCCGCGCTGCAGGCGCTCGGCCGCGATACCGCGCTCCGGATCCATCTCGGGCGCGGCCTCGACAACGGCCTGACGCCGGAGGAACTCTCGGAGATCATCCTGCACGTCAGCTTCTACACGGGCTGGCCGTCCGGCGTGGATGCGTCACTTGGCGCCCTGGATACGTTTGCGGAGCGGGGCATTACGCTGGGCGAGCTGCCGGGCGCGCCTCCGGTTTCGGGCGTCGAGACGCCGGCCGGATTGAGCGACGCGTACGCCGCCGTGCCGCGCCTGGGCGCTCTCCGGAACAGCCTCGTGTACGGCGACATCTGGGAGCGGCCGCTGCTCTCGAAGCGCGACCGGAGCCTGATCACCGTGGCCGTCAATCAGGCGCGTTACTTCACGAACGAACTCCGCCTGCATATTGACCGGGCGCTCGACGAGAACGGCGTGACGCCGCAGGAGCTCTCGGAGGTGATCCTGCACACGACCTTCTACGCCGGCTGGCCGTCCTCCGTGAACGCGGGCCGCCTGCTGACCGCGGCGCTCCGGAGCCGCGGTGTCGACCTTGGCGAACTGGAGTAGGCCAGGGCCTTGACGCGCCGTTTACAGCACCTGTGTATGCTTCGCGCGACACGTGAATGATCTCAGGAGGAAAGCAGTGAGGCGGCATCGACATGCTTCGCGCACAGGCGCGGGAATCGCAGCGTTCGGACTGGTGGCGCTCGGCGCGGTGGCGCTGGCGGCTGCCGAGAACTGGCCGGCGTTCCGGGGCGGCGACGCCCTGGCCGTGGCGGACGACGATCCGCGGCTGCCGATCACGTGGAGCCCGACGGACAACGTCGTCTGGAAGACACCGATCGACGGGCTGGGCTGGTCGTCGCCGGTCGTCTGGGATGACCTGGTCTTCCTGACCACGGTCGTCAGTGAGGGAGACGAGCGCGAGCCGCGCATGGGGCTCTACTTCCCGTTCGGCTCGCCACAGTCGATGCCGGGCGGTCCCTTTCCCGACCCGGGGCCGGGTGATCTGATGGAGCGGTCGGCCGCCGTTCATCACTGGCTGGTGATGGCGCTCGACGTCGAGAGCGGCGAGGTCGTCTGGACGACCGAGGTGCACGCCGGGTCGCCGGCGTTCGACCGGCACCTGAAGAACACCTATGCGTCGTCGACGCCGGTGACCGACGGGGAACGGGTTTATACGTACTTCGGCAACGTCGGCGTCTACGCGCTGGACATGGACGGACGCATCGTCTGGGAACGGCCGTTCGAGCCGGCGGAGACGCGTTTCGGCTGGGGACCGGCGGCGTCCCCGGTTCTCCATGATGGCACGCTGTATGTCGTCAACGACAACGACGAGGAGTCGTTTGTCGTCGCCCTCAATGCCACGACCGGCGAGGAACGGTGGTACGTCGCGCGCGACGAGGGGACCAACTGGACGACGCCGTACATCTGGGAGCACGACGGACGGACAGAACTGATCACTACCGGCAGCGATCAGGTCCGGTCGTACGACCTCGACGGCAACGAACTGTGGCGCTTCCGCGGCATGAACTCGATCGCGATTTCGCAGCCGTTCAGCGCGCACGGACTGCTGTACGTCATGTCGGGCTACGTCGGAGACCCCGTCCGTCCCGTCTATGCCATCCGGCCTGGCGCCTCGGGTGACATAACGCTGGCCGACGGGGAGACGAGCAGCGATGCGATCGCGTGGTTCAACGACAACGCCGGGCCGTATCACCCGACGCCGCTCGTTTACGGCGATCACTACATTACCCTGCACGACCGCGGGTTTCTGACCGTGCACGACGCCCAAACCGGGGAGGAACGCTACTTCACCGAGCAGCAGGTCCAGACGCAGGAAGTACGGCGCCGCATTGCGCCCGGCGCCACGGGCTTTACCGCTTCCCCGTGGGCGTACAACGGGATGGTCTTCGTGCTGAGCGAGGATGGCGACACCTACGTGATGGATGCGAGCGACAACTATCGCGTTGTCGCCACGAACGCGCTCGCGGAGGTGGCGATGTCAACTCCGGCGATCGCGCAAGGGAGCCTCTTTGTGCGGACCCGCTCTCACCTCTGGCGCCTCACGGACCTGACGCGCGCGCCGTAAGGGTCCGGCGCCGGCACGTCAGCGGCTCGCCACGAGAGTCTCGCTCCGAACCGTAAGGTCGTCCACCCGGTCCACGTTAACGGTCACTCCCAGGCCGGGCGTGTCGAGTGGAACCGTCACGCGTCCCGTGCTGTCCATCGTCCACTCGGGCGTGACGATGTCGTCTGCCCAATAACGGGCGCTCGGGCTCAGGTCGCCCGGCATGAGAAAGTGGGGAAGCGAGGCGAGGGCCACGTTGTGGGCTCTCCCGATCCCGCTTTCCAGCATCCCGCCGCACCAGACCGGAACGGCGTGGCGGCGGCAGACATCGTGGATCGCCCTGGCTTGCGAGAATCCGCCGACCCGGCCCGGCTTGATGTTGACGATCCGGCCGGCGCCCAGCGCCAGCATGTCCTCGGCAGCGGCCGCGTGCGGGATCGATTCGTCCAGGCAGATCGGTGTCGCAAGGCGGTCCTGCAGTTGCGCATGACGGCGAAGGTCGTCCTGAGCCAGCGGCTGTTCGAGCATGAGCAGGCCGTAAGCGTCGAGGTCGGCGAGATGATCGGCGTGCCCCGGCGTGTACGCGCTGTTGGCGTCCGCCATCAGAGGTGCGCCACGACCCAGCGCTTCGCGCGCGGCGCCGAGGTACTCAATGTCCGCGCCCGGCCGGATCTTGACCTTTATGCGGCGGTAGCCCTCCGCGAGTGCGTCGCGCGCCCGGTCAACCAGGGCCGCCGGTGATTCCTGAATGCCGATCGAGATACCGGTGGTGACAGCCCCCCGTGTCCCGCCCAGGAGTCGCGACAGGCTGATTCCTTCGCGCTCCGCCCATAGCGCCCAGACGCCCATCTCGATCGCCGCCTTGGCCATCGGGTGCCCGCGAAACGCCCGCCGCAACGTCTCGTCAAGCAGTTTCGGGTGGGCGATCCCGCTACCGAGGACGCGCGGTGCAATCCAGTCTCGAATGGCGAGCCACGCCGTGTCGATGGTCTCCGGGGAATAGTTGGGACGTTCGCCGGCGACGCACTCGCTCCATGCAGTCGTCCCGTCACGGTCCTCGAGCGCCAGCAGCAGGATCCGCCGCTCGGTCGTCCGCCCCGACGAGATCTCGAACGGTTCGCGCAGCCGCATCCGGATCTCGCGGAGCGTGATCCGAGACAGGCTGAGGCTCATTGCGCCGCCCTGACGAGGTACCAGGAATCGTTCGGCGCCGGACGATGCACGAAACCGGCGACACGATAGCCGTGCTCGAAGTACCAACCGAACGCCCGGCGGTGCACATGCTGCCAGGCCCGCGCGCGCGCCGGGTCCGCCGCCTTGAGAGCATCGATGTCGGGCGGCACCGTAATTCGCGCCGCCGGACCATCGGGCAGTCGTGCGGCGTCCGGCAGCCGGACGTCGACTATCGGCGTGTCATCGTCTTCACCGGCTCCGGCCGGACGGGGCGCCCGCGGTTCATCGAGCCGCCACTCCACCACGAAGCGGTCCGTCTCCAGCCCGGCATGGAGCGGGCTGCGGGTATTGCCGTACAGGTTGGGAACGTACTCCACCGGCCGGGCGCCAAGACTATTCAGGTTCAGGTTCGCGTTGCGAGCGACGAGCGGATCGTAGGTCCAGAGCATCCGCGGGACGCCCCGCGCGAGCAGCAGATCCCGCTGGTAGAACTTGAGCCGCTTGCCGAGGCCGCGCCCCCTCGCCTCCGGGCGGACTGCCAGCATGTCCGACCAATGGACCGGCCCGCTGCGGTCGAAGCCGGTCATGCCGAAGACAAATCCGATCAGGCGCCCCTCCGGGTCGAACGCACCGGCCGACACGCCACCTACCCGCTGAGACACCATGAGGATGGTCGCCGGCACCACATCGGCAAAACCGTGTCCCCAAATCGCACGCTGCAATTCGACACACGCGGTGTAGTCCTCCCGGGTCTCGAACTGCCGCAGATTCAGGTCATCGGGCATCCGTCAACCGCCGGTATGGCGCGCAGGGACTACATGCTACGATGCCCGGCCATGCGGATGACGCGACTCGTCGTCGGTCTGGCGTGCGTCACGGCACTGCTGGCGGCCGGTGCGGCGACCGGATTGAGCCAGACGGCTGGCGAGCTCCCGCTGAAGGCGGCACGCACCCTGTCGCTCTCCACCGACGAGGGAACGTGGATCTCGGTCGATGTCAGCCCGGACGGCGAGACGATCCTCTTCGATCTGCTGGGCGACCTGTACACGATTCCCTTCGCGGGCGGCGATGCACGGGCTCTGACGAGCGGGATGGCCTGGGACAGCCAACCCCGCTATAGCCCGGATGGCGAGCGCATCGTCTTTGTTTCGGACCGCGACGGGGCGGAGAACCTTTGGCTGATCGATGTCCGGACGGGACAGACGCGGCAGGTGACCAATGCCGACGCGAACAGCTACGAATCGCCCGACTGGCTGCCGGACGGTGACTACGTCATCGCCGCCACCGCGTCCCATGCCGCGGCGCGCGGCGATGCCCGCAACCCGAAGCTGTGGATGTGGCATGTCGACGGCGGCACCGGCGTGCAGTTGATTGGGGAACCGGGCTCGCGGCGGATTGCCGGACCGGCCGTCGAGCCGGACGGCCGCCGCATCTGGTACGCGCAACGGGAGCGCCTCTGGCAGTACAACGCGATCTTCCCGCAGTACCAGCTTGCCTACTACGACCGCGAGACCGGCGAGCAGTACACCCGGAGCGCGCGGTACGGTTCGGCGTTCCGGCCGACGATCTCGTCCGACGGCGCATGGCTCGTGTACGGGACGCGCTACGAGGATGCGACCGGGCTCCGGCTGCGCGATCTGGAGACCGGTGACGAGCGATGGCTGGCCTACCCGGTCACCCGCGACGATCAGGAATCGGTCGCCAGCGGCGATGTTCTGCCCGGCATGGCGTTCACGCCGGATTCGACCGAGTTGGTAGTGTCCTACGGCGGGAAGATCTGGCGCGTGCCGATTGCGAAAGGCGCGGAACCGATCCCGGTGCCGTTCCGTGTCAACGCTGAGATCGGGCTCGGTCCGGCCCTGGCATTCCGGTACCCGGTGGATGACAGCCCGACATTCCTGGCGCGGCAGATCCGCGATGCGGCCCCTTCGCCCGATGGCGCGACGCTGGCGTTCGCCGCTCTCGATCGGCTCTGGGTCCGGCCGCTGCCCGAGGGTGCCGCCCGCCGGCTAACGGACCTCGACGTCGTGGAGGCGCAACCCGCCTGGTCACCCGACGGGGCATGGATCGCTTTCGTCACGTGGTCACCCGCCGGCGGTCACATCTACAAGGTGCGCGCTGACGCCAGCGCGCCGCCAGTTCGGCTGACCAACCTGCCTGCGATCTACCAGCAGCCCGCTTGGTCGGCCGACGGCGAGCGGATCGTTGCGCTCCATGGGCCGGCGCGCGTCTTCCGTGAGTCGTCCCGCTCGTACGCGTCCGGCTCGACCGAGAACATCGTCGCCATGCCGGCTGAGGGAGGGGACTGGACCCTCGTCGGCCCGGCTGACGGCCGCACCCGTCCGCACGTGGCGCCGGGTACGCCGGGCCGCATCTACCTCCACCACAACGACGACGGCCTGGTCTCGATCCGCTGGGACGGGACGGACGAGCGGGCCCACCTGAAAGTGACCGGGCCGACGCCGCCCGGCCTGTCGGAAGCGGCTGACGCGTCGTTGATTCTCATGGCGCCGTCGGGCGACCGAGCCCTGGCGCAGGTTAACCATCACCTCTACGTCGTGGCCGTTCCAGTGGTGGGAGGTGAGGCGCCGACGGTGTCGGTTGCCAACCCGCGCCGCGCCCCGGTACCGGTGCGGAAGTTGACCGAGGTGGGAGGCCAGTTCCCCACGTGGGACGCGGCGGGCACGCGGGTCCACTGGTCGATCGGTCCGGCGCATGTGATCTACGACCTGGAAGCGGCGGAGGTCGCGGACCGCGCCGCGCGTACTGCCGCCGCACCGAGCGATGCGGATGCCGGTCCGGATGCGGACGGCGCGGGCCCGGGTGAGACGGTGGACGCCGACGCGAACGCAGACGGCGACGACGACAGCGCCGTCGCCTACGAACCGGTCGAGATCCGCGTCGATGTCGAGGCGACCCGCGACCGGCCGGACGGCGTTGTCCTCCTGCGCGGCGCACGCGTCATCACGATGGAGGGAGACCGCGTGATCGACGACGCCGACCTCCTCGTGGATGGCCACCGGATCCGGGGCGTCGGAGCTCGTGGAACGGTGGACGTACCGGAAGGCGCGCAGGCCATCGACCTCGAGGGAACGACGATCGTTCCCGGATTCGTCGATACGCACGCCCACCTGCGGCCCAGCTTTGGAGTACACAAGCCGCAGCCCTGGGCCTACCTCGCCACCCTGGCATACGGGGTGACGACCACGCGCGATCCGCAGACCGGCACCACCGACGTGCTCACCTACGGTGACCTGGTGGAGACGGGGGCGATTGTCGGACCGCGGATCTACTCGACGGGACCGGGAGTCTTCAGCGCCGAGGACATCGAGGACCTCGACCACGCGCGCGATGTCCTTCGCCGCTACAGCGCCTACTACGACACCAAGACGATCAAGATGTACATGTCGGGCAATCGCCGGCAGCGGCAGTGGATCGTGATGGCCGCGAAGGAACAGGAGCTGCTGCCCACGACCGAGGGCGCGCTCGACATGAAGTACGACCTCGAGATGATTGTCGACGGCTACCCCGGACTGGAGCATTCGTTCCCCATCTTCCCGCTCTACCGCGACGTCGTGGAGCTCACGGCGCACACCCGGGTCGCCTACACGCCGACGCTGCTCGTCTCGTACGGCGGCCCATTCGGGGAGAACTGGTTCTTCACGCGGGAGAATCCCCACGACGATCCGAAGCTGCAGCGTTTCACGCCGCACGGCGAGCTCGACCGCTTGACGCGCCGCCGCGGCCAGGGGATCGACGCGGGACCGGGAGGCTGGTTCCGCGACGAGGAGTACGTCTTCCGCCAACACGCGGAGGGGTTGAAGGCGATCGTCGAGGCCGGTGGTCTCGCCGGCGTCGGCAGTCATGGCCAGCTCCAGGGGCTCGGCTACCACTGGGAGCTGTGGGCGATGCAGTCGGGCGGGCTGTCCGAGCACGACGCACTCCGGATTGCGACGATCCTGGGGGCGGAATCGATTGGCCTGGGTGGCGACCTGGGATCGATCGCACCGGGCAAGCTGGCCGACCTGGTGGTGCTGGAGGGGAACCCCCTCGACGACATCCGCGAGACGTCGCGGATCCGCTACGTCATGAAGAACGGCCGCCTTTATGACGCCGACACACTGGACGAACGCTGGCCGCGCGAACGCCCGCTGCCGACGCCGACCTGGGTGGAGGAGGCTCCCACCGACCTCCTGGCCGGTATCCGCTGAGCCGGTTTCCGTACGGTTTGCGCACTTCCAGGCAGCCGCGTAGTTGCGCCGAAGAGAATGTGAGAGGATGGAGGAGAGGATGACGACAGCAGGCTTCCGGTCGGGCCGTTGGTCGGGCGGCGCGCTGCTGGCCCTGCTCGTCCTGGCCGGCGCAGCGCCGGGCGAATGGTCCCGCGTATCGGCGATGGAGGCGGATCTGCACGCGGAGACGATCGCCGCGTGGGACCACTACATCGCGTTGACCGAAGCACGCATCGACGCCGAGCTGGCCCTGGAAGGAGACGATCGGTTTCTGGCCCAGGACTTCCGCGACGATGCGGCCGAGGCGCGCCGTGCATTGCTGGCCGGCGAGGTGCGCATCGACCGGTTGCAGATGCGTGATGCCGACGGCGAGCGTCCCGATGTGCCGAAAGGGGCGATCCATCACTGGCTTGGCCGCGTAATGGTTCCCGGCGTCACCATCGATCAGTTGATGCACGCGGTAATGGGCGCCGTTCCGCCGCACGAGTTACAGCCGGACGTGCTCGAGTCGCGCATCCTGGAACAGGAAGGAAACGGCCGCCGGGTCTTTCTGCGGCTGCGGCGCGAGGCGATGTTCACCGTCCACTACCACACCCAACACGATGTCCTGTTCACCCGCCGCGGCGACGACCGGTGGTCGAGTTGGAGCGTCGCTACCCGCATCGCGGAACTGGAGGACGCGGAGACACCCGACGAACGGGAGAAGCCGATCGGCAACGACCGCGGCTTCCTCTGGCGGCTCAATTCGTACTGGCGTTACCAGCAGGTCGACGGCGGCGTCATCGTCGAGTGCGAGTCCGTCAGCCTGAGTCGGTCGGTGCCCGCAATGCTCCGGTGGATGATCGGTCCGATCGTCAACCGGACGGCGCGCGAGACGCTGGAGGCGACCCTCACGTCGATGGCCGGGGTACTGCGCGACCGGGCGCCGCTGGAGCTTCCGGCACCGGCTACGCCCGTCGACGGCGACTGATCCTCTCAATCTGACGGGAACGCTGCGCGTTCGGTTGCCGGTTCCATCACGCGCGCGCTCAATAGGCTGGAAACGGAAATCGCGATCAGCAGTGCGGCCCAACGGGGATGCGTCGGTGCAATTACCACGGTCGTCGCGAGGAGCAGCAGGGCGAACGCCGAATCTGCAAGCCGCCTCCATATGGCCGAGCGCCGACGCTGATCGTCTAGTTGCGCCGGATAGATGCGCGCCGTGAACCAGAGGTGCAGCCGAAGATTGGCGGCAGCGCCCACGACCGCCACCGCCGCCATGAAGGTCAGCAGACCCCAGCCGTCCGGCACCCACTCCCGCGCCCGCCACATCGGGTAGAGCGTCAGGCCATACACAGTGGTGACCGCCACCTGGTGGAACTGCCACCACCAACGGGCGGATCCGGGCGCCGGTAAGGGATCGGACGAGACCGGTCGCGGCGCCGTCGCAGGCCGCGGCGTCTTCGCCGGGGTCGGTGAGCCTTCGAGGTCGAGAGCAGCCACCAGATCGTCGGTCGTCGCATAGCGCGCGTCCGGTGCCTTCGCCAGGCACGTCATGGCGATCCGCGCAAACTCTGGCGGGCAGTCGGGCCGGGTCGTGGCGATCGTCGGTGGGTCGTCCTCCAGAATGCTCGCGACGGTGGATCGACCGTCCTGTCCTGCGAACGGATGGCGTCCGGCCAACAGTTCGTACAGCAACACGCCAAACGAAAACTGATCGACGCGCGCATCGAGTGGTTCGCCCCTGAGAAGCTCCGGTGCGACATAACCCGGCGTTCCGGGCGGCGCACCCGGGCGCGTCAGTGGTTCTCCCGCCGTCTGATCCTCGCCGGCGAGGATGCGCGCGAGGCCGAAGTCAACCACCTTGATCCGGCCGTCGGGCAGGTACATGACGTTCTCCGGCTTCAGGTCCCGGTGGATGACACCGCCCCCATGCGCCGCGGCCAGCGCGTGCGCAATTGCCCGCGCGATGGACACCACCTCGTCGATGGGCAGCATTCCGCTTCGCGCGCGCAAGGTGTTGCGCAGGGTGACGCCCGGGACGTATTCGTATACGAGGTACAGGTGGCGTTCGAATTCCTCCAGAGCGTATACGGTGGCAATCCCGGGGTGCGACAACGCGGCGGCGGACATAGCCTCTCGTCGGAGTCGCTCGCGCAGCACGGCGTCGCCACCGAACATCGGCGGGAGTGCCTTGATGGCAACCGGGCGTCCAAGGCGGGGATCGAAACCGCGATAGACCACCCCCATACCGCCGCGTCCGAGGAGACCGGTCACCTCGTACGGCCCGAGGGACTGACCGATCAGCGGGTCGTCCATGCTGGTGGCGGTCGGCGTATCCAGCAGGTCGCCGGGACCCTGTTCCTGTCGTCCCAGCAGACCGGGGTCCGCCTCGAGGGCCGGCTGGTCAATGACGCTGGATTCCGCGTGGGCGCGGAGCAGCGACTGCACTTCTTCGCGGAGCGCACGGTCGCCGCCGCACGCCTCGTCCAGGAACGCGTCCCGTGCATCCGGATCATGCTCCAGCGCCTGGTGGAACAGGTCATTGATCCGCCGCCAGCGGTCACCGTCCATCGGCCCGCTCCCGGGAAATCTCGCGCTGCAGCCACGCCCTGGCTACGGCCCAGTGACGCTTGACGGTCGCCGGCGACGAGCCCAGCGCCTCCGAGCACTCCTCGATCGTGAGCCCACCGAAGAAGCGGAGTTCCACCAGCTTTGCCTGCTTCGGATCCACTGCGGCGAGGCGGTGTAGCGCCGCGTCCACGGCCAGCACATCGACCGTCCTGGGCTCGCCGGCGATCAGCCCCTCGTCCAGCGTAACCAGTGCCGCGCCGCCGCCCCGCTTTGCCGCGCCCCGCGACCGGGCGGCCTCTATCAGGATTTGCCGCATCGCCACCGCCGCTACCGCGACGACATGCGTACGGGATTGCAGCTGCTGCGGCCGGTGGTTTCGCAACTTGAGATACGCCTCATTGACCAGCGCGGTCGGCTGGAGCGTGACGGCCCGCCGCTCCCGCCGCAGATAAGCACGCGCCAGTCGGCGCAACTCGTCGTAGACCAGCGGCAGCAGGTCGTCGAGCCCCGGTCCGACGCCGGAGCCCGCGACGAGACCGCCGATCCGATCGGACGCCGGCTCGTGGCGGGAAGGCATGGAAACCGTGGAGGATTTTACAGCTTCCGAATCCCCGAGGCCGCTGCGGGTTCGCGGACGGCAACCCATCTCCGTGAGGGCAGGCCGAAGCATCGTTTCATATATGCGTTATATACGCGCAGATTTTATGATTTGACACTACGAATATCCTGTGCGATCATTAACTCGACATCGGGAACAACGCCGGGGCTTTCCCGGCTGAACGCACAAGGAGGAGAACGATGCTGAAAATGACCCGCTGGAATCCGTTCGCGGAGCTGAACAGCCTGCACTGGGAAATGGACCGGGTGTTCGGGCGGTACGTCGACGATGAGCCGACGGGATCGGTGCAGTCGGCTTGGATGCCGGCGACGGAGATCAACTCCAGCAAGGAGGGGTGGACGCTGCGGATGGCGCTGCCGGGGATCGATCCGAAGGAGGTGCAAATCGACCTCCACGCGGACACGCTGACGATCTCTGGCGAGCGAACCCGGACCGAGCGGACCGGAGACCATGCCTCCGAGTTCCGCTACGGCCGGTTCGAGCGGTCGTTCATGGTTCCGTCAAACGTGGATGCGGAGAACGTGAGCGCCGAGTTTGCGCAGGGGATGCTCGCCCTGACGCTTCCGCTGGCGGAGGCGGCGAAGCCCCGCCGGATCGCCATCAAGGGGGTCGGAGCCAAGGCGGATGACGTCACGGTCAACGCTGCGTAACCGCGATCATCATCGGACTGAGAGACGGGGGCGGTGCGCCGCGGCGTGCCGCCCCCGTTTGTTTGTCTGGGTCGCGCCGGTCACCGACGCCTCATCCGTCCTGGTTGCGGGCTGCCTCTTCTTCCTCGGCCGCTTCCTGTGCCCGCTGCTCCTCTTCGAAGAACTCCCGCTGCCACTCGGGCATTGCTTGCGGACCCGGGGTGATCCCTTCGATGTCGGGATCGTGGCCCACGGGACGTGGCGGCGTTTCCTGCCGCCGGAGCTTCGCTTCGGCGCGCCGCTCGGCTTTCAGCCTTGCCCTTTCCTGGCGGGCGCGCTCGCGCTGCCGCTTCGTCTGCGTCGGACGACCTCTATTTGCCATACGCTTCCTTCGGAATGTAAGAGGGGCGAGCGCGCGCGGCGCTCCATGGAACCCTCAGTCTACCAGAGGCGCGTCACGAGGTACGGTCGGGCGCGTCGCGCCCGCCGGGGCTACCAGCGGGGCTCGCGCCGCCCGCCGCGAAAGTCGTCGCCCGGCGGGGGGCCGGGACGCGGCTCGCGAGGCCGAGCCTCGTTCACAGCCAGGCGCCGGCCCTGAAACTCATTCTGATCGAGCTGTTCGATCGCCTTCCGCGCGTCCGCCTCGTTCACCATCTCAACGAACGCGAAGCCGCGCGGGCGTCCCGTAGCCCGATCGTTCACGATGTACACCGATGCGATCTCACCGAACTGGCCAAACAATTCGCGGAGGTCGTCCTCGCCCGCCGCGAACGGAATGTTGCCGACATACAAACGCGCACCCATCCGTCACTCCTTGCCCTGGCCTAGGGTCGTTCCAACAGGTTCTCCAATACCGGGAAGCTAAACGCCGCGAAACACCCGAAGGAGGGAAGGCGAAGCAACAGGTCTCGTCTGCTCTCGATGCGGTTCACGCGAGCGGGTTCGCAACCGTGGTTCGAAGAGCCTACTCCCTGCTGGGGCAGAATGCAACGGGCGGGTTGCGAACGGCCAGCGGGATGGCTACGCTCCGCACGATGCTTGTGGCCGACGGGTTTCGGCGCCTCGGGCGGGTCGGAATGGCGAGGTCGGTCGTCGCCGTCGTGCTGCTGGTTGTGCCGTCGCCGGCCGCGCTGCAGGAAGAGGAGCCGACCGACGTTACGGGAACGTGGCACTTCGTCGTCGCGCTGGATATCGGCGGCGGCGAGCCCACTATTGCTTTCGAGCAGAACGGTGAAACGCTAACCGGGGTCTACACCGGACTGTTCGGCACGGTTGACGTGACCGGTACGGTGAGTGGGGACCAGATTGAGTTCCGCTTCGGCAGCGCGCGGGCAGACGTGGTCTACGTCGGGACCATCGAAGGCGACGCCATGCAGGGCACCTGTGACTACGGCGGTTTGGGACAGGGGACTTGGGAAGCCGAACGCCAGCCGTGATGGCCGGGCCCATCCACCTGCCGGGCGTGCGATCAGTTGGCCGGCGGCAACCCCATGGCGCGGCGCCAGGCGGTGACCTGGCCGAGGTGACCCGCCTCGTGCGTCGTCATCAGGATGGCCGCGAAGTCGCCGACCGTCGGCATGAAGGCGCGCCCCTGCTCGTTCGGCGTTGGCTCGGCGAAGACGGAGGGATCGGCGTCGGCTACCGCTCTCGCGACCGCCTCATGCTGTGCCGTCAACTGAGCGAGGATTTCCTCCTTGGAGGGATAATCGGCGGCGTTGCTGCTGGGCGTACCGCCCGGCTTGAAGGTTTCGCCCCAGCCGTCCGGCAGCGGGACGTCAGCTCCAAACACGCCGGCCAGGTAGTTCGCGGTCCAGGCGAGATGGCCGAGCGTCCAGGCGGGATGGTTGATGACACCATGGGGCTGTTGCACCATCTGCTCGTCGGTCAGATCGCTGACGAGCCGCGTGGCTTGCCCAAGGTGGAAGTTGTAGGCGAAGAGCAGGTGTTCACGCATGGTGGAAGTATACGCGGGCGCTGAACGGCCGATGCGGTTTCCCGATGCCCTCCTCCTGATCGTGGCGCTGATCCTGCTCGCGCAGGGGGCGGCCTGTGTCCTGCCGGCGGGAGAATTCGAACGCGACGGGGTGCGCGTCGTGCCCGGGACCTACCACCCGGTGGAGACCGAGCCCCTTCCCCCGCTCGCCTTCCTGACGGCGATTCCCGCAGGACTGGGAGCGGCGCAGGAGATTATCTTCTTCGTCTTCCTGGTAGGTGGCGTGATCGGTATCGTCAGGGCGACCGGCGCAATTGACGCCGGGATCGACGCGGCGATTGCGCGGCTCGGATCGCGCCCGGTGTGGCTGATCGGCGGAGCGGTCGGCCTCTTTGCGCTAGGTTCCTCCACCGTCGGCATGGCGGAGGAGTACATGCCTTTCGTCCCCGTCCTGGTGGCGATGTGCCTTGCCCTCCGGCTCGACGCCGTAGTGGCGGTCGGGATCATCTATGTGGGGGCCGGCGTCGGTTACGCCTGCGCAGCGCTCAACCCGTTCACCGTGCTCATCGCGCAGGACATCGCCGGCCTGCCGCTCACCTCGGGGCAGGGCCTCCGCTGGATGCTGCTCGTCGTTTGCGCCGCGGTCGGCGTACACCACATCCTGCGATACGCCAGGCGCATCCGCACGGATCCGGCGGCGAGCCTCGTGGCGGACGTCGACTACACCGATGGCTTTACGTTACCTGACGATCGACAGTTCACGGCGCGGCGGTGGAGCGTGCTGGCGATCCTCGGGGGCGGCATCGGCTTGTTCGTCTGGGGTGTCGCGACGCGCGGGTGGTACCTGACCGAGCTGTCGGCAGTCTTTCTGGGGATTGGCCTGCTCGCGGCGGCGGCGGCGGGCGTTGCACCGAACGCGGCGGCGCGCGCGTTCGTCCGGGGCGCGGCCGCAATGACGGCAACCGCGCTGTTGATCGGCTTCGCCCGGACGATCGAGGTGATACTGACCGATGCGCGCGTGATTGACACGATCGTCAACGGCCTGGCGCAACCATTGGCCGCACTCCCGGCGCACGCCGCCGCGCTCGGCATGCTGGTCGTGCAAACGGCCGCCAACCTGTTCATCCCGTCCGGGTCCGGGCAGGCCTACGTCACGATGCCGATCATGGCGCCGCTCGCCGACTTGACCGGCGTGATGCGGCAGACGGCGGTGCTGGCGTATCAGTTCGGTGATGGTTTCACCAACATGTTGATCCCGACCAACGCACTACTCATGGGGATGCTGGCCCTCGGCCGGATCCCGTACCAGCGCTGGCTCGCGTTCGTCGTTCCGCTGCTCGTGAAGCTGTACGTGGTGGCCGCCGTTGCTCTGGTCCTCGCCGTGGAATTCGGATATCAATGAAGCCGCATACAATCGGTGGTGACGCAGACGTCGTTGTACAGGGGAAGAGAATGCCGCATCGACTACATCGCCGCCGCCGTCCGTCCAGTCTTCCGGTGCTCGCGCTGTTGCTGCTAGGCGCGGTGGGATGCGGCGCCGACGGCGGGGGCCGCGACGCCGCCCCGGGTGAACCCAACGATCCCCCGGCACTCTTCGAGGCGCCGGCCGACCTGAGACTGCAATTCGTTGATACGCCCGCGGCAGTTCCTGACCTGGTGATGGAGACTCTGGACGGCCGGACCCTCTCGATGGCCGAGCAGCGGGGCAAGGCGGTGCTGGTCAACTTCTGGGCCACCTGGTGCGGCCCCTGCCGCGAGGAGGTGCCCTATCTGGTGCAGCTCGCCGCACGCTACCCGGATCACCTCACCATCATCGGAGTCTCCGAAGACGCTGGCGGCGCCGACGTTGTCGAGGCGTTCGCCCGGGAGTACGGCGTCAACTATCCGATCGTGATGTCCACGCCAGAGATCAAGCGTGCGTTCCCCGGCGTGTTTGCCCTGCCCACCTCGTTCGTCGTCGATGCCGAGGGGCGAATCGTGCAGACACATGTCGGCCTCGTGAGCCCGGTGCTGCTCGAGCAGGAAGCTCGTTACCTTGCAGCGCTCTCGACGGAGGCGACGATCGAGATGGTGGAGCCGACGCACCAGATAATCCTCGCCAACGCGGCGCAGGCCACCGAGATTCCGGGAGTCGATCTGTCGGCGCTCACGCCGTCGCAGAGGGAGGCGGTACTCCAGCGGCTCAACAGCGACGGCTGTCCGTGCGGCTGCCAGTTGACGCTGGCCCAGTGTCGGATCAACGACGCCACGTGCGACATTTCGCCGCCGCTGGTCGAACGGGTGATCGCGGAAATCGCCGGGGCCGACTGATCGCAACCGATTACTCGGCGGCGCGGCACCGGGCGGTTCGGCTACGACGAAGCTTCGGCGGCCCGCGCCGTCACCGCCGCCGCGCCACCGCTCGGCGCCTGCACCGCCGCTGGTTCTGCCCGCCCGAGCAGCCGACGGAACATCCGAGCAATGTCCTCGAGAATCAGGTAGGCAATCGGCACCAGGATCAACGTGATAAACGTGGCGAAGATCACGCCGAACGCAAGCGATACCGCCATCGGCACCAGGAACGCCGCCTGCATGCTGCGTTCGATCATCAGCGGCATCAGGCCGAAGAAAGTGGTGAGCGACGTAAGCAGGATCGGCCGGAAGCGGTTCATTCCCGCCTCGGCCACGGCATCGTGAAGATTGTCGTGCAGGAGCCGCTTGCGGTTGACGAAGTCGACCATCACCAGACTGTCGTTCACCACCACGCCGGTCAGCGCAACGAGACCGAACATCGACATCATCGTCACATCGAGCCCCATGAACATATGGCCCCAGATGGCTCCCACCAGGCCGAACGGGATCGCCGCCATAATGATGAGCGGCTGGACGTACGAGCGGAGCGGCACGGCCAGCAGGCCGAAGATCATCAACAGGGCCAGGATGAAGCCGCGCTGCAGCCCGCCCACGGCGTCTGCCTGCTCCGCCTGCATCCCTTCGAACGTGTAGAAGACACCGTTGTACTTCGATAGCACGTCTGGCAGGATGCGCGTCTGGAGATCGCCGATCACCTCTACGGATGAAGTAACGGCGGGATCGACCGCTGCCGTGACGTTCACCGCCCGGTTCCGGTCGACCCGCGTGATCGTGGAAAAACCGCGCCCCGGCGCCACCTCGGCAACCTGGCTAAACGGCACCTCGTCGCCGTTGGACGTTCTGATGCGCATGTTCTCGAGGTCACCCAGCGACCGCCGCTCGTCGCGGGGATAGCGGACCATCACGCGGATGTCGTCCCGGCCGCGTTGGATACGCTGGGCTTCCTCGCCGTAGAACGCCTGGCGGACCTGCCGGCCCAGGTCCTGGAGCGTAAGCCCGACCGTCTCGGCCGCTGGCCGGATGCCGAGCTGCATTTCGGGTTTGCCCGCGAGGAACGAATCGGAGATGTCGTAGACGCCGGCGTACGCGGCGAGACGCGCCTTCACTTCGTCGGCCGCCGCCCGCAACCGCTCGAGGTCCGGCCCGGCGAGCTGCACATCGATGTCGTCCCCCACGTTCATCATGGACGCGTTGAATCCGATTTCGACCGCCTCCGGGATCGGCCCGGTCATCTCGCGCCACATCGTGTTGACCTGCTCGCTGGTGTACGACCGGGTTTCGGCCGGCGCAAGCTCGATGGTCACCTCTCCGATGTTGGGTGAGCTAATCACGTTAATCGCGCCCATGGGTCCGCCGCCCCGGGAGCCCATCGGCTGATCGCCCACCGCTGCGGAAACATGGCGAAAGTAGTCCATGCCGGTTTCTTC
The DNA here is from genome assembly GCA_964550305.1 of uncultured Vicinamibacteraceae bacterium. Taxonomy (GTDB): domain Bacteria; phylum Acidobacteriota; class Vicinamibacteria; order Vicinamibacterales; family UBA8438; genus VXRJ01. Next base: position 131,442 of record CAZJYU010000001.1, on the reverse strand, counting down.
CAGCAGTCGGGCGCGTACTCGCGCCGCGCCGTCCTCGAGCCGCGCCACCGCCTGCTCCGTGACCGCGGCGGGAGTTCCCTGCGGCATGGTCACCGACACCGACATGAAATCCGCCTCAATCGACGGGAAGAACTGAAACGTCACCCAGCCGCCCAGCACCATCCCCCCGGTGAGAATCAGGGTTGCGAGCCCAACCGCCGCGGTCACGTAACGCCAACGCAGCGCTATTTCGAGGACCGGCCGGTAAACACGCCGGATGAACCGCTTCAGTCCGTTGGAGAACATCCCCTGGAACCGCCGCCAGGGTCCCGGCTTCGATCGCCGCTTCGGGATGTACGAGAGGTGCGCCGGGAGAATGCCAAGCGACTCGACCAGCGAGAAGAGGAGCGCCGGGATGACGACAAGGGGGATGACCCGGAAGATCTTTCCCATCATCCCCGGCACGAACATCAGCGGCATGAAGGCCGCGACGGTCGTGAGCACGGCGAAGGTGACCGGAGTCGCTATCTCTCGCGCGCCCTCGATCGATCCGCGCAGACCCTCGCCATGATCCTCCTGGTGCCGGTAGATGTTCTCGCCGACGATGATGGCGTCGTCCACCACGATACCGAGCACCAGGATGAACGCGAAGAGCGAGATGACGTTCACCGAGACGTCCAGGCTGGGCATCAACGCAATCGCGCCCAGGAACGAGATCGGGATGCCGAGGCTCACCCAGAACGCGAGGCGCAGCTCGAGGAACAGAAGCAGCACGATAAAGACCAGAACAAACCCTGCCGCGGCATTGCGCAGCATCAACGTCAGCCGGTCATTCAGGACGAGGGCCTGATCCTGCCAGATGGTCAGGGTCACGCCTTCCGGCAGGCGGACTTGCGCCTCCCGGACGTACTCCGCCGTCGCGGCCGAGATGTTGAGAGCGCTTTGATCGCCCGTCCGGAAAACGGACACCATCACAGTCGGATCCTGGTTGAACCAGGCGAACTGATCGGTCTCCTCGAAGCCGTCCACGACGGTCGCCACGTCCGCCAGCCGCAGCCGGCTGCCGTCGGGGCGGGTCCAGAGCACCAGTTCCTCGAACTCGCTCCCGCGGTAGGCCTGGCCAATCGTGCGCAACAGGATCTCACCGCCGTCACTCCGGACCGATCCGCCGGGAAGATCGAGCGATGACCGCCGGACCGCATTCGCCACCTGATCGAACGTCAGCCCGTGCCGGCGCAGCGCCGATTCCGACACCTCGATCGAAATCTCGTACGGAGGCGCACTGACAATCTCCACCTGGGTGATTTCCGGATGGGCGGACAGCTCGTCCCGCACCTGTTCGGCGAACGCCTTGAGGGTGAAAATGTCGGCGCTGCCGGAAATCGCGATGTCGGTCACCTGATTGCGGTTCGTCAGCTCGCGGATGATCGGCTTCTCGGTTTCCAGCGGAAACGTCGTGATGGCGTCGACATTGTTCTTGACCTCGTCGACCACGCGGCGCGAGTCGGCGCCAAGCTCGAGCTCGACCATGACCGACGCGTTGCCTTCGGATGCTGTCGACACGATTTCCTTGATGCCGTCGATCCCCTGGATTGCCTCTTCGATCCGGATGACGACGGCTTCCTCGACCTCCTCCGGCGCAGCGCCCAGGTACGGCACCTGAATGCTGATCCGGTCCAGATCGACCTCCGGAAACACTTCCTCTGTAACCAGGCTGCTGGCGATGACGCCGCTTACGATGATGAAGACCATCATCAGGTTGGCGGCGACGGGATTCCGGGCGAACCAGTTGATTGCCCCGCCACTCATGCCTGCCTCCGTTCCTGGCTTCCGGCGTCGGTATCGGCGCCGCGACGTTCGGCTCCGTCCGCCTCGCCGGCGAGCGCGTCGCGCACGCCGGCGGCCATGGCGGCGGCCACTCGATCCTGCAGATCGGCCAGACCCTCCATGGTGCCGTCAACCTTCACGGCGGAAAGGACCGCGCCATCTCGCGTATCCGTAAGCCGCGCGGTCACTCGGACCATCGATCCGACGCGCTGGATCGCGCCGCCGACTACCCATGCCGCGCCGTCTTCGTCCGCAACGACGCCGATCCCGGGCAGCCCGCTGAGCCGCTTGCTCAGCGCCTCCATGATGACGACGCCGACATCCGCGTCGGCCCCGGTGTCACCGGCTGCCCCGAGGTCATCGAACGGCAGCACGGACAACGAGTGCGGCCGGTTTCCGGACGGCCGACCGCTATCCGTCGGTTCCGCCGCCACCCGCTCGTCCTTCGACGCGCGGTCGGTTTCGGGAGTCGGTTCATCGGCCGACCAAAGCGCCTCCAGCCAGGCCGGACGCGCCGTGGGGGCAGCCGCTTCCGGTTCGACCTGTCCGAGGGGCATTCCACTGGCCGAGGCGTCGGTCGCCGTCGCCGCGCCGACACGCCGCTCGAACGGATCCGCCGCGGCGTCGACAACCTGCACGGCCATGCCGTCGATTGGCATGTCGAGCGGTGAGATCACGACGCGCTCGCCTGCGGCCAGGCCCGCCTGGACAATCAGGGATTCGGCGGTTGACCGCAGGACGTCCACAGTGCGGAACTCGAGTCGTTCGTCAGGCGCGACCACCAGCACCTGATCCCGGCCCCGCAGCGCATCGCGCGGGAGCAGCACGACCTCGCGCGCGATGCGTCCGTCGATCTCGGCCTCGACGAACATCCCGACGGCAAGCGGGGGGCGGTTGGGGTCCAGGCCCGGTGCGTACGGATCGGCGATCTCCGCCACCGCATGCACCATGCGGCTCACCGAATCGATTTCGCTCTCGGTTCGCACAATCCGTCCTTCCCACACATGCGTCCGGCCGCCGAACGTCGCGCGCAGCGTCACGTCCGGCTGCCGCTGCTGGTCGACCCCTCGATACGACAACGGCAGATCGAGATACGCGAGCTCGTCGTCCGGAAGCGGCAGCCGGATTTCCGCGAAGTCCACCGAGTAGACGGTGGCCAACGCGTCACCACGCCGGACGTACTGGCCGATGTCGACGTTCTTGGTCCGCACGCGTCCCGCATACGGTGCGGGCACCTCCGCCCGCTGAAGATCGCGCACGGCACGTTCGACGCTTGCCTCGGCTGCCGCCACCGCCGCGCGCGCATCCTCGAGCTGCGGCTTGCGCAACGCGAGCTCCCGTGGATCGCCCCGTCCGAGGGTGTCCCATTCCCGTTGGGCGACTTCGGCTTCCGCCTGCTCCTGAGCCAGACGCAGGCGCGCCTGCGCGAGTTGCGACCGTGCCGTGATGACCGCCTGTTCGTAGTCGAACGGATCGATCCGAACCAGCACCTCGTCCGGTTCGAAGAACCCGCCCTCGACGAAGGAAGGAGCCACCCAGATGACACGGCCGTCGATCTCGGAAACGAGCTGGCTCTCGGTGCGGGGCCGAACGGTTCCCTGGCTGGCGACGGTGAGCGGCACGTCCACCAGGGACACCTCGTGGACACGAACCCCCGGCGGCGTCACCACCGGGGTGAGGGTTTCGACCGGCGGCCGGTTCCAGATCATGGTGAGCGCGCCCAGGCCGGCGGCGGCAAGGATCACCACCGGCAACAGGACCTGGAAGACGCCAATGAGTATGCGTTTCATGGGACTCTTTCGTTCAATGAGGTTCCCGGCTCGGCGGCGCCGCCGCGGTCGCGACTCGCGATGGCGACTGGCGCGTCGAGCTGTTCGAATCCGCCGCCGAGGGCCAGATAGAGGTCCACCCGGTTTTCCAGGCGGAGCCGCCGGGCCGCAAGCAGTTCCGACTCGGCCTGGAACGCGGACCGTTGCGAGTCGAGCACGGTGATGTAAGTGTCGAGTCCGGTGCGGTACCGCTCGTCCGCGAGCCGCTCCGCGGCGCGCGCCTCCTCAACGGAAGTCTCGAGGTGGGTGACCCGGTCAGCCAGGTACTCCTCGGCGGCGAGGGCGGTCTCCACTTCGCCGTACGCCGTCAGTGCCGTGTTGACGTAGTTCGCCAGCACTTCGGCCATCTGCGCCTCGGCGCGGTCGATGTTCGCGCGCAATCGGCCGCCCTGCCAGAGTGGCGCGACGAGGTTCGCAACGAACCCCCAAACCCCGAAGTCGCCGTTCAGGAGCGAAAGCAACGTGTTGGTGGCGGTGCCGGTGTTGGCAGTCAGACTGATGGCCGGCAGGAGGTCCCGCCGCGCGACGCGCAACCGTGCTTCGGAGGCGGCCACCTGCCGTTCGGCCGCGGCGAGATCCGGCCGCCTCGCAACCAGGTCGGCCGGCACGCCCCCCGGCACGGGCGGCGGCATCCCGGGCAATTCCGCCGCCGCTGTCACCGCGCCCGATGCGTACCGCGCGAGCAGCACGTCGAGCTGGCGGCTGGCTGCGTCGTGCTGTCGCCGTCGCTCCGCGAGTTGCGCCTGCGCGTTCGACAGGTTGAGCAGGGCCAGGCGGAGATCCAGGGCGGGACGCACGCCGGCCTCGAAACGCTGCTGCACCAGCTCCACCGACTCGCGGAAGCTCTCCACGGTTGCCTCCGACAGCACGACCTGCTGGCGGGCCTCGGCGATCGCGAACCACGTCTTCGCCGTCTGTCCCGCGAGCGACAGTTGCGCGCCGCGCATATCGGCGCCGCTGCGTTGCAGGTCGGCGAGCGCCGCCTGCTCCGAACCTCGGAGACGGCCCCAGAGATCAACTTCCCACACCGTGTCGAGGGAGATTCCGTGGTTCGTGAAGACCGTGCTCAGCACCCGATCCTCGCCACCCGGGATGGGAAACCCGATGAAGTTCTGCTTCCGCCGGCTCCCGCTGTACGACGCCTGCAGCGTCGGACTGAGCGCGCCCGCTGCCGCCCGGGCATCCGCCGCCGCCAACTCCAGCCGCGCGGCTGCCGCCTGCAGATCGAGGTTCCGGACAAGCGCCAGCTCGATGGCGTCCGACAGGCCGTCGTCACCGAAATCGGTCCACCAGTCGGGCGCGACCTGCCCGTACCGAACGTCGGCCGCGGTCCACGCGTCAGGGATCGGCATCGAGAGATCCGGCGGATCGATCGGCAGGGCGCCTGCGCATCCAACCGCCGACACCGTGGCCATCATCAGCACCACCCGCGCCAGGCGTGAGCCCCGTCGCTGCCGTTGCCTCGTTCGGGCGAGCCCGCTCGCATCTCTCATACGTGCCTCCCTGCGCTGGCCACCGTTGTCAGCGGCGTGCCTGCCGCCGCCGGCGCCGCCATGCCGCCGACCGTATAAAGGATGAGTGACTCGAGGACTTCTTCCGGGTCGTGATCCGCGTGCGCTGCCTCGTGCAGGAGCGCCGCTCCCCACAGCATCGTGAAGGCCATCGATCCGAGCATGAACAGCATCCGGCGGTTGACGTCCGCCTGGCGGTGGTGCGGCAATGCCTGGGCCAGCGCGGCGCGGAACCGGCGCGCCACGTCGTCGAACTGTCGGATGAACAGCCTCCGGTAGCTCTCGTCCGTCTCGTTGTGGATCCGCCCCACCAGCCGGAGGAACGACGACTGCGCCTCGGCTCCCCACGCGCGCTGGCGCTCGAATGGGGGACGAAGGAACGCGCGGACCACTGACTCGAGTGGCAGCGGTCCGTTGGCTGCCTCCGCCTCCGCGAGGTCGAGCAGCGCCAGGCGCTGCTGATTGATTGGGCGAAGCCTCCGTTCGAGAACGTCGGCGAGCAGCGCGTGCTTGCTGCCGAAGTGGTAATTTACCGACGCCACGTTGACTCCTGCCTCGGCGGTGATGTCCCGGAGCGATGTCGCCACGATTCCCCGGTCGCCGAACAGTCGCTCCGCGGTGTCGAGTATCCGTTCGCGAGTGCCGCTCGCCCTTGCTTCAAACATCTGTTTCAATCATACGTTGGAGCGCGCGCAGTGTTCCACGGGCATGCCAGAAAAATTTTCTTGCGAGGGCTTGGCACTCGTGCGATCCGGTGATACACTCACGACTTCGCGGGGGCGTGTAGTTCCCGTGGTTATACCCGGCGCGGCGGGGCGCGCCACTAGGAGGTCGTCTCATGGGAGACGTGGCTCACACGGAAATGATCGAGCAGCAGGGAGTTTCACGGCGCGGCTTCATCAAAGGAGTGGTCGCCACGGGCGCCAGTGTTTCGGCGTCCAGCTACGTCCTGCGGAACAACGGCGTCGCCTTTGCACAGGCGCCGGGCGCCGTCGAGCGTCTCGTGACGCTGAACGTCAACGGGCAACAGCGCCGGGTTGATGTTCTGCCTCAGGAGACGCTGGCCATGACGCTGCGCTACAAGCTGGGGCTGACCGGGACGAAGATCGGTTGCGACCGTGCCGAGTGCGGCGCGTGCACCGTGCTGGTCGACGGAGTTCCCCAGTACTCGTGCTCGACGCTCACCCATCAGGTCCGCGGTCGCGAAGTGCTGACCATCGAGGGGCTTGAGAGCGCCGACGGTACGCTGCATCCGGTGCAGCAGGCGGTGGTTGACCTGCAGGGCTTCCAGTGCGCGTTCTGCATGTCGGGCTTCGTCATGAACATGGTCGCGCTCACGGAAGAGAACCCGGACGCGACCCGTACCGAAGCGGCCCACCACCTGGCCGGCAACATCTGCCGGTGCATCGACTACAACAAGATCCTCAACGTGGCAGAGAAGGCGTGCGAGTACACGCGTAACGGGATCAGGAGCTGACGATGGCTGACTTCAAGCTGATCGGCAAGAACTACACGACGCCCGATATGCTGGCGAAAGTGACCGGGCGGTCGAAGTACGCGGAGGACTTCCGCGCCGAGGGGATGCTCTTCGCCAAGCTGCTCCTGAGCCCGATGCCGCACGCGCGCGTCCGGCGGATGGACACCAGCGCTGCGCTCGCGATGCCGGGCGTCGAGGGCATCCTGACCGCCGACGACCTCGAGCCGGTCAATGCGCCCGAGGAGGCGTCCCTCACGAACGAGCCGCATTACGAGGGTGAGCCGATTCTCGCCGTCGCGGCGGTCGATGAGGAGACGGCGGCGGAGGCGATCGAGGCGATCGAAATCGACTTCGAGCCACTGCCGTTCGTCCTTGACCCGATGGAGAGCCTGCGGCCCGGCGGGCCGAACGCGCGGCTCGACGGCAACACGATGATGGGCACCGACCTGTCGACGATCAAGTGGAATAACGTCGACTGGAGCGAGTTGGACCGCGGCATCGTGCCGCTCGGCGGTGAAGTGACCGACGAGTGGCAGGTTGGCGATGTCGAGGCGGGCTTCGCTGCGTCGGACCTCGTCCTCGACGAGTCGGTCTTCTGTTCGTCGCTGTCGCACCAGCCGCTCGAGACCAGGACGGCGATGGCCTACTGGCAGAACGGCAAGTGCTACATGCACTGCTCTACCCAGAGCACTGGTCGGACCGAAGGCGGCATGTCCCGCTGGCTCGGTATCGATCCGACTGACCTGGTGGTCATCGGTGAGTACTGCGGTGGCGGTTTCGGCAGCAAGATCTTCGGCTCGCTCGAGGCGCAGATCCCCGCGATGCTGTCGCGCAGGCTGGGCAGGCCCATCATGCTGCGGGTGACGCGGCAGGAAGAGAACTACTTCGGTCGCTCGCGGCCGGGCATCCAGGCCCGCGCGAAGTTCGGCTTCCGCCGGGACGGCAAGGTGGTCGCGATCGACCTGACGATGGTTCAGGATGGCGGTCCCTATGCGCGGTCGGGCGACTACATGTCGTGCGCCGATCAGGCGTCACTCATGTATCAGCCGGAGCACATGCGAGTTCGTGGTCTGAACGTCTACACCAACACGCCGCCGCGCGGAGCCCAGCGGGGGCCGGGCGGTGTGCAGGCGGTGGCCATGTTCGCGCCCGTCATTGACAAGGCGGCGCGGCAGCTCGGGGTGGACCGGCTCGACATCGTCGAGTTGAACGCTCCGGAAGGCCAGGCGCTGTTCGGCCGCCCGCGGCAGGGGCAGCAGGGCAACGTCTCGGGCGCGTTCCCGAAGGTGGCGATTCAGAAGGCTCGCACCCAGTTCGACTGGGCGGGAATGATGGAGCGGAGCGGCCAGCGCGACGGCACCAAGGTGACGGGCGTTGGCGCCGCGATCAGTTCCTACTCAGCCGGCACTTCGGGTGTCGACGGTCTGCTGGTCATCCGTCCCGACGGCAAGGTGGAGATCCACACCGGGGTCGGGAACCTCGGTACGGAGTCGTTCTCCGACACGTCGCGCGCCGCAATGGAAGCGCTCGACACGCCGTGGGAGGAGGCCGAGGTGGTCTGGGGCGACACCAGCAAGCACCTTCCCTGGAGTTGTATCCAGGGTGGCAGCATGACCACCCATGCGCATACCAGGTCAAATTGGGCCGCTGCCCTTGAGGCGAAGAAGCGGCTTCAGGAGATCGCGGCTGACCGGTTCGGCGGGTCGCCCGACAGCTTTGAGGTGTCGGACGGCCGCGTCTACCGCCGGGGTAACCGTGGACAGGGCATGACGTTCGGCCAGGCAGCCGATCGCGCCATCGAGATGGGTGGCGTCTATGACGGCTCCGTGCTGCCGGAGGACATCAATGAGATGACCACCCGGTCGGCCACGGCGCTGCAGGGTCGCGGGCTCGTTGTTGCCGCGAAGGACAACTTCGAGACCGGCGGTCGGAACATGTCCTACGCCATCGGCTTCGCGGAGGTTCAGGTGGACCTGGAGACCGGCGCGGTGGAGTTGAAGGATTACAAGGTGGCCGCCGACGCGGGGACCGTCCTGCATCCGCAGAACTTCGCCGGGCAGATCCACGGGGGTGGTATCCAGGGCTTCGGCGTGGCTCTCGGGCAGAAGTGGGTCATGGATCCGAAGTGGGGGCTGCACGTGGCCAAGCGGTTCTACTCGAACCGTCCGCCAACGATCCTCGACGCTCCGCACGAGAAGGAAATGGACTGGGTCAACGCCGACGAGCCGGACCCGTTCACTCCGATTGGGGCGAAGGGTATCGGCGAAGCGCCAGTGGGCGCGGGCGCTGGTGCGGTGCTCAACGCCATCACCGACGCTCTGCTCGGCGCGGGCGTCGAGGTGGACTTCAACCGGTCACCGATCATGCGCGACATGATCCTGACCAAGCTCAATCCCGAGTTGACCGAGGCCCACAATCACCTGACGACGCACGTGTAGCGCCGCACTGGGACATCTGGAGAGGGAGAAAATCCAATGGCCGTGATTCGCGACAAGATGCCGGCATTCCAGCTCTTCCAGCCCTCCAGCACGGAAGAGGCGCTGGGGGTGCTCGATCAGTACGGAGCCGACGCGTGGGTGCTCGCGGGCGGGCTCGACACCTGGGATTGGCTCAAGGACCGCGTCAAGAAGCCGGCGGCGGTCGTTGACCTGGGTGGTGTCGAGGCGCTCCGGGAGATTCGCTCCACCGGCGACGGGTTGGAGATCGGGGCGATGGCCACGCTGAGTGACGTCATCCGACACCCCGATGTGCAGAGCCAGTACAGCATGCTGGCCGACTCCGCGTCGCAGGCCGCATCGCCCCAGATCCAGAATCAGGGGACGATCGGCGGCAACGTGGGCCAGGACACCCGTTGCTGGTATTACCGTGACGGGTGGAGCTGCTACCGTGCCGGGGGCAACATCTGCTACGCCGACACACCGACTGCCATGAATCGCGAGCATGCGATTCTGGGCGCCAGCCGGTGCGTCGCCGTCAATCCGTCGGACACTGCCCCGGTTCTGGTGGCGCTCGACGCGGAGATGGTGGTGCGTAACGGTGGTGGCGAGCGGGTGATTCCGGCGCAGGACTTCTTCATCGGTCCGGCGATCGACATCATGCGGATGACCGCGCTCGAGCCGGGAGACATCCTGATGTCGATCCGGATCCCATCCACCTGGGCAGGCGCCAGCTTCTACTTTGAGAAGGCGCGCGACCGGGCGGTCTGGGACTTCCCGCTGGCGAACGTCGCTTCGGCGGCGCGTGTCAGCGGCGGCACGATCGAGGACATCCGCATCGTCGCCAACGGCGTTGCACCCTATCCTGTGCGGTTCATCGCCGCGGAGAACGCGGTCCGAGGCCAGCAGGTGAGCGATGCAACGGCCGCCCGGGCCGGTGAGGTTGCGCTCACCGGCGTGCGTCCACTGGCGCACAACGGCTACAAGGTGACGCTGCTGCGGAACCTGGTGGCGCGGTCGGTTCGCGGCGTTGAGGCGTAGATGGAGTTGTTTCAGTGGGGCACTGACCCCTGGGGCCAGGAGGTCCTGATCAGGGTCTCCTGGGACCTCCTCTATCTCTTCTTCTGGCTCGGCGTCGGCTTCATCGTCTTCCACGTCGTCTATGCAGCCGTCTGGCTGCCGAAGCTGGCGCGCGCTCGCGCGGGCGGCGGTTCAGACGCGGCGGACGGTGGGGCCGTGCCGGTGAAGATCGAACGGCACACGCTGGCTGCCAGGCTATTCCACTGGATTATGGCCGCCGCGATGCTGACGCTGCTGGTGACGGGGTTTTTTCCGATCATCGGCGTTCAGTTCGCGTGGGTCACGGTCCACTGGATCGCCGGCATCGTGCTGACGATTTCGATCCTCTACCACATCATCCACGCCACCTTCTTCCTCGACTTTTGGTCGATCTGGCTGCTGCCGGCGGACCTGCAGGAAGCGGTGGCGCGGGTGAAGCGGCAGTTGGGGCAGGAGACGGGTCCGGTGCCGAAGCACGGCAAGTACCCGCTTGATCACAAGTTGTACCACACCGCGGTGATGCTGGCCGGGTTCGCGGTTATCGGTACCGGCTTGGTGATGATGTTCCGTATCGAGAATGTTCTGGTGGCGCGTAACGCCTACCTGCTCGACGATGCGACGTGGGGGCTGATGTACGCACTGCACGGGTTGGGCGCGGTCCTTTTCGTCATGCTGACGTTGACCCACATCTATTTCGCGGTCCGACCGGACAAGATCTGGCTGACGAAGTCGATGATCTTCGGTTCAGTCGACCGCGAGCACTACCTTGCGCACCATGATCCGAAGCGTTGGGGAGTGTCGCAGGATTCCTCCAGAAATTGAGCGCCGCTAACCTTAAGGCGCTCGTTGACGTCGTCGAGGAGGCCTACGAGTTCGGTCTCGCCTATGCGGCCCGAGGTGTGACCAAGCAGATGGCGGCGTCTGGCGACGCGCAGGTCCGCAGGCAGCTCACCAAGCTAGCCGAGGCGCTCCCGAAGCTTGACAGCGCCTTTCTGGACCTTGCCCAGGCGGAAGACGCGACGCGCGCGGACGATTACCAGCGCTTCATCAAAGTGCTTCGCGACGATGCGGAGGCGGCGGAAGCGGCGGTTCGGCTCGTGTTGGCGCAGCGCGGCATCACCTCACAGATGGTGGATAACCTCAATGGGATGATCCATCTGCGGGCGCTGCTGACCGATGTCTTCCTCATAGACGAGATGCTCCGGCCCGACGCGCCACAGGCGCCGCATGTCCAGCCCGAGCCGCCGCCGGGAGTCCCGGCGGACGTGCCTTCGCCGCCCGACCGGGAGCCATAAGCTCGTCGTGCGGACACGCGTGTCCGCATCATTGCAGTCATGGACCTGACGGGCAGGGCGGCCCTTGTCACCGGTGGCCGCCGCATGGGTAGAGCCGTGGCGTCATGTCTGGCGGCCGAGGGCGTGGACGTCGCGTTGTCGTTTCGGCGGTCCCGGACGGAAGCGGAGAAGGCGGCGGCGGCCGTGCGTGCCGCGGGGCAGGCCGCGGTGATCATCGGGACGGATCTCGGACGGCCCACCGGCGCTGCCGCGCTGGTGCACGAGGCGGCATCGCGCCTGGGACGGCTCGACACGGTGGTGCACCTCGCCTCGACGTACCAGCGGATACCGTTCGACGAACTGACCAAAGAGGACTGGGATCGGGCGCTGGGCATTGACCTCACCGCCGCGTTCCACCTTGCACGCGCTGCCGTGCCTCACCTCCGTACTGCGGGGAAGGGGCGCATCGTCATGGTCACGGACTGGACGGCAGCGAGTGGGCGGCCGCGGTACACGGGGTATCTGCCGTACTACGTGGCCAAGCGGGCGGTGATGGGGCTGACGGAAGCGTTGGCGCTGGAGCTCGCGCCGGACGGCATCCTGGTGAACGCCGTGGCACCGGGGCCCATCACCCCTCCGGAGGATTTCGATGCGGATGCAGTGGCCGCGGTGGAAGCGGCGACGCCACTGGGTCGCTGGGGAGGTGCCGACGCCCTGGCCGACACGGTGCTGGCGCTGATACGTTCGGACTTCGTCACCGGTGAGACGGTTCGTGTCGACGGCGGCCGGCACGTCCGGTAGTCGCGGGTCAGTGCTCCGGGCGGAGGTGTTCCAGAACGAAGGCGAGCATCTGCTCGCGGCGGTGGCGTTCCAGGTCGGGGCCACCCAGGCGGTGGCGTGATTTCGGGTAGATCATCAGTTCGAATCGTCTGTTCGCGCGTTGCAGCTCGTGAGCGAACTGCAGCGTGTTCTGCATGTGCACGTTTTCGTCCATCGAGCCGTGCACGAGAAGTAGCGCCCCGCTCAGGTTGGCCGCCTTGAAGCGCGGAGAACTGCGCTCGTACCCCTCCGGGTTGTGCTGAGGCATGCGCATGTAGCGCTCGGTGTAGATGGTGTCGTAGTCCCGCCAGTCCGTCACCGACCCGCCGGCGATTCCCATCGCCCAGCGATCGCTGTGGGTCAGGGCATAGCTCACCATAAAGCCGCCGTAACTCCATCCCTCGATGCCGATGCGGTTCGGATCCACGAATCCCTGTGCGACGAGCCAGTCCAGACCGTCCACCTGATCTCGCAATTCCAACTCGCCGAACCGCTGATAGACGGGCCAGGTCGATACGGCGCCCTTGCCGCTTGCGGTTTGGTTGTCGAGCACCCAGACGACGATTCCCCGCTGGGCGAGCAGTTGCCACCAGAGGGTCTCCTGGCTCCAAGCGTTTCGGACGCGCTGAATGTGCGGGCCGCCGTAGATGTGCTGGTAGACCGGGTAACGCCGGGACGGATCGAAGTCGGGTGGCTTGATCAGCAGCCCCTCCATCACAAAACCGTCGCGGTTTTTCACCTGCACGAACTCCGGTTCCGGGAGCGCGTAGTTTTCCAGTGCGCCTTCGCGCGCTGCCACGACGCGCAATTCGGCGCCGTCATCGGCGGCGTGAAGGCGCACCTGCGAGGGCGTGGTGATGTCGCTCCAGGTGTCGAGATACCGTGTGAACCCTGGGTTGAACCGGGCGGCGTGCGTGCCGGGGGTCTCCGACAGCCGGCGCAGACCCGTCCCGTCGAGACCGACCCGGTAGATGTCGAGGCCGATCGGACTCCGCTCGGTACCGGAGAAATAGACAACGCCCGACCGTTGGTCGACGCCGTGCACCGCACGCACCTCCCACTCGCCCTCGGTCACGGTGTGCAGCACGTGTCCATCCCCATCCAGGTGATACAGATGCGCCCAGCCGGTCCGCTCGCTCCGCCAGAGGAAGGTGCCGTCGTCGAGCCAGATTGGGGAACCTGTGACGTTCACCCAGGCCTCGGAGGTCTCACGCAGCACGCGTTCCACCGATCCGTCGAGCGGATCCGCCAGGTCGAGATCGAGCCAGGTTTGTTCCCGGTTCTGCACCTGGAAGACGACGCGGCCGCTGTCGGGCATCCAGCCGACATCTACGATCAACGGATCGTCGGTTGCGTATCGCCCCAGGTCCACCCAGGTCGTGCCGCCGCCCGCCGCGCGAACGATACCGAGGCGGACCGTCGGATTGGTGTCGCCGGCCTTCGGGTACTCCCATTCCTCCACCTCGGGCCGGTACGGGATGTGGTCCAGCACGGTGAAGATCGGTACGTCACGGTCGTCGAGCTGCAGGTAGGCGAGGCGCGACGAGTCGGGGCTCCACCAGTAGCCGCGGAAGTTGCCCCGGCCGTAGATCTCTTCCTGATAGACCCAGTCGAGCTGGCCGTTACGCACGCGGCCGCCGCCGTCGGTCGTAAGTGGAAATTCGCGCTGCGCCGCAACGTCCACCACGCTCAGGTTGCCGCCACGGACAAACGCGACCAGTGTGTCGTCCGGGCTGAACGAGACCTCCGTCTCCGCTTCCGGCGTCCGGGTCAGGCGGCGCACCTCCGACGTGTCGAGGTCGTAGTGGTAAAGGTCGTCCGCGAAGTCGAAGACAAGCGCCGTGCGGGCGGCGTTCATCACGTGGTCGGACCGCTGCGCGATGGCGCGCGCGTCGTCTTCTCCCAGACCAGGCACGGTGGCAACCGCGGTCGCGAAGGCACTGGCGTCGTAGAGCGGTTCGCGCTCGCCGGTTGCTGCATGCACTCGGCTGAGCAATGCGGCACTGGCGCCGGGTGTGGTCCGTTCGACCCAGTGGTCATCATCGATCCACGTGGCTCGCAGTGCGCTGCCTCCGGAATCGATCCGGCTGGCGGGGTCGTAGAGGTCGGCGACGGTCAGTATGCGTTCCTGCGCGGCGCTGGCCGCAGGCCATGCGAAAACGCCAGCGAGCAGCAGGATGACCGCGGATCGGATGGCGGGAGCGGCCAGCCGGGCCGGCGCGACGGCAATCGGGCATGTCATGGGAGTGGCCTCTCCGGCACGCACGGGCCGGTATAATCGAAAACACACGATTCTACAACGGTCTGTGAGCATCCTCGACAGCTTCGCGGTTGGCGTCCAGCCGGTCGATCGAAGGACGCGCCGGACCGGCTGAAGGGAGTCCGATGATGCGTGCACGAGCTCTCGCTCCGCCCTGTCTGCTCGCCGGATTTGCTCTCGTTGCCGCCTGTGGAGGATCGCCGGCCGACGGGCCGGCCGCGTCGGGTGCGGCCGGCGCGCCGGCGGCAGAACGCCAGTACCTGCTGGAACGGATCGACGACGCCGCGATTGCCCAGATCTACGCGGATGGCTTCGAGGCTCTCGACCTGCGCGAAAAGACTCTCATCTGGCACCTCTACAACGCCGCGCTTGCGGGGCGCGACATCTTCTACGATCAGCGCTACGTCCACAACCTCGAGATGCGTGAGGTGCTGGAGGAGATCCTGACGCATGCCGACGGGGTCGACCCTGCCACCCTGGAGGCGATACACGGCTACACCAAACTCTTCTGGATCAACCAGGGGCCATACAACAACCTGACGGCGCGCAAGTTCGTTCCGGAGACGACACCCGAGGCGTTCGCGGAGGCGGCGCATGCCGCGGCCGCCGCTGGCGCGGAGTTTCCGATGCAGGACGGCGAAACGGTTGACGCGATGCTCGCCCGGCTCGAGCCGGTCTTCTTCGACCCCGACTTCGATCCGATCCTGACCAACAAGTCGCCGCGCGCCGGCGAGGACATGCTGTTGTCGAGCGCGAACAACCTCCACGCCGGAGTCTCGATGGCCGATCTCGAAGGGTTCGACGAGCAGTACCCGCTGAACTCCCGCTTGGTGAAACGGGACGGTCGTCTCGTCGAGGAGGTGTATCGGATCAACGGCGACGGCCGCTACGCCGACGAGCTTCGCGAGGTGGTGCGCCATCTCGAGGCGGCTGTCCCGTTTGCCACCGAGCCGATGGCGGCGGCCCTCGAGGCGTTGATCACCTGGTATCACACGGGTGAGCCGGAGGACCGCAAGGCTTACGACATCGCATGGGTGGCCGATCAGAACTCGCCGGTCGACACGATCAATGGCTTCACCGAGGTCTACATGGATGCTCGGGGCGCCAAGGGAGCGTGGGAAGCGCTCGTCTTCTACGTCAACCAGGAACGCACGGAGGCCATCCGGACGCTCGCCGAGCATGCGCAGTGGTTCGAGGATCACATGCCATGGGATCCGCAGTACCGCAAGGAGGGCGTGCGCGGCATCACGGCCAACGCGATTGATGTCGTCGTCGAGATCGGAGATGCCGGGCCGGTGACGCCGATCGGGATCAACCTGCCGAACGATCAGACGGTGCGCGAGCAATACGGCAGCAAGTCAGTCTCACTGTCCAACGTCATCGAAGCCTACGATCTGTCGGCACCGGCCGCCTACCGGTCGGAGTTCACGTGGGACGATGCGGAGACCGCGCGGGCCGAGCAGTGGGGGAGTCTGGCCGGCGACATGACGACGAACATGCACGAAGTGATCGGCCACGCCAGCGGGCAACTCTCGGAGCGGCTTGGCGGTAATGCGCAGCCGTTCCTCCGCGAGCAGTACTCGGCTCTCGAGGAGGCGCGGGCCGACCTGATCGCGCTCTACTTCATCGCCGATCCGAAACTCGTCGAAATCGGCATCTTCGATGCTGCCGCTCAACCCGACATCGTGCTCGCGGAGTACGAGGCGTACGCACGGAACGCGATCCTGCAACTCCGGCGCGTCCGCGAGGGCGATCAGCTAGAGCAGGACCACATGCGCAACCGGCAGATGGTGGTCCACTGGCTGATCGACAATACCGACGCCATCGAAGTGCGCCGGCGCGACGGCAAGACGTACAACGTCGTTACCGACGCCGAAGCATTCCGCGCCGGCGTTGCGGCACTACTGGCCGAGGTGCAGCGGATCAAGTCGGAAGGTGACTACGACGCGGCGAGAACACTCTTCGAGACCTACGGCATCCGGTTCGATCCAGCGCTGCGCGACGAGGTGCTGGAGCGGGTCGCGCAGGTGAATCTGCCGTCGTATACCGGCTTCGTCATGCCGAAGCTGGAGGCGGTCACCGCGGCGGACGGAACGATTAGTGATGTCCTGATCTCCTATCCGCAGGACTTCACCCAGCAGATGCTGGAATATTCGGGCAAGCGCTGATCGGTCCGCCAGCTTTGATGCGGGGCCCTGGGGCGCCGCTATCGCAGCCAGCCGGGCGGCGCGCCGGCGCGCCGCGCTTCTTCGCGCATCTCGGCGATCGTGCGTTCGGCGTCTTCGAGTTCCACCTGCGCGTTTTCCAGTGCCTCGAGCGCGTCGTTCCGTTGCCGCTCGATCGCCCGTTGACGCGCCGGGTCGTCGACCGCCGTCAACTGCGCCCAGAGGCCATCCGCCCGGTTCTGCAGCGCAGCCGCCATCAGCGCAGCCCTTGACCGGGTTGCTTCGGCCTCGGCCATCCGGGCGCGCCAGTACGTCTCATCGCGTGTCTGGCCGGGGTCGGTCACGCCGGAGGCGGCGCCGTCTGCTTCCGGCGCTTCTGTCCCGGTTGCCGCACGTGCGCGTGCGTTCCCCGTATCGGCTGGTGCCGCTGGACCGGTGGACGGGGCCACCACCGTCAGGCCGCCCGTTTCGCGCAGGTCGGCGTTCGTGTAGACACGGGCGCGTTCCTCCTCGGGAATCGCCGCCCGCCGTACCTGTTCCTGCTTTGCGACCTCGGCGAGCGGCGGCGGTTGGGCCGCTGCATCGGACGCGACGCCGACCAGCAGTGCGACGCCGAACACGACGCCGCCGCCAAGGTGAAACGTCGAATGACGCATGAGGGTCTATCGAGTGTAGTCCCGTATGCGCGCCGGCGTCCAAAACCGGCGCGCTTTTGGGTGGTACGCTGAGTCATGAACGTCGGTATCGTCTGCTACGCGTCGGTTGGAGGTAGCGGCATCGTTGCGACAGAGCTTGCCAAGGCGCTGGCGCGGCGCGGCCACGAGGTGCGCCTCATCAGCAGCGAGCCCCCAATCCGGCTGAGCAACTATCAGGCGGGGCTCGCGTTCCACGCGGTCCGCACTCCCGGCTATCCGCTGTTCCGTGAGCCGCAGTACCTTCTGTCACTTGCCAGCCGCCTCGTCGAGGTCACGCGCGAACACCGCCTCGACATCATTCACGCCCACTACGCAATCCCGCATGCCACGGCGGCGTACCTCGCGCGGCAAATGCTCGCGAGTGGCGGCGACGAGGTGCTCTCGCCGCGGATCATCACCACGCTGCACGGCACGGACGTCACGCTGACCGGCAGCGATCCATCGTACCTGGAGACCGCCGCGTTCTCGATCGATCAGTCGGACGGTGTCACCGCCGTGTCGGAGAGCCTGCGCGACGACACCTACCGCCACCTTCCGGTCCGGGCCGAGATCGAGGTGATTCCGAATTTCCTCGACTGCGAGCGGCACCGGCGCAGCGTCGACGAAGACTTGCGAGAACGGTACCGGGGCAGCGATCCGGCGACCCGGCTCGTGATCCATGTTTCCAACTTCCGTCCCGTGAAACGCGCCAACGTAGTCGTCGAACTCTTCCGCCGGATCCGCGAGCGCATGCCCGCGAAGCTGCTCCTTGTCGGCGACGGACCCGACCTGCCAGGCGCCTGCCGCCGTGCTCGCGATCTCGGTCTCGCTGCCGACATCGAGGCGTTGGGCGAGCAGGAACTCGTGGTTCCGCTGCTGTCGATCGCGGACCTGTTCCTGTTACCGTCATCCGAAGAGAGCTTTGGCGTCGCGGCGCTCGAGTCCATGGCGTGCGGCACGCCAGTGGTCGCCTCGCGCGTCGGTGGCCTGCCGGAAGTAATGGTGGACGGCGTGTCCGGGATGCTCTGCGATCCGGACGATATGTCCGGCATGGCGGCGGCGGCAATTCGTCTGCTGACCGACGCGGCCCTCCACGAGAGTGTCGCTCGGGGGGGGATCGAACGCGTGCGTGAGCACTTTTGCGCCGAGGCGGTAGTCCCCCGGTACGAAGCCTTCTACGAAACCGTTCTGGCCCGTTCGGCCGGCGCGACGGCCCGCGCCGGGGTGGGCTCGTAACCCGGATGTATACTGCGGCTAATGCTGACGATGGTTAAGTTTGGCGTGCGGATTGTGTCGGCCACGGTCACGCTGTTCACCCTGGTGCTCGCCGCAGGCGCGCAGCCGCTGAGCAATGCGGCGGGACAGGCCGAGTTGGCCGTGGCCCTCCGCCAGCTCAACAGCACCGGCACCTTCCTGATGGTCACGGCCCACCCGGATGACGAGAACAACGCGCTGCTTGCACGTTTCGCGAAGGGCGACGGACACCGGACGGTGCTGCTCTCGTTGACGCGGGGCGATGGCGGCCAGAACGAAATCGGTCCGGAGCTGTTCGACGCGCTTGCGGTGCTGCGCACCGAAGAGCTCGCGGCCGCGCACCGACTGGACGGGGCCGAGCAGTATTTTTCGCGCGCCGTGGACTTCGGCTACTCGTTCAGCGTCGAGGAGACGTTCGAACGCTGGGGCCGCGAGGAGATCCTGTCGGACATCGTCAGGATGATCCGGACCGTTCGACCCGATGTCATTTCGGCGATGAGTCCGGAAGGGCGGGGCGGCGGCCAGCACCACCAAGCCTCTGCGATCCTCGCCCACGAGGCGTACCATGCCGCCGCCGATCCGGCGCGGTTCCCGGAACAGGTCGCGGCCGGACTGCGGCCGTGGCAGGCCCGGAAATTCTACTTTCGCTCCGGCTTCCCGTTCGGCATGGGGATCGGACCGCCAGGCTTCCTCGACCGCCGTGGCGAACCCGACCCGGCCTTGACCACGATCGACCTGAGCGGCTATGACCCGTGGCTGGGCGCGACCTGGACGGAGTTGGGGAGCCGTGCCCGCAGCATGCACAAGTGTCAGGGGATGTCGCAGTTCGTCGCGCTGCCGGCGGGCACCGCGGGCGGGCGATATCGTTTGGCGGAAACGAGCATCTCCGGGCACACGGGCGGCGCGACGGAGTCGTCCCTGTTCGCCGGCGTCGACACGTCTGTCGAGGCGCTCGCCCAATTCGCCGCCGGCGCGCTGCCGGACGGGCTGACCGGCGCTCTGACCGCGATCGCGGCGAGTGCCCGCGAGTCGCTGCGCCGTTTCGAGACAGAAGGAATCGCCGGCGCACGCGAGCCCGTCGTCGCGGGGCTCGAACAGGTTCGCGCTCTACGCGCCGGCCTGGGGACGTTCGGCCTCGCGGACGATGCGCGTGCCGAGCTTGATTTCCGGCTGGCGACCAAGGAGCGACAGTTCGTGCGCGCGGCGTTGCTGGCGCACGCGGTGCGGCTGGAAGTGCTGGCGGACGATGGTCTGGTGACCGCGGAACAGCCGGTGCGCGTCCGCGCGCTGGTAGCGAATCGGAGTGGCGGCACGGTTGCGGTCGAGGGCGTTCGGCTCGAAGGTTTCGAGGACGTCGCGGGCGCCGGGGCGTGCGGCGGCGGGGCAATCGCCCCGGGCGGCATCGCGGAGTGCACGGTCGAAGCGCGTATCCCCGCCGACGCCCGGATGACCGACATTCACTGGACGCATGTGGAAGGTGCGGCGCGCTACGTTCTCGACCCGGAGGTGCCCTTCGGCTTGCCCTTCCGGCCGACGCCGTTCCGCGCGACGATCGACCTGACTCTCGGGTCGGCGCGGGTCGCGATAGAACGACCGGTGGAATACCGCGATGGCACGGACCTCTTCACCGGCGAGAAGCGGATGGAACTGCACGTCGTGCCTCGTGTCGCGGTGACGATGACGCCGGCCATCACCGTGGTGCCGACTGCTCAGGACGAAGACGCTTCGGCCCGCGAGGTTCGCGTCACCGCGACCCACGCTGCGCCTATCGCACCGGGCGAAACCGTGGCGGGTGAGGTCCGGCTCGATCTGCCGGCCGGGTGGCGCACCGAACCGGCATCGGCCCCCGTCACCTTTTCGCGGGAAGACGAGTCGCGCACGGTCCGCTTCACCGTCTCGACCGGGGACGTGCCAGCCGGTGAGTACTCGATGCGCGCCTCGGTTGATCTGGGCGGCCAGGCGTATCGCCGCGGCTATCGGGTGATCGAGTATCCGCACACCGCCCGCCGGCACATGGGGCATCCGGCCGAGGCATCGGTGAAGGTCCTCGACGTCGCCGTCGCGCCGGACCTGCTGGTCGGGTACATCGAAGGAGTGGGCGACGCGGTGCCGCCCGCCATCGAGCAGTTGGGCGCGCGCGTGGAGTTCATCGGCGCGGACGATCTGGCGTGGGGCGATCTCGCCCGCTTCGACGTGATTGTGACCGGCGTCCGCGCCTACGAGCGCCGCGCGGACCTGCGCGCGAACAACGATCGCCTGCTGGAGTACGTGGAAGCAGGTGGTACGGTCATCGTCCAGTACAACAAGTTCGAGTTCAACCAGGCGCAATATGGTCCCTGGCCGGCCGAGGTAGGTCGCGGCCGCGTAACGGACGAGCAGGCGCCGGTCCGGATCCTGGCGAACGACCACCCGGTCTTTGCCTGGCCGAACCAGGTGGGCGATGCCACTTGGGACAACTGGGTGCAGGAGCGGGGCCTCTACTTCCTCGCCGACCGGGACGAGCGCTACGCCGACCTGGTGGAGCTGGAAGACACGTTCGAGTACAACCCCGGCGTCAAGCGCGGTGCGCTGGTAGAGGCGCAGCCGGGGCAGGGCCGCTGGATCTACGTTGGACTCGGTCTCTGGCGCCAACTGCCGGCTGGCACCGCGGGTGCCTATACGCTACTGGCGAACCTGCTCAGCCTCGCCCGCGCCACAGCGCCCTAGCCAGACTACGTTCACGTGGCGCGGCAGGGCCGCCCGGGTCGACGATGGAGCAGTGCCGCCCGCGAAGAAGCGGCGGTTTCGCTACGGAATGCCGGGTCTCCCCAACAGGAATACCTCACCGGTGGGCGACTCCGATCCCGCCTCGGGCTCAAGCGTCACGGCCATTGCCGTCCGGGGAATCCCGCTGCCGTCGTCTCCCAACAGGGGCGCCACCCACATGGTTATCCGGCCGCTCTCGTCCATCGTCAGCATGCCGCCGCTCACCGGCGCGTCGTCCGAAATGAACCAGAGCTGATAGCCCTGTGCCGGCGGCGTTTCCGGAAGGCCAGTGGCCGTGAAGAGCGCCGCCGCGGCGCTCGCGCTCCAGACCCAGCGCGCGTTGGCATCGGGCGCCGCCGGCTGTCCCTCGAGGTGCAGCGTCTGAATGTCGGGGGCCGCCATGAGGGTGATCTGCTCGAGCGCGGAGTCCACCGCGAGGAGCGCCGCACTCGTTTGTTCCTCTGCCGCAATCGTCTCCGCGTTCGCTGCGTCGAGGTTCTCCTGCAGCCCCTGCGAGTACTCCCGCTCCATCATCCATTGCCAGCCAATCCAGCCGGCCGCCCCGAGGCTGACCAGCGTCATCAGCCACGGCGTGAAGCGTCCGGCGCGCCGCTTGCC
The DNA here is from genome assembly GCA_964550305.1 of uncultured Vicinamibacteraceae bacterium. Lineage (GTDB taxonomy): Bacteria > Acidobacteriota > Vicinamibacteria > Vicinamibacterales > UBA8438 > VXRJ01. The sequence goes on along the minus strand of CAZJYU010000001.1, from coordinate 109,516 downwards.
CGGCACCGGTGGTGCGACGTGGTTGGCGTCTGCGGTGGCCGTCAGCGGCAGGTCGCCGGCCGATGGCGACGCTCCCCGGCCGACCGTGCCCAACCCAAACTGCGCGGCACTCGTCCCGTCCTGCGATGCCGCGTGGACGATGTTTTCAGAGGGAGTACCCGCCGTCGCGACACCGCCGGCGACCGCCGGCGTTTCACCGGTGACGGCCTGGATCACGCGTGCGCGCATTGCGACTGGCGCCTCTCGCAGCGGCGCCGCGGCGGCCAGCCGGTGCGTGACCGACAGCAGCGCCGTCACCTCTCTCACGGACGACACGCAGGTCTCAATGTGCTGGTCGAACGCCGCGCGGTCGTGTGCGTTCAGTGCCCCGAGCGCGTAGAGGCTGGCCAAGTCGTGCGACCGCTTGTGGTCGTGCTTGCTCATCTCAACCCTCATCTCCGATGGCTTCTCGGAGCCGCGCCAGACCGGATCGGATGCGCTTGTGCACGCGCTCCTCCGGCTGCTCGAGCCGGGCCGCGATCTGCGATACCGTCAGTCCGTCGAAGAAGGCGAGTTCGATGCAGAGCCGCTGCAGCATCGACAGACGGTCGAGCGCCGCGCGCAGTCGCGGGCCGTCGCCCATGTCGTCATCGAATCCCAGTGCCGGACTGGGCAGCTCCACGGTCGCCTCGCCGCCGTCGTTCTTGCCGTCCTTGGCGCCCTGACTGCGCACCGTCCGGATCGCGTGTGCCCGCGTCAACGCGAGTAGCCACCGAGCAACTCCCTGGGCGTCCGCAGGCTGCGATGCTCCCGACCAGACCTGGGCGAAGACTCCCTGAACTACCGCCTCGGCGCCGCCCGGTTCACCGACGATCCGTAGCGCGAGCGAGTAGGTCGGGCCGATGTGCCGGTCGTAGAGCTCGGTAAGCGCTGCCGCGTCGCGCTGCGCGATGCCGGCGATCAACGCACCGTCGTCCATGGCGGCAGCGGCGGCAGCCGGTTCCGCCGCGGCGGGCGGTGTGGCGTCGGTTCCCGCACCTGCTTCAGGCGCCGGAGCCGGACCGGAACCGGATCTGGCTTCGGTCGGCTGCTCCGAGGCGGAGGATGCCTCCGCGGTGGACGGCTGCTCTGCGTCGGGCGTCTGCTGTGCGGCGGACGCGGGCCCTGTTTCAGCCTGCTCTCCGGCCGCAGCCGTCTCCTCGCGTCCATGCCCGAGTCCGAGAGTGGATCGCATCCTTATGATTCTACTTCCTCCGTTTCAGCGGTTATGGACAGGCGGCGCAGCCCGCGCTACGCTGGGCGAGTCATGCGGGAGGAGAATCCGATGGCAGTGGTGAAGCGGCAGACCAGCGGCGACCGGGCGTCCGGAGCGGGCGGGGCGTGGCAGCGGCGCGAGTTCCTCGCGGGCGGATCGGCGGCACTCCTGGCGGCCGCGTTCGCCCGGACGGTAGCTGGTGCGCGGTTGGCGCCTCCGAGCGGTCAAGCGCTGAGTGAGCGCGTCCGTGGCGTGCGCGCCATGACGTTCGACGTGTTCGGGACGGTGGTTGACTGGCGGACCAGCATCACGCGGGAGGGGGAGGCGGTCGGCCGGGAGAACGGTATCGACGCCGACTGGGCCGCGTTTGCCGACGACTGGCGGGCCGGTTACGGTCCCGCGATGGGCCGCGTGCGCCGCGGCGAGTTGGGCTGGACGAAGATCGACGATCTTCACCGGATGATTCTGGACGAGCTGGTGCCGAAGTACGGCCTGGAGAGCCTGACCGAGGCGGAGCTCGATGACCTGAACCGTGCGTGGCATCGGCTGACGCCCTGGCCGGATACGGTGGAGGGGCTGACCCGCTTGCGCAGGCGATACGTCCTGGCGTCATTGTCGAACGGGAATGTCGCGCTCCTTGTGAATATGGCCAAGAACGCCGGAATCCCTTGGGATGCGGTGCTGTCGGCGGAGCTGGCGCGCCACTACAAGCCGGATCCAGAGGCGTACCTTACCGCCGCCGATCTGCTCGGCCTGGAAACGGAACAGGTGATGATGGTTGCCGCGCACAAGGGCGATCTTCGCGCTGCGGCTGCCCTGGGTTTCCGGACCGGCTATGTCCCGCGCCCCACCGAGTACGGCCCCAACGACGACCGTGACCTGACTCCCGACCCGGACTTCGATATCGTCGCTACTGACTTCAACGACATGGCAAGCCAGTTGGGGCTGTAGCTGACGGACTAGCTTTAAAGTCTATGACTTGCGCTGATATCGGCTCTGAGACCTCGGACTAGCCGCCGCGTGGTCGGTCGATCCACGCGCGCAGCTCGTCGAGCAGTTCCGCCAGCGCCGCCCGTTCGCTCCGGAGCCACGTCCGGGCCTCGGTCGGCGTCTGCCGCAGGGCAAGCCACATCCGGACGGTGCGGAGCACCGACGACTCCCGTTCCATCGCTCGTAGACCGCCGAGCGCCAATGCGATCATGGCGACCGCGGTCAACAGGCCGATGCCGGCACCGCCTCCCCGCATCATCGCCGCGCCCGCCGCCAGGCCGATCCACGCCAGGTAGATCAGGGCCCCGCCCGTAAGTTGCCATGTCGGCCGCACCTGCGGGTCGGGCGCCCGCCGGGCCAACCACCCCGTCAGCCAGTAGGGCGCGGCAAACACCACCAGGGTGGTCACGGCGAGGGGGCCGAGCAGCAATAGCAGCAGCCCTTCCCGCAAGGCGAAGCGAACGGCGGCGCCGCGCGGGATCTCCCGGTCTATGTCCCGGTCTCGGAGGCCGAACCAGCGGAGACTCGTGTCGTAGTGGTTCACGCGCGCGATCACCTCGGCCAACTTCTCCGGGTCGCGCTCGCGCAGCGTCCCGATCCCGTCGGCGATCAGCCGTCGGCGTTCCACTCGCTCGCGCGGATCCGGCGGCGCGCCGCGCGCGGCGGCGTACAACCGGTCAGCCCGTTCCACAAGGCGCAACTCGCGGCGCGGCTCCGCCTCCACCATCACCCGCCGGAGTCGCGCCTCGATCCGTGCGGTCAGCTCGCGGACCGCTGCCGTCGGATCGGCCTGGTGCAACTCGCCGAGGTCGCCGCCATCGAACGGACGGCCGAAGACGACCTGCACGCGCGACCGGAACCGTGAGAACCGTTCGAAGTTCAATCCGATCGGCACGATCGTGACTCGAGTCCCGCGGTTGCCGGTCTCGAGCACCATTCGCGCGGCGCCGGTCCGGAGCGGCTCCAGACGCCCGTGCGCATGGCTGATCCCTTCCGGGAACAGGCAGATCGCCTCCCCTCGCGTGAGGGCCGTCGTCACCGCGGCAAACGCCTCGACGTTCCGCGACGTGTCTACCCCCGGATCGATCCGCCGGTAGACCGGGATCGCGCCGGATCGCCGGATGAGCGGACTGAGCGGATGACGGGCAAACAGTGTCGACTTCGCGAGAAATCGGACCAGCCGCCCAGCGCTCGCCTGAACCACGGCCGGATCGATCAGCGAATTCGGGTGGTTCGCCACCAGGAGGAGCGGTCCCTCCGGCAAGTCGTGGCCCGCCCGTTCCACCCGGTAGAAGATCCACACACCGAACCTGCCCAGCCGCCAGACCCAGCGGCTTGGACGAGCAAGCGGGGCGTCGGGGGCGGGCTCGGCGCCCGTGGCTGGCGCACTCATCGTGGCGCTCCCGCCCGTTACGCCGTCCGTGGCGGCTCCGGCGCCGCAGCGTTGGCGGCGGGCGGCGCGATGTCGAGCCTACCGGTGTAGATCGCCATCCCGACCACCGCGTCGATCCCCTGGGCGTCGAGCTCATCGATCTCGGACTGCGTCGTGATTCCGCCGGCCGCTGTCAACCGCCGAGACGTGGCGCCCCGGACGGCCAGGATTGCCTCCATGTCGGTTCCCTGCATGAGCCCTTCGTGATCGACATGCGTGTAGAGGAACTCGCCGCAGTAGGGCTCGAGCGCCCGTGCCGCCTCCACTGCGGTAAGCGGCGTGGCTTCCGTCCATCCCTTGATCACGACCCGGCCCCGCTTGCTGTCGACGGCCGCGATCACGTGCTCCGGGCCGACGGCGGCGGCTAGCGACTCCGCGAAGGCGATGTCCACGTCGCCGCCGCGGAAGAGGGAAGAGCCGACGATCACGGCGGCGGCTCCCGCCTCCAGGAGGTGATGGGCCCGGTCGATGGTGCGTACCCCGCCGCCGACCCGACACCGCAGCCGCGGTGCTATCCGCCGCACGATCGCGAGGTTCGATCCAGAGCCCATCGCCGCGTCCAGATCGATCACCTGCACGCGCGGGAAGCGGCGGAATTTCTCCACCCACCCGTCGATGTCGTCAGACGCGAGCGCCGTTCGTTCGCCCTGCACGAGCTGGACCACCTGCCCGCCCTTCAGATCGATCGACGGAATCAGCATGGCGTCTTCAGAGCCGGACGGGGACTCCAGCCGCATGCAGGTGCGCCTTCAGATCGGCCACGGCATGCTCCGCGTAATGGAAGATCGACGCCGCGAGCGCCGCGTCGGCGCGGCCGTCGGTGAACACGTCCACGAAGTGGTCGAACCTTCCCGCCCCGCCCGACGCGATCACCGGGATCGGCACCGCCTCGGACACCGCCGCCGTCAGCTCGCAATCGAAACCGGACTTCGTACCGTCGCGGTCGATCGACGTCAGCAGAATTTCCCCCGCGCCCCGGTCGGTTGCCTCGCGCGCCCACTCCACGGCGTCACGGTCGGTCGCCTGTTGGCCGCTTCGAACGTAGATCCTGAATCCACCCCCCTCGCGCTTGGCGTCGATCGCCACGATAACCGCCTGGCTGCCGTAGCGACGCGCAAGGGTGGTCAGGAGCTCCGGCCGCGCAATCGCCGCCGTGTTGAGGCTCACCTTGTCGGCGCCGGCCTCGATCGCCGCCTCGGCATGCGTCTCGTCGCGAATTCCGCCGCCAACGCATAGCGGCAGAAAGATCTCCCGCGCCACCTCGTCGATCGTTCGGGCGAGCGCCTTCCGCTTCTCGATCGTGGCGGTGACGTCGAGGATCACCACTTCGTCGATGCCTTCCACGTTGTAGCGGCGGGCCAGATCCGCCGGTGCTCCGGCGTTCCGCAGCCCCTCGAAGTTGATGCCCTTGACCACTTGGCCGTCGCGGACGTCGAGGCAGGCGATGATCCGTTTCGACAGCATCGCGCCGCTCACCCGTTGCCGTTCGTCGCCATCCGATCGAGGACGTTCCGAAAGAGACGCAAACCGACGTCACCCGACTTCTCCGGGTGGAATTGCATGCCGACCAGCCGGCCGCCCTCGACGAGGCTGGCGAACTCGATGCCGTAGGTGGTGGATGCGACGCAGTCGTCGGTCACCGGTGCGGCGTAGGAGTGGGTGAAATAGACTTGCTCTCCTTCCGCGATCCCGTCGAGCACCCACGAGTCGCGTGTCCGGTGGAGGCTGTTCCACCCGACGTGCGGCACCTTCAGGGGTCGGCGACCGTCTCCCCGGTCGGCGGCGTCCGCCCCGCCTGCACCGTCGACGCCGGCGGAGGGCTCAATCAGGCGGCACCGGCCCGCCATCGCCCCGAAGCCGGTGAGTCCGGGCGCCTCGGCGCTCCCTTCGAACAGCCACTGCAGGCCAAGGCAAATCCCGAGCAGGATGCCGCCCCGATCGACGACTCCGGCGATCGCGCGCCGCCACGCTTCGTCGAGGGCAGAGGTCGCATCGAAGTTGCCGACCCCGGGCACGATGACTCCGCGCGCGCGGTCGAGCGCTGCCGGGGACGCCGGCGTGTGGTAGCGGACCCCGAGGTGGGTCAGCGCTTTGCGGACGGACGTCAGGTTGCCGGCGCCGTAATCGATGAGGGCGATGTCGGTCACAGCAGTTCCTTGGTGCTGGGCAGCATGCGCCCGAGTTGCCGGTCGCGCGAGCAGGCGACGCGCAGGGCACGCGCGAACGCCTTGAAGACCGACTCGACGCGGTGGTGGCTGGAGCGTCCGTAGAGCACCTTCAGATGCACGTTGGCCCGTGCCCCCTGCGCGAAGCCGTCGAAGAAGTCGTCAATCAGCTCCGCCTGCAGATCGCCGACGCGCCTGACCCGCAGCTTCAGGTCGGTTACCGCATGCACGCGGCCGCTCAGATCCACTGCCGCCACCCCGAGCGTCTCGTCCATCGGCATGAGAAAGTAGCCGGCGCGATTGATGCCCCGCTTCGATCCGAGCGCCGCCGCAACCGCCTCGCCGAGTGCGATGCCGACATCCTCGACCGTGTGGTGCTGATCGACATCGAGGTCGCCGACGGCGTCAATCGTCAGGTCGAACGCCCCGTGGCGGGCGACCAACTCCAGCATGTGGTCCAGGAAGCGGATGCCGGTTCGGATGTTGTAGCGCCCGCGGCCGTCGAGCGTGAGCCGGAGTGCGATTCGCGTCTCGGTCGTTTCGCGGGTGATCGTCGCCTTGCGCGCTTCCCGCGGCGCAGTCGCCGCCGTCTGCCGCCCCGCCGCGGCTCCTTTTCCGGTCGACTCGCTCATCGTTAATCCTTGTCCGCGTGCGTCGTGGGCGCCCGGCGCGCCGCGCGCGCGCCCGGGTCGGGCAGCACGCGCCGGGCGACCGATGCGGCGTGGGCCCGCAGCCCCTCGGCGTTCGCCAGCGAAATGACGGCGGGCGCGATCCGCCGGAGCCCGGCCCGGGTCAGCCGCTGCACGCTGTTCACGCGAACGAAGTCAGCCGCACTCAGGCCGCCCCGCACCCGCGCCGCCCCGCCGGTCGGGAGCACATGGTTCGACCCGGTTGCGTAGTCGCCCGCCGCCTGTGCGCCGAACGGACCGGCGAAGACCGTTCCGGCGCGCGTGATCCGCCGCGCCTCGGCCAGCGTGTTGGCCACCGCATGCTCCGGCGCGATTCGGTTCGCGAGGTCGATCGCCTCGTCCAGGGTCGGCGTGACTATCGCCAGCCCGTGCGCGGCAATCGACGGCTCGGCGGCCGGATGCTCCTCGAGTTGCGTTCGGACGGCGGCAGCGACGGCGTGGGCCAGCTTTCGGCTGGGCGTCAGCAGGATGGCGCGCGCATCCGGATCGTGCTCCGCCTGTGCGACGAGATCGGCCCCAATCCAGTCGGGGTTGCCTTCCGCCGACACGACGACGATCTCGGTGGGTCCGGCGTAGAAATCGATGGGGCAATCGGGCGCCACGAGCGCCTTCGCCGCCGCGACGTAGGCGTTTCCGGGGCCGACGATCTTGTCGACGCGCGGCACGCTGGCGGTTCCGTAGGCGAGCGCGGCAATCGCCTGCGCGCCGCCGATCCGGAACAGCCGGTCCACTTTGGCTTCGACCGCCGCCGCGAGCACTGCCGGCGCCGGGTTGGGACAGACGGCGATCACTTCGCCGACGCCGGCGGTGCGCGCCGGGATCGCCGTCATCAGGAGCGACGACGGGAGGGGATGGCGCCCGCCCGGCACGTAGCAGCCGACGCGGTCCAGCGGCGTGACGCGCTGTTCGATGACGACGCCGGGCGCCGCCTCCGTCCGCCATCCCTTCGGCACCTGCTTTGCCGCGACCCGACGGATTCGCCGTGCAGCTTCCGCAATCGCCGACCGGACGGCCGGCGGCGTCGCGTCTACGCCGGCGTTCCATTCGTCCACCGGTACCTCGATCGGTCCCTTCAATCGGTCCAGCGTTCGCGCGTAGTGGCGCAAGGCGCGATCGCCGCGCGCGCGGACATCGCTGACGATCTCGGCGACCCTTCGCGCTACCTCGCCGTCGACGCCGTCCGCCGCCCCCCGGTCGATGACGGATTGCACCGCGCGCCGATTCGACGACGGAATGATCTTCACGTGTCAATCCTCGTGGCCATGCTCACAGCACGATCTTGTTGAGTGGGAATTCGACGATTCCGCGCCCGCCTGCCGCGCTCAGTTGCGGGATCAGCTCCCGCACGGTCCGCTCGTCGAGGACCGTCGACACCGCCACCCACTGATCGTCACTCAACGGCGACACGGTGGGCCGCTGCAACGCGGGCAACAGCGCCAGGATCGCATCGACGTTCGCCCGCTCGACGTTCAGCATCAATCCGACGCGTCCCTGCGCCTCCATAGCCGCCCTCAACAGCAGGGCGATGTTCTCGATCTTCGTCCGCTTCGCCTCATCCTCCATCGCGCGCCGGCTGGCGATCAGTTGCGGGTTCGACTCGAGCACGGTGTCGATGATCCGCAGTTGGTTCGCGCGGAGCGTCGATCCCGTCTCGGTTGCCTCGACGATCGCGTCCGCCAGATCGGGCGGCTTTACTTCGGTTGCGCCCCAGGAGAACTCCACGCTGACGTTCACGCCAAGCCGGGCGAAGTATGCCTCGGTGACACGCACGAGTTCGGTCGAGATGTGCTTGCCTTCGAGATCCCGAGGCTCCCTGAACGCCGAGTCGTCCGGTACGGCGAGTACCCAGCGTACTTTCCGAAAGCTCTGTTTCGAGTAGACGAGGTCGGCGACGCGGACGACGCGGTCGCCGTTGCCGGTCGCCGCTTCGTGCTCCGCTATCCAGTCGATGCCGGTCAGCCCCGCGTCAACCGCCTCGTCGGCGACGTAGCGCGCCATCTCCTGCGCGCGAATCAGGGTGCAGGCGATCTCGGGATCGTCAACGGTAGGGTAATAGGAACGCTCGCCGACATAGATGCTGAATCCGGCGCGCGCGAAGAGTTGCACCGTCGATTTCTGGAGCGACCCCTTCGGAATGCCGAGCTTCAACGTCACGACACGCCTCCCTCCGCAGCAGCGTCCCGCTCCGGCAGATCCTTGAAGAAGCACGTACGCTCGCCGGTATGGCAGACGTTTCCGTCTCCCAGCCGTTCGACGCGCAACAGCAGCGTGTCGTCGTCGCAGTCCACCAGTATCCGCCGGACCTTGAGCCGGTTGCCGGAAGTCTCCCCCTTCATCCACAGGGTGTTCCGCGTTCGGCTGAAGAAGGTCGCATACCCGGTCGCCCGCGTCCGCTTGAGCGCCTCCAGATTCATGAATCCCACCATCAGCACCTCGTTGCTGGTGTCGTCCTGCACCACGGCCGGCACCAGACCGCCGAGTTTCCCGAAGTCGATCTGCATGTTCCAGCTTCCCCGCTGCCTACAAAAAAAGCCTCGCCGCATTCCATCGGCGAGGCCCGTGTTCGCGCGTGAGCGTCTGTAACCTTGAGTCAGTCTACGCGCACCAACACCGCCCCGCCCACAGATGGGCATGGTGATGATGACCGCCATGATGGCGTCGCGCGTCCCGGAGCTTCACACGCATCGTCCGGATACCCTATCCCACGCCTCTGCCCCCGTCAACCGGCCCGCCGCTGCGATGCCGCATTGCCGGTGCCTCTATAATCGACCGTGGACATGTTGCGGCTGCTCCCGATCGTCCTTGCGGCCTGCGTCCTCGGTGCCCCTGCCCAGCCGGTTTACGCCCAGGATGGGCCGGAGGCGGCTGCCCGGGCCGCCCTCGACGAGTACATCCGCGCGTTCAACGAGGAGGACAACGACGCCATCGCCGCCGCGACCAACTTCCCTCGCGTCAGCGTCGGTCCCAACGGCCTGATCGTGGTCCGCGACAACCCGGAAGAGACCGTCATCGACTTCGATCTGTTGCGCGCCGCGGAGGGATGGGATCACACGACGCTCGATCTTGTCGATGCCGCCCAGATTTCCGAAGACAAGGTCCACTTCCGCGTGGTCACCAGCCGCCGCCAGGCGGACGGCTCGCCCTATCGAACCACACCAGCCCTCTACATCATCACGAACCGGGACGGCCACTGGGGCCTCCAGGTACAGTCGTTGCTCCCCGCAACCTTTTCTTCCCGTTAGACGGCCGGGGAGCCGAAATGGCAGGGCGCGGCGCGCCGTTCGATCAGCGGGGCGGCGGGGTGGCCTCGCAGGCAACCATCACCTCGGTGGCCTTGATGATGGCCGTGGCGTCGTCGCCACGCTTGAGGCGGAGTTCGTCGATGGCGTCCCGGGTGATGACGGCGGTCAGCGACTGATCGCCGATCCGAAGGCGGATCTGGGCGAGGAGGCCCTCGCGCCGGACTTCCTCGACGATCCCCCGGAGGCGGTTGCGGCCGCTCAGGGAGACCAGGACACCGCCCGGTCGCGCGGGGCGCCGCCGGCGACGATCCGGGGGGGCGCCACGGCGGGCGAGGAGGCGGCCCAACTCCTCTTCCGTGATTCGGTGGTGGCCGCCGTTGGTGCGGATGGACCGGACAGCGCCCTTGTAGATCCAGCGTTTCACGGTCGAATAGTCGACGCCGAGGCGATCGGCCGCTTCGCGGGCTGTCAGTAGCGCCATGGTTGCCGGATAGGCCGCCGGAATCGACTCAAACCGCTTGTCAAATCAATTGAAATAATACTAAATTGTTCGAGTGTATGTGAAGCGGGCCGTGATGGCGGGCGTGTTTGCGCTGCTGGCGGCGTGCGGCGGCGGGGCGAGCGGCAGCGGCGAAGCACGGTCCGGCCCCACCGGTACGGCAGCAACCGATGCGGCAACGCCGATCCTGGTTTCCGCGGCCGCGAGCCTGTCCGAAGCGATGGCGGCCGTCGCGGCACAGTACGAAGCCGAGACGGGGGCGCCGGTCCGGTTGAACGTCGCCGGCTCGCAGATGCTGGTGTCGCAGATCATTGAGGGCGCGCCGGTCGATCTCTTTGTCAGCGCCGATGCCCTGCAGATGGATCGGGCCGCCGCGGCGGGACGCATTGATGCCGCCACGCGCGTCGACCTGCTGTCGAATCAACTCGTGGTCGCCGTCCCATCGGACCGGACCGGTAGCGTAACAGCGCCCGAACACCTGGCCCACGCGTCTGTAGAGCGGGTTGCGCTGGGCGATCCGGAAGCCGTTCCGGCTGGCGTGTACGCGCGCCAGTGGCTCCGCGCCGCGGGACTCTGGGACCACGTCGCGTCGAAAGTGGTACCGGCAAACAGTGTCCGCGCCGCGCTCCGCGCGGTGGAGTCGGGCGCCGCCGACGCCGGCGTCGTCTACCGCACCGACATGCAGACGTCGACCGGGGCGACCGTCGCGTTCGAGATCGGGATTGGCGACGGGCCGGCGATCACCTACCCCGCCGCCATCACCCGCGACGCGCCCAACCGCGACGGCGCGGCCCGCCTGCTCGATTACCTGCGCGCGCCGGCCGCACGGCGCCGGTTCGAGGCGGCCGGATTCGTCGCGCTACCGTGACCGCGCCGCGTCCGCTGCGATTCACATCATGACCGCCGAGCTCATCGAGGTGACCGGCTTCACGCTGTTGATGGCGGCACTGGCGACTCTGGTCATGCTGCCGCCCGGCATCGCCATCGCCTGGTTCCTTGCGCGCCGCGAGTTTGTCGGGAGCTCCCTCGTCGAGACGCTGGTTTCGCTGCCGCTGGTCGTTCCGCCGGTCGCCACGGGCCTCCTGCTGCTGAAGTTGTTCGGCCGCCGCGGGCCCATCGGCGGGCTGCTCGATCCGCTCGGCGTCGAGGTCGTGTTCACTTGGCGCGGCGTCGTCGTCGCGATGGCGGTCATGGGACTGCCGCTGTTGATCCGTTCGGCCCGCGCCGGCTTCGAACAGGCGGACCGCCGTTGCGAGGAGGTGGCGGCGACGCTCGGCGCCCGGCCCTGGCGGGTCTTTCGCACCATCAGCCTGCCGCTCGCGCGCCGCGCGCTGCTTGCCGGCACCGTACTCGGTTTCTCGCGCGCCATCGGCGAGTTTGGCGCGACGATCATGCTGGCCGGCGCACTGCCAGGAGCGCGAACGCTCTCGGTTGCCATCTACCGGAACGCGGAACTGGGGCGCGATACCGCGGCGATGGTGATGATCGGAGTGGCGGTGGCGATTGGCTTCGCGGCGGTCCACCTGTCAAACCGGCTCGGGGCATCGTCATGACGAGCTCCCGCGGCTCAATTGCCACCGCGCCGGTCGTCATCGACATCCGCCTCCGTCAGGGATCCTTCACGCTCGACCTGCGCGAAACGATCGATGCGCGCACCGTCGCTCTCTTCGGCCCGTCCGGTTCCGGCAAGACCACTACCCTCGCCGCCGTCGCCGGCCTTCGACGCCCTTGCGACGGAACGATCCGAATCGGCGACCGTGCCCTGTTCGATCATGCCCGGCGGATCGACGTTCCACCGCATGACCGCCGGGTCGGCTACGTCCCGCAGGATCTCGCGCTCTTTCCCCACCTAGACGTGCGCGGCAACGTGATGTACGGCGCGCGCCCGCGCGACGCCGACGTGCAAACCCACGCGCCCATTCTCGAGTTACTCGAAATCGAGACGTTCCTCGACCGGTCGGTCGGCAGCCTGTCCGGCGGCGAGCGTCAGCGTGTCGCCCTGGCCCGCGCCCTGATGACCGAACCGGATCTGTTGCTGCTCGACGAACCGCTCGCCGCCCTCGACGCGAGCCTGCGCGGCCGCATCCTGCCATATCTCGAGCGGGTGCGCGACGAACTGGGCACGCCGATGCTCTATGTCTCCCATGCGGCCGATGAGGTGCGCCGAGTGGCCGACCGGGTGATCGTGATTGACAACGGCCGCACCGCGCGCGCCGGATCGCCCGCCGATGTCCTGCCGGCAGATGCCCGGGCCGGCGCGCCGGCAGGCGGCGGTTGATAGACTGGCGCCGCTGGTCCGGGGATGTCAGCCACCGCGCGGCAGCGAATCCGGGGTCGGAGGACACACAATGGGCGGCGTCAGAGTTCTGGTCGGTACCCGTAAGGGCGGGTTCATCCTCACGTCGGATGGCACGCGCGCCGCGTGGGCCCGACGGACCCCACTTCCCGGGGTGGGAGGTGTGCCACGTCGCGGGTTCGCCCGCCGAGCCGAACCGCCTCTTTGTCTCGCAGTACACGGACTGGTTCGGCCAGGTGATTCAACGCTCGAACGACGGCGGGCAGACGTGGGAGACCGTGGGCAACGAGTTCGCCTACGTGGGGGAACCGGGCACGCACCTCTTCTACGACGGCACGCCGCACCCGTTCGAGTTCAAGCGGGTCGATGCTCCGCGGCACCCTTTGCGACCATCTGACCCGGCGCCGCCGTGCGTATCTTCGTTTCTTCGCCTGCGGGGAGGACATCTCGCACGACCCTCCGGACGCGCTCCTGCCAGCCCCGGTCGCCGCGGGCTGCGAACCGTTTCTGGTGGTTGGCTCGGTTGCCGGCGGCTGATTCGTCGGCGCACCCGGCGGCGCCAGGCGGTTCATGGTCTTCCGACGGGGAGGTCGTGTAGCGTGGACAGGAGAAGAGGTCTTCCACGATGAAACGCCACGCAAGTCTGGTGCCGTTGTCGCGCGACCATCACCACGGGCTGGTGATGGCGGAGCGGCTGATTCTGGGGCGGTCGACCAATCCGAACGCCGACTGGCCGGAGGATCGGACCGCCCAGGTGGCGCGGTTGACCGCCTTCTTCCAGCGTGAACTCAGCCCGCACTTCGAGGCGGAAGAGGCGCATGTCTTCCCCGCCGCGGCGCGCGAGATGGTGGACGGAGCCCGCGAGGCGGCGGCGCTGGTGGCCGACCATGACGCGATGCGCGCGATGATCCGCGGCTTCGAGGCGGACGGAGTGTCGCGCCTGGACGACCGTCTGCCGGCGTTCGGATTGCTGCTCCGCGCGCATATCCGGCGTGAGGAGCAGGAACTGTTCGAGCGGATGCAGGCCGCCTGCGAACCGGCAACGCTTGCCGCCATGGGCGCCGCCCTTGCCGCCGGCCCGCTCGGGCGCGGTGCTGCCTGCGCGGTTCCGGACCGGCCCGAGTAGCGAGGACACTGCCCGATGATCGGGAACCTGGCCCGCGCGACGTGGCGTTCGGCGCAGGTCGCAGCCGCGCTCGTGGCTGTCCTCGTCCCGTTCGCCTTTGCCGTCACCAACGTGCTCTTCGAAGTGGTGATGGCAACCGGATGCGGCCTGGCCGTCGGCATCGGCCTCAGCCTGCGGACGGGCGAGCAGATCGGCCGCTCGGCCGGAATCCTGATAGGTACGGTCACTGGCATCGCTACGGTACTGCTCGCCGGACTCTTTCCCGGCACCGCCGTCATATGGATTGTGCCGCTGCTTCTGGCGCTCGCCGTAGGCATGGTCGACGGACTGGGAACGTCTCGCCTCCGCGAATACAGGGAAGCCGGCAAGGAGGCGCTGATCATCGGCAGCCCGTCGCGATGCCTGGGTTGGCGGGCGAGTACAGCCGTGTTTCAGGTGTTCCCCCGACGGTCGCTCTGGCCCGCGCCGGAGGGCGCGTGCTCCAGGCCCTGATCGTCATCCCGACC
>CAZJYU010000001.1:0-95237 GCA_964550305.1 uncultured Vicinamibacteraceae bacterium | reverse complement strand
CGCTCTGGCCCGCGCCGGAGGGCGCGTGCTCCAGGCCCTGATCGTCATCCCGACCTTATGTAGCAATCATCGTAGTGTTTGCCGGTTTCAGCGGTATGCTCGCTCGCTTCAGCCCCGGTGCGTTTGCCGGCGCCGAGGACGCCGGCATCGGTGCGTGGATTGCGTTCGCCTTCTTCCGCCCGGGCGCTGGTGGTATTCGCGGCCGTCATGTCGTCCATTCAGCCACGTCTGGATCGGATCGCGCGACAAGCGTTTCGGTCCACCGAGGAATGACTCTCCAGCCGGTCGGCGGGCAGCTTCGGCCCCTCACGGAGGGGACAGGACCGAACGCGACGCGCTAGCCTTCAGCGCTTCGCCCGCGGCGTGCGGGACATCGATGTCGACGACCAGTTCGTCGAGATGATCTGCGAGCGTCAGGACGGGTGATGAGCGCCAGCGTTCAACGAGCGTAGGCAGTAGAATCACCCTGAGGCGGGGGAGTTCCGGTGGCGCTTCTACCGGTCTCCGGGGGCTCGAATCCCGGCAGCCCGACGGAGCCAACACCTCACGCAGGATCGGTTGGCCGCCACGGTTGGGCTCAGTCGGGCATCCATTGCGGGGCGTCGCCTGGGCGATCGACGAAGTTGAGAAGCTGGCGGAACTGCGCGGCAGACGATGACGATCCGGTTGACGAGCCTTCGCTGGATCACCGGAACGCGCTGGGTGCTGGCTTCCTGCGAGGAGGGATTACGATGCGTCTACCACTGACACGGGAAGATCACTTGACCCGATTCGCGGCGCTTGTAGCGGCGCTCGCGCTCGTCGCCGCCTGCGGCGGAGGGACGGAACCGGCGGAAGAGACGCCGGATGCCGCGATGGCAGACGTCACGGTGTTCGAGGGGGCACGGCTGATCGTGGGCGATGGGAGCGGGCCGATCGAGAACGCCACATTCATCGTTGACGGCGATCAGTTTACGGCGGTCGGCGAGACCGGCGCGGTCGACGTGCCGGCGGGCGCGACGCACGTCGATCTGACCGGGCGCACCGTCATTCCCGCCCTCATCGACACGCACGTGCACCTGTCGCGAACGCGAGACGAACTCGTTGCCGACCTCGAGCACCGCGCCTACTACGGTGTCGGCGCGGCAATGAGCCTGGGCCAGGACGAGGGGGACGACGTCTATGCGGTCCGGGCGATGGAGATCCCGGGCGCGGCCCGCTACCGGACCGCCGGCAAGGGGATTACCCGTCCGGAGCCGGGGCGATCGGAGATCCCGTTCTGGGTCAACACGGAGGAAGAGGTGCGCGCGGCGGTGCAGGAACTGGCCGCGCTGGAGGTGGACATCGTCAAGCTGTGGGTGGACGACCGGAACGGGCAGTACGAGAAAGTGACCCCGGAGCTCTACACCGCGGCCATCGACGAGGCGCACCAGCACGGCCTGCGCGTGACGGCGCACATCTTCACGCAGGAGGACGCCAAGGGGTTGCTCGAGGCGGGCGTCGACGCATTCGCCCACGGCGTGCGCGACATGGATGTCGACGACGAGTTCGTCGAGATGGTCCGGGCTCGGCCGAGCGTCGTGCTGGTGCCGAACCTGCCGGCCCGCGGGGTAGCCGAGGACCTCTCCTGGCTGAGCGGCACCTACCCACCCGACGTGCTGGCGGAGATGCAGGCGAACTTCATCGACCGCCCGGAGGTGGCGGAGCGCTTTGGCGTGCAGGGACGCAACCTGGGCCGGCTGGCGCGCGAGGGCATGACGATTGCCCTCGGGACCGACGGGAACAACCCCTGGCAGGCGCACGTGGAGATGGCCGACATGGTGGCGTCCGGGATGACGCCTCATGACGTGCTGATCGCGGCGACCAGCAAGTCCGCGGCGCTGATGAACCTGGAAGAGGCAGGGGCCGTCGCGGCCGGCAAGAGTGCCGACTTTGTCGTCCTCGAGGCGGACCCGCTGGATGACATCACGAACACGCGCCGGATCGTGTCGGTCTACATGCGCGGCGAGATGGTCGATCGCGACGCGCTGAGCCAGAGATTCCTGGGCGCCGGCGGCGCGGACTGACGGGGCGGGCGGCCAGGAGCTCCCGACCCGCGCGCCTGCCGGGGCACGCTACCGCGACGGATAGCCGCCCACCCAGACGGGGCTGGACCACGCCATGGCATCGTTTACCTGGACGATGCGGACGTAGTAGTAATCGCCCTGCCTCGGCTCGTCCGCGTCGGCGTAGCGGAACGTCACGTCGCGCGGGCCGTCGCGGACCAGGCGCCGCAACCGAATCCGATCGTCCGGGTAGCCGGGTGCGGGCAGGGTGCGCGTGAGGCCGCTGGTATGCAGCGGCATCCGTAGCCGCGCCGCCTCGAGGTCCGAGTGGGGGCGGAAGGAGGGGGGCGCGGACCCGGTTTCCTGCGTTGCCTCGAGGTCCAGGACGATCCACGCGTCCGGCCGGATGTCGGACAGCGTCAGCTGCAGTGAACTCGCGTCGCCCCGCGTATGCGTCCGGAACCGCGCGCCGTTCCCCTCCCGCTCGAGCGCCTGGGTCGTCGGGTTGACGAAGTCGGTGGCCGCGATGTCCTGGAGCGCCGCCCCCTCCACGGTCAGTGCGCCCTGCCAGTGCCGCCAGCCGCGCGGCGCATCGCCGGGATGAAGCGGGGCGGCATCCGACGTGAACGACAGCAGCCACTCCTCCATGTCGGCCGGCCGGCCGCCGCCGGCATCCAGTCCGTACGTCTCGCTCCAGATCGATTCGCCATTCTTCATCAGCGTGATCGAGGCGATCGGCGCCGTCCCGATTACACGCCCCGACACCACACGCGACTCCGCGTACGCCGCCCGCTGGCCCATCGGCGTGTCGTTCACCGTCATGTCCAGAATGATCCGGTCGCCGGTCGTGGCATACGTGCGCCGCTCCCGCATCGCATCGAAGATCGCATCGCGCGAGCGCTCCGGCGCCAGCACCGCGCCCAATCCGCCCCGCTGCGCCAGCGTGTCGCGGTTCGGGGCCGAGTAGCCCGGGTGGGACAGGTGATCGTCGGAGGCCGCGACCAGTCCCACCTGATGGCCGCGCGCGAGGTACTGGCGCGCGAACCACTCGAACGTCCCATGCATCGACAGCATCTCGACCAGTGGTTCCAGTTGGGGATCCGATTGCCGGTAGTCGCCCGGGTTGTGCGCGTGCGGGATTACCAGCACGTCGCTCGGGTCGTACCGGGCGTGCAACTCGTGGTAGAGCTGCGACAGCAACGGAAACTCCAGTGAGGAAACCCGCTCCCGCGCTTCCCAGTCGCGGAACAGCACGTTGTGGTGGCCGCCGAAGCGGGCCGGACGGGTCCATTCCCATCCCAGGTAGGGGATGAACCGCCCCGGATCGTCGAACGCCGCCACCGTCCGCCGGGTCAGTTCCCATTCCGCGTCGTCCAGCGCGGTGTCATGCTCCGAGTGGGCGACGAAGTCGAGCCGCGCGTCGTCGCGCGCGAACGTCATGAAGAACTCCACCGTGCCCACTCCTTCGGCGTAGCCGGAGTGGCCGTGCGTGTCACCCCAGTAGATCCGCCGCTGGGGATTCTCCGTCACCAGGATCGGGTTCGCCTCGCCGGTGATCGCGCCGTCTTCGGAGCGGATCGTCACCCAGTGCGCACCCGGCTCCTCCAGCGTCAGCTCCACGAGCGTGATGGGATCGGTTCCCGCGGGCGTCGTTGCATGCACTTCGCCGTCCACGAGCACCTCGAACGCCGGGATCCGTCCGGTGGCCCGATTGAAGAACGGATCCTCGGCGCGCACCGACACCTCGAAGGCTTCGCCGGGCGCGACAATGCTTGGCGCGAACCCGTGCACCCCCGCCACGCTCGTGCCCTGGACGACGAAGGGCAGGATTGGCAGCGGACGCCATTCGCCGGAGCCATCCAGGTCGACATAGAGCGGCAGCGGCATGCGTGCCGTCGACGTGCTCGTCAACAGCACGCCGGGCCCGCCCCCCGAGGTGTCGCCATACGTGATCGTCACCGTTTCACCCGGGTCGAGCGTGCCGCCGGACAGCCGGAACACCGGAGCCGGGGCTGGCGTGCGGAAGCCGCCGTGCGGGCCTCCCACCAGATAGACGTCGGTCGTGAAGCGTGCGTCGGCGTCACTCGTCGTGATCGCGAGGTAGCCCTCGCCAGCCGGATCGTCGGTCTGGTACGGCCCGTTGTTCACCGCGAAATGCCTGGCCACCCAGATGCCGCCGCCGGCGACCATCGGCGCGCTCCCGACGGTCCAGGTCTGCTGGACCGTCCGATAACTGCGCGCCTGGAACGGTCCCAGCGAGTCGGTGTCAATCGTGCCGAGCGCTCCCGGCGTGTCGTGCAGCGTGAATTCCCGCACGAGCCGGTCGATCGTCTCGCCCTGCCGCCGCGCCGCGTCGCCGGCCGGGGGGTCGGCGGCCTGCAGCCGGACGGCCGGCGCACCCAGTCCAACCTCGTTCCCTGCGAGCGCCCAGGCGTCGACCCAGTCCGCGAGCACGCGCGCCCGCTCCGCGATCGTCGTCTCGTCCGTCGGCTGCGCTGCCACGTCCGCCTTCAACTGCTCCACCGCAGCGCGCAGGTCGGGCGTCAGGTAGTCGTCCGTCGGCGGGGTCTCATCCCCGTTGCACATCGCCGCCGTGGCGCCCAGCGCGACGACGACCGCCGGCATCCAGCGCCGCATACGATCAGACGGGAACGAAGGCCAGGAAGCGTCGCGGATTGTCCACCAGGATCTTGCCGATGACCGCTTCCGGGACGCCGGCGTAACGGAGCTTCGGCACGAACTGCATCAGCACCGACGCCCAGCCATGGCCGTAGTAGCGCTTGAACTGCCGGACGTTTCCCATGTCGGACGAGAGCAGGATGTGATCCTCAAGGCCGGCATCGAGCAGGTCCTGCACCATCCGCACCTTGTCGGCGGCCGGAATGTCGGATCGTCCCATCTCATGGCCCAGCGTGTCGAGACCGATGAAGGCGCCCCGTTCCGCCACCGCGCGGTGCGTGCCAAGCGGATCGTGCTCGGGCTTGATCGTCGCCATGTGGCCGATCACCACATGCGACAGGTCGACGCCCACTCCCTCGATGACGTCCATCTGGTCCATGGCGCAGCTCGGGCAGCTCTCGTGCGGCGTGTGCGTGAAGATCGGCAGCCCCGTCCGCAGGTGCGCGCGCGCCACCGCGCGATGCACTTTCCGTTCGTCGGGCCGCATCTCCAGCGAACTGGCGATCTCGCCGAATGCGCCCCAGCCCTGCGTGGCGGCGTCCGCCACGAGTTCATCGACCAGCTCGTCCTCCGACATCTCGGCCACCCGAACCGGATAGATCGCGAAGCCTATGTCCTGAAAATAGCTGCCGGCGGCGACAATCCGGACTTCGCTCCGGTCGGCGATCGCCCTCAGGTTCCGGACTTGTTCCGGAGTCCGCCGGCCGGTCGCCGCATCGACAATGCAGCCCAGGCCATCGAACGCGCAGGCTCGCAGCTCCTCCACGGCAAAGTCGACGTCGACGCGTCCCACATGCTCGTGGAACAGGGTGGCGCCTTCGGCCAGCGCTTCCGGGTCGACATCTCCCTGAAGGGTCCGGATGACGGCGCCGGCGGGGAAGCCGGGCGGTTCGGCGCTGGTGAAGCGCTGCTGGGCGCGCAGCGGCGGAGTCCCCGCCCCGACGGCGACGGCGCCGGCGGCCGCCATCCCGCGGCCCAGCAGCCCGACCGCCTGCCGTCTGGTCAGTGTGGATTCGGTCATCGTGTTCCTCCGGGCTTCCCGGGGCCGGGCTTGTCGCCGTCGGCCCGATGCGGCATCCTACTACTCCCATGGCCACCCAGGCGACCGCGGATACCCCTTCCCCCGATGCGCATGGCCCCGAGGCTGCCGATCCCGACATTCGCTACCTCCGCGCGCTCGAGGAGAAGGTGCTTTGGCTGTCAGTCTGGATGATCCACCAGGCGAACCACCTCCGCCCGTCGCGCGACGGCCTGAAGGTAGGCGGGCATCAGGCGTCGTGCGCGTCGGTGACGGCACTGATGACGGCACTGTACTTCGATGCGCTGCGCCCCGCCGATCGGGTGGCCGTCAAGCCGCACGCCGCCCCGGTCTTCCACGCCATTCAATACCTGCTGGGGCGACAGACGCGGGATCAGCTTGAGCGTTTCCGTGGTTTCGGCGGCGCCCAGTCGTACCCGTCGCGCACGAAGGATCGGGACGAAGTCGATTTCTCGACCGGTTCGGTCGGTCTGGGTGTGGCGATGACCGCCTTCGCGGCCCTCGTGCAGGACTATCTTTGCCAACGCGGGCTCCGGACCGAAGAGCCCGCGGGACGGATGATCGCGGTCGCGGGCGACGCCGAGTTCGATGAGGGGAACATCTTCGAGGCGCTCGTCGAGTCGTGGAAGCAGGACATCCGGAACGTCTGGTGGATCGTCGACTACAACCGCCAGAGCCTCGACGCGGTGATGGCCGAGCGCTTCTCGGATCGCATAGCGACGATCGTCCGCGACCTCGACTGGCGCGTGGAGGTGCTCAAGTACGGGCGACTGCTGACCGAGGCGTTCCGCAGGCCGGGAGGCGACGCGCTCCGGCAGTGGATCGATTCCGCCGACAATGCGTTGTACTCGGCCCTCGCCTACAAGGGAGGGGCCGCCTGGCGCGAGGAACTGCAACGCGATCTGGGCGACACGCACGGCATCCGCGCGCTCCTCGACGAGCATGACGACGAGGCGTTGGGGCGGCTCATGACCAACCTGGGCGGGCACGACCTCGAGACCGTGCGCGACGCGTTCCGCGCCGTGACCGACGACCGGCCAACCTGCTTCATTGCCTACACGATCAAGGGTTACCGCCTGCCGTTCGCCGGCCACAAGGACAACCACGCGGGTCTCGTCACGCCCGATCAGATGATCACGTTCCGCGAGCGGATGGGGATTGGCGACGGTGAGGAATGGGATCGCTTCGCCGGGTTGGACATCCCTCCGGCGCAGATCGAGGCGTTCCTCCGCCGCGTGCCGTTCGTCCAGGCGGAGCCGGCGTCGCGGCGGCGCCGCGCGGCACGGGTCGCGGTGCCGCAGAGGTTCGATCCGCCCGCCGCGTTGTCTGACGGGCGGCTGTCGACCCAGGAGGCTTTCGGGCGATGGTTGTCGGACGTCGCGCGAGCCCATCCGGAGTTGGCCGATCGCATCGTCACCGCGTCGCCCGACGTTACCGTGTCGACCAGCCTCGGGTCCTGGCTCAACCGCCGCCACATCTTCGGCCGTCGCGACCGCGGCGACCTCTTCAGGGACGAGCGGATCCTCACCGCTCTCAACTGGGAGATCTCCACGGGGGGCCAGCACATCGAGCTGGGGATCGCCGAGAACAACCTGTTCATCCTGCTGGCCGCGCTCGGGCTGAGCGCGCCGCTGTTCGGCGAACGGCTGCTGCCGATCGGGACGGTCTACGATCCGTTCATCAGTCGCGGCCTCGACGCGTTGAACTACGCCTGCTACCAGGACGCCCGCTTCATCGTCGTCGGCACGCCGTCCGGCGTCTCACTAGCGGCGGAGGGGGGCGCGCATCAGTCGATCTACGAGCCGCTGATCGGGATGGGGCAGCCGGGGCTGACGTCGTTCGAGCCGGCCTACGCCGACGAACTGTGCGAGATCCTCCGATGGAGTCTGGAGCATCTGCAGGGGGACGATGGCGGCGCCGTCTATCTGCGGCTTTCGACGCGGCCAATCCCCCAACCGGAACGGACGCTCACACCCGCGCTGGCGGCTGACGTTACGGCGGGCGGGTACTGGAAGACGCCGCCCGGCCCGCGCGCGGCAATCGCCATTGTGGCGTCCGGCGCCGCGCTTCCGGAGGCCATCAAGGCGCACGGGGAGATCGTGAGGGACGATCCGGACGCCGGTTTACTCGTGGTGACGTCGATCGACCGGCTCCATCGCGGCTGGATGGCGGGTCACAGGACGCCGCCCGGCAGCGCGCGCCCGAAGGCGCAGATCGAACGGCTGCTCGATCCGGTTCCACCCGGCGCCGGCCTGGTCACCGTAATCGACGCCCACCCCGCGTCACTCAGTTGGCTCGCGGGAGTCAACCGGCATCTGGTCGCACCCCTCGGTGTCGATCGGTTCGGCCAGTCGGGCGACATCCCTGACCTCTACCGCGAGTATGGCCTTGACGCCGACGCGATCATTGATGCCGCCGCCCGACTGCTGGTTGCCGGGAGACAACAGTGACGTCCCAGGCAGGGCTGCGCTTCCATTCGCGCTGGCCAAGAGGTCGCGGCCGGCTGCCGCTGAGGGAACCATGTCGGTGACGGCCGAACCGATCACCGTGGTGATGCCGCAGGTGGCGGAGTCGATGACGTCGGCGGTCCTCGCCACCTGGCTGAAGCGACCGGGCGACACCGTGAAGCAGGGTGAGCCAATCGCCGAGGTGGAGACCGACAAGACGACCGTCGAACTCGCGGCCCCTGCCGATGGCGTCCTGGACGATCTTCGGGTCCCCGCCGGCACCGAATCGGTAGCGGTGGGCGCCGTCCTGGCCACGATCCTGCCGCCGTTGGAAGCCGATGCGGATGCTGGCGCATCCGCCTCCACGCCGGCGCCGGCGGCGTCTCCCGCTGCGGCAGACTCCGACCCTGCGCCGGTTGCCGCCGATGCTGGCGCGCCGGCCTTGAGGCCGGCTCCGCCGCCCGCCACCAGCGCCGCCAGCGTGGCGGCCACCGCCCTCGCCGCCCGCATGGCGGCTCACGCGGGCATCGACCTCGCCGCCCTGGTCCCGACCGGTCCCGACGGCGAAGTGACCAGGTACGATGTCGAGCAGGCCCTTGGCCTCGACAGCGCCCTCGCTACGGCACCGGCGGCCGCCCCGCGTGCGCAGAGGCCGCCACACGGCGCGCCGCCCCCGATCCCGGGGGACCTCGTCGCCGACATCCCGCACCGTGACGAGGCGCTCACCGGGATGCGCCGCGTTACCGCCGAGCGCATGACGCGCGCGAAGCAGACCGCCCCACACTTCTATCTGTCGATCGACTGCGCCGTCCGCAAACTGCTCAAGCGTTTCGAACGGGCGAACGCCGCGATGGCGATGACCGCCGTGCACGACGATGTCCGCGCACCGGTGACGGCGTTCACGCTGAACGACGTCTTCGTCCGCGCCATCGCGCTCGCCCTCGCGGCGGTTCCGGAAGCGAACGTGGCGTGGGCCGGTGTCGGCCTTCGCCGTTTCTCGCGGGTCGATCTCGCCTTCGCGGTCGACACGCCGGCCGGTTTGATCACGCCCGTTGTCCGGAGCGCCGATACGAAGGACCTGCATGCCATCGCCGCCGACCTGCGCGACCTCACCAACCGGGCCCGCGACGGTCGCCTCGCTCCGGATGACTACGCAGGCGGTACGTGCACCGTCTCCAACCTCGGCATGTTCGGGGTGACGACGGTCACGCCAATCCTCAATCCGCCCCAGGGATGCATCTTCGGCATTGGCGCCATCGAGCGGCGCCCGGTGGTCCGGAAGAAGAAGGTACGCGTGGCGCCTGTCGTGACCGTCACGCTTGCTGCCGACCATCGGGCGCTCGACGGCGCGACCTGCGCGAGTCTTCTCCGCGTGCTCCGACAGCTCCTCGAGGAACCGGCCCCGGTGTTCGCCCTGGTGTGATGGCTGCCACGTTCTCGAGCTTCGCCGCCAACGTTCAGGGAGAGACCGCGTTTACGGTGCTGGCGGCGGCGAAGCGCCTGATCGCCCAGGGGAGGAATGTGATCGAGCTGGAGATTGGCGATAGTCCGTTCGCCACCTCACCCGCCGCGCTCGCGGCGGGCGTCGACGCGATCGAGGCGGGGGAAACCCGGTACGGCCCGTCGCTCGGCCTGCCGGAGTTCCGTGAGGCCGCCGCGGCGTATGTCCACCGCGAGTACGGTCTCTCGGCCGCCGCCGAGAACATCGTGGCCGGTCCGGGGGCCAAGATCTTCGAGACGTTCTTCTGCGAGGCGTTCGTCAATCCGGGTGACGGCGTCCTGATCTTCAGCCCGCACTTCCCGACCTATCCGGCGAACGTGCAGCGACGGGGCGGGCGGATCGTGACCTCGAAGCTGCGCGCAGCGCACGACTTCCGCCCGGATCTCGACGATGTCGCGCGCTTCCTTGCCGAAGATCCCCGTCCGAAGGCGATCTTCCTGAACTCGCCGCATAACCCAACCGGGGGCGTCGCGACGTTCGACGACCTGGAAGGGCTCGCCCACCTGATTCGGGGCCGCGACGTGGCGGTGTTCAGCGACGAACCGTACGACGCGATGGTCTGGCGCGGGCGGCACCACTCGCTCCTGGCCCACCCCGGTATGTTCGATCAGTGCGTCTCCGCCTACACGTTCAGCAAGTCGTTCAGCATGAGCGGCTGGCGTCTCGGTTTCGCGGTGGGGAGTGCGGCGGCCATCGACGTATTCGGGTTGCTGGCCAACACGTCACTCTCTTGCGTCCCTCCCTTCGCACAGCGGGCCGGCATCGCTGCGATGGCGCAGGACGCGTCGGTGCGCGACGACCGCATGGCCCGCTTCCGCCGGAAGGTGGAACTGCTGGTGGAGGGGCTCAACCGGATCGACGGCGTCGTCTGCCTCTCACCCGGGGGAACGTTCTACGTCTTTCCGTCCGTGGCGACGATCTGCAACCGGCATGGCATCACGTCGCACGGCCTGGCGCAGTACCTGCTGGAGGGGGCCGACGACGCGATGGGCGTCGCCTGCCTCGGCGGCGAGTGCTTCGGCGAGGCAGGCGGCGGCTTCCTCAGACTGAGTTGCGCCGAGCCGGACGAGCGACTGTCAGAGGCGGTCGCCTTTGTCGGCGAGGCGATCCGCCGCAGCGCGCGCATCACCGCCTGGATCGGGCGGCATCCGGACCAACGACTGCGCGCTCCGTACCCAGACGAACTGAGGGCGGCGAACCTTCCTGCTACAGGCCCTCGGCCTGCTTCATCAGGTTGAGGTGCGTTTCCGCCACCTCGAGGCCACCTTCGCCTTCCTGCCAGCCAACACTGCCGTCGTTGTTGGCGTCAACGCCCGCGAGGAGCGCCTGGGCCAGATCGTTCAACTGGCTCACCAGGGGCGCTGCGTCGCCCGCCGATGTCGCCATGTCGATCCTCTGCGCCAGCATGACAATCTCGTCGGCGCGCGAGACGGCGTTGCGGGCGGAAGTGGCGACATGCTCGGCGTGCCCCTTCACGGCTCCCGACGCATCGTCGGAGTTGGCGGCGGCCATGATGTGCTTCGCGGCTCCTTCCGCAGCCTGCTTGACACCGTAGCCAGCGCCCGGGCCGTTCTCGATCTGCGTCGGGTCGACCGCGTGCAGGACATGCGCCGTGTGCCGCTTCATGGCATCAAGGTCGCTCGGATCGTTCGCCGCGAACTCGGCATGCTGCGCCGCTACCCGCGCCTCGGCGATCGCCGCCGGCAGCAACCCCGCCATCTCCGGCGTGTCGTTCCACTCGTCCGCCACATGACCGATGTGGGCGTGTGCCTGCGCCGCCGCCTGCTGGACGCCTGCGACTGCCACCAGGGCGAGCGCCAGGCTGACGATGCCGATACCGGTTG
This sequence comes from uncultured Vicinamibacteraceae bacterium, assembly GCA_964550305.1. GTDB lineage: Bacteria > Acidobacteriota > Vicinamibacteria > Vicinamibacterales > UBA8438 > VXRJ01. Next base: position 83,703 of record CAZJYU010000001.1, on the reverse strand, counting down.
CCAGTCTCATCGGATGCCTCCTTGGGTCCGGGCCGGAGCCCGGAGAAACACTGATCGCACGGATGGTTATATACCGGAAGCGGGCATGAGGGGAAGTCGCGGAATGTGGCGCCGTGCGCGCGGGACGGGTGGACGCGCCGGGAGGCGCCGCGCCCCGAAGGATATCCTCCGCAGACTCGGCGGGACGCGCCCACCCGTCCCGCGCGCAGCCCCTGGGCCCGCCGATGCGCGGCGCACATCGGGATGACGGCTCGGGAACTGCACAGCCTCAGTCTGCCGGTGGAGGATTACGAATCCGCAACAACGCGGTTGCGCCGGCGTAAACTCTTCGCCTCCGCGTCGTTCCATCCGGCCAGGCTCATGGCCGGCCGACCGCGGCAACGGGACGGTGCTACCCGGGAGTAATGGCGTCGCGCGCCGCACCGATCGCGTCCAGCAGGTTCCGCATGACCGCCGGTGCGTCCTCGTTCAGGAGGGTCGACACCAGCACGCGCAGATTCTCCGCGGTGGCTGGTGTGATCAGCAGGGCGGCCCCCAGACCGACCACCACGGCGAGCAGCGCCGCCAGCCCCGTCGTCACGCATCGCCAGAGGGAGAACATCGAACCTCGATAGCCTCTATCGGCTGCCACGCCGCGGGCCAACAGTCGCGCCGCGCCGATCCTTCGGGATATGCTGTACGGAAACGCGCCTGCCCCCGCTTGTCCCATGCCGCACACTTCCCTTCGCGTGTCGCTGTTGCTGCTCGCCGCCGCGGCTTCCCTCGGAACGGACTGCGGCCGCCAGGCGCCACGCGGCCTGGAGCCCACGCCGATCGCCACTGCGGAACTGCGTCTCATGAGCCGTCCCGCCGCCGTCCCGCCGCCCGGGCAGGCGGAGCAATTCGCGGCCTGCCTGGAGCGGATGGGCGGGGTCGCCAATGTCGTTCCCAGTTGGCGGGGGTTCGAGTTGATAACCCTGGCCGAATCGGAGCCAAACGTCTTCGGCGTGCGCTTCGTCGCCGTGCCGGTTGGCGCCACGAATTCCGTGACGGTGCACGATCCGAACCAGTGCCGCCGCGATCCCGCAGGCAGCGGCCGCGTTACCGACGGCGTGTCGCTCAACGGCACGACGCTTGAGCGCACGAATCCGTCAACCGGGCAGTTGTTTTTCGTCATCGACACGGACGGAACAATTTCGTCCCCGGCGTTCACCGCCGCCCCAGCCGGGTAAGCCGCCAGCTTCGCGCGATGCGTCACGCGACTGCCGCGCCCGTGCTGATCCTCTTCGCGGCGGTGCTGGCGTCTGCCCCGCCGGCCTTCCCTGGCCAGTCGACCGGCACCGGCGACGCCGAGGTGGTCCGCGCGATACGCGAGGAGGGAACCACACGCTCGGAGGCGATGACCATCGTGCGCTGGCTGAGCGACGTCTATGGCCCGCGCGTCACCGGCACGCCGGCGATTGAGGCGGCGGGCGCCTGGGCAGCGGCACGGATGCGGTCCTGGGATCTGGAGGTCCGTGAGGAGCGCTTTCCGTACGGCCGCGGCTGGTCGCTTGAGCGGTTTCATGCCCATCTGGTCGAGCCGCAGGTAATGCCCATCATCGGCTACCCGCGCGCCTGGACGTCGAGCACGGACGGGACGGTCACGGCGGAGGTGGTGCGCCCCGAACTCGGCACGGTCGCCGGCCGGGCGCGGGCCCGGGGAACCCTGCGCGGCAAGGTGGTCCTGGCGCAACCGGCGCGCCCGGTCGAGATGCTCGAGGGCGACATTGTGTTGCGCATGGACGACGACCTGCTCGCGCGGGCGGCGCGGCCGGGTGGAGAGGCCCAGGCAGGCAGCGGCGGCACCGGTCCGCGCTACGGTCCGGGGCTGCACGCCTTCCTGCTCGAGGAGGGGGTGGTCGCCCTGCTCGACCGGGGCAGCGACGCAGCGGGCCTCGTCGGCGGGGCTCCACTCGGGAGCGATCTCACGTGGCCGACACAGCGGACCGACGGCGGCACTGTCTTTGTCGGGAACGGCGGCTCGCGCGAGGCGAACGCACCGCCGGTCGTGCCGACCGCGACGATCGCGGTAGAGCACTACAACCGCATGGCAAGGCTCCTCGAGATGGGCCTGCCCGTAAGCGTGGAGCTGAACATCACCACGCGCTTCCACGAGGAGAACCGTCCGAACGGATTCAACCTGATCGCGGATCTGCCGGGGACCGACCTGGCCGACGAGGTGGTGATCCTGGGTGCGCACTTTGATTCCACGCATGCCGCGACCGGCGCGACCGACAACGCGGCGGGCGTCGCCGCGATGATGGAAGCCGTGCGGATCCTGCAGGCTATCGGCGCGCGGCCGCGCCGGACGATCCGGGTCGCGCTTTGGGGTGGGGAAGAGCAGGGCCTGCTCGGATCGCGCGCCTATGTCGCGCGCCACTACGGGGGGGGTGAGAGCGGCCTCCCGACGCCGCGGCACGCCGAGCTCTCCGCCTACTACAACCTGGACAACGGCGCCGGGCGCATTCGGGGCATCTGGCTGCAGGGGCACGACGACGCCGCCCCGCTGTTCGAGACCTGGATGCGCGACCTTGCCGACCTGGGCGTGACGACGATCGGGCGCCGCTCGACGCGTGGGACCGATCATGTTCCCTTCGATCGCGCCGGGCTGCCCGGCTTCCAGTTCATTCAGGACCGACTGGAGTACAACTCGCGCACCCACCACTCCAATATGGATATGACCGACCGGGTGCCGGAGGACGACCTGCGGCAGATGGCCGTGGTGGCCGCCGTGTTCGCCTACCGAAGTGCCATGGCCGACGAGAGGATTCCCCGGAAGCGTCCGTGATTTGCCCCGGGGTACACTGCGGCCTACTGAAGGAGCTATCGATGATCAACCGATTCACGCTCGCCCTGGGGCTCGCGGCAGTGGCCGGACTGGCCGCGTGCGGCGGCGCAGTGGGGGGTGGCGAAAGCGACGCGGCCGGCGCGGAGGGCGCGGCGGATCTACCCATCATCCCGGTCGACGAGGTCAAACCGAGTCAGAGCGGTTCCGTCTGGCAGCAGATCGCCAACACCGAGATCACCGTGACCTACGACCGTCCGGTCGCGCGCGGGCGCGATCTGTTCGGCGGGATTGTTCCCTTCGGCGAGATGTGGAATCCGGGCGCGAACGACGCCACCGCGATTGCCTTCAGCCGGGACGTCACCATCAACGGCAACGCGCTCCCGGCCGGCAAGTACAGCCTCTGGGCGATCCCCGATCCGAACCGGTGGACGATTGTCTTCAGCCGTGCCGCCGACGTCTATCACACCCCATATCCCGGCGAGGAGCAGGACGCGCTGCGCTTCATGGCGACCCCCAGCTTCGGCGCGCACATGGAGACGCTCGCCTTCTACTTCGCCGAGGTCGAGCAGAAGGACGCGGAACTTCGCCTCCACTGGGGCGAGACCTATATCCCCTTCAACATCACGGTCCCATAGCAACTCCCGGCCGTTTGCAGCAATGGCGATTGATCGACGCGCGTTTCTGCGGTCCGGCGCCCTTGCGGGCGCCGCGGCCGTCGCCGGGACGGCGGCGTGCAGCCCGGACAGCGGCGCCGACGCGTCCGCGCAGGGCACTGCGCCCACCGTACCGGACCGTTCCCGGCCCGCACCGTTCGACCTGAACGAGATCACCATCGACGGATTGTCGGCGTCGATGGCGTCCGGAGAGCGCTCCGCACGCAGCGTGACCGAGGCGTATCTTGCCCGCATCGCCGCCCTTGACCGTCAAGGTCCGGCGCTCCGGAGCGTCATCGAGCTCAGCCCCGACGCGCTGGCCCAGGCCGACGCCCTCGACCGGGAGCGCGCCGCGTCGGGTCCCCGCTCACCGCTTCACGGCATTCCGATCCTGCTGAAGGACAACATCGGCACCGCTGACGGCACCACCACGACCGCCGGCTCGCTCGCCCTGGAGGGCTCGCGTCCTGCGGAGGATGCTCCGGTCGCACGCCGCCTGCGCGACGCCGGTGCGGTGCTGCTCGGCAAGGCAAACCTGAGCGAGTGGGCCAACTTCCGCTCCACGCGGTCGTCGAGCGGCTGGAGCGCGCGGGGCGGGCAATGCCGAAACCCGTTCGTCCTCAACCGCAACCCGTGCGGGTCCAGCTCCGGCTCCGGCGCTGCCGTCTCCGCGGATCTCGTAGCGGTGGCGATCGGCACCGAGACCGACGGATCGATCGTCTGCCCTTCCCACGCCAACGGTATCGTCGGGCTCAAGCCGACGGTTGGACTCGTAAGCCGCGCCGGGATCATCCCCATCGCCGAATCGCAGGACACGGCCGGACCGATGGCGCGGACGGTCCGCGACGCCGCGCGGGTGCTGAGTATCATCGCGGGGACGGACCCGCGTGATCCGGCGACGGCAGAGGCAGACGCACGCGGGCTGAACGACTACACGCCGTTCCTCGACGCCGATGGTCTGGAGGCCGCACGCATCGGTGTCATGCGGAGTGCCTTCGGCTTCCACCCGCTGGTCGATCAACTGATGGAGGAGGCAATCGTGGCCATGCGGACACGCGGCGCGGTGATGATTGATCCCATCGACCTGGTTCCGACCGGCGCGATGCGGCGCGCCGAGAACGCCGTGTTGAACTTCGAATTCAAGGCCGGTCTGCGCGCGTACCTCGACACGCTGCCCGCCCCGCCTATCCGCACGCTGGCCGACCTCATCGCGTTCAACACGGCGAATGCCCGGTCGGAGATGCCGTATTTTGGCCAGGAGCGCCTGCTCGCGGCCGAGGCGAGTGGGCCGTTGACAGATCCCGAGTACCTTGACGCGCGCGCCGTGGCGCGACGGCTCTCGCGAACCGCAGGGATCGACCGCGTGATGGACATGCACAGACTGGATGCCATCGTCGCCCCGACCGGTGGACCCGCGTGGGTGACCGACCTCGTGAACGGCGATCAGTTTGGCGGGAGCAGTTCCACGTTCGCGGCGGTCGCGGGCTACCCCAACCTCACCGTTCCGGCCGGCTTCGTCCACGGCCTGCCGGTCGGCTGCTCCTTCTTCGGACGGGCCTGGAGTGAACCGACGCTGATCCGCATCGCCTATGCCTTCGAGCAGGCCACGCGCCACCGCCGCGCCCCGGAATTCCGCGAGACCGTGTAATGCCCCAGACCGTCACCCTGCTGGAAGAGGCTCTCGAGTCGTGGCGCGACGCGCGCCGAGGCGTCATTGCCGAGTTGCGCCGCGTTCCGCCGGACCGGATCGACTTCCGGCCCGAACCGGGCGCGCGCTCGGTTGCGGAGCTCGTTCAGCACACGGTCGACACTGCCGCCATGTGGGTGGGCGAGCTTGCCAGCCCGGAGGGCGATTTCACGCGCAAGAGCTTCTCCGCCTTCATGCGCCAGTACGGAACGCCGGCCGCCGACCGCCCGACCACGCACCCTGGCCTCGTCCGGCTGCTGCGCACCCAGCACGCCGCCGGCGCTCAAGCGATCCGGCAAATGGGCGAGATTGGCATGCTGCAGCGCATCCACCGCTTCGACGGCGCGGAGTGGACCCGGCTCACCTGGATGCACCATGGCATCGCGCACGAGGAATACCATCGTGCGCAACTCGCACTCTACGTTCGGCTGCTGGGCCGGACGCCGGCGCTGACGAAGCTCATCCAGGACATGGGCGGCTGAACGGCCGCCGCACCGTGCGGTAGTGACTCGGGTCAGAGATGCCGGTCGAGAAGCACCTGGAGCGATTCCTTGTCGGTGACGCCCACTACCTGCTCGACCACCGCGCCCCCCTTGAAGAGCAGCAGCGTCGGGATTGAGCGGACGCCGTATTGCTGCGGCGTCTCGGGGTTGCTGTCGATGTTCAGCTTCCCGACGGTCGCCTTCCCCGCGTAGTCGGCCGCGAGTGCCTCGATCGTCGGCGCGATCATCCGGCACGGACCGCACCACTCGGCCCAGAAGTCGACCAGCACCGGCCGGTCCGCTTGCAGCACCGATTCCTCGAAGTTGCCGTCGGTCACTTCCTGCGTGTTTTCTGACATCGCTGGTCCTGTCGTCGTGCAGTGTCGCGCGGCCCTTCCGCGCGTCGATCTCCCGATCAGATTGTAGTCCGTCACGCGGTGAGCCGGCATTCCGCCGCTCCCCTATACTGCAGCGGCATGCGCCGGCGGACGAAGATCGTCGCCACGATAGGCCCCGCCACGGAGACGGAGCAACACGTGGCGGCACTGATCGACGCGGGTGTCGATCTCTTCCGGATCAACTCGTCCCACGGAACACCGGGCAGGCGCCGGGAGGCAGTGGAGCGAATTCGACGCGCGTCGGAGGCGGCGGGCCGGAATGTGGCGATCCTGCAGGACCTGGCCGGTCCGAAGATCCGGATCGGCGACGTCGTGGAAGGCACGCATGTCGAGATCGGGGGCCGTCTCCGGATCGCGACAGGCGACTTCGAGGGCAATGCCGAGCGCGTTGCCACGCCGTACGCGCCGCTTGCGCAACTGGTCGAACCCGGCAACCGGCTGCTATTGGACGACGGTCGCCTGGCGGTCCGCGTGCTCGAGACCGACGGGACCGAGATCGTCACCGAGGTGGAGTACGGCGGCCCGCTCGGATCCCGCAAGGGGATCAATGCACCCGACGTCGATTTCCCGCTTCCGGCAGTCACCCCGGCGGATATCGAAGACCTTGAGCAGGCGCTTCTTGCCGGGGTCGATTTCATCGGCATCAGCTTCGTGCAATGCGCGGACGACATTCGCCGTGCGCGCGCGGCGGCGGCGCGGATCAACCGGCCGGCTGCGTTCGTGGCGAAGATCGAACGGCCGCGGGCGGTCGACCGCTTCGACGACATCCTGGCGGAGTCGGACGCGGTCATGGTGGCGCGCGGCGATCTCGGTATCGAGGTGCCGCTTGAGCGGGTACCTCAGTTGCAGAAGTCGATGACGCGCCGGGCGCGCGCGGCCGGCGTGCCGGTCATTGTCGCGACGCAGGTGCTCGAGACGATGACGCACCAACCCCGTCCGACGCGCGCCGAGGTGAGCGACGCGGCGAACGCGGTCGACGACGGGGTCGACGCCATCATGCTGTCTGGCGAGACCGCGGTCGGCGCCCATCCGGAACGGGTAGTCCAGACGCTCGACGCCATCGTTCGCGACGCCGAGGCATCGCACGACGACGCGGCGGTCCGTGCGGCGACCGGCACCGGCGTCAGCGTCCTCGATCGGATGCATCTCGACGAGACACGGTACGGCGACGACGTCTGTGCGGCAGCGGTCGTATTGGCGGAAACGTCGCGGGCGGCGGCGGTCGTCGCGATGACGCGCAGCGGTCGAACGGTGCGGGATCTGTCCGCCATCCGCCCGCGCGTGCCGGTTCACGCGGTGACCGACGATCCGATCCTGAGCCGGCGCCTGACGCTCATGTGGGGGGTCACGCCCCACACCTTCGCCGTCGGGACGGCCGCCCCGGCCGCCCTGCGCCCGGAACTCATGCGTCGCGGAATCGCGAGCCGGGGCGAGCTACTCGTCTTCGTCCGTGTCAACGACGATCTGACGCTGCCCGCGGGCAACTTCATCGAACTGCTGCGCTGCTGACGGCGTGGGTCCGCCAAGGCGCCAGCGTGGCCGCACCGACGGCCGCGACCTGCCACCGAAGGGGCGGTGCATCAACGAGGCGCAAGATGTTCGTTGCACCAGTTGAGCATCTCGGCCACGACGTGGAGCACCGACTCGCGCGCCACGTAGCCGTGCGATTCGTTCGGGAGGGTGACGTACCGGACCGTTGCGCCGTGGCCCTTCAGGGCGTGGTAGAAGCGCTCCGACTGCATCGGGAACGTCCCGGAGTTGTTGTCGATCTCGCCGTGCGTGAGCAGGATCGGCTCGTTCACCTTCTCGGCGTGGAAGAAGGGGGACATCGCGGCGTAGATGTCGCGCGCTTCCCAGAATGTGCGGCGTTCGTTCTGGAAGCCGAACGGCGTGAGCGTTCGGTTGTAGGCGCCGCTCCGGGCGATGCCGGCGCGAAACAGGTCGGAGTGGGCGAGCAGGTTGGCGGTCATGAAGGCGCCATAGCTATGACCGCCGATCGCGATCCGGTCGCGGTCGGCGACTCCCAGCTCCACGACCGCGTCGATTGCCGCCTGCGCGCTGGCGACCAGTTGCTCGACGTAGGTGTCGTTGCCCGTGTCGCCTTCGCCGACGATCGGCATCGCCGGGCCGTCGAGGATCGCGTAGCCCTCGGCCAGCAGCAGCAGGTGCGACGCACCGCGCAGCGTCGTGAACCGGTAGGGAGATCCCCGCACCTGGCTCGCGGCCGCCGGATCGACGTACTCCCGCGGATAGGCCCACATCAGCATCGGGGGACGGTCGCCCTGCCGGTACCCCGGCGGTAGATGGAGGGTCGCCGACAAGGCTACGCCATCCGCCCGCTCGTACGTGATCAGCCGCTTCTCGATGCCACGGAGGAGCGGCGCCGGATCGGCGTAGTCGGTCAGCGCCTGCAACGTGCCCGCCGCCGTGTCGCGGAGGTAGTAGTTGGGCGGGTCGGTGGGGCTCTCGCGTCGCGTCAACAGCGTGCGGCCGTCGTCGGACAGCACGGCGATTACCGTTTCGTAGGTTCCCGGCTCGGTCCGGAAGAGCCGGAGGGTATCGAGTGTCGCGAGGTCGAGCCGGTCGACAAAGGGGCGATCGCCATCGGGCGATGCGCCGGTACCCGCCAGATAGATGAAAGAGCCACTCTGCGGGATGACGCGGCTTGCGATGCCGCGGCCGGGCCGCCGGACCGGCCGACCCGGATCGCGGTATACGTCCTCGCTGCTCCGGTCGAACAGCCGGCGTGCGTCGCCGCCTCCCGGATACACGACGGAGGTTCGCGTCCACCGCGTCGGCCGGTCGGTCTCGGTAATGAGAGCCGTCCCATCGGTGGTCCAGGCGATGGTCGAGAAGCGGTGCTCGGTTCGCGCCAGTTCGCGCGGTTCGCCGTCGAAGGGTGAGTCGAGTTGGTAGAGGATGTCCCGGTTCGGCACCGAGGCGTTCGGATCGCCACCGTCCTGCGCCTCGGTCCAGACGGCGGTGGCAGGCGCCGTGGCGTGCCAGCGGTGGCCGCGTGGACCGGTCGGGACGCCCCCGATCGGTACCTGGTCGGCGAGCGGCAATTCCGCCAGCACGACGGGGTCGCCCGCCCGCGTGGCGGCATCCTCGCCACTTTCGTCCCTTGACCACACCTCCACCGTCCGCCCGAACCGGCTGGCGGGGAAGAGCCGCGAGAAGGGCGGCTGGACCCGCTCGATCAGCAGATGCCGGCCGTCGGGTGCGCCGTCGACCGACGCATAGAGTCCGGGCGCGCCGATGTCGGTGCGCGATCCGGTGGCAAGCGCGACGGTGGCGATCTGCGACGTGAAGTGGTAACGGAAGAGCGCCTCGTCGTGTGCAGTGCCGAGCAGGTCCTGATAGGTCCGGACCGGCGACTGTCGCCCGTCGTTCTGCTGAACGCTCGGACCGTCGGGCGCGCGCGGCGGTTCGGGTGGCGCGCCACGCGCCGATCGGCGGAAGCGGCAGAGCACGCCCGACGAGTCAGCGAGCCATTCGCAGGGGTCGCCCCAGGTGGCGTTCAGCGCCGCCGAGGTGAGCGGGCGCGGCTGTCGGGCCGCGATGTCGGCTACCCAGAGCTCGATCCCGGTATCGCGCAGCACGGCGTACGACAGGTGTGACCCGTCGGGCGAAAAAGCTGGCCAGCCCAGCGCTGTGCCGGCTGGCGCGACGATCCGGAACCCGCCGTCGCCACCAGCATCGCCGCCGCCGTTCCCGGGAGCCTCGGCATGGCGCGCAGCCCCCGTCGGATCGATCGGCCGGACCGTCATCGCCGCGATCGCCGGGGCCGACCAGGGCCCGCTGTTGCGGGGATCGACTCGGTATCCGGCGAGCCGATGCATCGGCCGCGCCAGCCACGCGATCGGCGGCATCGACCGCGACTCGATGAAGACGGCTACGTCGCGCGCCGGTCCGATCAGGACGCGCGGCGTTGGCGGCGCATCCAGGATCTGCACAATCCGGTCCGGCGGAACAAGATACGGCCCGGCGTTCGGTGACGGCGGCTGCGCCGATGGACTGCCCGGCAGGGCCGTCACCACGACCGCGACGGCCGCGATTCCCGGGGCCCGGGTTATGCAAGCCATGATGAACTGGCATCCTACCGTAGTCTAGGCACTCGTGCTGTCGTCACGTATTCCGGCCCACCGCGACGTCAACCGCCTCGCCCGCGCCCTGGCGCGGCTGCGCAACGACCGCGTCGACATCGCTGATCTCACCGAATCGAACCCCACGCGCGTTGGCCTCGACTACCCGCCCGACCTGCTGGCGCCCATCGCGTCGCCCGCCGCCCTGACCTACGCGCCGCATCCCCGGGGCCTCCGTTCCGCGCGGCAGGCGGTGGCCGCGTACCTGGGCGGCACGGTCGATCCCGAACACGTCGTGCTCACGGCCAGCACGAGCGAGGCGTACGCGCTGCTGTTCAAGCTGCTCTGCGATCCGGGCGACACGATCCTGGTACCGCAACCGAGCTACCCGCTCTTCGAACACCTGGCGCGGTTCGAGGGCGTCGACACCGCGCCGTACCCGCTGGTCTACGACGGCGACGCGTGGATGCTCGACGCCCACGCGCTCCGCGCCGCGGCGCGCCCCGGCACGCGCGGGGTGATTGCCGTCAACCCGAACAACCCGACCGGCTCGTATCTGACGCCATCCGACCGCGCCGTGCTCGGCACGCTCTGCCATGACCTCGGCATCCCGTTGATCCTCGACGAAGTATTCAACCGCTACCCGATCGATCCCCGTCGCGGTGTCGCTCGCAGCTTTCTGGACGCCGGCCCCGAGGCCGCCATCGTCGATACCGCCGCCGCGAGATCGGCCGAGGGCCCGGTTACGTTCGTCCTTGGCGGCCTCTCCAAGTCGGTCGGCCTGCCCCAGCTCAAGCTCGGATGGATCGTCGCGACCGGCTCCGCGCCGCTCGACGCCCTGGACCTGCTAACCGACACTTACCTGTCGGTCGCCACCCCGGTCCAACTCGCCGCCGACCATCTGCTGACCGCGGGCGCCGCTGTCACGCGGCAGATACAGTCCCGCATCGCCGCGAACCACCGGACGCTCACCGCCGCTGCGGCTGCTTATCCCGTCGTCACGCGGCTCCGCGCCGAAGGCGGCTGGTCCGCGATCCTCCGCTTCGCCGCCGCGCCGGATCCCGACAGCGAAGAGGCGCTGGCGCTTGACCTCCTCGAAGAGGACCACATCCTCGTTCACCCCGGCTACTTCTTCGAGATCCCGGGCGCCGCACACCTCGTCGTCAGCCTTCTGCCCGATCCCGCCCGCTTTGCTCGCGCGGTTGCCTGCGTCACAGCCCGTGCCGCCCGGAGATGACGCCGGGTAGCAGTTGTGTCATCGTAGGCAAAGGGCTCGAACGATCGCATGACGGCAGAGTGGTGGATGGCGACACGAGTCGGTTTGGCTCGGGCTGACGTGCGCCGATGAACGGGGGCGGCGGCGCACCGGTTCTGAAGGATCTGGTGCTCGTTGGCGGGGGGCACACCCACGTGATTGTCCTCCGCCGACTCGCGATGAAACCGATCCCGGGCGTGCGGGTCACCGTGATTGCGCGCGACCTCCATGCGCCGTACTCCGGGATGCTGCCGGGGTTGATTGCAGGGCATTATTCCTTCGACGACACCCACATCGATCTGGCGCCGCTCACCCGGTTCGCGGGCGCGCGGCTGTTTCACGACGAAGCGGTCGGGCTCGATCTCAGGGCGCGGACCGTGCAATGCCGCAAGCGGCCGCCGGTGCCGTACGACCTCCTGTCGATCGATGTCGGCATCACGCCCGCGTTCACCGTCGACGGGGCGGCGATGCATGCTGTGCCCGTCAAGCCGATCGGCGGATTCTCGGCACGGTGGAAGCGGCTGGCGGCGCGCGTCCGAGCCAGCGATCGGCCGGTGCGGATTGCGGTGGTGGGCGCGGGCGCGGCCGGGGTGGAACTGACGCTGGCGATGCAGCATGCGCTGGCGGAAGAGGCGGCAGGAGCCGCGGTGGAAAGCGGCATCGCGGGCGCAGCGGCGCCGGCGGCGCATCAGCCCGTGTTCCACCTCTTCGGCGCCGAGCCAACGGTGCTGCCCACCCACAACGAGGGGGTCCGCCGGCGGTTTGCCCGCGTTCTGAGCGAACGGGGCGTCGAGCTCCACCTGGGCGTCGCCGTGACGCGCGTCGCCGATGCCGCGCCGGGCGAATCGCAACTGCAAACCGCCGACGGGAAGGCGTTCAGGACCGACGAGGTGATCTGGGCGACGGAGGCCGCACCCCCGGCATGGCCCGCCCGTGCGGGACTGGCGGTGGACGCGCGTGGCTTCATCGCAGTGGATGCGACACTCCGCTCGACGTCGCATCCCGAAGTGTTCGCGGCGGGCGATGTCGCCTCTGTCGTGGGCCATCCCCGCGAGAAGGCAGGGGTCTTCGCCGTCCGCCAGGGACCGCCGCTCGATGCAAACCTCAGGCGGCAGCTCATCGGCGACCCGCTGCGGGAGTTCCACCCACAGCGCCGATTCCTCAGCCTGATCACCACCGGCAACCGCTACGCCATTGCGTCGCGCGGTAGCTGGTCGCTCGAAGGGAGGTGGGTCTGGCGCTGGAAGGACTGGATCGACAGGCGGTTCATGCGCCGCTTCTGCGATCTGCCGGAGATGGACGAGGGTGACGCTGCCGGCGGATCGGCCGGGAAGTCACCCGCGACGACGCCTGCCCCCGGCCTGGCGCCGCCGGAGGTGATCCGCGAGCTCTCGACGGTGACGATGCGCTGCGGCGGATGCGGCTCGAAGGTGGGCGCGACGCTCCTCGACCGGGTGCTGGGGCGCCTCGATCCGATCCGGCGCGACGATGTCGTGGTCGGGCTCGATGCACCGGACGACGCCTCGGTCGAACAGCTTCCGCCCGGCGTTCTGCTCGTGCAGTCGATCGACGCATTCCGCTCGATGGTGGACGACCCCTGGGTGTTCGGCCGCATCACGGCCACCCATTGCCTGAGCGACCTGCACGCGATGGGCGCAACGCCGCGCACCGCGCTCGCCGTGGTGACGATCCCGCATGGCGTCGAAACGAAGATGGAAGCGCTGTTGTTCGATCTGCTGGCTGGCGCGGTCGAAGTGCTGAATGACGCCGGTGTCGCGTTGACCGGCGGTCATACGAGCGAAGGAGCGGAACTGACGCTTGGCTTCAGCGTGAGCGGTACGGTGCACGGCGACCGGATGCTGCGCAAGGGAGGCGTGCGGGCGGGGGACCGGTTCATCCTGACGAAGCCGCTGGGAACCGGCACGCTTCTCGCCGCCGGCATGCGCGGCAAGGCCAGAGCGCGCTGGATCGATGGCGCAATCCAAGCGATGCTCCGATCGAACCGCGCCGCCGCGGGGGTCGTCCGCGAACATGGCGCGCGGGCGTGCACCGACGTCACCGGGTTCGGTCTGCTGGGTCACCTGGTGGAGATGACGCGTGCATCCAACCTCGGCGCCAGCATCGCGCTCGACGGCGTGCCGACGCTCGACGGCGCAGCGCAGACAATCGCCGCGGGTCTCCTGAGCACACTTCACGCGGAGAACGTGCGCCTGCGGCGCGCCATCACCAACGTGGCGTCAGCTGCCGAGAACGAGCGCTACCCCATTCTCTACGACCCGCAGACTTCCGGCGGTCTTCTGGCGGCGGTCCCCGCCGTGCGCGCCGAGGCATGCGTCGTCGCACTGCAGTCGGCGGGATACGATCACGCCGCCGATATCGGCGGCGCGACCACGCTGCCCGCCGATGGCGGCACGGTTACCATCACGTGAAGGGGCCCCAGCGTCGACGATCCCCTGGAGGTCGTAGTCTCGGTAGACCCACCCACGACCTTCAGTCGGCATAAGATCGCCGCCATGGTGACAACAGGACAGCAGGCTCCCGACTTCAGGCTCCTTGATCAGAACGGCAATGCGGTTTCCCTCGCCGACCTGAAAGGCCAGTGGGTCGTTCTCTACTTCTACCCGCGCGACGACACCCCCGGGTGCACGACCGAGGCGTGCGAGTTCACGTCCACACTGAACGATTTCCGCGCGCTTGACGCGGTCGTCCTGGGCTGCAGCCCCGACGACGCGGAGTCGCACCGCAGATTCATTGCGAAGCACAACCTGGAAGTGCAGCTCCTCTCGGACCCGTCACGCGCGACGATGCAGGAGTACGGCGCATGGGGCGAGAAGGTGCTGTACGGCCGGAAGTCGGTCGGGGTCATCCGATCCACCGTCCTGATCGGTCCGGATGGCGCAGTAGCGCACCATTGGAAGAGGGTGCGCGCCGCGGGCCACGCGGGTCACGTCGCGGCCAGGCTCCGCGAGTTGCGGGGAACCGGATGACGAACCCGGCCATCGCTGCGCCACCGCTGATTCAGAGGATTCCACCCGCGTCCGCTGACCGGCCGCGGGCGGGCTGCCGCACCATTAGCGCATGTTAGACTGGCGCGCGATGCAGCGAGCGTGGCGGGGGAAAGTGCGCGCGTTGGTCCCGGTGGGTGCTGGCGTTCTGCTTGGGGTTGGGGGTGCGGTCGTGTTCATGGCCTTCAGTTCCGGGCCCGACGTTCCGGCCGCCAACTTCGCTGAGGGGACCGTCGCCGCCACGCCGGCCGGCGTGGCGCCACTGGCGGACGGTTCGATGCGCGGCGCCGACGTCCACCTGCCGCCGCCGGTCCGCACCGTGCGCGACCGCATTGCCCGCAACATGACGCTCGCCAGCCTGCTCGACGCGCACGACATCGGTTCGGAGGCATTCGCGTTGATCGAGACGGTCCGCGGTGTCTTCGACCCCCGCCGCTTCCGCACCGGCAACCCGTTCCGCCTGCAGCTTGCGCAGGACGACAGCCGGGTCCGCAGCTTCGAGTACCACATCGACGACAGCGCGTTCCTGCGCGTCACACGTGCCCCAGGCGGTGCGGAAGGGGCAGCGTCCGCCGCCAGGTTCAGGGCCGCCCTCGTTTCCTACGACACCGTCCGGGAAGAGGCGACCGTGCGCGGCGTGATCGACGGTACGAACAACTCGCTCGTCGCCGCCCTCGATGCCGGCGGCGAGAACGTCACGCTGGCCATCGCACTGGCCGAGATCTTCAGCGGCGAGATCGATTTCAACAACGACCTGCGCACTGGCGACCGGTTCACGCTCCTGTTCGAACGGACGTACCGCACCGGCGCGTTCGGTGAGGGGGACGAGGTCTTCGCGGGCTACGGCGATATTCTGGCCGCCGAATTCGTGAATGACGGACGGGAACTGCAGGCCTACCGCTTCCACGTCCCGGGCGACGCGGAGGCGCAGTACTTCGATCAGAACGGCCGGTCCATGAAACGACTGTTCCTCCGCTCGCCGTTCCGCTTCGAGCCGCGAGTCACGTCGCGCTTTTCGTACCGGCGAGTGCATCCGGTGCATGGTGGTGTCCGGCCGCACCTGGGGGTCGACTATGGCGCACCGGTCGGCACGCCCGTGATCGCGGTCGCGACCGGCACCGTAGTGTCGGCAGGACGTAGTGGCGCCTCGGGCAACATGGTCCGGCTGCGCCATACGAATGGCTACGAGACGTACTACCTGCACCTGTCGGCGTTCGCCCAAGGGATCCGTCCCGGCCTCCGCGTGATGCAGGGACAGATGATCGGCCGGGTCGGCGCGACGGGCGTGGTGACCGGGCCGCACCTTGACTATCGGATGCGCAGGGACGGCGTGTTCGTCAATCCATTACTTGAGCACCGCCGGCTTCCGCCCGGTGAACCCGTGCCCGCCGAGCAGATGGCGGCGTACCAAGCGACGCGCGACGCCGCCTGGCGGCGCCTGGGGGCGAACCCGCGACCGGCGCAGGCGAGCGCGGCGCAGTAGCGCAATCGTCGGTGGCAGTCATTCGACCGTTCCGGGCGTTGCGGCCCGCGCCGGAAGCGGCGCCACGGGTCGCGTCGGTGCCGTACGATGTCGTGACGACTGCGGAGGCGCGCGCGCTGGCCGCGGGCGACCGGCTCAGCTTTCTGCATGTCTCACGCGCCGAGATCGATTTGCCGGACGGTTCGGATCCATACGGCGACACGGTCTACGCCCGCGCGGTCGACAATCTGGCGGCGTTGACCCGTGATGCTCCGCTGGTGTTGGAAGAGACGCCCTCACTGTATCTCTACCGGATGCGAGTGGCCGACGGCCATGTTCAGACCGGCCTTGCCGGCTGCTTTTCGCTCGACGAGTACGACCGCGGCGTTGTGAAGAAGCACGAGGCCACGCGGCGCGACAAGGAGGACGACCGGACGCGCCACATGCTGGCGCTTCGGGCGCAGACCGGCATTGTGTTCCTGATGTACCGGTCGGATCCGACGATCGCGGCGCTGTTGGCAGGAGGGACCGAAGCGCCGCCGCTACTGGAAGTGGCAGCGGAAGACGGTGTGATCCACACGGTCTGGCGGCTCCCGGCGGCGTCGGCGGCAGCAGCCGTCGAGGCATTCCGAGCGCTGCCGGCGATTTACATTGCGGATGGGCATCACCGGATTGCCAGCGCGGCGAGGGCGCGCACGGAGCTCGGCGCCACCGACCCGGCGGCGCCGTCACGTTGCTTCCTGGGCGTGGCGTTCCCGCACAGCGAGACGCGGATCCTCCACTACAATCGGATGGTTGCCGACCTGGGCGGCCGTACGCCCGCCCAGGTCGTGGAAGCGATCGCGGCGCGACTGCCGGTGGTGGACGGAGGGCCATCGACGCCGGCAAAGCGGCGTTGCGCGATGTATTTCGGCGGCAGGTGGCGGACGATCGATCTGGGCGCTGCGATCCCGGCCACAGGCCCCGAAGTGGATGTCCCGCGGCTCGATGCCGGCCTGCTGGAAACGGAAGTCCTGAACGCCGTTCTCGGCATCACCGACATCCGGACCGACCCGCGGATAAGCTTCCATGGCGGCGCCAGGGGGACGCCGGAGGCGCTGGCGCGCGCGGTTGACGCGGGCGAGGCGGCCGTCGCATTTTCCGTTGCCCCGGTGACGCCAGCCGAGTTGATCGCCGTGGCCGACCACGGTGGCGTCATGCCTCCGAAGTCGACCTGGTTCGACCCCAAACTCCGCGACGGCTTGTTGATCCATCAGATATGACGCAACGGCTCCACAACTTCGGCGCAGGCCCGGCGGTTCTCCCCGAGTCGGTCCTCCGGCAGGCGCGCGACGATCTGCTGACCCTACCGGGCGTCGGCATGTCCGTCCTCGAGATCAGCCACCGCTCGAAGCCATTCGACGGGATTCTCGCTGCCGTCGAGTCGAACATCCGAGCGCTGGCGTCGGTGCCGGACGACTACCACGTCCTTTTCCTTCAGGGGGGGGCAACCCTGCAGTTCTCGATGGTTCCGATGAACCTGCTGCCGGGCGCCGCGAGCGGCGCCGCCGACTATGTGATCACCGGCTCGTGGTCGCGGCAGGCGGCGGCCGAAGCGGAGAAGTTCGGTACGGTTCGAATCGCCGGGACAGGCGAAGCGCACGGCTTTCGACGCATACCGCCCGACGACGAGCTCACCCTCGGCCCCGACGCCGCCTACGTCCACCTCACGACCAACAACACGATCGTTGGCACCCAGTGGCGGACGATGCCCGGGACGGGGGATGTCCCCCTCGTCGTCGACGCGTCGTCGGACATCTTCAGCCGGCCGATCGATGTCGCGGGGCACGGTTTGATCTACGCTGGCGCGCAGAAGAACCTGGGACCGGCCGGCGTGACGCTGGTGATCGTCCGCGCCGACCTGGCGGACCGTGGACCGTCGTCGCTGCCAAAGCTGTTGCGTTATGCAACGCACGTCAAAGGCGGGTCCCGTGCCAACACGCCGCCCGTCTACGCGATCTACCTGATGTCGCTGGTGACTGGGTGGCTGCGCGAGCAGGGGGGACTGGCCGTGATGGCGGCACGGAACGAACGGAAGGCGGCTGTGCTGTACGCCGCCATCGATCGGTCGGCGTTCTACCAGGGCGTTGCCGCTCCGGAAGACCGCTCGCTGATGAACGTCACGTTCCGGTTGGCGGACGAAGCACTGGAGACGCGCTTCGTTTCCGAGGCGGAGGCCGCGGGTCTGGCGGGACTGAAGGGTCACCGTTCCGTCGGCGGATTGCGCGCCTCGATCTACAACGCGTGCCCCGACGCGGCCGTGCATGCGCTGGCGGCGTTCATGGCCGAGTTCGAACGGCGCAACGGTTAGTCGCCCATTCACGCCACGGACGGGCCATGGACACCATGGCGGGTGGCGGACTTCGTGTTACGCTTACCCGTTTTCAGCAAGGCGACCTGTCAGACGCGCCGGAGTCGGACGTGGCAGGAACCACCTGAGTCTCGGACGACTGGAGGCTGTTTTGATCATCTCGCTGCTCATTTCGCTGGCCATTGCCACGGTGCTGCTACAGATGGCGGTCTTTTCCACCACCATCTACCTTCACCGCGCAGCCACGCATCGGGCCTTGGTGCTGCACCCGGCGGTTGCCGTGGCTTTCCGGGCCATGCTGTGGCTTACTACCGGCCTGAACGTTCGGGAGTGGGTGGCGGTGCACCGCAAACATCACGCCTTCACTGACGAAGAGGGCGATCCGCACAGTCCGCACCTCGAGGGGTTCTGGTCCGTGCAGCTCGGCAACGTCTTCCACTACGTCCGCGAGGCGCGCGACAAGGAAGTGGTGTCCAAGTACGCGCGCGACATCAAGAACGACTGGTGGGAGCGGACCCTGTTCGGTCGCGGCGTGCTGGGCCCGGTGCTCGGGTTCACGGTGCTTTGCGTCGGTTGCGTGACGGCGGGTCTCGGTATTGGCTGGGTCCTGCTGGCCGCCGGACTGCACGGCGTGCTGTATGTCTTCGTCCTGTCGCCGTCCATCAATGGCCTCTGCCACTACCGCGGCTACCGGAACTTCGACAACACGGCGACCAACATACGTCTGCTCGCACTCATCACCGGTGGTGAAGGCCTGCACAACAACCACCATGGCTTTCCGCGCAGCCCGAGGTTCAGCGTGCGGCGGAAATGGACCGAGATCGATCCTGCCTGGCCGATCATCTGGTGTCTGACGAAACTGGGCCTGGCGACACCATACCGCACGATCGAGGAGCACGACGAACACCTCGACGCGCAACCCCAGGCAACCTAGGCGGGCACGCCGCTCGCATACGCTGGAGACGTGCGGCAAGCCGAAGGTTCTGTCGTCTGCGCCAACTGCAACCGTCTGGTTGGCGTCAACGAGGATCACTGTCCGTACTGCGGCGCGTGGCGGCCGGGGCTGTTCGGCTGGGCGCCGGCGTTGCGGACGATGCTCGGCGCGCGGATCGACCTGATCGTCCTTATCACTGGAGCGTGCGTCACGCTCTACGCGGCGGCGCTGCTGCTGCAGCCCGATGCCATCTTTGCCGGGCGCGGCTTCCTGTCAATCCTGTCGCCCGGCACGCGCGCGCTATATCAGCTCGGCATGACCGGCGGCGTCGCGTGGCAACTGGACTGGCACTGGACGCTCCTGACGGCCATCTACCTGCATGGCGGCCTGCTGCACATCCTGTTCAACGTGATGTGGATCCGGAACCTCGGTCCGGCAGCCGCCGAAGCGTTCGGCCCGTCCCGTACATTCGTCCTGTTCAACGTCGCCGGCGCGGCGGGTTTCCTGCTGTCGAACCTCATGTCGGGCATGGTCGTTCTCTACGACAGCTCGAATCTGATCGGCTTCCGGATCGCGAACCTGAACTCGGGTGTGCCGACTATCGGAGCATCAGGCGCCATCTTCGGCCTACTCGCCGCGCTCATCGTCTATGGCCGCAAGCGGGGGAGCTCGGTGATGACGCAGCAACTCTGGCAGTGGGCGATCATTCTGGGGATCTTCGGATTCCTGGTCCCTGCGGTCAATAACTGGGCGCACGGCGGCGGCTTCGCCGCAGGCTGGATCACTGCGCAAATGATGGGTTTCAACGACGAGCAGCGCGAGAGCTCCGCCGTCATGCTGATGGCGCTCGGACTGATTGTGGCGACGGCGGTCGGGATCGGGCTCAGTTTCTACCGCGTGCACAACCTCCTGTTGACGGGATAGGCGGCCGTTGCGTCGGGAGCGCGAGCCTCCCAAGCGCTCGCTAGCCGCGCGATTCCTGCGCGGCCAACGGCCGTCGCCGGCGCCTCGACCGTCGCCGCTTCCGCCGTGGGGGTGGCGGCGGACCCTGCTCCACGTGCTGCTGCCAGCGTTCGAGCGCCGCCTCGTCGCCGCCATGGATCTCCAGCCAGGTCAGCGCCTCCGGGAAGGAGGGATGCGCCAGGATGCCCCGGATTGCACCCGGTGGCGGGTCGGTCCGGGTCAGGCGGGGCAGCATCGCCAGCAGCCGCCGCAGGAGCTCCGCGTCGCGACGCGGCACGGTCAGGTCGCCCAGCGAAACGCGTACCGTCCGGTCGTCGCGCGCCGGTGGCGTCAGGTCGATCTGCATCACTGGCGTCACGAGGCTGCCGAGCAGCACTGCGTTCGTCAATGTGTCGGGAATGGCCCCATGACGGTTCCGGTACGCGTCGAGCCGGTCGAGCGATCGCCAGATCGCACGAAATCGGGGACGATCCACTTCCGGCGCAATGTGTGCCAGCAGCCCGGTGCGCGAGAGCAACCGGAAAGTCCTCGTGGCCGCGCCGCTCCGCAACAGCTTGTACACCTCTTCCATCAGGCGTGCCGGCGCCGCATTGCGGATCTCGGCCGCGTGCGCCGAAATCGCCGCGCGGACCGGCGGATCGAGCCGGAAGCCAAGGCGCGCCGAGAACGCGATGGCGCGGATCATGCGTACCGGATCCTCGATGAACCGCTCGTCGGGAACGCCGATGCACCGGATGAGCCGGCGCCGAAGATCCTTCATCCCGCCGACATAATCGATGACCGCAAACGTCGCAATGTCATAGAAGAGCGCATTGATGGTGAAGTCGCGCCGGAACGCGTCCTCCTCGGGTGTGCCGAACGTGTTGTCGCGCCGGATGGGGCGCCGTGTCTCGCCGTTGTTCCGGTCGCCGGCGCCTGCCTTATCCGGCACCTCGCGCCGGAACGTCGCCACTTCAATCGTCTTGTTGCCGTACTTGACATGGGCCAGCCGGAAGCGGCGCCCGATGATCCAGCAGTGCCGGGGAAAGATCCGCTTCACCTCATGCGGATGCGCGGACGTCCCTATGTCGAAGTCCTTCGGCCGCCGCCCGAGCAGCAGGTCGCGTACGCCGCCGCCCACCAGGTACGCCGTGTGATTGAACTTCCGGAGCCGGTAGAGCACGCGAAGCGCGTCGGGATCTATGTTGTCGCGCGAAATCGCATGGTCCGCCCGGGAGATGATCGTCGGCGCAATCACAGCCGCCAGTACTGTAGCAGGTCGTTCCGATCAGCCCTTGGCATCCTTCCAGTTCGTGCCGATGCCGACATCGACGGTCAGGGGAACCGCGAGATCAACGGCAGATTCCATGTGCCGGCGGACGAGGGCGGCGACGTCGCTGGCGGAGCGCTCGGGGCACTCGAAGAGGAGTTCGTCGTGGACGGTGAGAATCATCCGTGCGTCGTCGGGGAGGGCCGCGTGGACGCTCAGCATGGCGCGCTTCAGGATGTCGGCGGCGCTGCCCTGGATCGGCATGTTGACGGCGATCCGTTCGGAGGCGTTCCGCGCCATGACGTTGCGGCTGGCGATGTCCGGGACTCTGCGGCGCCGGCCGAACATCGTCGTGACCTCACCCGTATCGCGCGCCCGATCGAGGGTGGCGTCGATGAAGCTGCGTACCATCGGGAAGCCGTCGAAGTAGGCGTCCATGAACTGCTGCGCCGCCTTCTGGGTGACGCCGATGTCCTTCGCCAGCGTGAACGCCGTCTTGCCGTAGAGGAGGGCGTAGTTGATGATCTTGGCGCGTCGGCGCACCTCGTAGGGATCGAGGCCGCTCGCCTCGCCGAACACCGTGCGCGCCGTCTGGTCGTGGATGTCGTCACCCCGCCGGAAGGCGCTGGTCAGATTCGGATCGCCGGAAAGGTGGGCCAGCACCCGCAGTTCAATCTGCGAATAGTCGGCGGAGATCAGCACGGAGCCGTTGGGTGCGGTGAACGTGGCGCGGATCTCGCGGCCGACGCTCGTGCGGATCGGGATGTTCTGCAGGTTCGGATCGCTGCTGCTGAGGCGGCCGGTGGCGGCAATGGCCTGGTTGAAGCTGGTGTGGACGCGGCCGGTCTCGGGACTGACCAATCGCGGCAGTGCGTCAATGTACGTGCCCTTCAGCTTTGCGAGGCTTCTCCACTCCAGCACGAGGCGGGGCAGGTCGTGTGCACGCGCAAGCTCCTCGAGCACCGCAACCGACGTCGAGGCCACCTTCGTCTTGCCGGTTCGCCTGAGTGAAGGAAGCTGCAGCTTGTCGAACAGGATCGTCGAGAGCTGCTTCGGCGATGCGATGTTGAACTCCTCGCCCGCCAGCGCGTAGATCTGCCCTTCGTAGTCGGCCAGTTGCGTCGCCATGGCGTCCGACTGCCTCTCGAGCGCCGGCGTGTCGATCAGGACGCCATTGCGCTCGACATCGGCGAGCACCGGAATCAGCGGCACTTCCATCTCGCGGTACAGCGAGTCCAGATGGTCGTCGTTCAGTTGCCGGGCAAGCCGATCGGCAAGCTGCCACGCCAGGTCGCATCGTTCGTTGGCCCACGGCGCCGCCGCGTCCGCCGGAATGTCGGCGAAAGTGACCGCCTTGGCGCCCTTGCCGACCACCTCCTCGGCCGGCGACGGCCTGCGCCCGAGATGCTCGATCGCGATCTGATCGAGGTCGTGGGTCGTACGGTTCGCATCCAGCAGATAACTGGCGATCATCGTGTCGAGGCCGAGCCCTGCGAGCGGCACGCCGTGGCGGTCCAGCACAACGAGTGCCTGCTTCAGATCGTGTCCGTCGACGCGGAGTGCCCCATCGCGTAGCGGCGTCGCGAGCCGGGCGAGAGCCGTGCCGCGGCGGATTGCCCCGTCGTCGCCCAGTGTGCGGTGGCCGAGCGGAACGTAGCGGGCGTGCCCCGGTCCGGCGGAGAGGGCCACGCCGATCAGGTCCGCGGCGACGGCGTGGGACACGTCGGTGACGACTGCGAGGCCCATGCGCCCGGCGCCGCCGATGGCGTCGACCAGGGCGTCGAGCTCGGCGTCGCTTCGGATCAGGCCGTAATCGGTCTCTGCCGTGACCGTGGCGGTGGCCGTGGCCGTCGGGGCATAGTCGGAGATCAGCGTCCGGAAGCCGAGGTCGGAGAAGAGTTCGAAGCAGCGGTCGTGGCGCGGACCTCGATAGCGCAGGGCGTCGGGGTCGAACGCGACCGGGACGTCCGTCCGGATCGTCACGAGCTCGCGGCTGTGGCGCGCGTCATCACCATGTTGCTCGAGCGCGGTGCGGTAGCGGGTCGACTGGACCTCGTGTACGCGGTCGAGCAGCGCATCGAGCGAGCCGAACCGATCGATCAGTTGACGCGCACCTTTTTCGCCGATGCCGGGGACGCCCTTGACGTTGTCGACCGAGTCGCCCATCAGCGACAGGACATCGATGACCTGATCGGGTTCGACCCCGAACTTTCGCTTCACGCCGTCGGCGTCGTACCAGGTGCCGGGGTCGCGCGGGTTGAAAACCCGGATGCCCCCACCTACGAGTTGATAGAAATCCTTGTCGCCGGTGACGATGGCAACGCCGATGCCGGCCGCCCGGGCTTTCGTGGCGAGGGTCCCGATGACGTCGTCCGCCTCCACCCCCGCGTGCGTCACGGTCGCGACGCCGAGCGCCTCGCATGCCTCGTGGACAACCGGCGCCTGAACGCGCAGGTCATCCGGCATGGGGGCGCGGTTGGCCTTGTAATCGGCGTCCAGTTTCGTGCGGAAGGTCGGGCCGCGCAGGTCGAACGCGGCGGCAATGAGCGCCGGATGATGGTCGGTGATCAGTTTGCGCAGCATCGTTACGAAGCCGTACACCGCGTTGGTGGGACGGCCGTCGGGTGCCGTGAGGCCGCGAACGCCATGGTAGGCGCGGTACATCTGCGAACTGCCGTCGATCAGGAAGAGGGTGTCGCTTTGCGCCGGCATCCTGCGGAAGTGGGTTGCCGCCGCTAGGGCGTGGCGATGTAGCCGCGTCGCGCCCGGACGAGGTAGCGCTCGCTGCGCACGCGCACCTCGATTTCGTGCCAGGCGCCGTCCGCGTGGCCCGGAGCGGGGTAGCCGAGGAAGTACTGGCGGCTCAGTTCGTCGGCGATGCCGGCGGTAGCGGGATGGAGGTCGCCCGGGTCGCCGATGATCTCGGTTCGCCCGCCGCTGTCGTCGGTCAGGTCGCGCAGCGCGCGGGCGTTTACTCGCTCGTTGCGTCCGAGACCTCCGCCCGGAAACGGTACCTGTCCCGGGATGGGAGGCGCCGGGGGCCGGGTCCGGCCTCCCGGAATCGGGTACGGAATGCGCGGGGGGCGGCGCCGCGGGATCGGCGCGCGGGGGACCGGCTGGCCGCCAAAGATCGTAGCGACCGGACCATCGATACCGACGGCGTACACCAGCACCTCGGTCTGCCTGATGATCCGCTGCAGGGAGCGGACGTCCGTCTCGCTGTTGGTATCGTTGCCGTCGGAAATGACCACTACCGCTTTCTTCCGGTGGCGTCCCCGTTCCGCCATTTGCACGGCTTCGGCCACCGCGTCGTAGAGCGCGGTTCCACCGTTCGGCCGGATGCTGCCCAGCGCCCGGCTCACCCGCGACGGGTCGGTTGTCCAGTCGTGCACGAGGCGCGGCTGATAGTTGAAGCGATAGAGGAAGATCTCGTCCTCTGGGCCCAGCAGGTCGAACAGGAACCGGTCGAGCGCGGCGCGCGCCGCCGCCATCCGTTCTCCTTCCATGCTGCCAGAGGTGTCGAGCACGATCCCGAGACTGACCGGCACCCGCTCGCGGCTGAAGTGGGTGATTCGTTGCGGCTCCCCGTCGTCGAGAATCAGGAAGTCATCCTGATCGAGGTTGGCGACGAAATGGCCGCGGCGGTCGGTAACGGTGGCGGAGACGTTGATCAGTTCGACGCCGGACCGGAAACGGAAGGCGGCGGGATCGTCCTGCCCGGCGGCGGGGCCGGCCAGAACGAAGAGGACGGGGACGAATGCCGGACAGAGCCGGCCCGCCGCAGAACGGCGCGTGCGGAAGCGGCCCGCCGCGCGCGGAGGAAGGCGAAACGCCTGGGTCACGAGTCGCTCCCTTCAAGCGAATGCGCTGGCGGACGGAGATCGAGATGCGGGACGGTCGCTTCGTTGAGGACGAAGCTTATCCGGTAGCGGCTGATGCCATCGGCCGGGAGTTCCACGACGAACGGCGCCGCGGAGCCCGGCTGCAGGGTCGGTTCGGCAATCTCCGTCCGGCGGCTGGCGATCATCTGGCCAGTCTCGTCGAACGCCATCGCCACAACCGCCAGGCCGGGAGCCACCGGCGCGTTCGGGGGGTTGCGCACCGATCCGCTGATCGCGAGTAGTGTCCCTTGGGTTTCGTGCTCCAGCGCCAGCAGCTCGACTGGCGCGCGAGGCGCTTCCACCGGACGCTCGGCGCCATCCCGCGACATGAGCAGGAAGCCCGCCGCGAGGACCATTAGCACGATGGCGGCGGCCAGACCCAGGGCGGCCACGCGTCCCCCCGGGGTCGACGTCGATTCCGGAGGTGGATCGAACAGGGCGATATCGGAAACCGGGTCGCCGTCGAGCGTGAGCGGGTCGGCGAGGTACGGGTCGTCCGGTTCCGGTACGTCGCGGTGTCGGGCCCCTGCGGCCGTCTCGCGGCGCAGTTCCTCGGCAAGGGCGGCGACGCGGGCTTCCGAGCGGCGGCGTTCCTCGCGGACAAGGCGCCAGGTGACCACTCCCATCGCGACCGCGATGAGCAGGGAGAGGATGGTGACGGCACCGAGAGTGAAGGACATCCTGTCAAACCCAGTCTACGTCCATCTACCGCAACCGGAATTCCATCGCGACCTCCACCACCACGTCGACCGGCACGTCGTAGCGCCTGGCGGGAACGAAGCGCCATTGGCGCATGGCGCGGATCGCGGCTTCGTCGAGGCCGTAACCAAGGCTGCGGACGACACGGACATTACCGATCGATCCATCGGCCAAAACGATGACTTCCAACAACACCTCACCCTCAATCTGCTGGCGGCGCGCCTCCTCCGTGTAGTCAGGCTGCACCTCGACGCGGATCGCCGGGGGTGTGATCCCGGCGCCGGGACGGTACGGACCTCCACCGGCGCCGGCGCCGTTTCCGGGGCCGAGCCCGGCACCCTGACCTTCACCCACGCCCCGGCCGGCGCCCGTTCCCACGCCGCCGTCGCGGCCCGTTCCCTGCGCGCGTGAGTCCGGTAGTACGCGCGCCGAGTCGATCAGGCCGCGCAGATCACGGCGGTCGGTCGCGACCTCCATCAGCGGCGCCGCGATGCGCGGCATTTCCCGGTGCTGAATCCGATCCGGTTCTGGAAGTGGTTCCACCGCGACCGGTTCTTCACGCGGTGGTACCGGGCTGTCGAGTCGGTTGCTGCCTTCCCGTTCCGCGGGGGGTGGCGGTAGCGGCTGCCGCAGGCCTCCTCCTCCGCCCCCGCCGCCGGGGCCGGGGTCGGCAACGAAGACCAGGCGAGTGAGCGCGGGGCCGTCCGGGTCGAGAGGGCTGCCGGTGCTGCCGGGGGAAGCAACCGTCAGAAGAATCGCCACCGCAAGGACGAGGACATGCGTCGCCGCCGTCATTGCGGCGGCGCGGCTCCGCGATGGTGGATCGTCGATAGTGCGATCGAGCTGCGAGAGGCCAAAGGCAATCCGGAGAGGGTGGAGCGGGTGACGGCGCAGCCAGCGCCCGGCACGGGCCGCCTCGGAATGGGGCAGCAGTTCGCCGTCGACGGTGGCGACTTGACCGGAAGCGATGAGGCGGATGACGAGGTGCGGCGGCACTCTTGCCGCGGCGGCCACTTCCGCCGGGGTGTACACCTCGGGCGGATGCGCCATGTCACCGGTCCTGGTAGCCGGGGGGCGGCGTGGCGGCGACGGCGACGTCGGCCGGTCTCACCGCTTCGACGAACTGCTTCCCCTCGCGTTCCGCCAGGAGGCGGACGGCGCGGAAGCCCTCGGCGTCGAGTGCGCCCTTCGCGCCGCCGTTCATGAGGTAGGTCCGGTCGAATGATCGCTGTGACAAGACTGCCCCGAGGCCGCCTCGCGGCGCCGGCTCGATCACGATAATGCGTCCGCCCGGACGCAGCACGCGAAGCACCTGCTGGAGGCAGAGCACCCGCTGATTCATCCGGATCACACCCAGGAGATCGGGTGCCACCGCGATGTCGACCGATTCCGGGTCACACGGCAACGCGGTCAGGGCGCCGGTGCGGACATCGACCAGAACTCCTGCCTGATCGGCGGCGCGACGGACCGCGTCCGCCTCGCCGGATGGTTCGACGACAGCGATGGCGGTGCCGCTGATGCCGGCCACCTTGGCAAGCTGGGCGATCAGGACCGGATCACGCCCGCCCAGTTGGAGGACGGTGGCGCCCAGTTTCGGGCCGACCATCGAGACCTCGAGGTCGCGGGGGCCGGCACGCCCCTGACGCATGAACGGAAGCCTGAACCGCGCCATGTTCCTACCCCATGATATAGTCTCCGCCCGTGCCAAGTTCAGGTGAGATCGCCCCCGCCACAGGGCGGTTGGGCATCCTCCTTGCCGGTCTCGGCGCAGTATCCACCACTCTCATCGCGGGCGTCCACGGCATCCGGAACGGACTCGCCGCGCCGACCGGATCGCTTACGCAGATGGGAACGATCCGGCTGGGCAAACGGACGGATGGCCGCTCGCCGCTGATTCGCGACTTCGTGCCGCTCGCCGGCCTCGACGACCTCGTATTCGGGGGATGGGACATCTTCGCCGACAACTGCTACGAGGCGGCGTGCAAGGCGGAAGTGCTGCGCCGGCCGCTGCTCGACCAGGTGCGGCCGGCGCTGGAGGCGATCACGCCCTGGCCGGCCGTCTTCGATCAGCACTACGTGAAGAAGCTGGAGGGCACGCACGTCAAGTCGGGCGCGTCGAAGCGGGATCTGGCGGAGCAACTCATTGCCGACATTCGGCAGTTCCGGGAAGAGCAGCAGGTGGACCGACTCGTCCTGATCTGGTGTGGCAGCACCGAGATCTACATGGAGGAAGCACCGGTCCATCAGTCGCTGGATGCGTTCGAGGCGGGGCTCGCGGCGTCCGATCCGGCGATCCCTTCATCGATGCTCTATGCGTACGCCGCGATCCGCGAGGGAATCCCGTACGCGAATGCGGCGCCGAACCTGAGCGCCGACATTCCGGCGCTCGAAGAGCTCGCGTTGCAGACGGGCGCGCCGCTCGCCGGGAAGGATCTGAAGACCGGCCAGACGCTCATGAAGACCATGATCGCGCCCGGACTGAAGGCGCGGCTGCTCGGCGTCTCGGGTTGGTATTCGACGAATATTCTGGGTAACCGTGACGGCGAGGTGCTCGACGATCCGGAGTCGTTCAAGACAAAGGAGGAGAGCAAGAAGTCGGTGCTCGATCACATCCTGCAGCCCGAGCTCTATCCGACGCTGTACGACGACCTGCACCACGTCGTGCGGATCAACTATTACCCGCCGCGCGGGGACAACAAGGAAGGGTGGGACAACATCGACCTGGTCGGGTGGCTCGACTACCCGATGCAGCTCAAAATCAACTTCCTCTGCCGCGACAGCATCCTCGCCGCGCCGATCGTGCTCGACGTGGCGCTGTTCCTCGATCTCGCGTGTCGCGCCGGCATGCGCGGCATTCAGGAGTGGCTGTCGTTCTATTTCAAGAGTCCCATCCACGCGCGCGGCCTTTATCCGGAACACGACCTTTTTATCCAGTTGATGAAGCTGAAGAACACCCTCCGCCACTTGCGAGGTGAAGAGCTGATTACGCACCTCGGGCTGGAGTACTACGATTAACTGAGCGACCGGTCCGGTCGCCGGCCGGCGTTCCGGAAGACGCAGAGATCTCGACATGCCGCAGGGACGCATGCAGGCGGTGCTCATCGGCGGAGCTTTCAACGGAGTTCTTTCGGCGCTACCGATCATCGGCGCCGCGAATATCTGTTGCTGCCTCTGGGTAATGGGAGGTGGCGCAATCACCGCCTGGCTGATGCAGCAGGGCCGGACGGTGGTGATGCACCTGTCCGACGGCGCGATCGGGGGAGCCTTGGCGGGCCTCGCGGGCGCGGTCTTCTACACGGTGGTTACCACGGTGGTGCAGTTGACCTTCGGTTCCGGATTGCAGGAGGCGACGGAGGCGCTTCGGGCGACTGGGGGCGACGTCCCTGTCGAGTTGATTGAGGCCCTCGAGGTGCTGTCATCCAACATCGTGCTGATGGCCACGCTCAGCTTCTTCATGTGGCTTGTCATCGGTGGCGTTTTCTCGACCATCGGCGGTCTGCTCGGCGCACTTTTCGTCCGTCGCGGCGCTCCGCCGGCTGCCGGGGCGCCGATCGTCCCGCCGCCCCCGGAGACACCGATCGTGCCTCCGCCTCCGACCGGGTAGCCGCCCGTGGTTCCGCCTGGCCCCCTGGCAGCGGGCCGGTCGATGGCCGGCGCACCTGAACCGGGGAACTCCGGGCAGGCGGACGCCGTCTCTAGAATTATGCAGGGAGCTTTGACAGTCCGTTGCCGCTGATCGAGACTCGCGACCTCCGGAAGAGCTACTCGATGGGGACCGAGACGGTCCACGCGCTGCGCGGCGTGTCGCTTCAGATCGAGCGTGGTGAGTTCGTCGCCGTAATGGGGCCGTCCGGATCCGGCAAGTCGACGCTGATGAACCTGATCGGCTGTCTCGACACGCCGACGAGCGGCGAGTACGACTTGAACGGCCGGGACGTAAGTGGCATGAACGACGACGAGCTGGCCCGGATCCGGAATCAGGAGATCGGTTTCGTCTTCCAGACGTTCAACCTGATGCCGCGCGCGACAGCGCTGCACAACGTCGAATTGCCGCTGATCTACGCGGGCGTGCCGGCCCGCCAGCGGCGCCAGCGGGCCATCGCGGCGCTCGAGCTGGTCGAGTTGGACGACCGGATGGGCCACCGGCCGAACGAACTGTCCGGTGGACAGCGCCAGCGGGTGGCGATTGCCCGCGCTCTCGTGAATGAGCCATCGATAGTCCTGGCGGACGAGCCAACCGGGAACCTCGACTCGAAGACCGGCGTGGAAATCATGGCGATCTTCGAAGGTTTGCACCGCGCGGGGAATACGATCGTGCTGATTACGCATGAGGCACAGGTAGCCGACCATGCGCACCGGGTAATTCAAATTCTGGACGGGATGGTCCACTCCGACGTTCCGCTGAGCCACGCGTCAGCCCCCGGCCCGGGTAGCCGGGTAGTCACGAGCCGGCAGGGCTCGCAACTGTCCGCGGGTTGAGGATCCACGGCGCCGTCAGTGCGTTTCCCTGTGTACTCCGAAGACCTCGCGGAGCGTGTTGGCGATCTCGCCGACCGTTGCCCTAGCCTCCACCGCGGCGATTATGGGCGGGACGAGGTTCTGGTCGGTCCGGGCCGCCGCGGCGACTGCATCCAGGGCGGCACGCGTCGTACGGTCGTCCCGTGCCGCGCGAAGGGCGGCGACGCGCGTTGACTGATCCAGCTCCACCTGCGGATTGATGGGGTTCGGCTCGATCGGGCGGCTCTCGGGGGCGACGAAGTGGTTGACCCCCACGACCGCCGCTTCGCCCGCGTCGATCGCCTGCTGGGCGCGATAGGCGGACTCCTGAATCTCTCGCTGAATCCAGCCCGATTCGATCGCCGCGAGGACTCCGCCGTGTTCCTCGATGGCATCCAGGATGGCCAGTGTTTCCCGCTCGATCCGTTCGCAGGTCGCTTCAATCGTCCAGGCGCCTCCCACCGGATCGACGGCGCGGGTGACGCCCGTCTCCGCCGCGATGATCTGCTGAGTCCGAAGGGCGATCCGTGCCGCCTCCTCGGTCGGCAGCCCCAGCGCCTCGTCGCGGCCGTTGCAGTGGAGCGACTGCGCGCCACCCAGCACTGCCGCCATCGCCTGGAGCGCAACGCGCACGATGTTGTTGTCCGGCTGCTGGGCGGTAAGGGTGCTGCCCGCCGTCTGCGCGTGGAACCGGAGCTGCTGCGCATTCGGTGCGGTCGCGCCGATCCGGTCGCGCATCAGGTGGGCCCACAGGCGCCGCGCGACGCGGAACTTCGCGACTTCCTCCAGAAAATGGCTGTGCGCATTGAAGAAGAATGACAGCCGCGCCCCGAACGAATTGACGTCCAGGCCACGCTCGCGCGCCGCCTCGACGTAGGCGAGGGCGTGTGCGAACGTGAACGCCAGTTCCTGCGCGGCGGTCGCGCCCGCCTCACGGATGTGATATCCGCTAATGGAGATGGGGTGCCAGCGTGGCATCTCGGCTTCGCAATAGGCGACGACATCGGTGACGAGCCGTAGCGACGCGCGCGGCGGGAAGATCCACGTGCCGCGCGCGACGTACTCCTTGAGGATGTCGTTCTGCACCGTTCCGGCAAGCTGGTGCGGCGCCACTCCCTGCCGTCTGGCCGCGGCGACGTACAGCGCCACGAGGATGATCGCGGTCGCGTTGATGGTCATCGAGGTGGAGACGCGATCGAGCGGGATATCGTCGAAGAGGAGCGCCATGTCCTCGATCGAATCGATGGCGACGCCGACCCTGCCTACTTCGCCGGCGGCGAGCGAGTCGTCCGAGTCGTAGCCGATCTGGGTCGGCAGGTCGAACGCCACGCTCAGACCGCTGACCCCCTGATTCAGGAGATAGCGGTAGCGGCGGTTCGACTCAGCCGCTGTGCCGAAGCCCGCGTACTGGCGCATAGTCCAGAGGCGGCCCCGGTACATCGTCGGATAGATCCCGCGGGTGAAGGGAAACTCGCCCGGTACGCCGAGGCGGTCGGCAGCGATTCCCGACAGGTCGGCCGGGCGACGGATGTGGGATCCCATCGCGGAAGATCTTAACGGGAAGCGGGAGGGGGTTGGTCGCGAGCAGCCGGTTCCGCGGGCTATTCCGCCGGTCCGGCAGGCTGCGCCGGTTCCTCCGCCGCGATCCGGAGAGCCCGGAGGAACCGGCGGTCATTCGCCGTGATCGCCAACGGCGTGGGTGGGTCGTCGATGGCGGTGGTCGTTTGGGACACCTGGTCATCCCGCGACTCGACGGCGCCAGCGCGCGAACCGAAGCCGATCTCCGCTTCCAGCGATACCCGCAGTTCGTAGCCGGCGGCACGAGCTTTTTCCCGGCATGCCTCCACACGCGGGTTATCGGACACCGCACCCCCGATCGCCTCGGCCAACTCGTGAGCCAGACGGTGCATCGTGTCGTCATCCATCCGGGAGGGCCGGCCAGGGTCGATGTCGGGCATGCGGGGGTGCGAGTGGTAGTCGACTAAGGTCAAGGCCATTCTAGGCCGGCTGAGGACGGATGTCAATCCGAAACCACGCCATGTGGCGGCCGTGGGTAGACAAGGCCCCAAGATGCTGTGGTTGGGATGCGGTCCGGACCTACTCCACCCAGGGACGAAGATCCTGGCCCGTCATCTCCGCGGGGGCGTCCAGCCCGGCGAGGGCAAGCAGGGTGGGGGCGACGTCGCGCAGCGTGCCGCCTCGCAGCGCGAGACCCCGGCCGGCGAGGTTCGGGCCGACGAGCAGAACCGGCACCGGATTTGACGTATGAGCGGTGTGGGGACCGTTCCGCTCCGAGTCCCACATCTGCTCGGCGTTGCCATGGTCCGCGGTCACAATGACGGATCCCCCGGACGCGGTGACGGCCGGGACGATCCGCGCGAGGCAGCCGTCGAGCGTCGAAACCGCTGCGATGGCGGCGTCCAGCTTACCGGTGTGCCCCACCATGTCGGCGTTGGCGAAATTGCAGATGATGACGTCGTGCCGGCGCACCTCGATGTCGTCCAGCAGTTCGCGGGTGATCCCCTCCGCGCTCATTCCCGGCTGCAGGTCGTACGTCGGCACCTGCGGCGACGGCACGAGAATCCGGTCCTCGCCCTCATGGGGCGGCTCGGCGCCGCTGTTGAAGAAATAGGTGACGTGCGCGTACTTCTCGGTTTCGGCCAGCCGGAGGTTCGTCAGGCCATTCGCCGCGAGCACCTCGGCGATATTGCCCGTGAAGCTGACGGGGTCGAACGCGATCGGTAGTCCGTAGGTGGCGTCGTATTCGGTCAGGGTGGTCACGGCAAATGCCGGCGCGCCATTACGGTCGAACGCATCGAACCGATCCTCCCCGAAGGCGAGGGCCTGCGTCAGTTGCCGCGCCCGGTCGGCGCGGAAATTGAAAAAGACGACCGCATCCCCTTCCCGGATCGGGCCGACCGGCGCGCCGCCGACATCCACTACCACCCCCGGCTCGATGAACTCGTCGGTCATCCCTTTCGCGTACGCCGACGAAATCAGCGCCGCGGCATCCGGTCCCGTCCGGCCCCGGCCGTGTACGATCGCGTCGTACGCCCGCCGGGTGCGGTCCCAGCGCCGGTCGCGATCCATAGCGTGGTACCGACCGGTAACGGTCGCGACGCGTCCGATGCCCGCGTCGGAAAGCGCCCGGCTCAGCGTTTCCACGTCGTCCACCGCCGCGGTCGGTGCACAGTCGCGCCCGTCGGTCAGGACGTGCACGAACAGTCGCTCGACTTGTTGTCGCCTCGCCATCTCGATCAGCGCCAGAAGGTGCCGCAGGTGACTGTGGACGCCGCCGGTGGAGACCAGGCCGATGAGGTGCAGGGCGCGCGGCCCTCCACCAGCCTGCGCCATCGCGTCGATCAGTGCGCGGTTGCTGAAGAAATCGCCGTCGCGGATGCTCCGGTCGATCCGGGTCAGATCCTGGTAGACGATCCGTCCGGCCCCCAGATTCATGTGACCCACCTCGGAATTGCCCATCTGTCCCGCCGGCAGGCCCACCGCGTCGCCGGACGCGACGAGCGACCCCTTCGGGTACCGCTCGCAGAGTTCGTTCCAGGTGGGGGTCCGGCCGAGGGCAATAGCGTTGTGGCGTCGTTCCGGGCTGACACCCCAGCCATCGAGAACGATCAGAACGATCGGCGGACGGGTGCGTGGCATTAACGACAGCGCGGGTGCGGCGGGATGATAGCATGCCGCGCGCCCGCGCCGGTACGTGATAACTGCTTGTCTGGCAATGGGTTGCCATGTCCCCGCGGGTTTGACTTCGGATCGCGCGCTCGCCTATGATTGAACAGGTCAAAATCCCGGTAGGTTGTTTGCAGGAGATCACAGTTCATGTCCACTACCGCCCGGTACATCATCACCCTGGCCATGTCCGTCGCCGTGGCCCTCGCCACCGTCGTGCCGGCGGCTGCGCAGAACACCGACTTCGAGGACTGGCAGCGGGACGAGTTCCGGCCGCTCCTCGCGGCGGTCGACGCCGCCATCGAGGGTGAGATTGAGCCCGATGCCGACCCGTTCGAGATATCCACCGACTTCATGAAGGGCGTCGAGGGCAGCACCTACGTGCCTTACACGCTGACGGTCCCGGCCGACCGGCTTCCGGATGCCGAGTCGGTGTTGATGTACCTCCGCGTGGCGCCGGCCGGCGCCACGCCGGCCGCGGAGGACGACGACTCGGAAGGTCCCGACCCGTACGAGGATGTCTATTGGTTCGATGTGACATCGGGCGACGGCCCGATCGTGGTCAGCCGGGCGTTCACCGTTGCCGGCGGGCCGCATGACGTCTACGTCGCACTGCGACGGAGCCTGGGCGAGGATCCGCCGGACGACACCGACGCGGGACCGGTCGTGATGCTACGCGAGCGCGTCGACGTGCCGGACTTCTGGACCGGCGAGTTGGCCCTCAGTTCGATCATCAGGACCGACGGACAGCCGGAGCAGCTTCTTATACCCCTCTCGCCGGAGCAGCAGGCGCTCGAGCCGTACACGATTGGCACCATCCGCCTCGCGCCGCGGCTTGATGCCCTGTACGGCCGGCAGGACGAGCTCGCGACGTTCTTCGTCGTTTACAACCAGGGCGAGTCGTCTGACGCTCCGGACAAGCCGGACGTCACCATCACCTACGACTTCTACCAGGTGACCGACGACGGCGAGGAGTACTTCAACAAGACGAATCCGCAGGAGTTCAACGCGCAAACGCTGCCGGCCGCCTTCAGTATTTCGCAGGGGCACCAGATCATCGCGCAGTTGACGATCCCGCTCTCGGTGTTCCCGCCGGGGGAGTACCGGATGGAAGTGGGGGTGAGCGACAACACCCGCGAGGACCAGATGATCCGGAACGTACTGTTCTCAGTGGTTGACGGGCCGCAATAGCATAGGAGACCGATGCTTCGTCCGAGCCGTGCTGTAGCGGGTGTTGCCGCCTTGGCACTCTGGGCCTTGCTGCCCGGGGACGTGGCCGCCCAAGGCTCGGGTGACGCCGCTCCGGTTCCCGCCTTCCCGTTGGCCGTCGCGGGCACAATCACCGGTACCGTCACCGCTCCGGACGGCGTCCCGGCCGCGCAGTTGATCGTCTCTGCGGTCGGACCGGTGGGCGCGGTGATTGCGGTCACCGACGATGTGGGCCGGTTCCAGTTCGACGCCCTGGCGGTTGGTGAGTACCTGGTGCGCGCGCACCGGCCGGACGGCGCCGTCGGACGGCGAGTCGTCCGTGTGGATCCCGGCCGCCCCGCGCGCACGCAGTTGACGCTTGGCCGCGCGCCGGCGGAGGGCGAGTTCGACGTGCAACTGGCCGGGTTGCCGTTCGGCGTACTGCCGGTGGTGCTTGCCGCGGAGCAGGAACAGCCATCCGAGGCCGACCCCGCAGCCGATCCGGACGACTCGGAGACGGGTGACGATCCCGCCGCCGAGCCTCCTCCGCACGATCCCGGTGCGCGTGCCTGGTGGCTCCGCCGCGCGCGCCGTAGCGTCC
This sequence comes from uncultured Vicinamibacteraceae bacterium, assembly GCA_964550305.1. GTDB lineage: Bacteria > Acidobacteriota > Vicinamibacteria > Vicinamibacterales > UBA8438 > VXRJ01. Next base: position 47,818 of record CAZJYU010000001.1, on the reverse strand, counting down.
TCAAGGACCATGGGATAGGTGCGGGGCTTCTGCCGGCCGGCCCGGATGACACGGCGTCGGCGGCGGGCGGGACGGGCGTCGGCGAGTCGCTGCTGGCGAGCCTGACGGGTGGCCTGCCGCTGGCGGGTCAGGTGCAGTTCCTCACCCGGGCCAGCTTCGCCGCGCCCTCGCCGCAGCCGGCCGCCGGTGGCATGCCGGGACAGGTGGCCTACGTCGCGGTTACTCCCACCGACGGCGGCGGCTTCGACTGGGCGTTGCGCGGCACGGTCGACATGACTACCGGCGACGCGGCGTCGTGGGCGGTCGCCGGCTGGTATGCAGTAGCGCCCCACGATGACCACAGCGTGCATGTATCGATGTCGTACAGCCGTCAGGCGGCCGCCACGGTCACCGATGAGTCGAGACTTGACCCCCGGGGGCTTGCCGCCGCCGCCAGCGTTGCTCAGCGTGCCGCCGGCCGTTTTTCCGATCGCCAGGTGGGGCGGGTGACGGCGATTGACACCTGGGAGGTGTCGCCGATCGCGCTGGTCGACTACGGCGCCGAGTATGCCCGGTACGGCTATGTTCAGGATGGCAAGTTGTTCTCGCCGCGCGCGTCGGTGACGCTGTCTCCGATCGCCGGATCACGGGTGCGGGTGGCGTTGTCACAGCGGATGACCGCACCGGGGGCGGAGCAGTTTCTGCCGCCGCTCGACGGGTTCTGGCTACCACCCGAGCGGACGTTCACGTCACTCTCGGGTTTTGACGATCTGCAGGCAGAGCGGACGCGCCAGGTGGAGGTCGGGGTCGAGCACGATTTGAGTGACCGGGCGGTTGTCGGTGTCCGTCGTTTCCGCCAGGCTGTCGACAGCCAGCTTGTCGCGCTCTTCGCGCCTGGCCGCCATGTGCCGTCCGGCACGCTGCCGGCGCCGGGCGGCCACTACTATCTGGCGAGCGCGCACGGCGTTGCGACCGACGGGTGGGGCGTCACGTACCGCCACGACCTGCCCGGTCTCATGACCGGAGAGGTGGATTACCGCATCGTCGATGCTGTCTGGTCGCCTGCCGATTCGGCTGGCGCGGCCGCGCTGGCATTGACAGGGGGAGGCGGGACGGGCCTCTTCCGGACCGGCGCCGAACGGGTGCATGACGTCACTACCACCCTGGAGGCTGAAGTCCCACGAACCGCGACCCGCGTCGTCGCCCGCTGCCGCGTCAGCAGCGGCTTCGCGCGCGCCGCCGCCGATGCCGTCACGGCCGGTGTCGACGCCCGGTTCGATGTCCGCGTCACCCAGACGCTCCCCTTTTCGCCAATCGAGGGGAGTCAGTGGGAACTGCTCGTGGCTCTCCGCAGCCTCTTCCATGAGCAGGCGGACGGTGCATCCATCTACGACGAGCTCCTCGTCATAGATCCACCCCAGCAGTTCGTCGGCGGTCTCGTCGTTCACTTCTGACCGCCACCCGTACGAGACGGGCACTATGACGTCGGCTGAAGGACCATCGACCCCGCGACGCGACCGGAGCCGCTACCGGAGTGACTGGGGCCGCGCCCTGCTCGCGGTCGGGGTGGTGGCTGCACTCGTCGGACTGGCAGTGGTCAACCTGTTCGTGCAATCCACTTGGCAGGGCGTCACGGACGGTGTCTATTGGGTCGAGACGCCCGGTGGTTTGACCGTGCAGTCGGTCGACCCGGCATCGCCGGCGGCCGCGGCGGGCATCGCTCCCGACGATGTGCTGCTGTCGATCAACGGGGAGCCGGTGGAACGCGCGGCCGACCTGCTCGATCGGCTGTACGCTGCCGGCGCCGGCGCGCGGCTGGAGTACGTGTTGCTACGGGTGGAGGAGGCGCGCCTGCTGACCGTTCCCGTCACATCGATGCCGGGCGGCGCGTTTCCGACATACCTGGCGTTGGCCGGGGTTGGACTCGTGGGGCTGCTGGTCGGCGCGGCGGTGCGCGTCCGGCGGCCGGGACACCAGGCGACGCTCCACTTCTTCTGGCTGACGGTCGCTTTCTTCGGTGTGTTCGCCTTCTCCCACACCGGCCGGTTCGACCTGCCCGACTGGTTCTTCTTCTGGTCCGACGAAGTGGCGACGCTGCTGCTCGCGCCGCTCTTCATGCACTTCGCCCTCGTTTTCCCGGAGCGTGCGCCCCGCTGGCGTGATCGGTTGGGCTCGCGGATCCTGCCCCTCGTCTATGCGCCGGCGATCGTGCTCGGGCTGCTGCAGGCGGCGACCATCGGGCGTATGCCTGCCGGACTGGCGTTTCAGCAGGCGGTGGAGCGCATCTGGAATCTGCAACACCTGTACCTGGCGGCCTGCACGCTGGGCGGCCTCGCGCTAATGGTGACGGCGCTCGGTCGGGTCCGCTCGGTGACGTCGAGGCGGCAATTGCGGTGGATCCTCTCGGGCGCCTTGCTCGGCGGCCTGCCGTTCGCGGTGGGCTATGCACTGCCGTTCGCCTTCGGCGTCGATCCCGTGATCGGTCTTGAGGTCACGGCCGTTCCGCTCGGCCTGATTCCCCTCGCGTTCGCGTCCGCCATCGTCCGCTACCGTCTCCGCGACGTCGAGGTGATCGTCAAGCGGAGCGTCGTCTATGCGGTGGTGGTCGCCGCGATGATCGGCATCTACTTTGCGTTCGAGTGGCTCGGTCGTGCGGTGTTCCGGACCGGGTCCGATCAGCACAACACGATCATCGCGCTGCTCGCGACCGCCGTCGTGGTGCTTCTCGCCGGGCCAGTCACGCGGACAATCCAGACGATGCTCGACCGGTTGTACTACCGCGACCGGTTCGACTACCGGCGTGCGCTGGTGCGGTTCGCACGGGATCTGAACACCGACCTCGACCTCGAACGGTTGAGCGAGCGGCTGGTCAACCGAGTCGCCAACACGTTCGGGGTTGATCGGATGGCGCTGCTGATCGGCCGTGATCTGGCCAACGACGCCGCCGAGCCGGATGGGAACCGCGACTTTTACCCGATTCGATGGATGGGATTCGACGCCCCTCCGCCCCCGCTGCCACGCGCGTCGAGTCTTGCGGCGCACCACGCCGTGTTGCTCGATGATCCGGCAACCCGCCGGCAGTGCGCGCCGCGAGATGTCGCCGTCTGGCGCGAGCAGGGTCTGTACTACTTCGTTCCCTGTCTGGTCGAGGGCCGCGTGATCGCGATGCTGGCGCTCGGGCGCAAGGGAAGCGGCGAGCCGCTCAGCAGCGACGACCTATCTCTGCTCACGGCGGTGGCGGGTCAGGCCGCAACGGCGCTCGAGAATGGCCGCCTCTACGGGCAACTCCACCGCAAGGCGGACGAGCTGGACCGGATGCGGCAGTTCTCCGAGAACATTATCGAGTCGCTGAATGACGGCCTGGCGGTGGTCGACCTCGACGACCGAGTGGTCCGCTGGAACGCCGGTCTCGAGCGGCTCTACGGAGTGCCGCGCGAAGCGGCGATCGGTCGCGCGCTGGACGAGTTGTTCGACACGGCCTTTGTGGACCGGTTGAGGCGCGCCCGCCGCGAGCATCCGGCGTCGGCGGCAGAAGTGTACCGAGCGCCGCTCGTCTCACGGCATGCGGAGCCGCGACGGCTGCTCGTGCACGCCGGCCTCGCGCCGCTCATGACGCCGGGCGGCGAAACCACCGGGACGATGCTGATCGTGGTAGACCAGACGGAACGAGTGCAACTCGAGGAGCAGGTGCAGCTCTCCGAGAAACTGGCTTCGGTCGGGCAGCTCGCGGCCGGCGTGGCGCATGAAGTGAACACGCCGCTCACCGGGATTTCCAGTTTCACGCAGATGCTGCTGGCCAGTGCCGACCCGCACCACCCCAACACGCGTCTGCTGGGGAAGATCGAGGAGCAGACGGCCCGTGCCGCGAAGATCGTCAAGGGGCTGCTGAACCTCGCCCGGCCTGGCCAGCGTGAGATCGCCGCGCCGGTGGCGATCAACGACGTGATCAACGATGTGTTGGCGCTGATCGAGCCGCAACTCACGTCTGCCCGGGTGCAGGTGCGGCGCGATCTGGCGGAATCGTCACCCCGCATTCGGGCGGTCGAGTTCAAGTTGCAGCAGGTGTTCCTCAACTTGTTCCTGAACGCGCGCGACGCGATGCCGTCGGGGGGCTGGCTGACGGTGTTCAGCGGGTCCGAGAACGGCCATGTGGTGGTGGAGGTAGCCGACACCGGCGCGGGCATAGCCCCGGAGCACCTGTCGCGGATCTACGACCCGTTCTACACGACGAAGGCAGCGGGTCAGGGAACCGGCCTGGGGCTATCGGTTACCTACGGTGTCGTCCGCGATCACGATGGGACGATCGAGTGTGAGAGCCAGCCAGGCCGCGGCACCCGGTTCACACTCACTCTACCGCGGGCGATAGCCGCCCGAACCAGCACACCCGAGGCGGTCGTCCGATGAACGGCGGGGCGGCGCCCGCCCCGGCCGACCCGCTCCTTCACGGCGCGTCGATTCTCGTCGTGGATGACGAGGCGATCATCCGCGAAGTGCTCGAGGAGTTGCTCGCGCGTGGCGGCTGTCGCGTGCATCTCGCCTCGGATGGCGCCGAGGGAGTGGCGCTGGCCATGCAGGGCACGTTCGACGCTGTTCTGCTCGACGTCATGATGCCCGGTATGGACGGCATGGCGGCGCTCGAGAAGCTGCACCGCTTCGACCCGGACCTGCCGGTAATCATGGTCACGGCGTACGGCACCGCCCGCAACGCCCGCGACGCGCTGAAGCGCGGCGCGTTCGATTTCATCGAGAAGCCGTTCCAGCATGCCGACGTGCTGGACGCGGTTCGCAACGCGGCGGAGCACCGCCGGCAGGCCACCGCGCGGCGCGCGCGCCGCGACGCGATCGAAGCCGCTGCCCACCGCTTTGGCGGCCTTCTCGGCAGCGCTCCCCGAATGCAGGAACTCTTCAACCTGATCGCGAGCGCCGCCCCGAGCCGTACGACGGTTCTAGTGACCGGCGAGAGCGGCACCGGCAAGGAGCTGGTGGCGCGAGCCCTGCATGACAACTCGCCCCGGGCGGACCGGGCGTTCGTACCTGTCAACTCTGGCAGCCTGCCGGCCGACCTGCTCGAGTCGAACCTGTTCGGCCATGTCAAGGGGGCGTTTACGGGTGCGATCGCTCCCAAAAAAGGACTGTTCGAGTTGGCCGACCGCGGCAGCATCTTTTTCGACGAAATAGGCACCGTGCCGCTCGATACGCAAGCGAAGCTGCTCCGCGTGATTCAGGAACGGGAGTTCATGCGGCTGGGTGGCGTCGACACCATCCGCGTGGATGTGCGGATCATCGCCGCTACCAATCAGGACCTGCGGAGTCTGGTAGAAGCGGGACAGTTCCGCGAGGACTTGTTCTATCGATTGCATGTCATCACCGTCGACCTTCCGCCGCTACGGGAACGGCGTGAGGATATTCCGCTGTTGGCGCAGCACTTCCTTGAACAGAAGGGCCAGGAGAACGGCAAGCCGGAGCTGGTACTGACGCCGGAGGCGCTCGGGCTGCTCGAGGCGCACCACTGGCCCGGCAACGTACGTGAACTCGGGAACGTGATCGAGCGCGTCGCGGTGCTGACGGGTGGGACCGAAGTCGGCGCGCACCTGATCCGCGACGCACTCCGGACGTCGCCTTCGCTTGTGCTGCCGGACGACATCCCGCCCGACGGGATCCCGTTCCGCGAGATTATCGAGGGGACCGAGGCACGGTTGATCGTGCAGGCCCTGGAAAAGGCGGGTGGCGTGCAGAAGAAGGCGGCCGAGCTGCTCCGGATTAGGCCGACCACGCTCCACGAGATGATGAAGCGGCACGGCATTCAGGCTGGCCGTACGCGTCCCAGCGCACTGGCTGGGTCATCCGCTTCCGCCGCGCCGGGAGCGCCCGCCGCGCCGGGCGCCGCCCTGTCGGGGCGCTCGGCCGCGCCTGCCGGAGGGGGACCCCTCGGCGCGCGGGCGGGACGATCCGGTTCCCGCTGAAGACCGGCGCCGCTGGCCGCGTCTGGCGCCCGCGACGTCGTGGATCAGCCGCTCGTACTTGTTCAGGATCACGTCCCATGCGAAGTTGGTATGGACGTAGGCCTGGCCGTTCCGGCCCATGGCTTCGCGCAGGTCCGCGTTGCCGACGAGTAGCGAGAGGCACTCGATGAACTCGTCGCGGTCGGCGTAGTACAGGCCGGCGTTGCTCCGCTGACAGTGGTTGGTGACGACGTCACTCTGCGCGTTGGCAAGAACCGGCGTGCCGACGGCGAACGCCTCGAGCGCGAGCAGCGACAAGCTCTCGAAGGCAGATGGGACGACGACGACGGTCGCTGCGCGCAGCGCGTCGAACCGTTCGGCCTCTGGCAGCATGCCCGCGAACCGGATGTGGGGTGCGTCCGGGATCGGCATGAGCTTGACGCCCATCAGGACCAGTGTCGCGTCCCCGCGGGCATCGGCATAGGCGCCGAAGTGGGCGATCAGTTCCTCGCACCCCTTGCCCGGATCGATCCGGCCCCCGTAGAGCGCGAACGGTTCGTACAGTCGGTGCCGCCGGCGGAAGAGCGCCTCGGGCGCGCGGCTGTCACCGTCGCCGTTGACGTGCGCCTGGCCGGCGCTGAAGCCGCTGGTGTCATCGCCGGCAAGCGCGGCCTCGGCCACGGACGTCCCGGAGGGCGGGGGGGTAGCCTCGTCGCGGGTCTCACCCGGGTCCAGGAACCGCGCCGGCAGGTCGACGCCACAGCCGACGATGGCCTCGGTTTTCGCGGGCATCTCGAATCGTCCGCGGAGGAATGCACGCTCGACGCCGGTGTTGAAGGCAATCCCGGCTGGAGCCCGGAAGACATCGCGATAGAAGTCGAGCCGGATCGCCGGCTCGTCGTGAGCGGTCGGGACGAGAATGCTGCGCTTCGGGTCCACCTGTAGGCCGAGCACGGTCGGCGCGTAGAGGTAGGTGAAGAAGATCAGCACGTCGTAGTCGCGATGGCGTTGCTCGAGGTGCTGAATCAGCCCGGGACACCATGGGCCCTGCTGTTCGAGCCACGATCGCTCGTCGGCGGCGCTGTGCGGGTTATGGAAGATCCAGTCGGAGTACGCATTGAAACTCTCGATATCGCGGGTCTTCGCGTTGGCGAAACGCCGCACCGTGACGCCTCGAATCCGATCGGATCCCTCCGGGTAGTCGTTCTCCCACGTGATGTAGTCGCGCGCGCAGGTGGTGAGAACCGTCACCTCGTGCCGTGTTGCGAGCCGCTCGGCAACCAGGCGGCAGTGGTACTCCGATCCGCCGAGGATCTCCGTACCGTAGCGTTGGACGATGAGTGCGATCTTCATTACCGGACGCGGGTGGAGGCGCTCAGGCAGTCAGCGCGTCGATCACGTTGTCGAGCGCGCGATCGATCCGCGTAGGGCCGAAGTCAGCCAGGCGCCGCCGTTGTCCAGCAATAACCTGCGACCTCAGCGCGTCATCATATACCAGCAAACCAAGCATCTCGGCCGCGTACTCCAGGTCTTTCGGCGCGAAGGCGACACCCGCGCCGCCCAGCGTCTCCGGTACCGCCGCCGCGCCGTAGGCCAGGACCGGGACATCGGTTGCCATCGCTTCGACGAGCGGAACGCAAAAGCCCTCGTGCTCGCTGAGCGAGACGTAGGCGTCTGCCATGCGGTAGTAGGTGGCCAGCTCCACGTCCGAGACTCTTCCCGTGAAGACAAATCGCTGGGCCGGCAACTGGTAACGCCTCGCCATTTCCCGGAGCGCGGCGTAGTAGCGCGGAACGCCGTCGGTTCGGCCGACGAACAGAAAGCGGTACTCCGTGTCGACGTACCGCTTGTAGTGTTCCCCGAGTCTCAGGAGATCCTCGATCTTCTTCTGCGGCACTATCCGGCCGACGAAGAGGATGTTCGCGTAGCCGTCGTCCAGCGCCCGTTCGAGCGCTGGCACGCGTGGCGCCGCGGTGATTCGCTCCGTGTCCACGGCAATCGGCATCACGCCGGTTCGAGTGAATCCCAGTGCTTCCAGTTCCCGCCGGTTGTAGTCGGAGTCGCCCAACGCGAGGTCGATCCGCCCGACCAACGAGGCGAGCTCCTGCCGACCGAGGGTCATCAGCCGAAACAGCCCGGCATCCCACGACGCGAAGAAGTGGGCGGGTGTCAGGTTGTGGTATTGAATGACGGTTTGCCCCGCCAGGCTGGTCAGTGCCTCGGTCATCGGCGACGGCACGGCGAAGTGGAGGATCGTCGCGTCCCCCTGCCGGGCGGCGGGATCGTCGTATGGCCGGATGTCGCCCACCAGGTCGTCATCGATTGACAGGGCGTAGATTTCCGAGGCGTGACCGCGCGCGCGCAGCAGTTCACGGACCCTGCGCGCACTGTCGCCCACCGCATCGCCGCGGTGGGCGGCCGGCACCCACTGATTGATAATCATCGACCCATCGACCGTTTATCCATCGAGCCTGGGGAGTGCCTCGTAGGCTGAGGGGCGGTACCGTTTCAAGGTCTCGAGCGCTTCCGCCCGTTCGAACTGACGCCAGAAGTCAGGGTCGACCTTCGACCGGGGGAGGCGGGGCGCCGCGTGCACCTGATCGATGAGCCGGAGAAGCGTCGCCGCGAAGTCCTGCGCCTGCAGCCGCGCCAGTGCGGCGTCCTGTGCATGCAGAATCTCGTCCTCGAGCACGGGATCGGTCAGAACGGAGTGGACGATTGACGCCACGTGCCGCGGATTCTTCCGGTCGTACAGAATGCCGCCGCCGTCCATCGTCGCCGGCACGGCGGTGGCGGCGTAGGCGACCACGGGGATGCGCTTCCAGAACGCCTCGATCAACGGTACGCAGAAGCCCTCGTGCTCGCTGGCGGAAAGGAAGAGGTCGGCGACGTCGTAGAGGGCCGTGAGCTCCTCGTTCGTCACGTGGTCGAGCAGGTGGACGCCGGCGACGTGCAGATCCCGCACCAGTGTGGCGATCGATGCATGGTAGTCGGCGAAGCCCGCGTGCGCGCCCACCACCAGAAGGCGCGCGCGGGGATCGTAGCGCCGCCGGTAGACCGCGAGGGTACGAACCAGGTCTTCGATCTTCTTGTTCGGAATCAGTCGGCCGACGAACAGAATGTTCGTCGCGCCGTCGTCGAATTGCGCGGCCAGTCCCCGATTCGGCGTGACCTCCAGGTGCGCGAAGTCGGGAACCACGGGCAGGATACCTGCCCGCCGAAAGCCGAGTGCAACGAGTTCCGCCTGGTTGAACGCGGAGTCCCCCACCGCCAGGTCGCACCGCGGCGCCCACGCAGAAAGCTCGCGCCTCCCGTCCCAGCACTGCTGCATCAGCGTGACGTTGATGTCGCGGAAATACTGGGGAGGCGTGATGTTGTGGTAGATCAGCATCATTCGGTCCGGCAGCGCGAAAGCAACGCGGGACGCGCGTGAGCCGAGTGAGAAGTGATGAATCAGGATCCGATCCGGGTGGCTGTCGTCAATCAGGTCCCGGTAGTCCTCGGTCAGGTCCTCCACGCGCGGATCGGCGGTCTGCACATAGATGCGCGAGTCGTACCCGGCCGTCACGAGCGCGCGCTGAATGCCCAGCGCCTCGTTGCCGATGGCGTCGCCGTACCCGAGCGTGGCGAGCACCTGATCGATCGCGCCAGCGCGGCGTGGGTTCATCGGCGTGTTCGCGGCGAACCGCCCTGTGCCGGCCGGCGGCCGCGGGGGGAGCGGCTTCCGTTGTGCGCGCTGCGACGGCGGGTCGGACGTCGCGGGCGGCTTCCGTCTGTCGTCGCGGGGGCCGGCCCGGCCGGCAGGTGGTCCAGTACCCAGCGGGCCGGCGGGAGGTCCCGCCGCCGGCGAGTGAACCAGCCAGTCGCTGGTTCGGGCGGGGGCGGCTGGCGGCCGTCGCGGTCGTTGCGCTCGAGCTGCTCCAGCATCGCGAGGTACTTTCCGATCACGACGTCCCAGGTGTAGTGGCGCTTGAAGTAGGCGCGACCGTTCGCACCGAGGGCGCGGCGGATCCGGTCGCCCATCTCGAGCAGGCGGAGCGCTTCGGCAAATTCGATAAACGACTCGTAGTAGAGGCCACCATTTGCCCGAAGCACCTGGCCCTGCAACACGTCACACCGGCCGTTCACCAGCACCGGCAGGCCCATTGCCCAGGCCTCGAGCGTCACCATCGACAGGCTCTCGTAGAAGGAGGGCATTACCAGCAGGTCAGCCGCCGCCATCGCGTCGTACTTCTCGGCATCGCCGACGAATCCGAGATGATGGATACGCGGGTGCGACGGGATCGGCTCCACCGGCTCGCCGACGAGCACCAGGTGCATGCGGCGAGATCCGCGCGCCGCGTAACGCTGGAAGTAGTCGAACAGCTCCAGGCAACCCTTGTTTCGGTCGATGCGGCCGACGTAGAGGGCGAATGGCTCGGTGATTCCGGTCCGCGTCCGGAACCGGTCGGCGCTGGCCTCGGCCGGTACTTCCGAACCGACGCCGACGACGACGCCCGGCACGTGTTGGTTCTCCGATACGGTCTGGATCAGCGTGCGCTCCTCGTGCGAGTTGTACATCAGGGCGCGCGCCTGCCGGAACGGTGCGCGAAAAATCCGGAGACCGAGCGCCGGGTCGCGTTCCGCGGTCGGTACCAGCAGCGCTCGCGAGGGTGCGCACAGGACGGCGTGGTACGCGTGGTAGTAGCGGTAGCTGAAGACGATCAATCGGTCGTAGCGGCTGGCGTGCTGCCGGAGATGATCGATGAGAGCCGGGCTCGTCGGCCCCTCTACCTCAAGCCACCGGCGCTCATCCGCGATCGAGTGCCAGTCGCCGAAAACGTGTTCGGAACGGTTGCCGAACTCGCGCGGATCGCGTTCGCGGCTGACCGGAAAGCGGTGGACGCGCAGACCGTTCACCTCGGTCGGGCCGGGTGGCCACTCGTTCGCCCAGGTGATGTAGTCGCGTGCGCAGGTAGTGAGAATCTCCACCTCGGCATGCCGGGCCAGCCGTTCGGCGATGTAGCGGGCGTGCAGTTCCGCGCCGCCGCTCAACTCGGCGCCGTACCGCTGCACGACCACCCCGAGGGTCACGATTTCTCGTCAGGGCCGAGCGGGCCGTCCTCCGGGGATGCCTCCGCGGGCGGATCCGGCTTGACGTCCGGTTCTCCCTGCGCTGCCTCGGCCCGCGTGTCCGGCTCGGCGTCCGGTTCCACCTGCGCTGCGCCCCCGGGCGCCTCCACGTCGGTGCTTCCCTCGCCGTCGCCTGACCGCCGCCGGCCGCGCCGCCGCCGCCGCCGCCGCCGTTCGCCTGCCCCTTCGCTTGTGTTCTTCTCCGCCGCGCCCGACGGTTGGCGGGGTTCCAGCAGCGCCTCCTCCAGTGCGCGCGCGCGCCGCTCGTCGAAATCGAGACGGGCGGCGACCGACTCCACCCGCATCCTGTGGTTCTTCATGTCGATCGCGAGCCGGGTCATCTCGACCACCAGGTTGTTCATTACCTCGTAGACGAGCGCGTCCATCTCGACCCGCTCCTGCACAACGGCAGCAGTCCGGCGGACGACGCGGCTCTGCTCGGAAACCGAGTCGAGCAGCGGCGCCGGGTTAAAGAAGAGTTTCAGGATCGGATTGAGCAGCCGGCGGATCCCGTGCAGCATGCGGCCGACAACCCCGGGCCGCGACGAGCGGTAGACGCTCGTCGGATCGAATTCAACGGCGAGCCGAGGCGCGCTGGCTGCCTCAGCGCTCCGCTGGCGGTAGTGGTCGAGAAGATCGGAACGGATATTCTTCGGATCGAGGAAGCGTTCGAGCTTCACGTTCGCCAGCTCGCGAATTTCCTCCTCCGTGTAGTCGATCCCGCGCTTCTCCCGGATACGACTCCGGATCTGCTGCATGATCTGTTCGACGTTGATGCTGTCGGAACGGATGCTGAATTCGGACATGGATCTGCTCGGTCTGCGGTAAGCGAGACGGGCCGGCCACCGGCGGGTAGAACATCGGCGTCACGCATTTCCGCGTGCATTGGGTGTTGCAGGAGCCCGGCGCCAGTAGCGCCGGTGCGACAGGCGACGGTGTACCCGCGCCTCAGGCGAAGCTGTTGACGGCGTCCTGTTCCGAGTCGAAGGACTCGAAAACCGTGGCCAGCTTTGTGATCGCCAGCAGATCCTCGATGCGCTTCGTCAGGTTGAGCAGCTTCAGATCGCCGCCGTTGTTCTTGACCGTCGTATACGTCCGCACGATCTCGCCCAGGCCGGCGCTGTCGATGTACGGGACCTCCGCGAGGTTGAGCAGCAGCCTGCGCTTGTTCTGCTGCAGCAGGCTGTTGATCTTGTCGCGCAGCAACTCGTCGCCGTCGCCGATCGTCAGCTTGCCCGCGAGGTCCAGAATCATCACGTCGCCAGTGGGGCGTTCCTCGATCTGCATGGCAGTTGTTCCTCCGAATCTCTCTGCCGCGTCGGTGGCCGACGCCGGTCAGTCGACGTCGCGCCGCATCTTCTTCCGGGAGCGCTTCCGGGCAAGCGCCTGCTTTGCGCGCCGCTTGTCGCCCGGCTTCAGATAAAAGGAGTGCTTCTTGATGTCCTTGATGATGTCTTCCTGCTGCACCTTGCGCTTGAAACGGCGCAGGGCGCTCTCAATCGACTCACTTTCCTGCACTCGAACTTCAGCCACGGTTGTCGGTCACCCCCTCCGGCGGCTGGCGTGCGGAGCGTGCCACGACCATATGCTAGGCTGTGGCGGCTGGCGGCTCCGGTTTGCCGACCGCAAACGCATCAGCTTAGGACAATCCCCGTATCCCGTCAATCCAGCGTAACTTAAGGCGTATGGCCCAGGAATTGACCGTGCTCGTCGTGGGGGGTGGTGCGCGGGAGCATGCCTTGACCGCTGCGCTCCGGGCGGACGCCGACGTCGGCGGCGTGATCTGTGCTCCGGGCAACGCCGGCACCGCCCGGGAGCCGGGAGTTCGCAGCGCGGCGGTTGACCTGGCGGACCCGGCGGCGATCCTGGCCCTCGCCGACGCGGAAGGGGCGGACCTGACGGTAGTGGGGCCGGAGCTGTCACTTGCCGCGGGGGTGGCGGACACGTTTGCCGAGGCGGGGCGGCTGCTGTTCGGGCCGACCCGGGCGGCGGCGAGGCTGGAGTCGTCGAAAGCGTTCGCCAAGGCGTTCATGGCGCGCCGCAACATTCCGACCGCCCGCTTCGAGGTGTGCCGCGATGTGGAGGCCGCGCTCGAGGCGGTTGCCGGCGAGCGCTTCGGGTTCCCGGTGGTCGTGAAGGCGGACGGCCTTGCCGCCGGCAAGGGCGTGACGGTGGCGCCTGACCGCGCAGCGGCGGAAGCGGCAGTGCGCGAAGCGATGGTTGATCGGCGCTTCGGCGCGGCGGGCGCGAGCGTCGTGATCGAGGAGTGCCTGCGCGGACCGGAGGTATCGTACTTCGTCGTGTGCGACGGCCGTCGCGGCCTGGCGCTGCCCGCCGCGCAGGATCACAAGCGGGCCTACGACGGAGACACCGGGCCCAACACCGGCGGCATGGGGGCGTTCGCACCCAGTCCGCTGGTGGGACCGGAACTGGCGGCGCGGATCGAGCGGGAAATCGTCGCGCCGACAATCGCCGGATTGCGCGACGAGGGATGCGAGTACCGCGGCGTGTTGTACGCCGGCCTGATGCTGACCGATGACGGGCCGAAGGTAATCGAGTTCAACGTCCGCTTCGGCGATCCGGAGGCGCAGGTGCTCATCCCCATGGTGGGCGAGGGATTCGTTCGCGTCTTACAGGCAGCGGCCGCTGGCGATCTCGGCGATGCCACTTGGCGCGTTGCGGACGATCCGCACGTGGGTGTCGTGATGGCATCCGGGGGGTACCCCGGATCGTACGCGACGGGACGGGCAATCACCGGACTCGGGACGGCGGCGGCGTTGCCAGATGTCCGGGTTTTCCACGCGGGGACGCGGCTCGATGACGCTGGCGATATCGTCACGAGCGGCGGGCGGGTGCTGACAGTTGTCGCGCGCGGCGCCGGCTTTTCCGATGCGATGGCGCGCGCGTACGACGCGGTGAGTCGGATCCGGTTCGAGGGAAGCCACGCACGGACCGACATCGGGGAGAAGGCCGTCGCGCTCGCGGCGGCGCGGGCGCGGGGCGGCTAGACGCCGGTGTGGCGCCCGAAGCAGAAGAGGCGGAGTAGTGAGCATGGCTGAACGACAGGTCCAGATCCTGATGGGGAGCGATTCGGATGCGCCCGTGATGCAGCGTGCGGTCGACCTGCTGCGGAAACTCGGGGTGTCGGTCCAGATGACCGTCGCCTCGGCGCACCGGTCGCCGGCGCGGGTGCAACGGATTATCGAGGCAGCGCCTGGCGAGGGCGTGAAGGTGTTCATTGTCGGCGCCGGCGCGGCGGCGCACCTCGCCGGCGTCGTTGCGGCGCATTCGACGCTCCCGGTGATCGGGGTGCCGATTGACTCCTCGCCCCTGTCGGGTTGGGATGCGCTGCTCGCCACCGTGCAGATGCCCCCCGGCGTCCCGGTAGCCACAGTCTCCGTGGGCACCGCCGGCGCGACGAATGCGGGCGTCCTGGCCGCGCAGATCCTTGCCTTGTCCGACACCGACCTGGCGCAACGCGTGGCCGACTACAAGGCGTCGCTCGCGGAGAAGGTGGAAAAGGCCGCAGCCAGGGTCGAGATCGGCGGAGCCTGCTAGTCTTCGAAGAGCATGACGAGGAGCGCCTTCTGCGTGTGGAGGCGGTTCTCGGCCTGATCGAAGACGACTGAGGCTGGGCTGTCCATCACCGAGTCGGTCACTTCCTCGCCCCGGTGCGCCGGCAGGCAGTGGAGGAAGCAGGCGTCCGTCTTCGCGTGTCCCATCAGCGCGTCGTTCACCTGATAGGGGGCGAACAGGCGGCGTCGAACCGCCACTTCCGCCTCGCGCCCCATAGATGTCCAGACGTCGGTGTAGATCGCATCGGCGCCGCGCACTGCGTCGATCGGGTCGCGGTAGCGAGTCAGTTCCGCACCGTACCGTGCGGCGACGGCGGCGGTTTCATCGACCGACGCCGGCAGGTCAAACCCCTCGGGAGAGGCGACGCGGACGTGGATGCCGAGCATGAGTGCCGCCTGCGCGAACGACGTCGCGACGTTGTTGCCGTCGCCGACGAACGCGACGATGCGACCGCGCGGATCGTTCCAGCGTTCGACGAGGGTCAGACAGTCAGCGAGCGCCTGGCAAGGATGTTCTTCGTTGCTGAGCGCATTGATCACCCGGAACGTCGATGTCGCCATCGCGAGGTCTTGCAGCCGCGACTGCTCGTAGGTGCGTACTACCGCACCCGCTACCCACCGCTCCAGGCTGCGCCCGACGTCGGCGAGCGATTCGCGCTTGCCGAGCGCCACGTCGGCGTCCGGATCGATGAAGTCGCCCCCGAGCTCACGGATCGCGATCTCGAACGTCGAGCGGGTACGCAGCGATGGTTTCTCGAACAGCAAGGCGATATAGGTGCCCTGAAGCGCTGCCGACGTGGGTGCCTCCTGGCCGAGGGGGCGATCACGCTTCACTTCGGTGGAGAGGGCGAGGCAGTGCTCCAGGTCATCCGGCTGGAAATCGAGTACCGAAAGGAAGCAGCGGCCGGCCAGACTGCCGGCGGCGTGGGGTGGGCTGGTGGTCGTCATCGGGTTCGTCCCATCCGTTCCGCTACGTCCGGTAATCGGCGTTGATGTGGACGTAGTCGGCGCTGAAGTCGCAGGTCCACATCGTTGCCGAACACGATCCTCCGACCCCCAGATCAACCGCCAGCTCCACCTCCTCGCGCGCGAGGTGCGCCGCCGCCTCCGCCTCGCGGCCGGCATGGATGGTCACGCCGTCGTACAACACCACTCCGCCGATCCGGACGACGGTGCGGTCCGGATTGAACGCGACACCGGCGCGCCCGGCAACCGCCACCAGACGTCCCCAGTTCGGGTCACCGCCATTCAGTGCCGTCTTGACGAGCGGCGAATTCGCGATCGCCCGCGCCGCGCACCGGGCGTCGCTGTCGGTGGCAGCGCCCTCAACGCGGATCGTCGCCAGTTTCGTTGCGCCTTCGCCGCCCCGGACGATCTCCCGCGCCAGGTGTATGCAGACTTGCTCGAGAGCGGCCGCGAATGCGGGCGCGGCCGCGTCATCCATCACGACGCCGCTGGCGCCATTGGCCAGCATCAGCACCGAGTCGTTGGTGGAGGGCTCGCCATCGACCGAGATCGCGTTGAAGGAAACGGCGGCAGCGTTTCGTAGCGCGGCGGCCAACACCTTCGGCTCCGCGGCGGCGTCGGTGGTCAGGAAGCCGAGCATCGTGGCCAGGTTCGGCTCGATCATCCCGGCGCCCTTCGCCATGCCGCCGATAGTGACGGGGCCGTCGGGTGTGTCGACGCGGACCGCCGCCTCCTTCGGCGCGACGTCAGTCGTCATGATCGCTTCCGCCGCCGCGCGGTGGCCGTCGCGGCTGAGATTACTCGCTGCGTCCGCCAGTCCGGCCGCCACCTTCCGGGTATCGAGCTTGAGACCGATGACGCCGGTCGACGCAATCACGACATGCGCCGGATCACAGCCGACCGCCGCCGCCGCGGCGCCCACCATGGCCCGGGCGTCGTCGAGGCCGGTTGCCCCGGTGCAGGCATTCGCGCAGCGACTGTTCACCGCGATTACGCGGGCGCGTCCGCCGGAACCGTCAAGCTGCGCCTTCGTTACCACCACCGGCGCCGCTACCGCGAGATTGGTCGTGAAGATGCCCGCGGCGCTCGCCAGTTCGTCCGAAACCACCAGCGCGATGTCGAGACCGGCGGGCTTCAGCCCGCACGCGGCGCCGGCGGCCCGGTAGCCGGCGGGCGCCGTGATGCCGCCGCTGACGAACGTGATGCGAGGGGTGGCGTCGGCCGCCTGCGCGCCGCTCACGGGCCGTGCCCCCGGTGGCGGCCCAGGTCGAGGACGACCGCGTACTGGCGGCAGCGGCGGAAAAGTGCGCAGGTCGTGCAGTCGGCCGCGATCTTCTCCGGCACCCACGGGTGGGGCACGATCGAGAAGCCGGCGCGAACGAACGGCCGCGCCTCGTGCGTGAACGCGCAGACCCGGGGAACGTGCTGCGCAACGGCCCGGGCGATCAGCGCGTGAAGCAGTTGCCGGCCGATACCGCGGCCGCGGTAACCGTCCGCTACCACCAGCGACCGGATCTCTGCCACCTTTGGGCTGAGGCTGACCAGTTCGCCACAGCCGATGACGTCGCTGGCCGCCGTTGCCACGAGAAAATTGGGGACATGGAGTGCTACTTCGCCGAGCGGCCGGGCGAGCAGGCGGCCGGTCTCCAGGTTATCGGCGATCAACTGGTATACGCGGGCCGCGTCGCCGGCGTCGGCGGGCCGGATGGCGATCGCCTGCACGGCGGCCGGCGCGGCGCGGGCGACCAGCGTTTCGGTCGTGCTGCGCATGGAATTACGCGAACGTCGCGCCGGCGTCCCCTAGCGCCGGCCGGAGGCGGTGGAGCCCCTCGTCGATCTCGTCGTCGCTAACGGTGTACGGCGGCAGCAGGCGGATCACGGTACCAGCGGTGCGGTTGACGATCAGTCCCCGCGCCAGCGCGCAGTCGACCGTCTGATCCGCGACCGTACGGTCCACTTCGACGCCCCGCATCAATCCGGCTCCCCGCACCTCGTGGAGTTGCGGACTGGCGGCAACCAGCGCCTCCAGGCCGGCTTCCAGACGGGCGCCTGCCTCGGCGACACGATCGAGAAGACCTTCCTCAAGCGCATCCAGAAAGACGAGCGCGGCACGGCAGGCAAGCAGGTTGCCGCCGTAAGTGCTGCCATGGTCCCCGAATGAGACCGCCCGGGCCACCGCGTCGCTCATCAGTGCGGCGCCGATCGGCATGCCGGCGCCGAGTGACTTGCCCAGCGCCATCAGGTCGGGCGTCAGGCCGGCGGTGGCGCTGGCGAACGGATATCCGGTTCGGCCCAGGCCGCACTGCACCTCATCGGCGATGAGCAGCGCACCCGTGGCCGCACATCCTTCGGCGACCGCCGCCGCTGCGGCCGGCGAAATCGGGCGGATTCCTCCCTCGCCCTGAATCGGTTCGACGATGACGGCCGCCGTCCGGTCGGTGATCGCGTCGCGGATGGCTTCCGGCGCCGATGGCCGCACGAAACGGATGCCGGGCAGAAGCGGCTCGAACGGCGTGCGGTACGGCTCGCCGGACGTGACCGATAGCGCGCCGAACGTGCGGCCATGAAACGAGCCCTCGAACGCGACGATCTCGAACCGGTCGCGCTCGCCCCGCGTCAGGTGGCAACGCCGTGCGAACTTCAGGCATGCTTCGACCGCCTCGGCGCCACTGTTGCAGAAGAAGGCGCGTGGCAGCCCCGACAGCCGCGCGAGGCGCGTGGCTACCTGTCCCTGCAGCCCGTGGAAGAAGAGGTTCGACGTGTGGACGAGTTCGCGCGCCTGGGCACCGAGCGCCGCGGCCAGCCCCGGGTGCGCATGACCGAGCGAGGCGACGCCGATGCCGGAAAGAAAGTCGAGATATTCGCGCCCGCTCGCGTCGACCAGCCACGATCCATGACCGCTGGCGAAGACCACCGGGTGGCGGCGATACACCTGCAGGATGTGCGCCGCCTCGACCTCCTTCACGTGCTCCGCGCTGGTCCGATCCGTCGGTTCCGTCATCTGTTTCGCCCCTGGCCGCGCTGCTCGCATGTGGCCGTTCAACGCGTCAACGTGGTCCCCGTTACCCGCTCGAACATCCCGCGCCGGGGCCGCCGCGCATCGACAATGGCCACCTCTCCGGCGCCGCCGGCGAGCGCGGCCCGGCCGGCCAGCAGCTTCGCCACCATGCCCGCGCTCGCGCCGCCGCCGCCGATCAGGGCATCGATGCCGGCGTCATCCAACGTCCGGATCGTGTACCCGTCCGCGTCCAGCACTCCGGCGGTGCTGCCGGCGATAAACAGCGTGCGCGCCGCGAGTCTGGCCGCCAGGTCGCCTGCCAGTGTATCGGCGTTGACATTCAACACCTGTCCTGCCGCCGCCGCGCTCAGGCTCGCCACCACTGGCGTGTACCCCGCAGCCAGCAGATCGATCAGGAGGGCCGGCTCGCCCTGGCCGATCGGTCGCCCGACGTAGCCAAGGTCTACCGAGCGGCCGTCCGCCGTGCGGTACCGCCGTTCACGGCGCACCGGAGCGATACCGGCGTCGGCCCCGGTCAGGCCGACGGGACGTGCTCCCGCGGCCGCGAGCGCCGCCACCAATCGCGTATTCACACGACCCGCCAGGACACCCGCAACGACGTCGAGCGTCGCGCCATCGGTGATCCGCAAACCGTCGACCGCCTGCTTCGCGATGCCGAGACGGGTCATCTCCGCGTCCACCTCACGTCCACCGCCATGGACCACGACCAGCGACTCCCGCGTTGCGAGATCCGCCAGGACGCGGGCCAGGCTTCGGAGACGCGCCGCGGTCTCCAGGAGCTCGCCCCCAAGTTTGATGACGGTCGGCATCGGCGGGCGCGTGCCGCGGCGACGGGTCGCCCCGCCCGCCGCGTATCCGGCGGGGCGCCGCCTCGCACCGGCCGGCATCAGGCGAGTCCCTCGCGCTCGTCGATCCCGCAGGCGACATTGAAACTCTGCAGCGCCTGTCCCGCCGCCCCCTTGACCAGGTTATCGAGACAGCAGACGAGCACTAGACGCGAGCCATCCACCTGCCAGCTGATGTCGCAGAAGTTCGTGTGGGCGACATGCTTGATCTCGGGTGGCCGGGCGCCCGTGAGGCGGACAAAGGGCGCATCGGCGTACGCTGCTTCGAACGCCTCTCCAATCTGTGTCGCCGTGGTTCCGGGTCGAAGCCGCGTGTAGATCGTTTCCAGGATCCCCCGGTCCAGGGGCACGAGGTGCGGCACGAACGTGACCGGGCGCTGAAGTTCCTGTTCGATCTCGGCGCCGTGCCGGTGCGCGAAGATGCCGTACGCGGCAACGCTTCCGTGCACCTCCGAGAAGTGTGTCCGCTCCGTCGGCTTCTTGCCGGCGCCGGAAACGCCCGACTTCGCGTCGATGTAGAGGTCCGCCCCGTCAGCGAGCAGTCCAGCGTCGGCCAGCGGCTTGAGCGCGAGCAGCGCACCGGTCGGATAGCAGCCCGGGCAGGCAACGAGATCAGCGGACGGCAGCGCGTCGCGGTTCCACTCGGTCAGGCCGTACGTGGCGGGGCGTTCAAGCGCCGGCGCATGGGGGTACCACCGCTCACGGTCCGCGTCGTCCCGGAGGCGGAACGCGCCCGAGAGGTCGAAAACGCGGCGGCCCCGCTCGAGGAGCGCCGGCGCCAGCGCGGCGCTCGCCGTGTCGGGCAGGCCGAGGAAGATCACCTCCGCGCGGGCGGCGAGCGCGTCGATTGAGAGGGGTTCGATGACGCCGTCGAAGATGCCGGCGAGGCTGGGCAGCCTCGCGGCGCTGTCTCCGCGGCCAGAGCGCATTGCCACCGTCACGTCGGCCTGCCGGTGACGCGCCGCGAGACGGAGCAGTTCCTGGCCGCCATAGCCGGTCGCTCCCGCGATGCCGATCCGGATCGCCATGTGCGGACCTATTGTATACTAATTCGCGCCGGTGAATATTTATGAAGCGCTACCGTCAGGCGACGATTCTCGACCTCGTGTCGCGTGAAGCGATCTGCAGCCAGGAGCAGTTGGGCCAGCGACTTCGCGGCCGCGGCTTCAACGCCACGCAGGCGACGATCTCACGCGACATCAAGGAACTGGAGCTCGTCAAGCGGGCGCGTGACGGCGCCTACGAGACGCCAGGGGCCGACAGCGGCGGGGGCGCGGGGGCGGACGGCGAGCTGCGCCGGGCCATCTCGCAGTACTTGCGCCGGGTCGATCTGGTGCAGCAGTTGCTGGTGGTTCGCACCGGCGCGGGACAGGCGGCGCCGCTCGCGCTCGCGATCGACCGGGCGGACTTGCCGGAGGTGGTCGGGACGGTGGCCGGAGACGACACCATCCTGGTGATCACGAAACATGGACGGGCGGGTCGAGAGGTGACCCGGCTGTTCGAAGGCTGGGCGATGGACTGACAACGGAGAACAGGAACCATGGAACGCATCGTGTTGGCGTACTCGGGCGGACTGGATACCTCGGTGGCGGTGAAGTGGCTCGCCGACCGTTACGACGCGGAGATAGTGGCGGTCACCGTCGACCTGGGGCAGGGCAAGGAGCTGGACGATGTCCGCGAACGGGCACTGTCGGTCGGCGCGGTCCGCGCGCATGTCGTGGATGCGCGCGAGGAGTTCGCACAGGACTACATCCTGCCGGCGTTGCAGGCGGGAGCGATCTACGAGGGGAAGTACCCGCTCGCGACCGCGCTCGGCCGACCTCTCATCGCCCGGAAACTCGTGGATATCGCAGGTATGGAAGGCGCCTCGATGATCGCCCATGGCTGCACCGGCAAGGGAAATGACCAGGTCCGGATGGATGTCTCGGCCCGCGCGCTCGACCCGACGCTCTCGGTGGTGGCGCCGGCGCGCGTCTGGGGAATGACGCGGCCCGAGGAGATTGCCTACGCGCGCGAACATGGCATTCCCGTGCCGGCGTCGGTGGATTCCCCGTACAGCACGGACAGCAACCTCTGGGGCCGGTCGATCGAGTGCGGCGTACTTGAGGATCCGTGGACGGAGCCCCCGGAGGAGATTTACGCGCTTACCAAGTCGCCCGCCGCCGCGCCCGATGCGGCGGCCTACGTCGAGATCGACTTCGAACGGGGGACACCGACCCATGTGAACGGGGTGTCCATGCCTCTCACCGAGTTGATCCACTCGCTTGAGACGATCGCCGGCGCCCATGGCGTGGGGCGGATTGACATGGTGGAGAACCGCCTGGTGGGGATCAAGTCGCGCGAGATCTACGAAGCGCCGGCCGCCACGGTGCTTCACGCCGCGCACCGTGAGCTCGAGGCGCTCGTCGCGCCGCGCGACCTCGAGCGCCTGAAGACGACCCTGTCACGGGTTTACGCCGATCTGGTGTACGACGGGCTCTGGTTCTCCGCGACGCGCGAGGCGATAGATGCCTTCGTCGGTAACGTGCAGCGGCACGTGACGGGCACCGTGCGAGTCAAACTGTCGAAGGGGGACTGCCGGGTCGTCGGCCGCAAGTCGCCGGCGTCGCTCTACGACACGGCGCTCGCCACCTACGACGAGGGGGACGCGTTCGACCACGAGGCGGCGGAAGGGTTCATCCGGATCTGGGGACTGCCGGTCGCGAACGCGGCGGCGAAGCGGCGGGTGGCGGAGGCGGAGGAAGGCGAGCCGGGCGACGCATGACCGAAGACGCCCACCTCTGGTCCGGACGGTTCGACGCCCCGCCCGACGCGGAGATCTTCGACTGGCAGGCGTCGCTCCGCTTCGACCGGCGCCTTATCGACGACGACATCGAAGGCAGCCTCGCCTGGTCGGAGGCGCTTGAGCACGCAGGCGTGCTGTCGGCGGGCGATGCGTCGACGATCCGTGAGGCGCTCGTGGCAATCCGGCAGCGCGCGCGCGACGATACGGGCTTTGTCGACGGGGACGACGAGGATGTCCATGCGTTCGTGGAGCGAGAGTTGATAGCGCGGGTCGGTGATCTGGGGAGACGCCTCCATACCGGCCGGTCGCGTAACGAGCAGGTGTCGCTCGACCTTCGCCTCTATCTGCGGCGGCGCATACCGGTGCTGCAGGGAGAGTTGGCCGCGCTGGTGGCGGCGCTGGCGGATCAGGCGGAGCAGGCGGGGCAGGTGATCATGCCCGCCTACACCCACCTCCGGCGCGCGCAACCCATCCTGGTATCGCACTTCCTGCTGGCGCACGCCGCGGCGTTCCGACGGGACCATGCGCGGCTCGGCGCAGCGGCGGCCGAAGCGGATGCCATGCCACTCGGATCGGGCGCCGTCGCTGGCGCGAGCTACCCGGTCGACCCCGCCGCTCTCGCCAGGCGCCTCGGCTTCTCGCGCGTCGTGGCGAACAGTATCGACGCGGCAGCCGACCGGGACTTCGTCAGCGCGATGCTGCATGCGTCGGCGCTGGGCATGGTGCACGTCAGCCGTCTTGCGGAGGATCTGATTCTCTTGACCGGCGAGGAGTTCGGCTTCTTCGAGCTGAACGACCGGGTGACAACTGGAAGCAGCTTGATGCCGCAGAAGAAGAACCCCGATCCGCTTGAGCTGGCCCGTGGCAAGGCGGGCCGCGCGATCGGCCGGCTCAGCGGTTGGCTTGCCACGATGAAGGGGCTGCCGAGCGGCTACAACAAGGACCTGCAGGAGGACAAGGAAGCAGTCTTCGACACCGAGGATACCCTGCGTGGCTCCGTGCGCGCCGCCACGGCGGTGGTGGCGGGGCTGACCGTCCGTCCAGTGCGGACTGAGGCAGCCGCCGGGGGAACGCTGCTTGCCACCGATGTTGCCGAGCTACTGGTGGCCCAGGGAGTACCGTTCCGAACCGCGCACGAAACAGTGGGTGGCATGGTGCGGGATCTCCTTGCCGCCGGGCGGGACTTCACTGAGCTCACGCCGGAGGAATGGCGGCGCTACGACATGCGTTTCCCCGGTGACGCGGGCGATCGGATTACGGCCCGCGCCTCGGTCGAGGCGCGCCGGACGCCCCAGTCCACGAGTCCGAAGGCTGTTCGGGCCGCCCTCGCCGAGTTGCGCGAGTGGCTTGACGTCTGCTAGACTCCAAAATCTGCGCGCAGGCGTGTCCCTTTCCTTCTGCCTGCATACGCATTAGTTCTGACGAGTTCGGGAGATACTGAATGGCGCAGCGCCAGGCCCATGAGGGCGACCCTGCGGACACGTACGTGGACGAGAACGACACGGACACCGGCACAACGGTCGAAACGGAACCCAACGGCGGCAACGATGGGCCAGTTCGCCGTTCCCTGATCCGCGCCTCGTTACCGACTCCCGATGGCTCCCCACCACAGCCATCGCGTCCCGCGCCGGTCTTCACGATGCATCAACAGACCGGCCGGAGCCACGTCGACACCACGGACCTGCCGGACAACTTCGGCAACACCTGGGATCCGCCACCCACGGCCCAACCTCTCCGCAAGGCGGGAGCCAAGTCAGGCCGACCGCGCCGGCGGAACCGCTTTCGTGGTGCTTCCGGGGGCAACGGCCAGCCGAACGGCAACGTTGCCGGCAATCGAGCCGAGGATCGGGGTAACGGCAACGAACGCACACGGTCCCGTTCCCGGTCGCGCCGCAACCGGAGCCGCTCCCGCTAGGCCCGCGGCATGGGGCTGCTCTCGGGCCGGCATGGTCTCATCGTCGGCATCGCCAATCAGCGGTCCATCGGCTGGGCGATCGCGCGGGCAGCGGACGCGGCGGGCGCAACACTGACGCTCAGCTACGCTACGGAACGATTCGAGGCGAAGACCCGCAAGCTGGCAGGTACCCTTGACCGCCCGGCGCAACTGGTCGCGTGCGACGTGGCCGACGACGGCGCGATCGCCGATCTGCTCCGAAGGGTGGATGACGCCCACGGCGGGCTCGATTTCCTGGTCCACGCGGTGGCGTTCGCGTCGCGCGAAGCGATCTCGCAACCGTTCGTCGACACTTCGCGCGCCGATTTCGCGCAGGCCCTGGACATCTCGACCTACTCGCTCGTCGCCCTCGCGCGTGAGGCGGCGCCGTTGATGGAGCGACGCGGCGGCGGCAGCGTCGTGGCCCTGACGTATCTCGGAAGCGAACGCGTCTTTCCGAACTACAACGTCATGGGGGTCGCCAAGGCGGCGCTGGAGGCGACGGTCCGCTACCTCGCGGCCGACCTCGGGCCCCACAACATTCGCGTGAACGCACTCTCGGCGGGGCCGATCAAGACGCTCGCCGCCGCCGGGATCTCCGGCTTCAGCGCTATCCTCGACCACTACCGCGGCCGGGCGCCGCTGCGCCGGACCATCGACGCCGATGAGGTGGCCGATACGGCCGTCTGGCTGCTCGGTCCCGCCGCGCGGGGCGTCACCGGCGACGTGGTGATGGTGGATGGCGGTTATCACGTCACCGGCATGTAACGGGAGGCGCCGGTGCCGCTGATTCCCCGGATTCGCGGGCACATCCTTCGGGCGACGCTCCGGCGCCGGACGGCCTTTCTGCTCGGTGTCGCTGCCGCCACGCCCGCCCTCTGGCTGATGTCTATCGACGCCGCCTGGGAGTCCTGGATCACCGACGGCGTCGCGCTCGTTGCCGTCGCTACCGGTATTGCGCTGATCCATACGGCCATCACCGGCCGGCGCGCCGACTGGCAGGAATAGGGTTACGATCCGTCGGCATGCCGCATCGCACGTCGGGTGCCGCACCGCCCCGCACGTCGCGTCATCTCGGCGGGAAGCCCATCCGGTACTACCGGCCGCGCGGCGACCGGGGCGTTCGGACGTTGATCGACGACGGGTTTCAGGCGTTCAACGCCGGACGGCTGTCGGAGGCGTGCCGTATCTTCACCGGGAAGATGCTGGACCCGGCGCACGACACCACCATCGGTCTGACGATGGCGGGCGCGCTGACGCCGGCGGGACTCGGTGGATGCGTCATCGACCTGATGGAGCGGGGGCTGGTGGACTTCGTCATCAGCACGGGCGCCAACCTGTACCACGACCTGCACTACGCCCTGAACTACACGCTGCACCGCGGCTCGCCTTTCGCCGACGACGTCGAACTGTACGAAGATGGCGTGATACGGATCTACGACGTGCTGTTCCCAGCGACGGTATTGCTCGAAACGGACGCGTACCTCCGCGAGTTCCTGGCGCGCTCCGCGCTTGACGGGCCGGTAACGACGGCCGAGTTGCACTATCGGCTCGGCTGCGACCTGCGCGAGCGCGAGCCGGGATGCGAGGGGCATTCGCTCGTGGCGGCCGCCTCGGCCTATGGCGTGCCCGTGTACACGTCTTCCCCCGGCGACAGCTCGATCGGGATGAATGTCGCCTGGAATCGGCTGATCGCGCGGAACGGCCCGGTGCTGGATCCGAGCCTCGACGTGAACGAGGTCTGCGCCATCATCCTGGCCGGGGAGAGAAACGGCTGCGTCATCCTGGGCGGTGGCTCGCCCAAGAACTTCTACCTGCAGGGACAGCCGACGCTGTGGGAGATCTACGGCATCCAGAAGGGCGGAAACGACTACTTCATCCAGATCACGACGGATCAAGTGGTCTGGGGCGGCCTGTCGGGTGCGACACCGGCCGAGGCGGTGAGCTGGGGCAAGGTGAATCCGGGCGTGCTGCCAGACACGGTCGTGGTGTACGCCGATTCGACGATCGCATTTCCGTTGTTCTGCGAGTACGCGGCCAGCGCGGACCCTGGGCGGCGCGAGCGAAAGAGGCTGTACCACCGGCGCGAGACGCTCGTCGCCGAGCTCGACCGCCAGGCGCGCGCCGCGAGACACGAGTGAACTAGGCGCCGGTCAGCAGATTCGTGGGGCGATGCGCATAGTGCGCCGGATCGTCCGCGCCGGCGTCCTCGAAGGCCTGCAGGCGTTCGCGGCACTTGCTGCAGCGACCGCAGTGCGCGTCGTTCGACGGGTTCATGCAGGAGAGCGTCAGATTGAACGGGACGGCCAGTTCGGCGCCGCGCGCGATGACGTCGGCCTTGTGCCAGGTCGCGAACGGCGCGGCGATGTGAATCGCGTGATCGAGGCCCCGGGACAGCGCAGCTTCCATCAGTTCGAAGAACTCCGGCGTCGCATCGGGGAACGGGTTGCCGGCGAGGGGGCCGACGACGATCCGCCCGACGCCGTGCAGTGCGCTCCAGGTGGCGGCTTTCGCGAGCAGCAGGACGTTGCGTCCCACCAGGTACACTTCCTCATCCGCCGTCGCGTACGCTGGCGGCGTGCCCCGGAGCGCCCAGTGCGTGGCCGGATAGGTATCGGCCACCGAGCACTCGAGGGAAACGAGTGGCGCGACGCGACCGGCGACCGGTGGCATATCGAGCAGGCGTTCGACCCACCGGCGTTCGGCCGCCTCCCAGGCAAGGCCGCTTGCCACGTAGACGGGATGGACCGTGGCGGCGCCGTTGCCGCCGCCGTCGTCCGCGCCGTCGAGTTCGTGCGCCAGCAGCACCGCGCTGTCGAGGCCACCGGAGCAGAGTACCGCCGTTGAGTTGCCGCGCGCCGTCATGCGGTATTAATAGCGCATGTATTCCGTCACCAAGCGAATCGACTTCTGCTACGGGCACCGACTGCTGAACTACGACGGCAACTGCCGCCACCCGCATGGTCACAACGGGGTGGCGGAAATCGAGATTCGCGCCGCCGCGCTCGACGAACGGAACATGGTGTGCGACTTCGGTGACATCAAGCGGATCGTGAAGGCGTGGATCGACGCCGAGCTGGACCACAAGATGATCCTGCGGCATGACGATCCGCTGATCGAGCCGCTTCGCGCGCAGGGCGAGCCGGTCTTTGTCAGCGACGAGAACCCCACCGCCGAGCATATCGCCCGGTTGATCTTCGAGAAGACGCACGAGGCGGGCTTCGACGTAGTTCGGGTGACGGTGTGGGAGACACCCACTTCCTTTGCGACTTACGGCCCCACGGCGTAACGCGCCGGGCGTGGTACGCTTCGTCGATGCCGCCTTCGAGCACCGTCGAGAACTACCTGAAGGCGATCTACCAGGCGGAGATCGCACGGGCGGACCAGGGAGGCCTCGTGCCCATGGGGCAGTTGGCCTCCGCGCTCGGCGTGGTGCCGGGTACGGCGACCACGATGGTGAAGGCGCTCGCGGATTCCAACCTGGTGCGGTACGAACCGTACGCTGGCGTTCGCCTGACGCCAGGCGGCCAGAAGCTGGCGGCGCTGGTACTGCGGCGTCACCGGCTGATCGAGCTGTTCCTGGTCAATGTGCTCGATCTGAGCTGGGCCGAAGTGCACGACGAGGCGGAACGCATCGAGCACGCGGTTTCGGATCGGCTGATCGATCGCATCGACGAATTCCTGGGCCGCCCCCCGGTCGATCCGCACGGCGATCCGATCCCGGATCCGACCGGCGCGATTGCGACGCCTGCCTACGAGACCCTTCTCACGTGCCCAATCGAGACGCCCGTCGTGCTGCAGCGCGTCACCGATCAGGGCGCGGCCTTCCTCCGGTTCCTCGAGCAGCACGACCTGAAGCCCGGACAACCGGTTCTCGTCGAGGCGCGCGACGCGGCGGCGGATCAGGTCGTGGTCCGGCTCGATGCGGATCAGCCCGTGACCATAGGAATGCGCGCCGCCGCAAAGCTGCAGGTGGCGCCCGCCTAGCCCGATGGGGAGCGACGCGGCGATCGATCGGGCGCGCTGGTCGGGCGAAGGGGACTTCACCGGGCAGTTGATCGAATGGCTCGCGGCGCGGCCCGACGTCGTCTTCGTCCGGGTGGAGGATGCGGTGTCCACACGCGCGGAGGTGGACTACAACTTCATCAGCAACGAGGTCTACGTCGGTTTCCGAACGCGTGACCGGCGCCAACGCCGTCGCCTGCTCGGCGTCATACCGGTCAGCGACACCGTGGCGGAGCCGGTCATGACGCTCTCCGAACTGGACGACGCGCTGGTGGCCGACCCGGCGCTTCCGGATCCGGATTATGCGGACGACGGCATGATTCAGTATCTGCAGACGGAGCGTGTGATTCCCCCGTACCAGACGAAGGGCTACAAGCTGATCGAGCTCGTGCGGATCTACGAGGCAGGGAGCATGCCGGTCGGCTGACCGACCGGCGCACGGAGGAGTCCTGAGCGATGCCAAGCAGCAAGCCACCCGGGCGCAGGCCACCGGGCCGGAAGCCGCCCGCGCGAAAACCAGGTGCGCGAAAGGCGGGCGGCGGCGGGCCCCGCGGCGGAAAGGCGGCGGCCGGATGGAAGCCGGGGTCACGCAAGGCCGGCGCCCGCCGGCCGGGCGGTCCCAAGCAGGCGAGCGGACGGAAGGCGGATGCACGCAAGCCTGGCGCGAAGTCCGCGTCATGGAAGCCGCCGGGACGAAAGCGCGAGACTCCGTCCCGCGCCGCACGGCCACGCAGGGATGGGCGAGAGCAATGGCCGGATGAGTTTCCGGAGGCCCCGGTCCGGAGCGCGCCGCCGGAGGCGCCAAGGGAGGAGTTGCCGCGCGATCTGATTCGCCGGAAGCCGTGGCTGCAGATGCCGCCGCGACGCGAAACCCCTGCTCGTGACGCCCCTGCCCGCGAGGCGCCGCTGCCGGCCGCTGGTCTCGAGACGGCGCATGTCCGGCGGGGTCTCCGCGAGGTGATCGCCGACGTGCATGCCACCGGCGCCGACGCGCGGCGCGCGCGCGTGGCGGCGGCGGAAACGGTGGCGCGCGAGCTGCTGGAGCGGGTCGCGGCGCCGTTGTTTCGTACGGTGGCCTCCGTGTTGTCCGCGGAGGGCTACCGGTTCATCGTCTCGACGCCGCCGGGCGCGGTCCGTCTGTCGTCCACGGCGTCGGGTGACGACTACGTGGAACTGGTGCTGAATTCCCGGGCGGACCCGCCGGCGTTCCTGGTTCGGACCGCGCATGTCCGCCGCGACGAAGGGGTGATCGACGAACGGGTGGTGGCCGAGCATCCCGCCATCGGCACCCTTACCGATACGCATCTTTTCGCCGTTCTCATTACGGCGCTGCGGCCGCTCGTGGGCCGTTAGTCGGGGTACCCGCCGCACCCATGGAGATGCGCTTCTAGATGGAGCCGGCGGATCGGAGACGGGCGATTTCCTCTCGGGAGATCCCCAGTTCGCCCAGGATCGCGTCGGTATGCTGGCCGAGGGCCGGTGGGGGCGTCCGGACCGCACCCGGCGTCTCGCCCAGCTTCACGGGAACGCCGAGTTGACGGATCGCACCGGCGACCGGGTGCTCCATCGCCACCAGCATCGCGCGTTCGATCACCTGCGGGTCGGTGAACACTTCCTGCAGGTCGCGCACCGCGCCGCACGGGATGCCAGCCGCCTTCAGGTCGGCGAGCCACTCCGCGGCCGACCGTGTCCGCAGGCGCTCCGCCAGCAGTGGTCGTAGCGCTTCCCGGTGCGCGACGCGGTCCCGATTCGTCCGGAACCGTTCGTCGTCCGCGAGTTCGTCGAGGCCGAGCACATCGCAGAACATCCGCCAAAGCTGATCATTTCCCGCCGCCACGACCAGGTCGCCGTCGGCCGCCTCGAGCGTTTCGTAGGGCGTAATCGTCGGATGCAGGTTGCCGAGCCGCGGCGGAACGGCGCCGGTGGCGAAGTAGATCCCCGCCTGGTAAGTGAGGATTGCCACTGCCGCGTCGAGCATCCCGACATCGACGAGCTGGCCGCGACCGGTCCGGTGCCGCGCGAGCAGGGCGACCGCAATCCCCCAGGCCGCGAACATCCCCGACACGATGTCGGTAATCGCCACCCCCAGCTTCCAACCCGGTCCCTCCGGCGCCCCGGTGATGCTCATCAGGCCGCCCTCGCCCTGCATCATGGCGTCGTAGCCCGGTTCGCTGCGCCGTGGTCCGGTCCGGCCGAAACCGGAAACGGAGCAGTACACGAGATCGGGCCGGCGCCCGCGCAGTTCGGCGTAGCCGAGGCCCATCCGGTCGAGCGTTCCGGGGCGGAAGTTCTCCACCAGAACGTCCGTCCGGTCGATCAGCGTATCCAGGATCCGTCGCCCGTCGGGGTGTTTCAGGTTGAGCGTCAGACTCTCCTTGTTCCGGTTGACGCTCAGGAAGTAGGCCGATTCCCCCTCCTGAAACGGAGGTCCCCAGCCGCGCGTATCGTCCCCTTTGCCCGGCTGTTCCACCTTGATGACGCGCGCTCCCATGTCGGCGAGCATCATGGTGCAGTAGGGCCCGGAAAGGATGCGGGAGAGATCAAGGACGGTCATGCCGGTCAGGGCGCTACGGCTGGGAGCGCCGTCACCGGATGTCTGCGCGCCGGTCATGGCGCGGGATCGTACACTGCCCCGGCGTCCGGCAGGCGGTTGGGCCGGGCGGGTTGAGATAGGATCAAGACAGCATGGGCGAACACGCGCTGCGCGTCTATGACTCGATTCTCGGGCTGCTTTCAGGGGCGGAGAATCCGACGCCGCTGGTTCGCCTGAACCGGGTGACGCCCTTTGCCGAGACCGTCGTCTACGCCAAGCTGGAGTGGTACAACCCGTTCGGGGCCGTCAAGGATCGCGTGGCGGCCAACCTGCTCGACGACGGTGAGAAGCGCCGTACCGTCGGCGAGCAGCAGAAGCTGGTCGAGCCGACGTCCGGCAATACGGGGATGGCGCTCGCGATGCTGGCGAACGCGCGCGGGTATTCGCTGACTACGCCCATGTCGAGCGAGGTGCCGCTGGAGAAGCGGACGATGCTCCGGCTCTTCGGGGCCGACGTGATGGAGTTGCAGGACACGCTTTGCCCCGCGCCTGGCGCGCCGGAGGGGGCGATCGCCCGGGCGACGGAGATTGGCAGCCGACCCGACTTCCACATGCTGAATCAGTACGCCAACGAAGCGAACCCGGAGGCGCACTACAAGACGACGGGACCGGAGATCTGGCGGCAGACCGAGGGACGGGTGACGCACTTCGTCGCCGGGCTGGGCACCTGCGGCACGATCACGGGGACCGGACGCTTCCTGAAGGAACAGCGTCGCGGCGTGCAGGTGCTCGGCGTGTATCCGCAGGAAGGGCATGACATTCCCGGTGTGCGGAGCCTCCGGCAGTTACAGCAGACGAAGCTCTTCTTTCCCGACGAATACGACGGGATGGTGGAGGTGTCGAACCAGGCGTCGTTCGATCTCTGTTTGCGGCTGAACCGGGAGGAGAGCATCATTGCGGGTCCCAGCTCCGCGATGGCGCTGCAGGGAGCGTTCAACCTGGTGCCGGACGCCCCGGGGAATGTGGTGGTCGTGATCTTTCCGGACAACGCGTTCAAGTACGCGTCGTCGGTCGTGAAGCATCTGCCGGGTTTGCTGCCGGCCGGTGCGAAGCCGGCGGCCGCGCAGAAGGATCCGCTGCTCGAGACGATGCGCGAGCATGTTCGTAACAACGCCGACCTGACGGTCAGCGTCGACGAGGCGCACCGGCAACTGGAGCGTGGCGGGGTGTTCGTGGTGGATGTCCGGCCGTCCCATCAGTACCGCGAAGTGCATCTGCCGGACGCGGTCAGCATGCCCCTTGCCGAGATTGACCAGCACCGCGCCCGATTGCCGGAGGATCGGGACACGCCGATACTGAGTGTTTGCCAGCGGGGGAATGCATCGCTATCGGGCCTGCTGTTCCTCAAGTCGCTCGGTTACCGGAACGTGCGGAGCATGACCGGCGGCACCCTCGCCTGGCGCGCCAAGGGATATGCCGTCACTTCGGAGACGGAGACGGAGCCGGTTGCGGCGGCGACCGAGTGAGCGCCTGTACCGTTCGATACTGACGGCTATCGCGATCAACGCATCCCGAACTTGGAATGACCGATGCTGACCCTGCGTCCCGAGGCGGAGATCGATATCCGCCGGCACGGCCGGGAGAGCTACCCGCACGAGTGCTGCGGCGCGCTGATCGGTCGCGGCGGCGTGGTGGACGAAGCGCTCGCACTGCCGAACGCGGCGAACGGGGCGACACGCCGCCGGTTCCGGATCGGCCCCGCCGATTACCAGGCGGCGGAACGGCGAGCCCTCGCGCGCGGCGCCGCTCTGGTCGGCTTCTATCATTCGCATCCGGACCACCCGGCAAGGCCGTCGCAGTACGATCTGGACCACGCGTGGCCGGTCTTCGCCTACGTGATTGTCTCGGTGGAGGATGGCGAACCGGCCGCCATGACGTCCTGGCGGCTTCGTGAAGACCGATCGGCTTTCGACCAGGAACCGGTCACGGTGGAGCAGGGGACGAGGTAAGGCGGGCGAGCGATGCCAACGAAGATCCTGATTCCGACGCCCCTGCGCGCCTACGCGGGCGGCAACGAGGTAGTGGAGGCCGAAGGGGCGACGGTGGGCGAGTTGCTCGCCAACATGACGGCGGCACATGCCGAGTTGCGCAAGCACCTGTACGCCGACGACGGGCGCCTGCGCAACTTCGTCGCGATTTACCTGAACGACGACGACATCCGGTTTCTCGAGAGGGAACAGACACCGGTGAAGGAGGGCGATACGCTGAGCATCATCCCGTCGGTCGCGGGAGGCACGGCATGACGACGACGACGGCGGCCCCGGTGGCACTCTCGGCGCAGGAACTGGCGCGCTACGACCGCCACCTGATCATGCCCGAGGTGGGTATGGATGGGCAGTTGCGTCTGAAGTCGGCGAGCGTGCTCTGTATCGGCGCCGGCGGTCTCGGCTCTCCGGTGGCAATGTACCTGGCGGCGGCGGGCGTCGGCCGGCTCGGAATTGTCGACTTCGACGTGGTCGACTACAGCAACCTGCAGCGGCAGGTTATTCACGGTACGCCCGACGTCGGCCGTCCGAAGCTGGAGTCGGCGCGCGACACGCTCACCGCGATCAACCCGGAGGTGCAGCTCGATCTGTTCGAGGTGGCGCTCTCGTCGCAGAATGCGCTCGACGTGCTGCGGGACTACGACATCGTCGTCGACGGCACCGACAACTTCCCGACGCGGTA
Source organism: uncultured Vicinamibacteraceae bacterium (assembly GCA_964550305.1). Classification (GTDB taxonomy): domain Bacteria; phylum Acidobacteriota; class Vicinamibacteria; order Vicinamibacterales; family UBA8438; genus VXRJ01. Next base: position 14,397 of record CAZJYU010000001.1, on the reverse strand, counting down.
CCTCGTGAACGATGCCTGCGTCCTGCTGGGCAAGCCCAACTGCTATGGCAGTATCTTCCGCTTCGAGGGGCAGGCGTCGGTCTTCGCGGCGAAGGACGGTCCATGCTACCGCTGCCTCTATCCGGAGCCGCCGCCGCCCGGGCTGGTGCCGAGTTGCGCCGAAGGCGGCGTGCTCGGGATTCTCCCGGGCGTCGTGGGGACGATTCAGGCAACCGAGGCGGTCAAGCTGATTGTGGGCGCGGGCGAGCCACTCGTCGGGCGATTCCTGATCTACGACGCGCTCAAGATGCGTTTTCGCGAGCTGAAGCTGCAGCGCGACCCGGCCTGCCCCGTCTGCGGCGACCATCCCACGGTCAACGCGCTGATCGACTACGAGCAGTTCTGCGGCATCCGGCCGGCCGCACCGGAGCCGGCGGACGGCGAGGTGACGGTCGAGCAGCTCAAGGCGCGCCTGGATGCCAGCGACGGCGTCTTCATCCTCGATGTCCGCAAGTCGCACGAGTACGATATCTGCTCCATCCCCGGATCCACGCTGATCCCGCTCGACGAGTTGCCGAATCGCCTCGACGAACTGCGCGACGTGGGCGAGATGATCGTCCATTGCAAGTCGGGCGCCCGCAGCGCGAAGGCGGTGAAGTTGCTGCGCGAGGCGGGTATCACGGACGCCCACAACCTCAAGGGGGGCATCCTGCGCTGGATCGACGCCATCGATCCGTCGCTCCAGAAGTACTGACGCCGTGCGGGCGGCGGTTGAAGCGCCTGGGCGGGCAGGCTAGAATGGCCCTTGGCCCGGCGGGCTCCGGGCAGGCCGATGCTGCGATTCTCCAAGAAGGCCGACTACGCGCTCATCGCGCTTGCGGATCTGGCATCGCGGCCGGAGGGCGCATCGGCCAGCGCCCGGGAGATTGCGGAGCGGTACGACATTCCTGCCGAGCTGCTGGCCAAGGTGCTGCAACGGCTCGCGCGGATGGAGGTGGTCGCCTCGCACCACGGCACGCGCGGCGGTTACCACCTGGCGCGCGACGCCTCCGAGATCAGTGTCGCGGACGTCATTCAGGGGATCGACGGGCCAGTTCTCGTCACCGCCTGCTCCGACGAGGACGAGACCTGCGATCAGTACGCCAAGTGCAACGTGCGCGATCCGCTCTGGCGGCTGAAAGACCGGATCGTGCAGTCGCTGGCGGCCTTCACCGTGCGGGAACTGGTGGCGGACGACGCGCCGCTGGTCCTGCCGGTGACGCTCACGACGCGCCGCGATGCCGAAGGCGTCGGGACCGCGGTTGCCAACCGCTAGTGCCTCCCCTTCCGGTTTATCTGGACCATCACGCAACGACGCCGGTCGATCCGCGCGTCGTCGAGGCGATGCTGCCGTTCTTCTCCGTGAGATTCGGCAATGCGTCGAGCCGGCATCATTCGTTCGGGTGGGCGGCGCGCGACGCGGTGGCGTCGGCCCGCAAGGAGGTGGCGGCGGTAATAGGCGCCGACCCGCGCGAGATCGTCTTTACCAGCGGCGCGACGGAATCGGACAACCTGGCGGTGCGCGGCATGGTGGCGCCCGGCGAGCGGCGGCCGGTGCATGTCGTCACGATGACAACGGAACACCACGCCATCCTCGATCCGTGCCGGCGGCTCGAGCGCGAAGGCGTCGACGTGACGTACGTGCCGCCGGGGTCCGATGGCCTCTGCGATCCGGCGGCGCTAGCCGACGCGCTGCGTCCGGAAACCCGGCTGGTGTCGGTGATGGCGGTGAACAACGAGATTGGCGTCGTGCAGCCGATCGCGGACATCGCCGAACTGACGAAGGCTCGCGGCATCCTGCTGCACACCGACGCGGCGCAGGCGGTGGGAAAAATCCCGATCGACGTCCATGCGCTCGGCGTCGACCTGCTGTCGTTCACGGCCCACAAGATGTGTGGGCCGAAGGGGATCGGCGCGCTGTACGTCCGGCGCCGCCGGCCACGAATTCGGGTTGCGCCCCTCGTCGACGGCGGCGGACAGGAGGGCGGGCTTCGGTCGGGGACGTTGAACGTGCCGGGGATTGTCGGGTTCGGCGCGGCGGCGGCCATCGTGCGAACCGGGTTGGCGGACGACGCGTTGCGGATTGGCCGGTTACGTGACCGGTTGCTGGCGGGGCTCGGCGAGCGACTTGACGGCGTCACGGTGAACGGGTCGCTGGCGGCGCGTGTGCCGCACAACCTGAACGTCAGCTTTGAGGGGATCGAAGGGGAATCGCTGCTGGTTGGACTCGACGATGTCGCCGTGTCGTCAGGCGCGGCCTGCACGACGGCAAACCCGGAGCCGTCGCACGTGCTGGCGGCGATCGGCGTGCCGGCGCATCTGGCGCGGGCATCGATACGGTTCGGACTGGGGCGAACGACGACGGTAGAGGAGATCGACTACGCCGTCGAGAAGGTGGCGAGCCTGGTGACGCGGCTGCGGCAACTCGCGCCGGCTGAATCGTGAGCATCACCGCGGCGGCCCTGCCGTCAACCGGGGGCGCGCGGGATCGGCTAAACTGAGACGAACCAGCCATGATCGAAATCACGCCTGCGGCGGAGAAGCGGATTCGGGACGCCATGGCCAGCGAGGACGCGGCCGAGGGCGGTCTGCGCGTTGGCGTCCGCGCGGGTGGGTGCTCCGGTTTCAGCTACCTCTTCGAGTGGGCGACGGAACCCCGGTCGGGCGACGAGATATTCGAGGCGGCCGGCGGCACGCGAATCTTCGTGGATCCGAAGAGTTATCGGTACCTGCGCGGCACCGTCCTCGACTGTGACCCGAACATGCTGGGCCAGTCGCTCATCTTCCGCAACCCGAATGCGACGAGCGAGTGCGGTTGCGGCCTGTCGTTCGACGTGTAGCCGTTTCCTCGCAGCCGCGACCAGGGCACGGCAGCGCGGATCGACGTAGGTTCAACGCCGTCCGAGCGCGAATGGTCCCACGAACCGTAACTGGCCGCCCGCCACCCGCTACGCAGGCGGACCCGTGCACCGCGAAGGGATCCGCGTCCAGTGCCACGTCTCGGGATCGGCCGTTGGTCGTCGTTTCGAACCGCGAACCCTATCAGCACAGCCACACCGCGGACGGCGCGATTGTCGCGTCACCCACCACCGGCGGCGTCGCGGTGGCGCTCGACGCCCTGATGCGGGAGCGCGGCGGGGTGTGGATTGCGCACGGATCCGGCGACGCCGACCGCGAGGTGGTGGACGAATCCGATCGCGTCGCGGTGCCGACCGATCAGCCCGGTTACCTGCTGCGCCGCCTTTGGCTAACCGAGAGGGAAGCGCTGCAGTACTACGAGGGATTCTCGAACGAAGGCCTTTGGCCGCTGTGTCATGAGGCGCACGTCCGCCCGGTTTTCCGCACGCAGGACTGGGACACGTATCAGCGCGTGAACGAACGGTTCGCCGAGGTGATCGAGTCGGAACTCCCGGACCCGACGGTGCCCGTCTTCATCCAGGACTACCACCTCGCCCTCGTGGCCCAGAAGCTGCGCCAGCGCCAGCCGGGTGTGAAGACGGCGATCTTCTGGCACATTCCATGGCCCAGCCCCGACCGGTTGCGCATCTGTCCGTGGCAGCGCGACCTGGTCCAGGGCCTGCTGGGCAACGACCTGATCGCGTTTCAACTCGACCACGACCGCCGCAATTTCCTGACCGCGGCGCGCGAGACCCTCGGCTTCGAAGTCACGCGCAACACGGTCCGGCGCGGCAACCGGATCGTCGCCGTGAAGGCGGTGCCGATCGGGGTGGACTACGACCGCATCCGCCGGATCACGCAGGATCCGACGTTGGACGAGGAGACGGCGCGGCTGCGGCAGGAGCTGGGGCTCGATACTCCGTACATCGGCATCGGCGTCGATCGCCTCGACTACACCAAAGGGGTGCTGGAGCGGCTGGAGGCGATCGAAAGGCTGTTCGAAGCGCGGGCCGATCTGCGCGACGCCCTCACGTTCGTCCAGATCGGCGTCCCGTCGCGGTCGAGCCTGCGGAGCTACATGGACGTCGTGGAGGCGATCGACCGCAAGGTCGCCGACATCAACGCGCGCTACGGATCGGGGCGCGGGGCGATCCGCTACCGGAAGTCGGCGTTCCGCATCCGGCGGCTGGTCGCCCTCTACCGGCTGGCCAACTTCTGTATCGTCAGCTCGCTTCACGACGGCATGAACCTGGTAGCGAAGGAGTTCGTCGCGGCGCGACAGGACGACGACGGCGTCCTCGTGCTCAGCGAGATGGCGGGCGCCGCCCAACAGTTGCACGACGCGCTCATCATCAACCCCTACGACATCGACGGCTTCGCGGCCGCCATCGGACAGGCCATCGACATGCCGCAGGGCGAGCGGCGCCAGCGGATGCACGCCATGCGCCGCGTCGTCGCCGGCCGGAACATCTTCGGTTGGGCGTCGGACATCCTCCAGGATCTCGAGAGACTCGACCCCAGCTCATTGCCACCCCATCCCGGCCGGGCCGAGGGAAACGTCGAGACGGTGATCGCGAGAAAGGTCCGCAAGCCGGTCGCCACGAAATAGCCTTCGGGCCCGCCGACGTCCCGGGACCGTGACGGCGCCGTGCTAGACTCGCCGAATGTCCCTCCTGTCGCACACCATGCGAGCCTACTATCTTCCCCTGGCGGCCGGGATCGTGCTGGCGGCGAGCGCGTTCATGCCCTGGATGCTGATTGGCGACCGCGGCCTGGGAGGCGTGCCGAGCATTGCCGCGTTCTGGGTGCTGGGGCTTGGGCTCCTGTCGTCGTTGCTCGCTACCCTGAGCGTCATCACTCGGAAGAACTCGCGCCATCCGCTGCTCGTGGTGGGCCTCGCCGCGTTTGCGATCGTCCTTCTGAGCGAGCAATGGATGGAGCGGACCACGGCCGATCGCGTGTGGGCGCAGTCGCAGGCACAAGCCATCGTGTCGGGGACCCGCGCGACGGTCACGCTGCCCGATCCGACAATGGCCCCCGGCGCGTACCTGGCGCTCGGAGCGGCGACCGTGATCACGCTGTTCGGCATGACCATCGTGGTGCGGCGCGTCTCGGCTCCCTACGCAGTCGCGGAGGACGACGACGTTTGACGCGGATCACGGTTGCCCACAGCCCGGACTCCGACGACGCGTTCATGTTCTACGGCTTTGCCTGTGGGGCCGTCACCACTGGCGAATTCGAGATCGATCAGGTGCTGGCCGATATCGAAACACTGAACCGTGCGGCGTTCGAGGGGAAGTACGAAGTGACCGCGGTCTCGTTCCATGCCTACGCGCACCTCGTCGACCGCTACGCGCTGTTGCCGCACGGCGCGAGCATGGGCGATCGCTACGGGCCGGTCGTCGTCACGCGGGCCGGCGGTCCCGCGTCGCTTGACGGGGTGACGGTGGGGATCCCGGGCGAACTAACGACGGCGCACCTGGCGCTGCAGTTGTTCCATCCGGGCGCCGACGTTCGGGTGATGCCGTTCGATGCGATTCAGCCCGCGGTGGTGGACGGAACGGTCGACGCGGGCGTGCTGATCCACGAAGGGCAGCTCACCTACGCGGACGATGGCCTCCGGAGTCTGGTTGACCTTGGGATCTGGTGGGCGGAGCGCACCGGCGGCCTGCCCCTCCCGCTGGGCTGCAACGTGATCCGGCGCGACCTGGGGACGGAGACGATGCGGGAGGTGTCGCGGCTGCTCCATGCCAGCATCGCGCATGCCCTGAGTCACCGGGAAGAGGCAATCACGTACGCCCTGGACTTCGGACGGGGCCTGGACGTCGAACGGACCGACCGGTTCGTCGGAATGTATGTCAACGACTTGACGCTCGACTACGGGCCGCGAGGCCGCGAGGCCGTGGAGCGGCTGTTCGCCGACGCCTGGGCGCGGCGGCTGATCCCTCAGCCCGTCCCGGTGGAGTTCGTCGAGTAGGTTCAGAGCCTTTGCCCGCGTTTCGGGAAGGGTGTTATAACCGCGCAGAGATGTTCGGAGCCTCTGGCCGTCTGCCGTGGGCCGGGGCGCATCGCGGACACGGTTGGAGGCTTGCATAGCCGGTGTGGGACAGACTGAACGCCGCCCGCCTGCACGAGGTCGCCGACAAGGTCGAGGCGGGTGAGCGGCTGACCTTCGACGACGGAGTGCGGCTCTTCGCGGCGCCCGACCTGTTCGCCGTGGGTTGGCTCGCCAACCGCGAGCGCGAGCGGCGCCACGGCGCTCGCACCTACTTCAACCACAACATCCGCCTCGAGGCGACCAACGTCTGCGTCGCGAGCTGTCTTTTCTGTTCTTTTGCACGGCTCCAGCCGGGCGACGCGGGCGCCTACACGATGAGTCTCGAGCAGGCCTGGGGCAAGCTGGGCGAGCGGTCGGATCAGGCGCTGACCGAGGTGCATGTCGTGAACGGCCTGCATCCCGATTTGCCGTGGGACTACTATCTGGAGCTGCTGCGCGGCTTCAAGCGGATCCGCCCCGACATCCACCTGAAGTGCTTCACGGCAGTCGAGATCGCCTTCTTCTCGGAGCTCTACGGCAAGACGGATGAGGAGGTGTTGCGCGAGCTGATGGAGGCGGGCCTCGACTCGCTGCCCGGGGGCGGGGCGGAGGTGTTCGCCGAGCGGGTGCGCCGGAAGATCTGCCACGACAAGGCGGACGCCGACCGGTACCTCGCGATCCATCGTCTGGCCCATCGGCTCGGGATGCGTTCGAACGTCACCATGCTTTACGGCCACATCGAGACCGACGCGGAGCGGGTGGACCATATGCTGCGGACGCGCGCGCTACAGGACGACACCGGTGGCGTGCAGGCGTTCATACCGCTGGCGTTCCACCCCGACAACAACCAGATGCGGAAGCTGCCGGCGCCGACCGCGGCCGACACGCTGCGCGTGCATTCGGTAGCGCGGTTGATGCTCGACAACGTCCCGCACGTCAAGGCGTTCTGGATCGCAACGGGGGTGGACGTGGCGCAGACCGCGCTCTGGTTCGGGGTGGACGACCTCGATGGAACCGTCCAGGAGGAACGGATCTACCACATGGCCGGCGCCCGCACGCCCGAGGCGATGACGCCGGCGGAAATCCGGTCGCTCATCCGGGCGGCGGGGCGCGACCCGGTGGAGCGGGACACGCTCTACAACGTGGTCGAGCGGCCGGATACGGCGCCCTTGTTGTCGTGATAGTCTGGTAGTGCATTCAGCGCGGACAGGGGTCCGCGCTTTTTGTTGTGAGCTGCTTGAGAAAAATTTCACAAGCGTGCCGGGAGCGAGTGAGATGGACTTGGCGGTGCTGACCGAATTCGAGAAGACGCAGATCGGAGAGCGGCAGCCGTTGCCCGATCGGTACCTCGGACTCTCCGACGACGAGATGGCGGAGCGGATAGGCCGCGCGAAGGCAGAACTCGGGTCACGTCTCGTGATCCTGGGCCACCACTACCAGCGCGACGAAGTGATTCGGTTCGCCGACTATACCGGCGATTCATTTCGTCTGGCGGGGCGGGCGGCCGAGCGGGGCGACGCCGACTACATCGTGTTCTGTGGTGTCCACTTCATGGCGGAGAGCGCCGATGTGCTTAGCGGGCCGCACCAGCAGGTGGTCCTGCCGGACCTCGCGGCCGGGTGCTCGCTGGCGGACATGGCGGCGGGAGATCAGGTGGAGGTCTGCTGGGACGAGCTGCAGGCACTGGGCGCAACCGACGTGGTGCCGGTGACGTACATCAACTCGGCAGTGTCCATCAAGTCCTTCTGCGGCGAGCGCGGCGGCGTCGTGTGCACCTCCGGCAACGCGCGGCCGACCCTGGAGTGGGCGTGGAAACAGGGTAGGCAGGTGCTCTTCCTGCCGGATCAGCATCTGGGACGCAACACCGCGTACGCGATGGGCGTGCCCCTCGACGAGATGGTGGTTTGGGATCCGGATCTGCCGAACGGCGGCGTGGAGCCGGAGGCACTGGGTCAGGCGCGGCTCATCCTCTGGAAAGGGCATTGCTCGGTTCATGAGCGGTTCAGTGTGGCCCATGTCGAGCAGGTTCGCCGGCGGCATCCGGACGTCCGTGTCATCGTCCATCCAGAGTGCGCCTGGGAAGTCGTGCAGGCGGCGGATCAGAGTGGATCGACCGAGCGGATTATCAAGGCCCTGAGGGCAAGCCCGCCCGGGTCGGTCTGGGCGGTCGGCACGGAGCTTCACCTCGTGAACCGCCTGGCGGCCGAGTTGGCGCCGGAGCGGACCGTGCTGACCCTCGACCCGATTGGCTGCCTCTGCTCGACGATGTTCCGGGTATCCCCCAACCACCTGCTCTGGGTGCTGGAGGGCTTGCGGGACGGCGAGGTCCACAACCGGATCACGGTCCCCGAGACCGAGAAGCACTGGGCCCGGGTGGCGCTCGACCGGATGCTGGAGATCCACTAGGATCTACGGCTCAACCGTCCTGTCCGCTCCGGACAGCGACGCACCCACGCATCGTCAAGGAGAGACGCGCCATGGCCCACGAACTGCCGCCGCTGCCGTACGACTACGACGCGCTCGAGCCGCACATCGACGCGCGAACGATGGAGATCCATCACACGAAGCACCACAACACCTACGTGACGAAGCTCAACGGCGCGCTCGCCTCGCACCCGGACCTGGCGGACAAGACGGTCGACGAGCTGATTGCGGATCTCGCGGCGCTGCCGGAGGCCATCCGGACCGCGGTGCGGAACAATGGCGGGGGCCACTCGAATCACACGATGTTCTGGCAGGTGATGGGGCCGAACGGCGGGGGCGCGCCGACCGGCAACGTGGCGAACGCGATCGACGCGGCGTTCGGATCGTTCGACACGTTCAGGGAGCAGTTCGGGGCGGCGGGCGCGGGCCGGTTCGGCAGCGGATGGGTCTGGCTGATCAACAACGGCGGAGCGCTCAGCATCGAGAGTACGGCGAATCAGGACACCCCGGTCATGGAGGGGAAGTCGGCAATCCTCGGCCTCGACGTCTGGGAGCATGCCTACTACCTGAAGTACCAGAACCGGCGTCCCGACTACATCGCGGCTTGGTTCAACACGGTCAACTGGGACGAGGTGAACCGGCGGCTCGGCTGACGCGCCGGGCGGGATGGCTTCGGTCCTCTATCTCTTTCTCGCCCATCTCGGGCTCGGCATCGCCGCCTCGCTGCTCTTGGTTGCCCGCGTCGCGGGCGTGCAGTTCTTCCGCTTCAATGCCGGCCTGGCGTCGATCCTGATGCTGATCGCGCTGGCGTTCCGGCCCGAGGCGCCGGCGGAAACCCCGTGGGCGTCGGTCGGCGTCGGCGCGTTCGTCGTCGCGACGGGCTCGCTACTCGTCTATTGGGCGAGCGTTGGCCGTGCGCTGGCGGCGCTTCGGCAGCCGTTGCTCTGGACCACGCTCATCGCCGGACTGGTGGCGCTGGCTGCCCAGGCGGCCGGATGGGCGGCGGTGGAGGCGGGACCGCCCGCAGTGCTCACCGCGGTCAGTTTCGCGTCGTCGGCGGCGCTGCTGGGCGGAAGCTGCACGGCGATGATCCTGGGCCACTGGTACCTGGTGCTGCCGTCGATGGACATCGGGCTGCTGCAGCGGATCGTCAGGTTCCACATCGGATCGACGATCGTCCGCATCGTCGTGGTCGCCGTCGTCGTGGGCATCGCCCTCGCCACGTGGCAGGCGCCATCGGGGGCCGGCTTCGGCCGTTATGCGATGTCGCTCGAGGGGATCTTTCTCTGGCAACGCGTGCTGTTCGGTCTGGCGAGCCCGCTCGTGCTGGCCTATCTCACGTGGGAGACGGCGAAGATTCAGTCGACGCAGTCCGCCACCGGCATCCTCTATGTCGACTTCTTCACCGTGATCGTCGGCGAGGTGCTCGCGAAGTACCTGCTCGTATCGCAGCGGGTACCCCTGTGACGTTTACCATCGTCTGCCCCGACTGCGCCAGCCGCCTCCCGGTCCCGGCGGTGGATGCTCCGACCGCGATTCGGTGCGGCGGTTGCGAGCGCGCGATCGCACTCAACGCGACGGACGCGGTCCGCGCGGGCGACGGCGTGGATCGGTGTCCCGTGTGTGAAGGGCCGGACTTCTATCGCCGGAAGGACTTCGATCCGAAGCTGGGTCTCGCCGTCATCATCACCGGCGCCCTGATCAGCGCCGTCTTCTACTGGTTCGGCAGGGATCTCGTTGCCTACGGTGTCCTGGGCGCCGCCGCCCTGCTCGACCTCGTCGTCTACAGCCGCCTGAAAGACATCACCGTGTGCTACCGCTGCCATACCGAGTTCCGCGGCCGCTTCACCCCCACGGCAGAGATCTTCGACCTCCACACCGCCGACGTGCTGGAACTCGAATGGGCTCGACGCCTCGGCAAACGGTAGGGCGACGCCGGGATCAACGGTTGGGAATGGCGCGCCCTGCAGGATTCGAACCTGCGGCCTCCTGGTTCGTAGCCAGACGCTCTATCCAGCTGAGCTAAGGGCGCGAAGGAGTTACAGATAGCATACACCGGGAGCCAGCGCGGTCCGGGAGAACGGCCGTGGCGGGACGGCCGCAGTACGGTTGCGGAGGGCCCGCGACGTACCTGACGCGACAACGGTGGACGTCCGATCGCTATCCCGTGTCGGCATCTCCGACCTCGGCGCCAACGCCGCCCGCGTCGGACGGTTCCTGGACCGCCGCGCGGCCGCCGTAGAGTGAGTGGCGCGCCCTGCAGGACTCGAACCTGCGGCCTCCTGGTTCGAAGCCAGGCGCTCTATCCAACTGAGCTAAGGGCGCACATCCCGAGGCGGCAAGCCGTAAGCGTACTGCGACCCTGGCCTCCGGCGTCAACGCCGCTCTCAGAACAACGTCACGTCCACCGGCGCGCCCGCGTCGATCGCGTCGACACCGACCGGGATCTCGACGTAGCCGTCCGCCTGCGACATGCTGGTGATGTCGCCCGACGCCTTGAAGGCGCCGACCACCGCGCCGTCCTCAAACCGCACCGTGTAGAACTGATGCCGGTTCGCCGGCGATGCGAACCGATGCGCGGCCGGCGCACGCACCGTCCGCATCTCGTGGGGAGGCAGGCGCGCAACGCGCCGCAGGAACGGCAGCAGCAGCAGGTAGGCGTTCGACAGGCACGAGGTGGGATAGCCCGGCATCCCGAATACCGGCGTCGACCCGATCCGTCCGAACGCCGTGGGTTTCCCCGGCTTCACGGCGATGCCGTGGAAGAGCACCTCGCCCCTCTCGCGCATCACGTCGAGGGTCAGGTCGCGCTCCCCCACCGAGCTGCCGCCCGAGAACACCAGGATGTCGGCGCCGCGGTCGATGATCGCCTCGACGGCCGCTCCGAGCGCTGCCACCGAGTCGCCGGTAATCGGATGGATGGTCGCCGTGCCGCCATGCGCCGCGATGACCGATGCCATCGTGAAGCGGTTGACGTCGTAGATCTGCCCTGGCGCAAGGGGCTTGCCCGGCTCGACTATCTCGTCACCGGTCGACAGCAGCCCGACCCGCGGCCGATCGTACACGTCCAACTCCGCCAGACCCAGGGCGGCAATCGATCCCACCCGGCCGGGCGTCAGCAAATCGCCCGGCCGGAGCAGCGCCTGCCCCGAGCGGATGTCGGCGCCGCGCGCGCCGACGTTCTGGCGCGGCTTCACCGGGGCGTGGACGCGCACCGTCTCGCCGTCCCGCTCCGTCTCTTCCACCATGACCACCGCATCGGCGCCATCCGGCATCGGCGCGCCGGTCGCGATCTCCGTGCAGCCGCCAACCGTCACGGTGTGCGCAGGCATGCGGCCGGTATGGACCGTCTCGATCAGGCGGAACGCGATCGGCGCATCCGGCCCGGCGCCTGCGGTGTCGGCGGCCCGCACCGCGAAGCCGTCCATGGCGGCGCGGTCGAACGGCGGAACGTTCCGGTCGGAAACGACGGCTGACGCCAACACCCGTCCGGCTGCCTCCGCGAGGCCGATGCGCACCGTCCGTTCGATCGGGCGCGCCGCGCCTTCGACCATCGCGAGCGCCTCGTCGATCGAAATCGTCGACCGAATCGGCCGCATCTTCGTCCCGCGGCCGCCGCCTCTCACCGCCTTGCCTCCCGCACCAGGTGTCCCAGTTCCGGCAGGATCAGCTTTTCCATCCCCAGGCGCACGGCGTTCGGAGACCCCGGCAGGCTCAGGACGATCGTCCGGCCCGCAAGGCCGCCGGTCGCCCGCGACAGCATCGCGGCCGGGCCGATCTCCTCGTAGCTGAGCGCACGGAACAGTTCGCCGAAGCCGTCCAGCTTCTTGTCGAGCAGCGCCGTCACGACCTCGTAGGTCCCGTCGCGCTGCGTGATGCCGGTGCCCCCGGTGGCAATGGCAACGTCGACGTCAGGTGCGTCGATCGCCTGGCACAGCGTGTCGCGGACCCGGTCCGGATCGTCCGGCACGATCGTCCGGCCCGCCACTTCATGCCCGCCGGTGGTCAGGAACTGGACAATCGTGTCGCCGCCCCGGTCGGTCTCCAGCGTCCGGGTATCGCTTATCGTCAGGACGAAACATCGGGTTGCTCTGGGCGCCTCGGCTCGGTGCTCGGTATGGCTCACGCAAACGATTATAGCCGCCGCCCCCGGTTTGCCCGACCGGACGATCCTGCGTACGATGCCCGGGTGACGACACGGGCGCCAGTGCTGGCGGCGTTGATTCTTGCCGTCTCACTGGCCCTCCACGCCTGGACGCCCGGCGCGCAGGAGCGCGGACTCGACGCGGATGCGCAGCGGTGGGTCGACGAGACGCTCGCCGCGATGTCGGTCGACGAAAAGGTGGGCCAGCTCGTCGTCCCGACGTTCCTGTCGAGCTACACCAGCAGCGACAGCGAGACGTACGACAACCTCGTGTCGTTGATTCACGAACAGCATGTGGGCGGCGTGCATATCTTCGGCGCCCGAACTGCGACGCCCGACGTCCTGCTCAACCCCACCTACGCCCGGACCGCACTCGGTCAGCCGCTCGACGCCGCATCGCTGCTGAACCGGCTGCAGGCGATCGCGCCGCTGCCGCTCCTGGTGACGGCCGACTTCGAAACCGGCGCCGGCTTCCGCCTGGAGGGCGCCACCAACTTCCCGAGCGCGATGGCTTTCGGGGCGGCCGGCGATCCGCAGCTCGCGCGCGAGGCGGGACGGATCACCGCCGTCGAATCGCGCGCCATCGGGGTGCACGTCAACTTTGCACCGGTGGTGGACGTCAACAACAACCCGCGCAACCCGGTGATCAACATCCGAGCGTTCGGGGAGGATCCGGACGCCGTGGCCACGCTCGCCACCGCCTACATCGAAGGTCTTGCCGACGGCGGCATGATCGCCACCATCAAGCACTTCCCCGGCCATGGCGACACCGACATCGACTCGCACCGCGCGCTGCCGGTGCTTCGCCATCCGCGCGCCCGCCTCGACGCGGTGGAGTTGCCGCCGTTCCGCGCCGGCATCGCGGCGGGCGCTGGCGCCATCATGACCGGCCACATGGCGCTCCCCGCCGTACACCCCGACGATACGACGCCGGCGACCCTCAGCCGGCCGGTCGTCACCGGTCTCCTGCGCGAGGAGCTCGGTTTCGACGGGCTGGTGTTCACCGACTCGATGCGGATGCGGGGAGTCACCGAGATGGCTCAGACGGCGGAGGCGGCCGCGGGCGCGGTCGCGGCGGGCCACGACCTCGTGCTGCATGCGCCGGACGACCGCGAGGCGGTGGCCGGCGTGCGCGCCGCCGTCGACGCCGGACGAGTCAGCCCCGCCGCCCTCGACCGTTCCGTCCGGCGGATCCTGGACGCCAAGGCGCGCCTGGGCCTGCACCGGCGGCGCCGGGTCGAGCTCGACACCCTGCCAACGATCGTCGGCACCCGCGCGCACCGCGCCGTCGCGCGCGAAGTGAGCGAACGGTCGATCACGCTGCTCCGCGACGCGGGGAACGTTCCTCTCCGCTCTTCACGTGGCGGTTCGCTTCTGTATCTGTCGGTTCTCGATCGCGCCTCCGGATGGGGCATCGGCGCCCCGAGCCGCATCGTCATCCCGGAGCTGCGCGATCGGTGGGAGAACGTAACCGCGGTCGAGTTATCCGATCAGTCGACGCCGGCCGACGCGGAGCTGGTCCGCCGCATGGCCCCGCGCTACGACGCGGTGGTCGCGGGGATCTTCATCAGGTCCTCGTCGTTCAACGAAGAGATGGATCTGGCCGCGCACGTCGTCGCGCTGATGGAGGAAGTGGCGTCCGAGGCGGCCGGCCGCGGGCAACCCTTCGTCGCCGTGTTTTTCGGCAACCCCTATCCGGCGGCCGCGCTGCCCAATCTGCCAACCGTCCTTCTCACCTACGACTACCGCGGGGTTTCCGAGGAGACCGCAGTTCGCGCCCTCGCCGGCGAAATACCGATCCGCGGCCGCCTGCCGGTGACGCTCGCCGACGACCTGCCACGCGGCGGCGGTCTCACGCGGTAGCGGAATCGGCGCT